>PBKW01000012.1 GCA_002721615.1 Chloroflexota bacterium
CCCTGGAGTTACATTAGATCCGACACAGGTTACTAACGAATTTTTTGATGAAGGAAGAGATGTTGTTATCTCACATATTGATACTACTGAGGCATTAGTAGTTGGAGGACAACGTGCAGAATCTGGAGAGGATGTTTGGGTTGTTCCTTATGACTATGAAGGTGCTTGCGAACAAGCTCCAGAAATTTGCCTAGGAGTAAACTATTTCAACTGGGGACCTGATTATCTTGAAATTGTTAAAAAAAGTCTTGATGGAGAATTTACAAATGAATGGATTTGGTCTGAACCTAAATGGGATAACATGGATGAATCTACTATAGGATGGCATCATGGTCCTGGACTTTTTGAAGATGAAACTTCAAAGTTAGATCAATTCATTAATGAATTGGCTTCAGGAATGAATCTATTCATGGGTCCATTAAATTTTGAAGATGGATCAACTTATCTTGAAGCGGGTGAAGTAGCAGATGAAATGCAAATATGGTACACACCACAATTATTATCGGGAATGAATGGGGAAGGTACAGAAGCAGCTGGAAATCCTATGGATGATGCAAGTCCTATTGAACTCTCACAAATGCTTTTAGGGGCATATGCAGATAATGGTGGGGCATATGATCCACCTACAGTTGGTGTTATTCTAGTAGGACCTCGTAACGATAAAGGATGGTCTCAAGCACATTTTGAAGGCGCTGAATATGCAGCTAAAGCTATGAATGGTGATTTAATTACTGTAGATTTTGTTAATCCAGCAGATAACCCTGATTTAACTATCCCAGGAATTGCTGAAGACATGATTGATCAGGGTGCTGATCTAATTATTGCTACATCTGATGACATGAAAGACGGTATATTAGAAGCAGCTGCTATGTTCCCTAATACAACATTCGTATGGGCTTCAGGTGACAGTGCTTTAGAAAGTGGAAAGGGTTACAAACCTGAATTAACAAATTTAGGTAATGTAATGGGACAAATGGAATACGGACAGATGATTGCGGGTTGTGCAGCAGCATTAAAATCTAAGAACGGAAAAATTGGTTTCCTTGGTCCATTAATCAACGATGAAACTAGAAGATTAGCTAATGCTACATACCTAGGTGCAGTTCATTGTTCAAATCAACCAATAGATTTCAAAACAATTTGGATAGGTTTTTGGTTCCATATTCCTGGAGTTACATTAGACCCAACCCAGGTTACTAATGAATTCTTTGACGAAGGAAGAGATGTAGTAATTTCACACATAGATACTACTGAAGCTTTGGTAGTTGGAGGACAAAGGGCTGCTGCTGGAGAGGATGTATGGGTAGTCCCTTATGACTATGAAGGTGCTTGCGAACAAGCTCCAGAAATTTGCCTAGGAGTAAACTATTTCAACTGGGGACCAGCTTACCTAATGTTTTTAAATGGAGCTTTCAATATGGACTCAGATCCTAATACTTGGGATCGGCTATTATTGGATGGAGATCTTGGATGGGGATGGGTTGGTCCATACTGGAAAGATATTACTCATCCTGATAAATCTTTTATTGGATGGCATTCAGGTGATGGGTTAAACGGAGATGAAGCACAAGCCTTAGATTCTTTCATAGGGGAATTAGCTAATGGACTCAACCTATATACAGGTCCATTAAATTTCCAAGATGGAACAGTGTATGTTGAAAGTGGAAAATCCTTAGACTGGTCAGGAGATCAGTTAAGTGAAAACTCTGGAGTAGATGCTGCAAAAGTATGGTATACACCACAATTGTTAGAAGGCATAGAAGGTTCATCAGAATAACGATAAATGCTTTAAGAGATTATAATAATAGGCGACTCCTAAACGAGTCGCCTATTTAGTTTTATTATGGAAATTAAGTTTAAAAATATAACAAAATCATTCGGGAATATTCTCGCTAACAAGGATATAAACTTTACTATTTCATCTGGGAAAATTCATGCATTACTAGGAGAGAATGGAGCAGGAAAATCTACTCTTGTCAAAATTCTTTCAGGTCATTATAGGGCAGATGATGGAGAAATCATTGTTGGAGAAAAAAAACTTGAACTTGGATCTACCAAAGACTCAATAAAAAATGGTATTGGAATACTCGCTCAAGATCCTCTAGATTTTTCAAACCTGAATGTCTTGGAAAGCTTTATTGTTGGAAGTAAAAACAGCAATCCTTTTATCAATATCAAAGGAATAAAAAAGAATATATTAGAACAGTTTAAAAAATATAAAATTAATGTTAATCCTGATGATCAAATCAGAGATCTTTCAGTAGGAGAAAGACAACAAGTTGAACTAATTAGACTTTTATTCAATGGAACAAAAATAATTATTTTAGATGAGCCAACCAATGGATTTTCACTAGAACAAAAACAACTTGTATTTGAAGTACTTAAATCATTAAATGAAGTTGGTTTCATTATAATTTTAGTATCACATAAACTTGATGAAGTATTAGATCTTTGCCAAGAAGCCACTATATTGAAACGAGGAGAAATAGTATCAACTGTGCAACTACCCTGCCCTAGTGATCAAATCATTGATCTTATGTTTGATTCGAAATCCTCAGTTAAAGTTAACAATAAAAAAGAAAGTTTAAAAAATTCTAATTTAGGATCTATACTTATAAATTTCTCTAAAAATCCAAAAAGTATTCAATATTATGATCAAAATATCAATTTCCCATGCGGGAAAACTACAGGCGTAATAGGACTACAAGGTTCAGGAGCAGATCAATTCATTAGAGATTGTTTCAGTGGAAAAATTGATATTACAATAAAAAATGAAAATTCTGACAATTTTATACCTGAAAAATATTTTTACTACACTCCATCTGACAGACTGGAAAAAGGATTATTCAATGAATTAAAAATATATGAACACGTTGCTATTTCAAGATTCTCAAACTCTCAAATAATCGATTGGAAAAAAGTAGAAAATAAAAGCATTCAATTAATTGATGACTTTAATATAAAAGGCGAAAAAAGCACACTGGCTTCAGAATTATCTGGTGGTAATCAGCAAAAATTAATGCTTGCTTTGATTCCAGAAGAAATAGGTCTTTTATTAATGGAACAACCCACTCGAGGGTTAGATGTGCAATCAGCTAGTTTCATATGGAGAAAAATTAAAACCAGATCCAATTCTGACTATGGTTCAATATTTTCTACTACAGACATAGAAGAAGTCTGGGCATATTCTGATTACATAATGTGTTTTTCAGGAAATTCCATCACTCATTTTTCAGATAAATCAAAAATAAGTAAAAATGAAATACCTTATCTAATTTCAGGTGTTAATAGCAATGGATAATAAACTGAAAATAAATCTATTAAATCTAGGTTTTATAACTATAAAATTATTAGTTACATTCCTATTAATTAGCTTAATCATTCTATTACTTGGAGGTTCACCTTCAGAAGTAATGGAATCAATAATTTATGGTGCTTTCGGAAAACCACAAAAAATCGTAAAAACTCTATTAATTTGGGCACCAATAGCCCTAGCATCATTAGCTCTTTTGATAACTTTTTCAGCTGGATTATGGAATATCGGAATTGAAGGTCAAATTATAGCAGGATCTATTGGTGCAACAATTATAGCAAGATCTGCTTTAGGAGAATCAATTGCATCTCCATATATTCAAATATTTATTGGTCTTATTTTTGGTGGATTATGGGGACTATTGTGTGGATTTCTTAGAGTTAAGTTTAATGTACATGAAATTTTTGGCGGACTAGGACTTGATTTTGTCGCATCTGGATTAATCGTATATCTGATAATTGGACCTTGGAAAAGAGCTGGAATAGCATCTACAAGTGGCACAGATATTTTCCCAGATGCATCTTGGTTACCTACTCTAGGAAAATATAACTTTCAAATTATTCCATTAGTCCTAGTAATAGGTTCTTTTTTAATCATCTTTATTTTAATTAAATATACAAATTTAGGTCTTAGACTCAGAGCTACTGGAATAAATCCATCCTCAACCAGTAGATATAAAATCAACAGTTCACTTTATTTTTATTATGCTTTCGCAATTGCAGGAGCATTAGCAGGTATCGCTGGAGTAGTTCAAGCTGCAGGTTTTCATCACAAACTTGTACCTGCAATCTCAGGAGGATATGGATTCTTATCTATATTGATAGTATTAGCTTCTTCTAGAAACCCTATAATTACAATGATCTTAAGTTTCTTCTTTGCATCTATGATCGCAGGAGGATCTCAATTACAACTAAGATTAGATTTACACTCAAGTATGATTTCAATAATACTTTCTTCAATCGTTCTAATATGGTTAGTAATGAGATCCTCTTATTTAAACAATATGTTCAATAAAATTACATCAAGGTTGAATCTAGAAAAATGACTTATTTTGAACCATCATTTATTACAATAATATCCCTAAGTGCTCCATTAGTTTTTGTAGTAATCGGAGAAACTATTACAGAAAGATCTGGTGTAGTAAATCTATCTGTAGAAGGAACTATATTAATAACTGCGCTTACCGCTTTTGCAGTAGCAATATCTACTAATAATGCTAGTTTAGGAGTTCTATCTGCAGGTCTAGTAGGATCATTAATAGCCCTAATAATTGTATTATGTGATATTAAGCTCAATATGAATCAAATTGCAGTAGGATTCGTTCTTACTATTCTATGTGGGAAGTTAAGTAGTTTTCTAGGTCAAAATTATGTAAGAATACCTGGTCCATCTCTACCTAAAGTAGATTTACCTATATTAAAAAACATCCCTTACATAGGCCCCTCTTTATTTAATCAAAACATCCTTGTTTTATTATCTGTATTGTTGATTCCAATGGCTTGGTTTTTTCTATACAGAACTCAATTTGGATTAAACTTACGTTCTGTTGGTGAAAATCCAACTTCATCAATGAGCAGAGGAATTAATCCTGAATTAATGAGAATATTAGGAACTATAATTGGTGGTTTCCTAATTGGAATTGGAGGAGCAGCATTCTCTCTACATGCAAAATATGGGTGGTCTGAAGGACACACTGGAAACTACGGATGGATATGTTTAGCTATAGTTATATTTGGAGGATGGAACCCCATTAGAGCAGCTTTAGGGGCCTACGCTTTTGGGGCATTCCAATTAATAGCGCTTAAAATGCAGTCGATTACCATAGGATTCACACAAGTCCTTCCATTAATACCTTTCCCTTTAATGATAATGACACTAATATTTATACAAATGTTTAATGGAGAAAAAAGAAGAAAATTACCAGTTTTATTAAAACCTATTATTGGAGGTATTGAACCAGGGTCTTTAGGAAAACCATTAAAGAAGGAAAAATAGAAAAATGGAAATCACTTCAGAAAAAATACAATCAAAAATAGTCGAATTATCTCAAAACATCTCTGAATTCTATTTGGAAAATAATGAATTTCAATATCTATCAATTGTGGTTCCCTTATCAGGAGGAGTACCATTCGCCGTTGATTTAGTAAAATCTTTATCTGATGAAATACAGAATAAACTTTTAATGTGTTATGCATATGATATGGAAGAAGAATGGTATTTTTCTGATTCCAATCCTGAAACCGGAGAACCAATTTTAATTATCGAAGATATTTATGATACAGGTAAGACATTGGCTGATATAATCCCATGGTTGGAGGAAAAATTTACTCCAAGGGAAATAAAAACTGTAGTCTTATTGGATAAAGAAATTGAGAAGGTTAACAATATTACTATTGACTGGACAGGTTTTATTGTAGAAGATACTTGGGTCTTTGGTTATGGAATGGATGATGAAAATGGAATGAGGAGAGGATTACCGTATATAACTGACTAAAATAACCTATGTAAAAAATGAGAATAGAAAGAGAAATAAAACTTGATTTTGAAGACGTCTTGATAAGACCTAAAAGGAGTACACTTTACTCTAGAAAACTTGTTGATTTAACTAGAACCTTTAAATTTAAATTTTCCCAAACATCCTGGACAGGAATACCTATTATTGCTGCTAACATGGATACTATAGGAACTTTTGAAATGGCTGAAGTGTTATCAAAAAATCAAATGCTTACAGCTATTCATAAATTTTACGATACTGGAGATTGGATAAACGCTCTTAAAAGTGGAGTAAATTCAGAATACATTTCTATAACTGCAGGAATTGACTCTTTATTGCAAATCAAAGATTTAATTGAACATTTAACTAAAAATAAACAAAAAATTCCTAAATTCATTTGTTTAGATGTGGCGAATGGCTATACTGAAAAATTTCTTGATACGGTAAAAGCAGTACGAGAAACCTTTACAAATCCAATTATTGCTGGAAATGTAGTAACTGGGGAAATGACTGAAGCTTTAATCTTAGCAGGCGCAGATATTGTTAAAGTTGGAATAGGACCAGGATCTGTCTGTACTACAAGAATTGTAACCGGAGTGGGATATCCACAATTATCAGCAATATTGGAATGTTCTGATGCGGCCCATGGTTTAGGAGGTCATGTAATTTCAGATGGAGGATGTAAATATCCTGGAGATATTTCTAAAGCGTTTGGCGCTGGAGCGGATTTTGTAATGTTAGGCGGAATGTTCGCTGGACACTTAGAGTCTGGAGGAGAACTATTCGAGAAAGATGGCATCAAATATAAAAGATTCTATGGAATGAGTTCTGACACTGCTATGGAAAGACATTATGGAGAAATAGAAAGTTATAGAGCGAGTGAAGGAAAAACTGTAACTGTACCCTATAAAGGTAAGGTAGAAAATACATTAAGGCATATATTAGGGGGATTAAGATCTGCAGCAACTTATGTAGGCGCAAGAACTATAAAAGAAATTCCTAAATGCACAACTTTTATTTTGAAAAGCAGAAAATAAAATTCATCTGTTTTACTTTTTTCTGGGAAAGATTAAGATTAATCATGGTTTCTTTTCAATAAAGAAACTGATGCGGAAATATGGCCCTTGATTAACGTCGAGGGCCAGAAAAAAAATTTTAAAAATACTCGATAACAGGTATTGACAACTTTTTTATTTTGTAATATTCTATTGATTGTGTGACGACACAGGATGAAAGCGAACAAACTCTCAAATAAGGGACGCTGGAGAGGGAGAAAGCTAACACCAATTCCGTATCGGGAGGAAGCTCTCACTTAGCAATAAGTGGGAGTTCTTCTTTTGTGAGGGTTTTTATGAAACTTACAATACCTACAATTGAAAATGTCAAATCAGCAAAAAAAGCTATAAAAAAATATATTAACATTACTCCCTTAACACATTATCCTAGCCTTGATAAAATTTTAGATGCTGAAATTTGGGTAAAACATGAAAATTTTCAAATATTAGGATCCTTCAAAGTTAGAGGAGGATTAAATTACGGAACTTATCTAAAAAAACCTGATTCATCATCAGTTTTAGTTACGCCTTCTACTGGAAATCATGGCCAATCAATAGCATATTCAGCAAAAGTGTTTGGTTATAAATCAATAATTTATTGTCCTCTTGGAATAAACCCATCAAAAATTGAATCTATGGAAAATTTAGGAGCTCAAGTGATTTCTGAAGGAAATAGTTACGATGAATCAAAATACAATGCTCAAAAATTAGCAGAAAAAAATGGATACACATATGTTGATGGAGCAAATGAAGAAAAATTAATTGCAGGAGTTGCCACTTATTCCCTAGAAATTTTTGATAAAATAAATGATCCCGATTTTTTGATAGTACCTCTAGGTGCAGGAAGTGGAGCTTCTGGAGCTTGCATTGTAAGAGATGGATTAAACAAAAATACTAAAGTTATTGCTGTTCAATCATCAGCTTCTCCAGCAGGATATTTATCTTGGAAAGAAAAACAATTAATCGAATCACAATCTAATTCAAAATGTGAAGGATTAGCCACAGGAAAAGGATATGAATTGCCTCAATCAATTTTAAAAAACAGTTTAGATGATTTCATATTAGTTGAAGAAAAAGATATTTTTTTAGCTATGAAATTATTTTTATTCAACACAAAATCACTTGTAGAGTCAGCAGGATCATCTACTTTAGCTGCAGCTTTGAACTTAAAGAAAAAAATAAAAGGGAAAAAAGTAGTTCTAATAGCTTCTGGTGGAAATGCTTCAGCCAATAATCTTATTGAAGCACTAAAATTATAAGATATAGGGCCATTATTTAAAATCTGATAATAGCCCTTACCTTTAGGGGTATAATTATCTCAACATAAAATTAAATAATTTCAAAATATCTTATGTCTCATGTTATTCTAGAAAAATAAAATTTGTTAATCATTATGAATTACATTACTGAGTTTAAACAATTATCCATAAAAAACATTCAACCTTCATCTAATCATCTCGAAGATGATTATTCTACTGAAGAAATAAAATCTGTGGCTCTAGATATTAAAGAAAAAGGGCTTATGGAACCATTACTAGTATCTAAAATAGATAATGGGAATTTTGAAATAATATTAGGAATAAAAAGATATTTAGCATTTAAACATCTTGGTTATTCCACAGTAGTAGTGGGTATAATAAATGAAAAGATAAATACTGATGAAGCCTGGGCATTATCATTAAAATACCCCTCATTATCAGAATTACTCTCTCCTACTCATAAAGCGATTGGGATAAAATTTCTTATAGATCATGAAAAAATGAATTTAAATGACATATCAAATCAAACCGGAATTCACATTAAAGATCTTAATAGATATTTAACGATTTTTAAATTTGATAAAAAATTAAAAAAAATGTTAGAAAATAATGAAATATCTTTGAAAATTTCTGTACTATCTCACAATCTAAATAAAACATTATCAAAATTATCTGGTCATGAATTACCCTCTATTACTTCTAGTAAGATAGCTAAAAATCTTACCTTGAAAGATAATCATGATATAGAAAATTTAGAAAAAATTATCAATATATTTGACTAATCCTAAATTTCTCCAATAAATGCGATTATTCCAATCAGAGCTATAGGAAGAGCTATAACATTAGCTAATACTACAGCCAAAGCAATTTTAAAAGCACTGGACCATGTAAGTGTAACTTTCATTGATCCCCATTCATCATTAGGCGGAATCATTTCTTCTCACTATACAGCAATGAAAATTACTGCCACAACTACAATAATTATTAATACAATTATTACAGGAAAACTTGTAAAAAACTTGTATATACTTGGACCTTTCATAATTTATACCTCTGTTTTTTTATTATTTTGCCATTTCAAAAAAATAACTTCTAGATAATTCCAACTCTTTTTTTAACTTTTCTTGACTGTTTCAAGAAAATTAATTATTTCTTCTGCATGACCATTTGGATCAACATCCTTCCAAATTTTCATAATAATTCCATTTTCATCCAATAAATAAGTTACTCTCTTAATACTCAATTTAGAATTTCCATTATCATTTTTTTCGTAAAGAACTCCATATTTCTGAGAAATTTCATAGTTTTCATCAATTATCAACTCAAAATTTAAGTTGAATTTATTTATAAAATTTTGATGAGAATCAAAGTCATCAGCACTTACACCAAAAATTTTTATGCCTGTTTGATCATAAATTTCTTTCATATCACGAAATTCACAAGCTTCAATTGTGCACCCAGGAGTGTCATCTTTAGGATAAAAATAAAGAACTACTATACTACCTTTCAAATTATCAAGATTAATTAAAGATCCACCCGAACCCATTAATTCAAAATTTGGAGCTTTTTCTCCTTCTAATAACATTACATTTTCTCCTAAATAATTAAATTTTTAATTCAGAATCAATTTCAGACTGATACTGATTCACCTTACCTGTTTCTATATCTTTTAACTTAACTATTTGACCAGTATCTCCAGACTCTAATGCTCCATAAGCTAGTGATAATGCTTTCACTCCTACAATCTCATCTACCTCTGGTGTAGAATTATTTATTATTGCTTCTGCTAAATCATGCAACTCAATAGCAATAAGTTTTCTATCTACTGCCTCAAATGGATAATCATAATTAGAGATTCTTCTACTACCATCAAAATATAATGAAGTAATATCATCTAATTGCCATTCAGGAACTAAATCCAGAAGATCATCTCCTGTAATGGAATCAGACAAATTATCTCTAGAAATAATTGGACTATTACCATTTCTGCTTCCAGGAAGCTTTAGGGTTCCTTCAGTACCATGTATAGTCTCATTTCCAAAGCCATAACCATTTGCACCACTAGTCATAGTCATTTGGCCAATAGCTCCACTTTGAAATTTTATTACAGAAAATGCAGTATCTTCCGCATCAATTATCACTTTAGACTGCCCTTCAAATTGATCTTCTACTCTATGACCATAAAATTGTTCTATTCCTGGAGGTCTCTTGCCAACTTTCCTCTCTTTTTGCATAACTCCAGTAGTGGCATAAATTGATTCTGCATCACCCATAAAATATAGAATCAAGTCAGAAGTATGTACTCCTTGCTCTAATATTAAACTACCAGCCATTACTTTTTTTGCTCTCCATCCAGTAGCATGCATTAGGTTTCCCCCACCTGAAACAGAAATATCTAAGAGCATTTGTGGAGTACCAATAGCCCCATTGTCTATTAATTCTTTTACTAAACGATTCATGGGGTCTCTTCTATAATTTTCAGCTACAGCTAATTTAACATTATTTTTTTTTCGAGAATCCATCATTTGCCTACAAGCCTTTAGAGTTACTCCCATAGGTTTTTCAGTCATCACATTGACTCCACTTTCCATAGCTTCTATAGCAAATTTATGATGCGTTCGAGTATCTGTAACTATATCTAAAACATCTATATCAGATTGATATAACATTTTTTCAAGGCTAGTAAAAACATTAGGTCTTTTACCTGTAATTTCTTCAGCTTTTGAAGCAACAAAGTTTGCTGCAGATTCATGAAGATCACATACTGCTTCTAATTTCATTATCTCACTATATTTCATTAATTCTGAAATACCATGCATATGCCTTAGTCCCATACCTCCACATCCTATAATTCCTAATTTTAAAGTCATTTCTTCTCCAAAAAAATATGTTAAATAATTGTAATTACAAAAAATTATTAATTAATAATATAATCTCCCATTAATTAAACTAAATAAAATTAGAAAATATTACATTTATGAGAACTCAAAAAATAAATTCATTTCTAAAGAATTTTCATGTGATGATTCTCATATTTTTGATATTTGGATGTCAAAGTGCCATCCAATATTACGATTCAGAGCCAGCATGTAAAGTTTTTTTTGAACTTACTGAAGGGGTTCTGAAAGATGAAATGCCTATAAATGAAATAAAAATTAAGATTCGAGAACTTGAAATAACTTCTATGAAATCTTCTGATGAAATCCTTGTCACTTCTTCTAGATTCATAAGAGCAGCAGAAGAAGCTGTAGCGAATTATTATGACTATCCTACATTTATGCCTCTTGCATATGATGACACATATGAGCATATGGAAATTCATGTTGAATCATATTTGGCTTTAAAAGAATTAACTGAAGCTTGTGAAAAAGAAGGTTTTCCAAGCAAAACAAAAGAAATCATAAAATCTGAGACAGAAGTTAAAAATTCAGAATCAGTTAATCAAGAAAACATTCTAAGAGAAAATTCTAAAATCCCTAGTATTGATTCAGCTAACAATGAATTGATGAAATTCTTAAAAAGTAAAACTTGGGGATTTTTTGGAGGAACTTGTGACCAATGGGTAAACATGGATTACGATTTCAAAAAACAAAAATCTTATTTCATCAATGAATCAAATGATTGGAAAATTGTTTGGGATCTAAAACCTGATAAATTCCTAGGACCAAAAACTTTGATTTATTACATCAACGCTGAAACAGGATCTGTAAGTGGAGATACTAACAATAAACAGAATAGTCCTATATCAGAAGGTTGTGATAAGTGGTAAAAAAATTGGGGGATGAAAAACATCCCCCAATAATTTACTTTATGTGCTTAAAACTATTTAGCTTTAGTCACGTTCAAAACTTCTAGAATGAACGCAGCCCATAAGCTATATGGAGCAACATATGGATCATTTTCATTAGCAAAACCTTTCCAGTGAGCAGTATTGAATGTTACCACATGCCTTTCTTCAGCAAGAGTAATTTCAATAACATCACTTAAAAATAATTCTAATGCTTGATCAGCTAATGCCATGTATGCTGGGTCATTAGAAGAACCAGGGATTGCATCCATTTGGTCAATGATCGCATCATATTCTGGGTTTTTGTAATGGCTATTACCCCAAATATAAGTGTTCATTTCTCCCTGTGAAGGTGCACTAAATTTACTGTGATAGTGTTGTAATGTTCCCCAAGGCTCATTACTACTTCCACAGTGAACTAGCACCCACATGTCAGCTTTTCCAGTCCTTACAGCATCAAACATAGGACCATTGTCTGGATCATGCAATACAAAGGTAGCCGCAAAACCACCATCTTTTAATTGCTTTTCAAGTACAGGACCCATTGGTTTTAACCAACCAGGCACATGTAGATCAAACTCTAACTTAGCGCCATCTTTAGCCCACTGACCATCTCCATCTTTAGCATAACCTGCAGCAGCCATATGTGTTGCAGCTTCATCTAAATCATGTTTCTCTGGATCATATTTAGCTATGAGATCTGCTTGAGCATCTTCATATAATTTCAGTCCACCATAAGTAGAGTATGGAATTCCTCTTGTAACAGTAGAACCTTCATAAGCTAAATCTACCAATTGTTGTCTATCAACAGTTCTGTTAATTGCTCTTCGAACATTAACATCACTCATAGGACCCCAATTGGTGTTAACTCCTAGAGTGTAAACACAAGCATCTGCTGCACCCCAAGATGGTCCTTTTACAGCCCAACTCTGAATGTTAGGGTTCTTCTTTTTAGCAACTAGGAAAACACCTGGTTGCATAATAGAACCAACGTCAAATTCGTTGTTTATATTTCTAGCAACTGCAGTATCAGCACTTCCTGGAGGAATATAAGCAACTCTCAATGGTACTGGAAGGTGAGAGAAACCAGTCTCTGCTGCCCACCAAGCATCATTTCGATCAAAGATCTGTCCTTGTCCGGTAGCTTCAACAGCTACATATGGACCAGTTCCTACAGGATATCCTTTATTAGGATCCCAGTTAGTGAATTCTAGAGGATCTTCATTTTCCCAAACGTGTTTAGGAAGAATTTGAATATGAATTTCAGAGTTCTCTACGAAATAGAAGTAGAAAAATCTTACGTTAGGCTTATTAAGATTAATAGTCACATTGTGATCATCTACACAAGTAACACTCTTCACCCATTCATTCATATCACTAGCAAATACTAGTTCTGGGGTATCTCTTAACAATTCAACAGTGTATTTAACGTCATCACATGAAAAATCTTCTCCATCTGACCATTTAATTCCCTGTCTTAAAGTAAAGTCAACTCCCATAGCATCATCATGAGTAGTGTAAGAAGTAGCTAACCATGGAATCTGTTCACCAGTGTTGTGGTTGTAATAATACATGTATTCATAAATAGTCTTATTAAGAATACCTCTTACTCTTCCAAGACCACCAGCTGAATAAGGATTCAAATTGTCAAAACCAGTCCATTCAGAAGCACCAGGTCCAAACCCAGTCATTATCAATGTGTCTTCTCTTGACACATCTCCTCTGTGTCCAGGCTTATAGTCTGGAGGCACAACAACTTTTTCAACTTCTACAATTTCTTTTTTAACAACTTCTACCTCTTTAACAACTTCTTTCTCTTCTACAACAACTTTTTCAACTTCAACTTCTTTAATAACTTCTTTTTCCACTGGAACTTCTTTTACTACTTCAACAATTTCTTTCTCAACAATTGTTTCTGTAGTAGTTCCACCACAAGCTATCACAAAAGAAAATAATCCTGTCATCAAAGCAAAAACCATAACCTTGGAATTTAATTTAATCATAAATTTTCTCCTTAAGTTTTTGTTTATATTGACACTAAAAAAAACCATCAATTATAGTAACTGAAAGTTTTAATTAGAGTTAATTGATATTGAGATTTTCATTAAAAATAAGTTAAATGTCAATAAAACACTAAATAAAATCCTCAAATAATGATGAATTAAGTAATAAATTAAAGAAAAATCAAAATATACTTTACAGAGAATTATTTTTGTTAAAGAATTAATTGATAATTACTTCATAAAAATTATTTAAACCACAAATGAATGCTGAGTACATATTAAAGAGATTTTTATTGTTTCTAGCTGTTGTAGTGGTTGCCGTAAGTTTAAATTTCATCATTCCTCGACTCCGAGATACAAATCCCATAAAAGAAAGACTTTACCAATTGGCTGCTCAAGGTGGAGTTAATGTAGGAAAAATGGAAGAAATGATTGAAATATGGGAAAAGAAATTCGGTCTAGATCAACCATTATGGAAACAATACATTAATTATTGGAATGATGTAATTCGTTTAGATTTTGGAAAAACTATAGCAGATTTTACTCCTGTAATTACTGAAATAATGAGATCTGCCCCATGGACGATAGGGATGTTATCTGTGGCAACTATAATAGCCTTTGTAGTGGGTACTGTTTTCGGAGCTTTACTTGCATGGCCAAAAACTGGAAATTTTGTGAAGATTTTTGTCCCTTTTCTAATGACTCTTTCTGCTATTCCCTATTATCTTCTTGGAATAGTCATGATCTATACTTTTGCAATATACTGGCCCATTCTACCTACATCTGGAGCATACGGCTTCGGGGTCAGACCTGAATGGAGTATGGAAATGGTGTTAAGTGTTATTTCACACGCAATTATGCCAGCAGGATCAATAGTACTTACTTCAATAGGTTTTTGGGGGCTTGGAATGAGAGGAATGATGATTACTACAATGGGTGAGGATTATATGAAGTTCGCTGAGTATAAAGGATTAAAAGAAAACAGAATTTTCCTAAGTTACGGCGTAAGAAATGCAATGTTACCTCAAGTAACAGGTCTTGCTATTAGCCTTGGAACTATTTTAGCAGGATCAGTATTAGTAGAAGTGATTTTTGCTTACCCTGGACTAGGAAATCTACTATATACTGCAATATCTTCAAATGATTATTTCTTAATGCAAGGAATAATGATTTTTGTAATTGTTTCTTTAGGGTTTGCTTTATTTATAGTTGACCTGTTATATCCATTGATAGATCCAAGAATAAACTTACAGGAACAACAATCATAAGAGATTAATAATGAAAGTACTAAAATTAATTAACGATAATAGAATGTTAACCGCAGGAATAATTACTTTAATATTCGTAATATTTTTTGGTGTTGTAGGAAGTTGGTTCGTAGACAGAGAAAGAGCAGATGTTGGTGCAGGAAGACCTGCTCAACCACCTTCATTAGATCATTGGCTTGGTACTGATCAACAAGGTAGAGATGTTTTTGCAGATATAGTATATGGAACTCCAGGAACTTTAAAAATTGGATTAATCGCAGCAATTGTTGGAGTTGGAGTTGGAACAATTTTAGGATTCATTAGTGGTTATTTTGGAGGTTATATAGATAGTCTCATAAGATTTATTTCTGATGTATTCATGACTATACCAGTGTTAATGATTTTGATTATATTAGCATCTCTCCTAGACGTTATGAGTAATACTATGTTAGGACTTCTGATAGCTGCTTTTGGTTGGATGGGTGCACTTAGAGTTACAAGAGCCCAAGTACTGACAATGAGGGAAAGAGCATATATCCAAGTAGCAAAACTTAACGGTGTGAATGACCTAGAAATAATTTTCAAAGAAATGATCCCTAATCTTCTCCCATTTATTGCAGCTAGTCTTGTGGGTGCCTCTGCAGGTGCAGTATTAGCTTCGCTTGGACTATCAGCTCTAGGCCTTGGACCCCAAAATGAGCCTTCAATAGGATTAACGATTTTTTGGGTCCTTCATTACGGAGCTTTAATAAGAGAACTTTGGTGGTGGTTCATGCCTCCTATAATAGTAATGGTTTTGCTCTTTGTAAGTCTTTTCATGATTACTGCAGGATTAGATAGAATAGCTAATCCAAGATTAAGGACTACAGTATGACAAATCCTTTCGCACTAAGTGTAGAAAATTTAAAGGTATACTATTACACCAGTGGTGGTCCAGTTAAAGCTGTAGAAGGAGTATCTTTTAACCTTTCAAAAGGAGAAAAACTAGGTTTAGTAGGAGAATCAGGTTCTGGAAAATCTACAATTGCCTTAGCCTTAATGAGATCTCATAAACCTCCAGCAATAATAGAACAAGGTTCAATAAATTTAGGACAAACTAATCTATTAAATCTCAGTGAAGAAAATATGAGAAAAACAAGACTAAGTGGTATTTCAATGATTCCTCAAGGAGCAATGAATTCATTGAATCCTGTTGCTAGAATAAGAAAACAAGTAATAGATGCTCTTTCTGACCATAGTTTTAAATTAAAAAAAGCAGAAAAAGAAATATTTCTTAGAGAACTCATGGAAAGTGTAGAGTTGGACCCTAAAGTCTTAGATTTATTCCCTCATGAATTAAGTGGAGGAATGAAACAGAGAGTTTGTATTGCTATATCAATCTCTTTGAAACCTCAAGTTATTATTGCGGATGAACCAACAAGTGCTTTAGATGTAATTGTACAGAGACAGGTAATAGAAACTTTATCTAAGGTACAAGAAGAATTAGGTGCTGCATGTGTTTTAATTGGTCATGATATGGGATTAATGGCTCAATTTGCTGATAAAATTGGAATAATGTATGCAGGAAAACTAGTAGAAATTGGTTCAGTAAATGATATTTTTAAAAATCCTACTCATCCATATACCAGATTACTTATAGAAAGTTTACCCGATACTAAAGGAAAAAGACCTTTAATTGGAATTCCAGGATTACCACCATCTCTACTAAATCTAGCTCCAGGATGTAGTTTTTGTCTCAGAATAGANAAAGAAAATAGAAAAGAAATCCCATGGGTAGAAATCANTAAAGATCATTTTATTCANAAATGTGATATCTGNTCAGATTATGGAAAAGTAAAAANAAAAANATAGGAAAATATGGCAANCCTTTTACAAGCAACTAATATAAGTAAAGAATACGTTAGTGGAACATTCTTNAAGAAAAGAAATTTAGCTCTAAAAGAAATNTCNTTTTCAGTTGANGANANNCCNCCTTCTATCACAGCTATAGCTGGTGAAAGTGGAAGNGGTAAAACAACNATGGCTCGTCTTTTAGCAGGNATTTTAGATAAATCTGGCGGAGAACTTNTATANAAAGGAAAANCATTGANTNAAATGAATNNNGAAGAAAAACTNACTTTNAAAAAAGAAGTTCAAACCATATTCCAAGATCCATTNGAAGTTTATAATCCTTTNTANAAAGTTGATCATGTTCTAACAACTCCATTAAAAAAATTTGGAATCACNTCCAACAAGAGTGATTCTGATAAAATGATATTAANNGCTTTANAAGAAGTTGGCCTTAGACCTGATGAAACTTTAGGAAGATTTCCTCATCAATTAAGNGGAGGGCAAAGACAGAGAATAATGGTNGCTAGAGCTTTTCTTTTAAGACCAAAAATAATAATTGCAGATGAACCTGTTTCTATGGTTGATGCATCTTTAAGAGCAACAATATTAGAAGAACTTAAAATTCTAAGAGAAAAACATGGAATATCTATAGTATATATTACTCACGATCTAACTACTGCTTATCAAGTAGCAGATAATATATTAATATTATATAAAGGATTACTTAAAGAATCTGGTCCTGTAGAAACTGTTATAAATAATCCTAAACATCCATACACAAAACTCTTAGTTGATTCTATCCCTCAACCAGATCCTGATATTAAATGGGGAAAATTAAATATTGAAGAAACTCAAAAATTATTAGAAGAACCAGGGGTCGGTTGGAGAGAAGACTAAAATAATTTTTTCAATATGAAACTTACTTTAAGCATTTTAAAAGGTTATTTTTTTACTTCAAAATTTATCACAATTATTTTTTTATTATCTACCTTATCTCTTGGAATAATCTTTTCATCATTAACCATCTATATAAATTCTTTAGAAGATAATGTCATCAAAAAAACAGTAAATACTCTTGGAATTAGTAATAAAAACATTTGGTTACATAATACGAATGCTTCTATATCGGAAGACTATTTAGAAAAACAATCAGGATTTATAAAAAAATTAGTTGAACAAGAAGAATCTGGTCTGATAAAAAATAATTCTAAAATAGTAAAACTCGAAATTTCTAAAAAAAAATCCCTCTTAAAAAATATAGTATATAAAAAAACAGCTTCTACTGAAGCAGTTACTAAAACTTTTTCTCCTTTTGATAATTTTGAAATAATTAAAGAATTAGCAGGTTTCACTATCCAGAAAAGCCTTGTTTCGACACCTCAAAATATAACATTTCCTACAAAAAACATATCCCAATATTCTTCTTCCATTAAAGATTATAATTTCTCAATAGTTAGTATAGATAATCTATTTGAAAATGTTTCTATTTTAGATTCTACTGAAGAACAAAAAGAAGGGGCATTCAATATTTATATCTCTGAAAACACCTCAAATAAATTAGATATTTTAGTAGGAGATATAATCTATATTTCAGATCCATTATACCCTGAACCACTAAGATTTCATGTTTCTAAAATATTCAATTTAGATGAAAATGATGGATTCTTGATGGGTCAAAACAGTTTAGTAAATCCTAATGTAAATTCCCAGGGAATTTTAGATATCCCATTATCAATAGATATAAAAGACTTTTTGAAATTGAATCAAAGATCTGAAGGAGACACAAACTTATATTGGATGTTTTTCTTATATGATGATTTAATTTTCAACTTAGGGCCTACAAAATCTATTAAATATATCAAAGATATAACTCAACAACTTAATCTAAAATTTCCAAGTTCACTAATTATAAGTCCAATAATTGAAAGATTGGAAACAAACCTAAATGATTATAAAAATACATTACCTTCTTTATTGATTATAGGATCTTTGTTAATAATGACATCTCTCATTATTTCATTACTTCCTATATTACAACTTGGGGAGAAATTTAATTCAGAATTTTATATATTAAAAATGAGAGGATTGAAGGGAAAACAATTATTTTCAGATATAATTTTCTGGTTATTTTTATTTGTTTTTCCTATATGTATTCTTGGATCATTGATTGGAAATTATTTAGTAACTTTAATAATTGATTCAAAAGAAATCTTAAATAATGAATTTCAAAATAATTTTTCTGCAAATTTCTTCAATGGAATATTAGCTTCACTTATAAGTTTAATCATTATATCAATTCCCATATTTATTAAAAGATTTCTTCAAAATAAATCAATAGACAATCAGGAAATTATAAATAGATTCAAAAGCTCTTCATTCTTTCAAAGATATTACATAGACATAATAATAATATCTTTAGCTGCTGTAAGTTTCTGGGAATCACTAATTTCAAATTTTCAATATTTAGCAACCTACAATAATGAAAATATTGCTCAAATAGCAATTTTAAAAATGGGAATTCCAATGTTTTGGGTTCTTGGGTTAATTTTTTTGATATTAAGGCTATTTCAAGTGATAAATCTAATTACTGAGAAACTTAGAATAAATGTGAATAAGCCTCTATGGCTAAGATTCAGTTTAATAAATATCACAAGAAGACCTAATGAATATTCTTGGATATTATTAATATTTTTTATTTCAACATGCACAATTTTATCTTCTAGAACAATCATTAATACAGTAGACAATCATATTAATGATTCTATTTCTTACCAAGTAGGTGGAGATATCAGAATAAATGATGTTCCAGTTGAAAAACCTTTGAATGAAAAGGAAATTTCCCCTAAAGATTTAAGTCAATATGACCAATCAATAAATTTCAGAGGTCTAGGAAGATTAGGAAAAGAAGATTTTAAATTTCTTGCTGTACAACCCCAATTAATAGAAAAATCAATATGGTTTAGAGAAGATTTTTCTGCAAAACCTATTTCAGAATTAATGCAGAAAATTGAAATAACTAACACAGAGGAAAAACTTTTTATGAAAGAAAACATTAAGTCTATAGGGTTAACAATTAACGATTCCTCCCCAATACCTTCTAATGTTCAGTTATGGTTAAGAGTAAAATTTAATAATGGAAAATACAAAACAATTCCAATTTCTAACTGCAAAGTATTTGATTGCTTTCAAAAAAAACATCCTTTAAATGATTGGTCTATCTACTACATAAATTTAGAAGAAGAAATAAAAGAATCTATAGAAGTAATTGGAATCCTTGCTTATGAAACTTCCCCAGAAGACTTATCAACAGAATTCACTATGAAAATTAAAGAAATCAATTATTCAACTAATAATAATATAAATAATAATGAAGGAAGATTTAATTATTTAGGTGTTATTCCGTTAAAATCATCAACTTCTTGGAAAACTCTTCCCACATCTGAAGGTGATGATTCAATTTTAAATTTTTATAATCTAGATGGAGAATCTGATTCTGAATATATGGAAATTAATTTTGGATCTGGTTCAGATGAAGGCATCAGAGGAATATACATATCTTCATTTGAGGAATTACCAATTATCGCTAGTAAATCATTCTTAGAAAAAACTCTTCATCAAATTGGAGAAAAATTTACTGCTAATTTAGGAGACCATTATATCGTACTTGAAATTGTAGATAGTATTGATTTATTTCCAACATTAGATCCTTCAGATAATGGATTTATAATTCTAGATAGTGAAAATTTAATAAATTTCTTAGAAATTAGAGGTCCATTAAGATTTAATTCTAGTGAGATATTTGCATCTTCAAAAGATAATATATCAACTGAAACTTTTACATTTAATTCAATAGAACCAAATCAACTTGATTCAAAATTAAATTCTTCCAAGTTAGATAATACTATACAAGAACAACAAGATTATCTTATAAAAAATAATTTAATAGAATCACTAAAAGATAATAAAGTTACAGAGGGTGGATTAGATGGATTAAATATTTTATCTTTATATTTTATTCCAATTTTACTATTTCTAGGAAGTATAAGTTTCGTATCTATTCAAGTAATTAAAAGATCTTCCGAATGGATCTCATCAAAAAGAATAGGAATAAATTCTAGTATGATATTTTCTCATATAATATTAGAATATTTGATAGTAATTTTTGTGGGGATTTTATTTGGGGTTTTTGCTAGTAGTATAATAACAAAGATCTTAGTAAATGAACTTATTGAAGTATTCTATCAAACTTCAACATTGTCATACCTTCCAATACATTTAAAAGTTAATTGGTCAATATATTATTCAATTATGATTTCATCTGTAATTATAATTTTTATTAGTTCAATTATAGGAATAAAAAATATTATCAAATCTATTTCTTCACAAGAAGAAACTTTTCAATAATCCAAAAATATATAAAAATGATATAAATATAAAAATTCATGGAAGATAAAATGCTTGATTTTGGTTTTTGCTTACCTATATTCCCCGGAGGAAATGATAGTATGGCGAGGACTCCTATGGTAAATTCTTTAAACCCAAATACCTTGCATGGTTTAGTAGAGGAAATTGACTTAATGGATTTCAATTCCATTTGGATTGCAGATCATTTAAATATGAACAATGATACCCCAATACTTGAAGGATTAACGACTTTATCATGGGCCTCCAATATTTCAAAAAGACTTAGATTGGGCCATATTCATTTCAACAATCTTCTAAGAAACCCATCATTAACTGCAAAAATGTATTCCACTTTAGATATTATTACTAATGGAAGAATTAATTTTTTCATTGATGGAGGACACCCAGGAACAAAAAATGAAGTCACATCTTACGGTTATGATTTTTTATCAGATTCAGAAAGAATTGAACAACTTGAAGAAGCTATAAAAATTATTAAGTTGATGTGGACTCAAAAATCTGCTTCTTTTCAAGGTACACATTATAATATTCAAAAACCTATTTCATACCCCAAACCATTACAAAAACCACACCCTCAAATATGGATAGGAAGTTTGACTGAAAGTAAACAAGTGGAAGAATGGAACCAAAAAATATTTGAAATTATCGCAAAATATGCAGATTGGTGGAATGTGACTCCTGTTGGAATACAAGAATACAAAGAAACTCAAAAAAAAATAAAACAGGTTTTTAATAGCCATAACAGAAACTTTAATACCTTAAACAAGTCTGTTGAATTAGAAATTCTTATAGGAAAAGATGAAGAAGATATTAAAAGAATTAAAAAAGAAATAAATTTAAATAATCCTAAAAATGATTATTTTGGAGATTGGGAAAACTGGAATAAATCAAACGTATCAGGTAACCCATCAATAATTATTTCAAAATTAAAAGAATACATAGAATTAGGAGTAACAAATTTTATGTTTTGGTTTCTTGATTCTCCTTCTATTGATGGTGCAAGAATATTCAACCAACAAGTAATACCTGAATTAAGGAGAATATATGACTAAATTTGGAGTATGTTTACCAATTTTTTCAGGATCAAGTGCAAAAACATCAGAAATAAATATTAATGAAATTATTAATTTTGCGAAAAAATCTGAAGAATTAGGATATTCATCTTTATGGGGTGCAGATCATTTTCATTTAGGACATGAAAAGGGAGAACATGAACTTTGGACAATCCTTAGTGTAATTGCACAACAAACAAAAAGAATAAGAATGGGACCACTTGTACTAGGGTACTCACATAGAGAGCCTACACTACTAGCAAAAATGACATCCACACTAGATTTTCTAAGTTCAGGAAGATTTGATTTAGGAATTGGTGCAGGTTGGTATAAAGAAGAACAAAATGCATATGGGTTTCCATGGATAGAAAAGGTAGGAATCAGAATGGATGCTTTTGAAGAATATATAGAAATAATTCTAAATATTTTTAAAGACAATAAACATCCCGATTATAATCATTTTCCTACACCTAACACAAAATTAACTCCCAAATTAACTCAAAAACCTTATCCTCCATTATTAATTGGTGGAGGTGGCGAGAAAAGAACATTAAAATTAGTAGCTAAATACGCAAATATTTGGAATATACCCTCAGTTACTGCCAAAGAATATTCTAGAAAGTTATCTATATTAAAATCTCATTGTGAAAACGAAAGAACTGATTATTCTAAAATTGAAAAAACAATGGAATCAAGAATATTAATTACTGACAAAGGTATCGATGACGAAATTATTGATTGGTTTAGATATTTTTTAAAAACTGCTGGTAATGTAGTACCTACTAGACAAGAGTCTAAAGAAATCATTGAGTCTGATTTTATAATAGGCGAAAGAGATCAATGTGAAGAAAAAATTAATAATTACATAGAATATGGAGTTGAACACTTTACATTATATTTTTTGGATTTCCCTTCTTATAATTCTTTAGAATTATTATCAGATTTTAAAAATTAATTATGCCTAAAAAAATCAAATACTTAATAATTTTTCCATTTTTTTTCGTCATTATATGTATTCTAAGTCTTTCCTGTACTAAAGAGACTAATAAAAATCATATTTTTATTGGAGATGAACCTTCAATAAAAAATCACCTTAAACAACAAGACATAGAATCAGGAAAAATCACTATAGAAGAACTAATTTTACATGGAGAAAAATTATTTACAGCCAATTTCAATTCATTAGATGGTTTTGGAAGACCTCAAAGTTCTGGAAATAGAACCAGAAGAGATAAAAAATTATTCCCAGAAAATTTTAATAGGATTTCTGGGCCTGAAACTAGCGCATGCTCTGATTGTCATAACATGCCTATAATTGGTGGTGGTGGAAGTAATGTAACTAACGTTTTTTCTTCAGCAGAAAAATCTCCCTTTTTAGATTTTGAAACTGAAGATCTTGGAAAAAATATCACCCTAAAAGAAATAGGTAATGAAAGAAACACTTTAGGAATGTTTGGTTCTGGACTAGTTGAACTATTAGCTAGAGAAATGTCTAAAGAATTAATAGCTCAAAGAGCAAGCGCTGAAATAATTTCTTTAAATGAATCTAGGGAAGTAAGAATAGAATTGATTACTAAAGAAGTTTCATTTGGATTTTTAACTGCCAAACCCAATGGAACTTTAGACACATCGGAGATAGTAGGAGTTGATAAAGATTTAATCATTAAGCCTTTTACTCAAAAAGGTGTAGTTCCATCCCTAAGAGTTTTTACAAATAATGCAATGAATCATCATCATGGAATGCAATCTTCAGAAACTTTCGAAGATAGAGAAGATACCCACAAGGCTATGGACTTATTATCTGACTCTAAAGATCATGATGGAGATGGTGTGATTAATGAATTAACTATGGGAGATATTACTGCTCTAACAATTTTTCAAGCATTACTTCCTATTCCCAAATGGGAAGAGCCAAACACAGATATTGAAAAAGAAGCGTCTGAAAATGGACAATTATTGTTCTCAAAAATTGGATGCTCTGATTGTCATAGACCCTATTTACCACTTAAAAACACATTATTTTCTGACCCTGGACCTTTTAACCCAAAAGATCATCTTTCATCAGAAGACACAAAAGGAATTTATGTAGATTTAAAAGATTATTATCCTAACTTAAAAATAAATAAAAATGGCGAATTACTTGTTCCCTTATTTTCAGATTTAAAAAGACATAAAATGGGAGACCTGTTAAATAATGAAAAAGTGAAACAATTAGCAACAAGAAACAATGTGCCTACAGATCAATGGATTACAAAAAAATTGTGGGGATTTGCTAGTGAACCTCCTTTCTTACATCATGGAAGAGCAACTTTAATTTCTGAGGCAATAAAAGTTCATGGAGGAGCAGCAGAGAATAGTAAACAAGCTTATATAAGACTTAATGAAATTGAACAAGCTCAAATAGTTGAATACTTAAATACCTTCAAGACAGAGAACATTAAATGAGTTTAGTAGAAACAAAATACTTAAACGTGTTAAATTACGTTAACGGATACCTGTTAATTGAACTCGTTTACGGATAATTATTATGACTAGATTAAATAATGAAGTAGCTATAATTACCGGTGGTGCAGGAGATATTGGAACTGCTCATGTTGAATCCTTTTTCAAAGAAGGAGCAAATGTAATCATAGCAGATATCAATGAAGAAAAAGGCAAATTAATATCTAAAAATTATCCAAATAATACTTCTGAAAATAAAGTAATATTTGTTCATCACAACTCCACAGATGAAAAATCATGGAAACGATTATCATCAAAAGTCATAGATGAATTTGGAAAAGTTTCAATATTAGTTAATTGCTATGGAACAAATTTTCGAGAGAGATACATTAATCAAAATCTAGAAAACTGGAACACTATTTTAAATGTAAATTTGACAAGTGTTTTTATAGGAATAAAGGAATTAATTCCATTTTTCAAGTTATCCGGAAAAGGATCAATAATAAATTTAGGCTCATTAGCTTCACTAAGAGGATCTGAATACAGTCCTGCTTATACAGCTAGCAAAACAGGTTTAATAGGATTGACTAAAAGTACTGCTATAGCTTTTGCCAAAGATAAGATTAGATGTAATTTAATTTGTCCTGGACATGTAGACACAAACTTTATTCGAAATAATTCTCAATACAGTCCTAATGATTGGACAACAAGCATTAATAATCCAGAAAATTATAACGAAAGATTAAATCAAATTCCTCTAGGAAGGCTTCAAACTCCTCAGGATATAGCAAACCTATCCGTTTTTCTTGCATCTAAAGACTCAGAGATGATCACAGGAAGCATTATAACCGTAGATGGTGGAATCACTATATGAATTATTAATAAATCATGGTAATTTATGAAATAGTAATAGAGAGGAAATTATGAGCAAAAAACAAAATAAAACTAATGTAATTCTAATTATGTCAGATGATTTAGGTTACGAAGTATTAGGATGTAACGGTGGAACATCTTATAAAACACCAGTATTAGATAAATTAGCATCTGAGGGAGTTAATTTTACAGAAGCTCATGTTCAACCTCTTTGCACACCTACTAGATTACAACTTATGACAGGAAAATATAATTCTAGAAACTATATTGGATTTGGATTGATGAAACCTGACGAAAGAACTTTTGGACACATAATGACTGAAGCTGGATATAAAACACTAATTTCAGGAAAATGGCAATTATACTCTTACAATCCTCCTGATGTAGAACCTCATATGAGGAATAAAGGTCAAAGAATTGAAGATTCAGGATTTGATGAATATTGTGTATGGCATGCTCATCACACAGAAGATAAAGGATCAAGATACAAGGACCCAGTTATTTATCAAAATGGATCTTATTTAAATAACACTAAAGGAAAATATGGAGAAGATATTTTTTGTGATTATATTTTAGATTTCATAGATAGAAACCAAGAAGAACCATTCTTCGTATACTTCCCTATGGCTCTAACTCATAGACCTTTTGAGCCCACTCCAGATAGTCCGGAATATGAAGAATTTGATCCACCTACTAATTTATCACTGGGTAAAGGAAAAACATTTGATGAAGTTGAAGGATGGGAAGATGACCCCAAATATTACAAAGACATGGTAGAGTATCACGACAAGATAGTGGGAAGAATTATTCATAAACTTGATGAACTTAATTTAAGTGAAAACACACTTGTAATCTATATTGGAGATAATGGCACACCTGTTGAAGTAAATTCTCAAATGGGATCTAACTCAATTCAAGGTGGGAAAGGATTACCTAATGATAGAGGTACTCACGTACCTTTAATATGTTCTATGCCTGGAACTATTAACCCGGGAGTCAACTTAGATTTAATAGACTCTACTGACATTTTGGCTACAATTTTAGATATTTCTAAAACAGATTTAGGAGATTTTGTAATCGATGGGCAATCATTTCTTCCTCAATTATCTGGTCAAAAAGGAAATCCTAGAGATTGGTTGTATTTCTATTATGAACCTAAAAATCCTCGAAGAGATGCATTAAATAGAGAATTTAAATATGTTTTTGCAAGAGATAAAAAGTGGAAACTTTATAATGACGGAAAGTTGTTTGATTTAAACAATGATTTAGAAGAATTAGACCCCATTTTTGAATATGATGATACTTCAGAATCTAATGAAGTAAGAAAAAAATTAACTAAAGTATTAGAAGAAAACACTCCTAAATAGTTCAGGAAATATTTTCAATTTTTTGAGATACAACTGTACCTGATAACATATCATGAAGACATCTTCTGTCTTTTCTAAAAATAAAGACAACATCAGCTAAAACTATAATCGTTCCAAAAGGCAAAAATGATAAAATCTCAAAAAATATCCATCTGATAAAAATTATATTAATCAACTTTACTTTACCCAAATTAAATGCATTTATAATCTTTATTCCAATGATTTTTTTCCCTATAGTCTGACCATCTCTTATCAGTAATCTGGATTGAATAATAATTACAGAAAAAAAAGATAATACTATCAATAAAATTTGGAATCCTTCAGGAGAATTATTAATGATATTAACAGAAACCCTATCATTGGTTTGTAACTCAATTAACCAGAAATATAAATCTCTAAAATTCATTTCGCCAAAAAAACTAGCTAACATTAAACCTATGACAATAATTGATAGAAAAAAAAATAAATCTAATATTTTAGCTGCTAATCTACTTGCCCGAGTTGCTAAAATAATCTCATTTTTACTTTTTTCATCTACAACATTTTCGGAAAATTCTGAAGGATTCATAAGAATTACAATATCTGACTCAAAAAAAGTTTAGTTCGATCTTCTTTTGGATTAGAGAAAAAATGATCTGGAGAACCTTCTTCTATCAATAATCCTTGATCGAAAAATAGAAATCTGTCTGCTACTTCTCTTGCAAAACCCATTTCATGAGTAACACATATCATTGTCATTCCAGAATCAGCTAATTCTCTCATTACATCTAAAACTTCCTTAATCATTTCTGGATCTAATGCTGAAGTAGGTTCATCAAATAACATTATTTTTGGTTGCATAGCCAATGCTCTAGCTATAGCTACTCTTTGTTGTTGACCTCCAGATAGTTGTGTAGGAAATTTTTCTGCTTGTTCTGGAATTCCTACTCTTTCAAGTAAACTCATAGCCAGATCTTTAGCTTCATCTTTTTTCATTCTCTTAACTTTCCTAGGCGCTAAAGTAATATTTCCTAGGATAGATAAATGAGGAAATAAATTAAACGATTGAAAAACCATACCTACATTTGATCTAACCTGTTCAAGATTTTTCACATCATCATTCAACTCGATACCATCTATTATTATTCTTCCTGAATCATGAGGTTCTAATCTATTCAAAGTTCGAATATAGGTAGATTTCCCTGAACCAGAAGGTCCAAAAACCACAACTACTTCACTTTCTTTGATTATTGCTGTTATGCCTTTTAAAGCCTGGAAGTTTCCAAATGACTTCTTAACATTCTCTGTAATAATTATTTCTTTTTTGTTTTTCATTTAAACCTCCTATATTATCTTACTCCTATATCCATAGCTTTCTCTAGTCTAGAGCTTAAATTAGATAAAGAAATTGAAACAACCCAAAATAAAAATCAACTAGTTACAAAAACTTTAAAGCAGTATAAATTAGTTCTGAGGAAATAATGAAAATCACTAAAATTACAACTTATTTGATTGAATCCAAACTAAAAAAACCTTTTTGGTGGTCTAATGGAAAAGCAACAAAGAGATCTGCTGTACTTGTAAAAATTTCAACTGATGAAGGCATTGAAGGATGGGGAGAGGGATACGGAACTCAAGAAACAATTTCTGTGATTCATAATACTTTAAAATCCCAAATTATCTCTGAAAATCCATTAAATAGAGAAAAGCTATGGGAAAAGATGTACCTTTCTTTAAATAATGCAGTTTTGCAAGTAGGAATTGGAGGATGTGCTATAAGTGCGATAGATATAGCACTATGGGATATTACTGGAAAAACATACAATCTTTCTGTTTCTGAATTATTGGGTGGAAAAATAAGAGATAAAATCCTTACTTATGCCACAGGTCTATATTACTCAGAAAATGATTTTCCTAAAAACCTAGTCAATGAAGCTAAATACTACAAAAAGATAGGTTTTAAAGGAATGAAAATGAAGATAGGTGCCATAAAACCAGAATCAGACATAGAAAGAATTAAAGAGGTACGAAAAGCAATAGGAGATGACATTTATTTAATGGTTGATGCGAATCAAGCATACAATCTATACACTGCAAAGAAATTATTAAAAAAACTAGCCGAATTTAACATATTGTGGTTTGAAGAGCCACTACATTATTATGACTGGAATTCATACGCTGAATTAAAAAAAATTTCTCCTATTGCAATTTCAGGTGGTGAATCTTTAAGAACTTCTTCTCAATTCAAAGATTTCTTAGTTAATCAATCATATGACATAGTACAGCCTGATGTATCAAATGTTGGAGGAATCACAGAGTTCAAAAGAATAATAAATATGGCTTCTACAATGGGTATCCAAACTATTCCTCATGTTTGGGGAACACCTGTAATGATTGCAGCCTCTTTACATATTGCAAGTACAATTCCAAATACTCCTAGGATGGACAACCCTCAGCATTTTCTACAAGAGCCAGGCATGGAATATGATAGAACTGATAATCCTTTACGAGAAAATATTACTTTAGAAACACAACCATTTAAATTTGATAATGGTTACCTTGATGTTCCAAAAAAACCTGGATTAGGTATAGAAATTTCTGAAGAAAAGGTACAACAAATGTCCACACAAAAAATTGAAACCAACACTTAATATTACTAATAAAATATTTTAAAGTAGCGATTATTACTAGAAAAATGAAATAATATAGTAAGAGGAAAAGATGAAACCATTAGAATTAAAATCCAAATTACAATCTGGCGGAAAAGTTTACGGAACAATGATTTGGGCTCTTGAAGGCACTAGATGGAGTTCAAGTTTTTCAAAATCTGATCTTGATTATGTTGTAATAGAAGCAGAGCATGCACCTAGAGACAGAGCACAAATATCGCAATTATGTCAAATGTTTAAATCGCTAGACATTACAACGATTATTAGAGTTACTAACCCTGATCCAGTATTAGTAGGCATGGCAATTGATGCAGGCGGTGATGGAGTTCTAGTACCTTACACAGAAAATATCGAAGATGTAAAAAAATGTTCTGCTAGAGCATACTATAATCCATTAAAAGGAACTTACTTAGAAAAAGTAATGAATGAAAAAATATTTCCTAGTGAAAAAACTAAAGAATATTTAAATAAAAGGAATAAAAATAGAATTTTTGTATTAGGTATTGAAAGCGAACCAGCACTAGAAAATTTAGAAGATTTAATATTAAGTGCTCCTATGGATGGAATTTTTGTTGGCCCAAATGATTTAACTACTTCAATTGGAATTCCAGATGAACTCAATCATAAAAAATATATAGATGCCTTGAAAAAAATTATAAAAATTTCTGAAAAACATCATATTCCTGTAATGATTCATCATGCAACTATAGAATTATCAAGCCTTTCTATAGAGCTAGGATCTAGATTCATACTACATGGAAGTGATTCATCTTTATTAACAAATGCAATTCATCAAGATTTTAGCCGATTAAAAAACGATAAAAAGATTATGAATCAAGCAAATGAAGCTACTAAAAAACCTTATTGATATAATTGTTAATCAGCCTGCCATAGGTTCGAATCCTATCTCGGGAGCCATTGTTTTTGGTTAAACTTCTATCAAATCATTAAAGGCAGACCAAGACAAAAGAGCGCATTTCACTCTTATAGGAAATTTCTTTACTCCTTCCAAGGCAATTAAATCACCTAAATCATCCATTTGATCTTCAGGTAAATTCCCTGTTAATAATTCTCTAAAATCCTTATAAAGTTTAAGTGAATCATTAATATTGTTTTTCAACAAAGCTTCTCCCATTAAAGAAGCAGAAGCTTGGCTAATAGCACATCCTCTACCTGAAAGTCCTATTTCAGTAACAATTCCATCTTGAATCTTAACTTGTAATTTTATTTCATCTCCACAAAAAGGATTATTACTCTCTATTTCTTTAGTAGGATTATCTAAAGACTTATTATTTCTTGGGGAATGATAATGATCAAGAATAACTTCTCGGTACATTTCATCTAATTCACTAAATTCATTCATTTATAAAATAATCCTCTATATCAGATATTGAATCTATAAGTTTATCTATATCTTCATTATCATTATATATATAAAAACTTGCACGAGAAGCTGCTACTAAACCAAAACTCCTAATCAATGGCATAGCGCAATGATGACCTGTACGTATTGCAATTCCAAATCTATCTAATGCAGTGCCTAAATCATGAGGATGAATAAACTTATGATTGAATGAAATCACTCCACCCTTCAAAGATGGATCCTGAGAACCCAAGATATCAATATTTTCTAAAGAAGAAAATTTTTCTAATGCATAAGATACTAAATTTATTTCATGATCAAACACTTTTTCCATACCTATGTTTTGTAAGTAATCTATTGCAGTTCCAGTAGCTATCGCATCTGCGATATTTGGAGTACCTGCTTCAAATTTATAAGGTAGATCATTCCATTTTGCATCTTCATAAGTGACTTCACTTATCATGTCTCCCCCAAAAAGAAATGGATCCATAATTTCAAGAATTTCTTTTTTTGCATAAAGAACACCTATTCCTGTTGGCCCCAACATTTTATGTGATGAAAAAGCAAGAAAATCACAATTCATTTCTTGGACATCTATAGGCATATGAGGAACACTTTGTGCTCCATCAATCATAATTAAGGCCCCAAATCTATGTGCCAATTCAGTTAAATCTTTAATAGGACTAATTTCTCCTAATACATTGGACATATGAGTCACAGATATGAGTTTAGTGTTTTGATCTATCAAAGATGAAAATTTATCACAATCAATAGCCCCTGAATCATCTAAAGGAATATATAACAATTGAGCTCCAACCTTACGACATATTTGTTGCCAGGGAACTAAATTTGAATGATGTTCAAAAGGAGAAATAAACATTTTATCTCCTTTGGTTAGATTTTTTAAAGCCCAACTGTAAGCCACTAAATTTATACTCTCAGAAGTATTCCTTGTATATATAATCTCTTGAAAATTCTTAGCGTTAATAAATTTTTGAACTTTTTGCCTAGCTAAATCATATAGATCAGTTGCTTCTATACTTAGAGTATGAACACCTCTGAAAACATTTGCATTTGAATTTCGATAATATGAGGATAAAGAGTCAATGACAGATTGAGGTTTTTGTGTAGTAGCAGCATTATCAAGATAAATTAGTGGGTACCCATTAATAGTTCTCTTGAAAATAGGAAAATCATTTTTAATATTCATAGGGTCTAAATTATTATTCAAATTACTATCCTTCAAAATATAATTCAGGAAGAATATTTCCTAAATCATTCTGAACAAATGATTTTAGTTCATCTAATAAGATTTCGTTTATAATCTCATCAGCAAAACCTTTAATCAATATTGCAGTTGCAGATTTTTTATCTAAGCCTCTAGACATAAGATAAAACAGCGTATCTTCATCAACATGTCCTGCTGTAGCACCATGAGTACATTGTACATCATCAGCATAAATTTCCAGACTTGGTTTCGTATCTATTTCTGCACCCCTTGAAAGTAATAAGTTTAAATCTTTTTGATCCGCAATAGTTTTCTGGGCATCTTTTTCTACGAAAACTTTTCCACTAAATATTGCTCTAGATTTTCCAGACAATATACCCTTAAAATACTGATGACTTTCTGAATTAGGCTTTTCATGATTAATGCTAATATGGTTTACCATATGTTGGGTTCCAGAAGTCAGATACAAACCATTTACAGTACACTTACTTCTTTCTCCTTGTAAATAAACTTCTATTTCATTACTGCCAATTTGGGGAGAACGAGAATAAGATAAAGAGTTCAACTCACTTCCTTTAAATTGATATACTCTCGTATTGCCAATATGAAATGAATTACTCTGTTCTAACAAAATTCTATAATGATTTAATAGAGAATTTTCTTCTAAAATAATCTCTGTAACACAATTACTGAAATGAGAACTAGAGGAATCAGAAATCTCTATATATGTTTCTATTAAAGAGAAAGACGCCTCTTTTTCTCCTAATATTAAGACTCTAGGATTATTTATAGTTTTATTAGAATCATCTCCAACAGAAATATTTACAACATTAATTACTTTATGAGAATTACTTTTTTCAATATTTATTTTTATCACATCATTCAGAAAGGCATAATTAAGAGAAATAAAAGGATCTTGATTAGACTTAGAATTTTTATAGAATTGCTCTATGTCAAACATTGAATCATTTAAAGTAGTTAAAGAAACACCTTTGACATTTTGAAAATTTGAAGAAAGTATTTTGGAGAACTTTCCATTAACTAAAACAATTAATATTTGATTCTCCACTATAGGAATATTAGATCCCAAGAAAAACCGAAAACTTTCATCATTTTTCTCTGAAGGTAACTTAAAAGAATCTAAAAGAGGTTTCAAGTTTGTATATTTCCATCTTTCATTACCGCGTCTTTGTACAGGAATACCTGTTTTTACAAATCTATCCCAATTTTTCTTTCGAAAATTTTGTAAATTTGATCTCCCACTAATAATTGAAGATTGATTAATTTCTTCAAAGTTTTTTAAATAATTTTCTAGATGATCGAGTGTCATAAGTAATTTTCATATCCTGATTTTTCTATTTCTAATGCTAACTCATAATTACCAGATTGAACGATTTTCCCATTTACAAGAACATGAACAAAATCGGGTTTTATGTAATCAAGTAATCTTTGGTAATGAGTAACAATCAAAAAAGATCTTTCTTTAGAAGTTAATCCATTAACTGCTTCAGCTACTATTTTCAAAGCATCAACATCCAGTCCAGAATCAGTCTCATCCATAACACATAATTTTGGTTCAAGAACTAACATCTGTAACATTTCATTTCTCTTTTTCTCTCCTCCAGAAAAACCTTCATTTAATGATCTTTTTAATAAATTAGAATTTATTCCTACTTCATTTGCTTTTTGATCAAAAAATGAGGAAAATTCCCTTACAGACATTTCTTTTTGCCCTTCTGAAATCCGTTTAGAATCAACAGCTGTTTTTAAAAACTGCCATGGCCTAACACCAGGTATTTCAGCAGGATATTGAAATGCCATAAAAATCCCCTTTCTTGCTCTTTCGTCAGGTAACAATTCAGAGATATCATCATTTTGGAAAATTATTTCTCCATCGGACACATTATAAGTATCCCTGCCAGCTATTACGTTGGCTAATGTACTTTTTCCACTACCATTAGGACCCATAATTGCATGAATTTCCCCTGAATTTATATTCAAATTTATTCCTTTTAAAATTTTCTCTTCATCAGAAATATCTACATGTAAATCATTAATTTTTAACATCTATCCAACTGCTCCTTCTAGACTTACTTTTAATAATTGACCAGCCTCCATTGCAAACTCAAATGGAAGTTCTTTAAAAACATCCTTGCTCCATCCTGTTATTATCATATGATGAGCATCCTCTTCTGAAATTCCTCTTTGCATTAGATAAAACAATTGATCATCGCTCACTTTAGATGTAGAAGCTTCATGCTCTAATCTGGCTGTAGGATTCTTTACTTCAATATATGGAACAGTATGAGCTCCACATTTATCACCAATTAAAAGAGAATCACATTGTGTAAAATTAGTAGCATTATCCGCAGACGGAAGCACTCTAACTTGACCTCTATAGGTATTATTACCAAACCCTGCAGAAATACCTTTTGCAACAATAGTACTCTTAGTATTTTTTCCTATATGAATCATCTTTGTTCCTGTATCTGCTTGTTGATGATTATTTGTTAACGCTACAGAATAGAACTCTCCAATAGAGTTATCCCCTTGTAACAATACACTAGGATACTTCCAGGTAATTGCTGAACCAGTCTCTACTTGAGTCCAAGATATTTTCGAGTTTTTACCTAAGCATTTTCCACGCTTTGTTACAAAATTATATACTCCACCTACTCCTTCTTTTGTACCTGGGTACCAATTTTGAAGAGTAGAATATTTTATCTCTGCATTTTCCAAAGCTACTAATTCAACAACTGCAGCATGTAATTGATGCGTTTTTCTAATAGGAGCAGTACATCCTTCCAAATAACTCACGTAGGAATCTTTATCTGCAATTATCAATGTTCTTTCGAATTGACCTGATCCCTCAGTATTAATTCTAAAATAAGTCATTAATTCTATAGGACATCTAACACCAGGAGGAACATATACAAAAGAACCATCACTAAAAACTGCAGAATTTAAAGTTGCAAAAAAATTATCAGAATAAGGAACAACACTCCCTAAATATTTTTTTATAAGATCAGGATGATTTTTCACAGCTTCACTAAAAGAACAAAAAATTATTCCTAATTCTTTTAATTGTTTCTCATATGTAGTAGCTACAGAAACACTATCAAAAACAGCATCGACAGCCACACCAGCAAGCTTAGCTCTTTCCTGAAGCGGAACACCTAACTTATCAAAAGCTTCTAACATTTCTGGATCTACATCATCTAAAGATTTAGGTTTGTCGTCTGTCACTGGAGCAGCATAGTAATAAATATCTTGATAATCTATTTCAGGATATTTAATTTTAGGCCAAGTTGGTTCTCCCTCTAAAACAGATTTTTCTTTCCAATGTAGAAAGGATTTTAATCTCCAATTTAGCATCCAAGAAGGTTCATTTTTTTTTGAACTAATCAACCTTATGATATCTTCGTTAAGGCCTTTAGGCGCTAAATCTGTTTCAACATTAGTATTAAATCCCCATTTATACTCTTTATCCGAAATTTTAGATTTTCTTGAAATTGTGTTTGAATTATCCAATAAACCTCCAATTTAAATTATATCTGATAATTATACTAATAATTTTTCATTTGTTTATTAAATTTTCATACAATTTTATAATATACTGAATCTTCATAATCTTTCTATTCAAAAATGTATACAATACAATAATTACAAACATTTTTTATATGGAGAAAAATTGGAGTACGACACTGTAATTGGTTTAGAAATACACGTTCAATTAAATACTAAAAGTAAAATGTTCTGTAGTTGTCCTAATAACTATCAGAATCAAGTACCTAACACATTTGTGTGTCCCGTATGCTTGGCATTGCCTGGATCTTTACCAGTGGTAAATAAAACAGCAATAGAATCTGCAATAAAATTAGGATTGGCATTAGATTGCAAAATTGCCCCTATTACAAAATTCGATAGAAAAAATTACTCTTATCCAGATCTAATGAAAGGATATCAAATTTCACAATTCGATAAACCTATAGCATTTAATGGTTCTATTAAAATTTCAGATGAAAAAAATATCAGAATAAATCGGGTTCATATGGAAGAAGATGTAGCAAAATTAATTCATAATGCTATACCAAATGAAGACTCTACATTAATGGATGTAAATAGAGCTGGTGTTCCACTACTAGAAATAGTTTCAGAACCTGATATAAGAACTACAGATGAAACAGAATTATATATTTCAAAACTTCAATCAATAATTCAATATTTAGAAATTGGTTCTGCCAGTATGGAGGAAGGAAGTTTTAGGTGTGATGCAAATATTAGCATAAAACCTAAAAACTCCAATGTGTTAAACGATAGAGTAGAAATAAAAAACATGAACCGTATTAAAGCTGTAACTAGAGCAATAGAGTTTGAAACAAAAAGACAAATAAAAGTTACTGAATCTGGTAATAGAGTTGTGCAAGAAACAAGAGGTTGGGATGATGAAAAAGGAATTAGCATTTCACAAAGATCAAAGGAAGACGCTCATGATTACAGATACTTTCCAGAACCTGATATTCCTATTTTTGAATTGGAATATAAATGGATAGAATCACTAAAAAATAATTTACCTGAATTGCCTTCAGAAAAAATTGATAGGTTTTGTAATGATTATGGCTTATCAGAATATGATGCCAAATTGCTCTCTACTTCTATGAATATTTCAAAATATTTTGAAAAAGTTGTACAAAAATTTAGTGATTCTTCTAAAAAACAACTACATGAATTTAGTAAAGAAGCAGCAAATTGGCTAAATGGAGAAGTACTGCGTTTAATGAATAACAATCATATTAAAGATATTAATGACCTGAAAATTTCATCTGAGAATCTAGCAGAGTTGATAGAGATGTTCCAAAAAAGAGAAATAAGTAATTCCATTGCAAAAGAAGTATTATTAGAAATGTTCCAAACTAAAAAAAATCCAAAAAATATTGTTGAAACTAAAGGCTTAAAAAAGATTCAAGATATAGAGGGACTCTCAGAAATAGCCTCTGAAGTCATCAACAATAACTCTCGTGCTATTCAAGATTATTTATCTGGTAAGGAAACAGTAATAAAATTCTTAGTTGGTCAAATGATGAAAATGTCTAAAGGGAAAGCAGATCCTAAAATTTCTGAATCAGTGCTAAAAGAAAAACTTCAAGATTTACCAAAGTAATTATGGCAAAAATTAAATCTCAAAAAAATAAAAAAATTGTTGGCATAGGTGGTGGCACTGGGCTTTCTACTTTACTAAGAGCATTACGTACAAAACCTGTAGACTTAACTGCAATAATTACAGTAGCTGATAATGGAGGAAGCTCTGGTATACTTAGAAAGGAATATGGAATCTTACCTCCTGGAGATTTTAGAAATTGTTTAGTAGCTTTGTCCGATGCAGAACCTTTATTGAAGGACTTATTTCAATATAGATTTGAAAGTAATTCAGAATTAAATGGTCATTCATTTGGAAACTTATTCATTATGGCTATGGAGAAAGTAACTGGAAGTTTTGAAGAAGCAATTAAAGAATCAAGTAAAGTTCTTAATGTAACTGGTCAACTTATACCTTCTACATTTCAACAAGTAAATTTAATTGCAAAACTAAAAGATGGAAATATGGTAGAGGGAGAAAGTGAAATCACAAAATCAAATTCTAGTATTATTGATATAAAATTAAACCCAAAGGATGTTACCCCTTCACCCCAAGCTTTAAAAGCAATTAAGAATTCAGATGTAATAATTATTGGGCCAGGAAGTCTTTACACTAGTATTATTCCAAATTTATTAGTCCCTAAAATTATTGAAGAAATTAACAATACTAACAATCCAGTAATTTATGTATGTAATATAGCAACACAACTTGGAGAAACCACAGGCTATAATGCTATATCTCATCTAGAATCAATCAAAAAGTTTGCCCCTGATCTAAAAATTTCTTCTATATTAGTAAATTCAAGAATTGAAGAATTAGGTGATAATTTCCCTACAAGCACATGTGTTTTACATAAAAATTTCAATTACTCTGATATTAAAGTAAAATACTCTGACTTAATGAATATGAATTTCAAGGGACACCATGATCCTGAGAAACTTTCAAATGCTATTTTTGAAATTTTAAATTATTGATAGAATATTATTGATATATAGAGGAGAAAAATGATTTACAGTGTTATAGAAATAATTGTTTCTGTACTCTTAATAATAGTAATTTTACTTCAAGTGAGAGGCACAGGCACTGCTCTTTTTGGGCAAGGAGAAAATTCTTTTAGAGTACGACGAGGCTTTGAAAGAACACTTTTCAGATCAACTATTATATTAGGAATAATATTTGTAGTAGTAGCTGTGCTTAACGTAAGGTTTAATTAATTTTTTTCCAAACAGTACCTTCTTGAGAATCTCTTATTTCAATTCCCATTTTTTTTAGTTGTTCTCTAGTTTCATCAGCTTCTTTAAATAATTTGTTTTTTCTAAACTTATTTCTTTTATTGATTAAATCATCTATGTAAGCTTCATCGATGTCTTCATTTTCTCTCTCTTGATCTTCATTTAAGTTTAATCCTAAGATCATAGCAAGTTCTTTTAGTAATCTCTGTGGACCTAGAATATCATTTCCTAAAGTACTCAATTTATTAATCTCTCTAGACAAATCAAATAATACACTTAAAGCCTTAGGTGTATTTAAATCGTCCTCCATATATTTTTCAAAAATTTCTCTATATTTATTTATTGAAAAACCTGAATGACTTTTTCCCATATTAGAAATCAATGTAGCTTCTCTTAATCTTCTTAGAGCTTTTGACTGAGCTAAAATATTTTCCCTGTCATAAATAATAGGATTTCTATAATGTGAACTTAACATCCATAATCTCAAAGAATTAGGAGAATGGATTTTCAAAGCATCTCTAAGCCTAATAAGATTTCCTGTAGATTTGCTCATCTTATCACCAGAAATTTTTAGCAATCCATTATGCATCCAAAATTTAGCAAATCTCACCCCTGAAATGGCTTCAGATTGTGCAATTTCATTTTCATGATGAGGAAATAAAAGATCTAATCCACCTCCATGAATATCAACAGAATTTCCAAAATTACTCATTACCATAGAACTACATTCAATATGCCACCCCGGCCTACCTCTTCCCCAAGGAGAATCCCAAAAAGGTTCATCTTCTTTTGATTTCTTCCATAACGCAAAATCTCCAGGATGCTGTTTCTTTTCTTCAATTTCAACTCTAGTACCCTGAACGATATTATTTAAATCTCTTCTGCTCAATTTCCCATAATCTTCTTTATTATTTACTTTGAAATAGACACTTCCATCTAAATTATAGGTAAAACCTTTAATTTCTAATTTCTTTATAAAATCAATAATATTGGAGATTTCATCTGTTGCTCTAGGATAAAAATCAGCTCTTTTGATTCTCAATTTATCCATATCTTGTATAAAAGCATTGATATATTTTTCAGAAACTTGATGCATAGTTAATTTCTCTTTTTTAGCTTTATCAATTATTTTGTCATCAACATCTGTAAAATTTTGTATTCTAGTGACTTTAATTTTCTTATATTCCAAATATTTGTGAAGAACTTCGAATACCATAGAAGAAAATGCATGGCCCAAATGAGAGTAATCAGAAGTAGTAACTCCACAAACATAAATAGTTATTTTATTATTATTTAAATTTAAATTTTTCTTTTTTTTATCTAAACTATCGTAAAATTTCAAAATACCTCTAATTATTTAAGTCATTTAAAGTTACTATTGACTGTGCAGCTATTCCTTCAGAATTACCTATAAAACCTAAAAAATCCGTAGTTGTAGCTTTTATATTTACTGAAAATTCATTTATACCTAGTAAATTAGATAAATTATTTTCTATCTTTTCTCTATAATCTGAAATTTTCGGTTCTTGAGTAATTATAGTAGAGTCCAAGTGTTTAATCTCAAAGTTTTTTTCTTTCATCATTATTAAGATTTTCTTTAACATTTTAGAACTATCTACTCCTTGTAACGTTAAATCAGTAGAAGGAAAGTGATAGCCTAAGTCAATTAAACCTAATGCTCCCAAAATCGCATCACAAATTGAATGTAAAAGCACGTCACCATCACTATGTCCATCAAGACCTTTATTATAATCTATTTTTATTCCTCCTAATAATAAATCTATCCCTAGTTTCAGTCTGTGACTATCTATTCCTAACCCAAAAACAGAATTACTATTTTTAGAGTTTATAATATTTAATTTCTCTAAATCTTCTGTAGTAGTAATTTTAATATTTTTATATTCACCATTAAAAACTTTCACATTATTACCCAATAATTCCACCATTGAAGCATCATCCGTAAACTCTTGTAATCGATTCTGATGTGCATCAGTAATTAGACTTAAGCTAAAAATTTGAGGAGTTTGAACTATAAAAACTGATGACCTATCTAAAGTTTTTTGAACAAATTTATTATTATCGATAATTTTTACAGTATCATTCATTGGAATTACTGGAATCGCAGCATGATATTTCTTTGCTTTATCTAAACCTTCACTTAATAAATTTTCACTAAAAAATGGCCTGGCTCCATCATGAATCGCCACTAATTTCACTTTATTAAAAATTTCATTTTTTCTAACCTCTTTTAGGGCATTTAAAACAGAATCTTGCCTTCTTTCTCCTCCACATACAACAAGAACATTTTTTAAATCCCATTGCCTAATTATTTCTTTCATTAATAATTTTTTATTTTCTGAAACAACTACAATGGTATAATCAATCAGTTTATGATTACTAAACTTAGAAATACTATGAATAATAAGAGGAATTCCATCAAGCTTAAGAAACATCTTATCTTTATCACCAGTTCTAGTACTATTTCCTGCAGCTAATATTATTCCTATTGAATAAACAGGTTTATTAGATTTACTCAAATCATTACCCAAAATTAAAAACTTTAAAAGTAAACATTATTTTAGATTATTAACAGATTTTTTTATTGTTTTATCTAAAGAAAAATGCAGATGATCTTTTTTTACATTTACTTTTACATTATCTCCTTTTTTAAATTCCCCGCTTAAAATTCTCTTAGCTAATTGATTTTCTAAGTTTCTCTGTACAGCTCTTCTAAGAGGGCGTGCTCCAAAAATTTTATCAAAACCTTTTTGTACTAACCATTTAAGAGTACTACTTGACACATTAATTTTTACTCCTAAATCTTCCATACGTTTTTTCACTTTTGATACGACAATATTCACAATTTTAAGAAGATCTGCCTCTCCTAATGAATCAAAAATTATAGTTTCATCGATTCTATTTAAAAATTCAGGTCTAAAATGATTAGATAAAGCTTCTTCTACTTTAGATTTTTTGTTGTTCCATTCTTCATCATTAGATTGAATTTTAAAACCTACTGATTCTCTAGATATATGTTGAGATCCTAAATTACTAGTCATAATTATTACTGTATTCCTAAAATTTATGACCCTTCCATGACTATCTGTAAGTCTGCCATCATCTAAAACTTGCAATAAAATATTACTAACATCTGAATGAGCTTTCTCAATTTCATCAAAAAGAACTACTCTAAAAGGTCTTCTTCTAACAGCTTCTGTTAATTGACCAGAATCATCATAACCTATATAACCTGGAGGAGAACCTATCAATCTAGAGACGGTATGTTTTTCTTGATATTCAGACATATCTATTCTTACCAAATTATCTTCATCATCAAATAAACTTTCTGCTAGAGCTCTCGCAAGTTCAGTTTTACCTACTCCAGTAGGACCTAAAAATATAAAAGTTCCTATAGGTCGGTTAGGATCACTAACACCTGATCTTTGCCGTCTAATAGCATCAGACAATGCTTCAACTGCCCTATTTTGGCCAACTACTCTTTCATGTAGTCTTTCTTCTAATTTCAACAATCTAGACTTGTCTTTTTCTATTAGTCTTGAAACAGGAATTGAAGTCCTTTCTGAAATCAATTCAGCAATATTTTCAGGTATTAGTTTTCCAAAACTATTTTTAGAATTTTTTGGGTTTTTTCCTTCAATTTCAATTCTTAATTTTGCAGCACTTTCATCGATTAAATCAATCGCCTTATCTGGTAAAAACCTGTCAGTGATATATCTTGCACTAAGATTAACTGCAGATTCAATAGCATCCTTAGAAATTTTTATTTCATGATGATCTTCATATCTTTTACTTAATATTTTTAGCATATCAACTGCTATTTCAGGAGAAGGCTCATCTATATTTATTGGAGTAAACCTTCTTTCTAACGCTTTATCTGATTCTATGTACTTTCTATATTCTTCAGGGGTTGTAGCTCCAACTACCTGAAGCTCTCCTCGTGCTAAAGCTGGTTTCATCATATTAGAAGCATCAATAGCTCCTTCTGCACCTCCAGCCCCAACAACAGTATGTAATTCATCAATAAACAAAACAATTTCTCCTGAAGCTGCTCTTATTTCGTCCATCACTGCTTTTAATCTTTCCTCAAACTCTCCTCTAAATTTACTTCCTGCTAACAAAGAAGACATTTCTAATTTTATTACCCTTCTTTTTTGTAGTGATGAAGGCACTTCATCTTTTATAATCAATTGAGCTAAACCTTCTACTATAGCTGTTTTTCCTACACCAGCATCACCTATTAAAACAGGGTTATTTTTTGTTCTTCTAGACAATGTCTGAATAACTCTCTTAATCTCTAAATCTCTTCCTAAAACAGGATCCAATTTTGAATTTCTAGCTAATTTAGTTAAATCTACACTGTATTTTTCCAAGGCCTGATATTTACTTTCAGCACTGGGATCTGTAACTCTATGACTACCACGTATATCTTTTAAAGCATGATAAATTCTTTCTTGAGAAACTCCATATTTAGCAAATATTGTTGATATTTCTCCGTCTTCTAATGAAGCTAATCCATGTAACAAATGTTCTGAGGCAATATATTCATCTTTTAACCTTTTTTTCTCTTGCAATGAATGATCAATAACTTTTAATAATCTGGGAGTTGCATATATCTGTCTAGTTTCAGAATCTGACTCTCCTAATTTTGGAAATGCTCTAATGGCTTTCTCTAAATCAACTCTAATGTTTTCTATTTTTACATCTAAAGCATATAAAATCTTTTCAGTCATCCCATTATCAATTGACACTAAACCCATTAATAGATGTTCAGCATCCATTTGACTATTCCTCATATCATGTAGCCATGCACTAGCTTTATTTAAAGCTTCTCTAGCTTCATCTGTATATTCTTCATGTCTAGGAAAAACCATCTATACCTCTTTACTAAATTTTATCTTCCTGAATTTAAACTTTTATTATTTTTATCTCTTAAAATAATTAATTCTTTAATTAAATCTTGAACTTGATTCTCTAATTCAAAAACTCTTTCATTGAGACGCTCAATAATTTCTACTCCAGCTAAATTAACTCCTAAATCTTCTATCCATTGTTTTATCTGAAGTAATCTATCAACATCTTTTCTAGAATATAACCGAGTATTACCATTAGATCTTTTCGGTCTAACTAAACCTGCTCTTTCATAATATCTCAAAGTTTGAACATGAACTCCTATAAATCTAGCAGTGACACTTATAGCATAACAAGGTTCATCATAATCAAAGTGCATCATTACCTCTCTTAGAAATTCTTAGTTTTTCTAAAATATCCTTTTCGTGATTAGAAATTTCTGAAGGAATAGAAATATTAATTTCTACAATTAATGAACCTATGTTATTAGAATTTAATTCTGGCATACCTTTATTTTTAATTTTAAAAAGTGTCAAATTTTTAGTAACTGCAGGAATTTTTAAACTAATAGGTTTATCTAATGTATCCACAATAATTTCACCACCTAAAATAGCATCTAAATAATCAACTTTAACTTTAGTAAACAAATCATTATTTTTTCTAACAAAATTATTTTCTTTAACTTCTTTAATAACAATATTAATAACTTTTGAATCCGGTCTTCGTAATTTTATTATTCCTTCATTTTTCATTCCTTTAGGAATTTTAAATTCAATATTTTTAGATTTTAATGTCTTGCCAGATCCATCACAAAATGTACATTTTATAGATTGAAATTTTTCATCAATATTACATTTATCACAATTAATTTTTTCTTTTATAGTTATGATTTTTTTTGTTCCAAAACATAAATCTTTTAAAGTAACTGGAATCTCTATTTTATGGGAATTGCTATTTTCAAAATTAGATTTAGAACTATTATTAAAATTAAAAAAATCATTAAATGAGAAAAAATCTCTATCAAGATCTTTCTTATATTTAAAAGAATTATTAATACCATTAGATCTTATTTGATCCGCATGTAACCAATTATTTCCAAAATCATCATAATCTTTCCTAGTTTTATCATCCGATAGAACTTGATATGCCTGATTGATTTCTTTAAATTTTTGCTCGTTATAAGAATTTTTTTTATTAACATCAGGGTGAAATTTTCTAGCTAATTTCCTAAATGCAGAAATAATATCCTTCTTATTAGAATTTTTACTAACACCCAAAATGCTATAATAATCTCTAGTCACTTAATCTCACAATATAATTATAAAATATCTAATAATAATATTATCATATTTATTAACTAATAACTATCATCTATTTCAACTTTTGTAAAAGATTCTTATTATTTAAAATAAATAAAAATTATAAATATAAAAAATGCACTTAAATCAACCTCCTTCTTTTTTAAATAGATATTACGAAGATATATCTAAAAACATGGAAAATGCTTTTAGAGGACATGATCTACAAATATATGATTATTTAAAATATTTTCTAGGATGGACTGATATAAATGGAAACCGAGCAAATAATTACACTGGAAAAATCCTTAGATCATCTCTTTGCTTATTAACATCAGATTCTTTAAATGGGAATTTGAAAATAAGTTTAAAGGCAGCAGTAGCTTTAGAATTTGTCCATAATTTCTCTCTTATTCATGATGATATAGAAGATCAAGATAAATTCAGACGACATAGACTTAGTTTATGGGCAATTTGGGGAATTCCTTCAGCTATTGTGTCAGGAAATGCATTATTAACTTTAGGAAATCTAGAAATTGGCAATTTAACAAACGAAAAATTACCATTAAAAATGATCAATAAAACTCAAAAACTTCTAACATTCTCATATCTAAAAATGATGGAGGGACAGTTTCTAGATATCCAATACGAATCTAAAATTAATATATCAATTCCTGAATATTTAAGAATGATTCACCTCAAAACAAGCACTTTACTGGAATGCTCAATAATATTGGGAGTCTTAACTTCGAATTTTAATGATGATTCCTTAAAATCTAAATTCTCTTCTTTAGGAAAAATTTTAGGGAACATTTTTCAAATCAGAGATGATGTCTTAGGTATTTGGGGAACAGACGATACTGGAAAACCGATAGGTTCAGATATCAAAAAAAAGAAAAAAAGCCTTCCAATTATTCATGGATTAACTCATCAAAACTCATCTATATCAAAAAAAATCCATGATTTTCTTTCACAAGAATTTATTTCAGATTCTGAGGTAAATCACGTTATAGATATATTAAATGAAGCGGGAAGTAAAACATATTGCCAAGAACTAATAAAGGAATATTGGTCAGAAGGTGAAAAAATTATAGACGACTTAAATATCTCTAATTCATTTAAAATTGATTTTCAAGAATTAGGAACATATTTATCCGGAAGGCACTCATGATAACATTTGTTAGCACTCACATTGATGAAGTAATTGTTGATTTTCTCTCTTACAATTTTAACACTATAGATTGTCCAGGCGAAATATTATGTTTTCAAGGATATATTCCTGAATTTTCTGACATCGAAATCAATTTCTTAATTACTGGATCTGGTGAATCAAGATCATTAGTAGCATTAAATTGGTTAGAAAAAAATATTAAGACCCATTACTTAATCAACATTGGATTTTCTGATTCAACTTCTGAGAATGCCACTCATGGTCATATTATAATTTCAACATCAATAGGTAATTTATTTGGATATCCTATTGAATGGGATCTTAATGATATAAAATTTTCTAACAATGTTAACAATGAACTTTTTAATATTTCAAGAAAGTCTTGTTATCTTGGAAACATCGACTTTCATGTTGGAAAATCGATTTCTGTAGCTAATAATTTTCGTACAGACAAACTTAAAAAATGGATAAATACTAGAAAAGATATCTTATCCATAGATAATACTGGGTATTTTATAGGAAAATATGCTGAAAAACACAAAATTCCATTTATATCAATTACTTCAATTTTAAATTATATTAATGAAAATAATTCTGATTTAATGAAAGACTTAGATTATTCTCCAAATGAAAAAATCATAAATAAAATAAAAATTTTTTCTAGATCTAATTTTAACAATAAACTAAAAGTTTCACGGTCAAGTTTAAATAAATTTATTAAATTATTTGGAAAAGAATTTTCTTCCAGCATTAAAATACAATAATGGTACACATGGATAAATTATTATTGAACAAAAAAGAAAAAGAATCCTTTGAAAAGTGTTCCAACTTAGCAAAAAATCATTATGAAAATTTCACTGTCTGGAGCAAACTAATCAGAAAAGATCTATTGCCTTTTTTTTCTTCAATATATGCATTCTGTAGGATTACAGATGATATAGGTGATGAATCAAATAATAAAAAAGAAAATATATTAAAATCCTTAGACGAATGGGAACGATTATTAATTAACTGTTATAAAAATAATAAAGTAAATCATCCCTATTTCAAAGCTTTATCTATTACTATCAAGCGTTTTGATATACCACCTGATAATTTCATAAAAATTATTGATGCTAATAGGCAAGATCAAATAGTAAAAAGTTATAAAAATTTCAGGCTACTTGAGGATTATTGTACATTGTCTGCTAATCCTGTAGGAAGATTAATTCTCCAAATTATGGGTTACAACAATACTGAAATCATTAAATCATCAGATAAAATATGCACTGGACTACAACTACTTAATTTTTGCCAAGATATTTCAGAAGACTTAAAAAAAGGAAGAATTTATATTCCTGAAGAAGATATGAAATATCATAAAGTTAAGAAAACAGACTTTCAGAAATCTATTATTTCACCTGAAATAAGAAATTTAATAAAATTTGAAATTGAAAGAACAGAAAAGTTTTTCCAAGAAGGATTAAATATATTTCTTCAACTTAAAAGGAAAGATCAATTTCCAATATCATTGTTTTTGAAAGGAGGAAATAAAATCGTGAAAGAAATAAAAAAGAAAGAATTTGACACCATAACAAAAAAAATCAAAATTTCAAAAATTTCTAAATATAAGATTCTCTTTACATCATTACTAGATCTTTATTTGGGAAGAGATATGAGAAAATTACAATAATCACCTAAAAGGAATCTAATTTGAATAAGAACAAATCAGTTGTTGTAATTGGTGGAGGAATAGCAGGATTAGTTGCTACTCTAATACTCATAAAAAAAGGTCTAAGAGTAATATTAATTGAAAAAAAATTATCTCTTGGAGGAAGAGCATTTTCTTTTCAGAACCGTGAATCTAATGAAAAAATTGATAATGGACAGCATATATTTACACAAAATTGTTCAGAATATATAAAATTTCTTAAAAATTTAGACGTATTTAATCAAGTAATTTTAGAAAAATCAATCAACGTTCCAATATATAAGAATAACAAAAGACATCACTTAAAATTTTCTGGTGAATCAAATAGTATTTCTTTATTTTTGAGCCTTTTTAAATTCAGACATATTTCATATATAGGAAAGTTTAGAATAATTTATGCTCTTATAATTATAAAATTCCTTAAAAATTTAACAAAATTAGATTCAACTGATTTTCGAACTTGGTTAAAAAAACACCATCAAACCAGTGAAACGAATAAATATTTTTGGGAATTATTTCTTAAACCTGCTTTAAATGATGAACTAGAAAACATGAGTTCATTTATAGCAATATTAAGTATAAAAAATTCCATATTAAAACCTAGATTAACTGCATTTGGATTAGCTAAAACAGATCTTTCATCTTTAGTAGAAAAAAACTTTAACAATATCTTAAAAGAAACGAATTCCAAATTAATAAAAGGAAAAACAGTTAATAATATTTCTGAAGAAAAAAATAAAATTACTAAAATAGAATTGTCAGATAATACTGAAATAAAGGTTGATTTTATTATTAGCACAATTCCCTTTTTTGAAATCAAAAATCTTTTCAAAAAAACTTCTAAAATTACACCAATAATTAATAATATTTCTCAATTAGAATATTCTCCGATTGTTTGTATACATTTCTGGTTTTCTGAAAAAATTACTGATGAATTATATTTTTCTGTTTTGGATAGTCCTATTCAATGGGTATTTAATGTATCAAAAATCAGAGAATATCAAGATCAAAACAAACAACATTTAGTAATATCTCTTAGCTCAGCATGGAAATGGATAAAATATGATAGAAAAGAAATGATTTCAATTTTCTCAAAAGAAATTTATAAATTACTTCAATTAAATTCTAGAGTAAAAATTAAACAAACTTTAATTGTAAATCAACCAAAAGCAACCTTCAGAACATTACCTGGATCTTATAAATTAAGACCAAAAAATTCTACTCCATTAAAAAATCTTTTTTTCGCTGGAGATTGGACTGACACTGAATGGCCTTCAACAATGGAAAGTGCTGCAATAAGTGGAAGAAAAAGTGCAGAGGATTTATTAAGATATCTGAAATCTTTATAAAATGCTAAACTACTGTTATCAATTTAAATACTAATTATGGATATATTAAGAAATAAAGATACTTGGACAAAAGCATTTGCTGAATTACTAGGAACTTTTTTGTTTGTTTTTATTGGACTAGGAAGCATTGCTACAGTTATTTCCATAGGACAGGGAAGTATAGATAATGGTGCAGTTTTAGCTATTGCTCTTGCTCATGGAATAGGAATCACAATAGCTATAATTGCTATAGGAAGAATTTCAGGTGGACATATAAATCCTGCAGTAACGATTGCCCTATCTTTAACGGGTAATTTTCATTGGATAAAAGCATTAATCTATATATTTTCTCAAATACTAGGAGCTTTCACAGCAAGTTTAATATGGTCAAAAGCATTATCTACTCCTGCATTAGGAGTTCATAATCCTGCCTGGTCTATTCCAAGAACTTTAATCATTGAAGGAACTCTCACAGGTTTACTTGTATTCATAATTTTTGCCACTGCAGTAGATAAAAGGGGCTTAAGTAAATTAGCTCCATTCGCTATAGGTTTCATGATCATATTAGGTCACTTAGTAGCTATACCATTCACGGGCGCTAGTATGAATCCAGCTAGAAGCTTTGGCCCAGCTTTAACTACAAAACTATTTCCGCCTGCTGGACTTCCTGAACAAGCCGTATGGTGGAGTTCACATTGGGTTTATTGGGTTGGTCCGATTGCAGGTGCATTAATAGCTGCATATATTTACGTAATAATCTTTGGTGACAAAAAATCCCAGGAAAATCTTTCTAAACCCGGACAAGAAGAATAAATCATTAAACTCTCACTACCTTTCCAATTATTTCAGAAGAACTGATCACTCCAAGAGATCTGCTATCAAACATTGAAGAAACATTTCTATTTTCAGCCAAAACAAAATATTGATCTTCTAATAAATAGAAGGATTTTGATTTATGTTCTCCAAAGAAATTGTGTTGAAAAAAGTCTGAGTCATTAACATTTACACCTTTTGAATCAACAATAATTTTATCTTTTGGAATAGCTACTACTCGTTTAATATACTTTATTTTTTTACCTTTAACTTTAAAAATCACTATATCACCTCGTTTTATTTTTCTTTTTTGAAATATAGATGTATTAACAATAATTAATTGATTATCCTTAAGAATTGGATACATACTGTCATCTATAACTCTAAAAAAACGAACCTTAAAAATTGAAATTAATGATAGAATTTTTAAAAAAAATTTATTTTGCATACTTATAAATATGTTGATACATTTGATTTATTGATAATTCTAACCTGAACCATAGGAGTTCTAATGATATTCTCTAGATATTTAACTAAATTAATGAACAAATTGTCTATCTTAGATAAAGCATATGCTCATTGCGATATTCCATGTGGAATCTATGACCCCAATGATGCAATCCAGGCTGCCCAGACATGTATTAGAATGACTGAACTAATTCTGGAAAAACAAAATGATGATAGTTTGTCTGCAAAAAATTCTCTCTCAAGATATATAACTGTAAAAGAAACTCACGCAAAAAAGGCGAAAGACGACATTCTTATTATATGGACAGATTATTTTAAAGATAATCATTTAGAAGAATATCCTGATCTTCATGAGAAAGTTTGGAAAGCTTGTCAATTAGGTTCACAAGTAAAACAAAATGTTGATATGGAAAAAGCTAAACAATTCAAAGCTTCTCTAGAAGAAATTGGTGAAATTTTCTGGGAAACTAAGAAATAAACTAAAATTTATATTCTTCTCTAGGGGGATTAAATATATCTAATGCAAGTGAAGGGGTATCAATACCCTTTGCACTATGCATTACTCCGCTAGGAATAACATAATGATCTCCTTCTTGAAGAAGAAAGTCTTTCCCATCTATAGATAACCAAAAAGATCCTGATAAAACCCTTCCTGCTTGCTCATGGGGATGAGAGTGAAGAGGAACTTCTGCATTAGGAGCTATATCTACAAGCATCATCATTATTTTTTCACCCCATACTGGCCTTACAATAATACCAGGAAATAATTCTTTAAAATTCATTTTAGATTGTTTATATACAGCCATAATACTCCTTAACTATGTGATCCAAATTTTCTACTAATTGCAGCTTCAGCTACTGGACTTCCCACTTTATCTACTTCAATATTTAGTAAAGAAACACCATTAAAATTCAAAGCTTCACTTAAAGATGATTTCAACTCAGAAAAGTTAGACACATTTTTAGATTTTGCTCCCATTCCTGAAGCAACCAAATCATATCTTGTAGGCTCTAATTCTGTCCATACAGTTCTACCATATATACCTTTCTGAATTTGATAATCTATTCCCCATAAACTGTTATTTCCTACTACTATAGTAATTGGTAATTGATGCCTAACAGCAGTATCAATATCCATCGCATGAAAACCTAATGATCCATCCCCAACGACACATATTACTTTTTTATCTGGAAATGCAACTTGAGCACCTATAGAATAAGGAAGAGCAGCGCCTATCATCCCAAAACTACTCACATATAACCATAAATTAGGATTATTTGCTTCTAAATATGCTCGAAAATAATGACAATAATCTCCTCCATCCATTATTACAATAGTTTCATCATCAATTAATTCAGATAATGTTTTACTTACTAACATTGGATGCATTGGATTATTACCTATAGCTAATTTTTTCATCTCTTCTTTATGTTTATTTAAAGAAAGCTTTAATGATTTAGCCCAATCAAAATTATTCCATTTATATTTTTTTGATTTTTCACAAAGATCATTAATTGCAGGGCCTACATCTGACCAAATTATTAACTCAAATTTTCTAGATCTATTGTTTAAACTAGGATCAGGATCAATAATTATTTGTTTCACACTATCATTAAAAGGAGGATTACCTCCATACCCCCATCTGTAATCCAATCTTTCACCTAATAATAAAACCACATCAGATTCTTTAATTCTCTGCAATGCTTTATTTAAAGGAATGTAGCCTAAACCACAAGAAAATTCATGATTATCAGGAATCAATCCTCTTGCATGATCTACAGTAAATATAGGAATTTGAGAAATATTCACAAAATCTTCTAGAATTTTTGGATTTACCGTTGCTCCCGCACCAGCGCCAGCTATAATCACAGGTTTTTTCGCTCTATTTAAAATATCTAAAGCTCTATTTATTAATTTTTGATCACAATTAATCGAATAATTCTGACTATCTAAATTACCGTAATATCTATCAAACTCTTTCTCATCAACCATTCCTGTCTGAATATCTTCAGGAATAGTGATATGTACAGGGCCTCTTCTTCCACTCATTGCTGTTCTAAATGCTAGTGAAATAATTTCAGGTATTCTTTCAATTGATTGAATTTCCCAAGAACCTTTAGTTACTGGCTTTGCTGTGCCTACTTGATCAAATTCTTGCATAGCGCCTCTACCCAAGTTAGTAGAAACAGCAGAACCTGCAATATTTATTACTGGTGCCTCAGAGTGAAGAGCATTAGCTAGGCCTGCAATAGCATTAGCATGACCTGGAGTTGTAGACATTACTACACCAGGTCTTCTCAACAACCTAGAGTAAGCATTAGCCATATGTACTGAAGCTGCTTCATGTCTACCATCAATCAAATTAAACTCATGATCTATCATTTCATCCAATAAATGTAGAAAATGATCTCCTGCAATCCCAAAAATAGTTTCAACACCTTCAGCTTTTAGGCATTTTATTATCAAATTACTACCTGAAATTTTTCCCATCTTTTTCTCCAATTAAAAAAATTGTCTCAAAATCATTACTAAAGTCATTACTAATAATGTTACATATAATAGTTTTAATAGAAAAATTTCGGAGAATTTACCTATCGATTTAGCGCCCCAAAAGCTAGTTAAGGATACAACAACAGCTAAGGGCATAAAAATTTTAAAATCAAAATGACTATTTCCACTTATCCCACTAATCAATCCATGTCCCGATAAACCAAAAACAGCAACAAACAAATTAATCATGGAATTAGTTCCTGAAGTTTTTCTAGCAGATATATTTAAATAATTGATTAAAATAGGATATCTTAAAGCTCCCAATACTAAACCAGTCGCTCCACCAAATAGTCCAATCAACATTCCCAAAAAATTTGAAATTGTATATTTAAAAATATTCTTATTAAAAAATTTAATCGATTGAGTTGTTTCTATTTTCTTTTTTTTAAAATGAACACTTTGAAGTATCAAAACAGCAGAAATAAATAAGAAAAAAGTTATCAGCCAAATTAATATTTCCATTGGAGCATTTTCGCTGATTACCCCCCCTAAAAATGAACCCAATAGACTAAATCCACCAAATAAAAATGCCACTTTATAGTCTATATTTGAGTTTTTTACATGAGGCCAAATAACACTTATCACAGATATAAAACTTACAGCAAGATTTGTTCCAATTGCAACTAAAGGTGGAATTCCTAAAATTAAAAAAAAGAACAACCTTAGCGGTCCTAAAGGCATTCCGACCAAACCTCCAATGTATCCTACTATTCCAGTAACAATAATCAGGATAATGATTTGAAAAACATCAATATCCATCAAATGAGATTTTCAAATAGTCTGTCTATTTGCATAAACTGATCATGATCGGGTTTCAACGAAGGAGACCTTGGAAAACTATTCTTAATAACTCCTTTTTTGACTAAAATATACTTATTCAACCAATTTGCTATCCCTAAACTTTGCATAGATAACCTTAATAAATTTGTGTTTTCACTAAATTTCTTTTCAGCACTTATTCGATCTCCTTCTTCCCACAAATTCCAAATTTCAACAAGAACATCTGACATAGATCCATTTGGCATCGTTCCTACTGAACCAGCTTTTATTTCTTCTAACATAAACATTCCACCAGCACCACCAAAAACAATTAATTTTGATTGAGATGATAATTTGTCAATGGTTTCTTTCACTCTAGGGACAGTTGGCTGAGTTTCACATTTCACATAACACAAATTCTCATGCTCTTGAGACAAAGAAATAGCCATTTGTGGGGAAATTTGTGCATCCGGTTGATCTTGCATAAATATTGGTACATTCACTTCTTTAGCAATTTGAATGAAAAAATCATTTACTTCTGAAGGATGTACACCCATTAGAATAGGAGGTCTAATCATTAAAGCATTTGCACCCAAACTTTCAGCTTTTTTTGAATATTGAATTGATAAAAATGTTCCTTCAGCACCTGTATTCATAACTACAGGCACTCTACCTTTTACATCTCTTACAACTGTACTCAATACCTGATCACGTTCCTGTTCGGACAATTTAAAAATCTCACTGGCCATGGCTATTCCAATACCATGAACTCCTACTTCTAAATTCCAATCTACTTGTCTAGTTAAATCTCCAAAATTTATCTTACCTTGTTCATCAAAAGGTGTACTAAGAATGGGGAAAACGCCATTAAAAAAAGTTTTTGTTTCCATTTTTTATCCTAAAACTATATTTTATTGTTAAGAACCAAGAAATTTTGGAACTACACTTAAAAGGACACCTGCTACAGTAGCAGTACCTATTACTCCAGCAACATTAGGGCCCATAGCATGCATTAGTATAAAATTTCCCGGCCTTTCTTTCTCTGCCATTTCTTGAACTACTCTAGCAGCCATGGGAACAGCAGAGACTCCAGCCGCACCTATCATAGGATTAATTTTGTTTTTAAAAAATAAATTCATAATCTTCGCAAGAATAATTCCTGCTACTGTTGCAGCAGCAAAAGCAATTAAGCCTAGGATAAATATTCCTATAGTTTGCCATTGTAAAAATACATCTCCTGGCATTGTTCCCCCTACTGCTAAACCTAAAACAATTATAACAATATTCATTAATTCATTTTGAGCTGTATTTGAAAGCCTAGGCACTACTCCTGATTCTTTTAACAAATTTCCAAACATCATTATTCCTACTAAAGGAGATGCCTTAGGAACAAGAATACTAATTACTAAAGTACAAATAATCGGAAAAAGAATTTTTGCTCTTTTAGAAACCTCTTTAGGTGAATACTCCATCTTAATTTGACGTTCAGACTTGGTTGTTAACATTTTAATTATAGGAGGTTGAATAATTGGCACTAAAGCCATGTAAGAATAAGCAGCAACTGCAGTAGCGCCAACAATATCCTGTACATCTACATTGGGTAAACTATTTCCAAGTTCTCTCATTCTAGTAGATATAAAAATTGTGGTAGGCCCGTCAGCTCCTCCTATAATTCCAATCGATGCCGCCTCAGGAAGCCCAAAATCAAAAATCCCAACTGTCGCCAATAAAAGAGATCCAATCATTGCTACAAATACACCAGCTTGAGCTCCTGCACCAAGTATCAAAGTTTTAGGGTTTGATATAGCAGGACTAAAATCGGTTAATGCTCCTAAACCCAAGAAAACTAATAAAGGTAATAAATCAGTTTCCAATCCATATTTCTGAAAAAAAAGTAGTATTCCTGGAGATTCTCCTTGAGAAGCTTCTTTTATAAGTTCTCCTAAAGGTAAATTAGCCAATAAAATTCCAAATGAAATCGGTATTAAAAGTAAAGGTTCTTTCTTTTTAGCTATACCAACAAATAATAATATAAAAGCAATTAACCACATTATAATCATTTTAGGATTAACCCATAATGCTTCGATTCCTTCTAATAAACTCTCTAAAAAAAACAAGATTCCTCTTTTAACCCAATTTAATTAAAATCGCACTATGCTCTACAGAATCCCCAGGTTTAACATTTACCTCTAGAACTTCTCCATCTATATCTGCCAAAATATTTTGTTCCATCTTCATAGATTCCATTACACAAACTAAGTCTCCTTGTTTTACTTGATCACCTATTGAAACATTTACATTAATAATTTTTCCTGGCATCATCGCTTTTATAGTTCCATCTGAATCATCAGATTCAGGATGACTTGTGGGAACAAATGATTTCTCTTGAATATTCTCTTCAACAATATTGTCATCATTATTTTTATCTAAAATCTGAAGTTCATTATTCTCATCAGAAATTTCGAATTTCTTATTTTCATGTATATCAGCGTTGATTTCAACACCATTAACTTTAACTTTAGCTTCTCCAGATTCAATATCTAATATTTCTACTTCAAATGATTTGCCATTAATTACTACATTATATTTTTTCATCGCTTAGCCCCCATTCTAGAAAAAAATTGGCGAGTTCTTGAATAATACGTCCATGAAGATATTTGATTATTAGTACTAACAATACTCTTAGTTTTGATTGTTCTATCATTCAATGCTAATGATATTGCTACCGCTGCTGCGATATGAATTTCTTTTTCCATCACTTATTATCTCCCATTCTAGAAAGTAATTGGCGAGTTCTTGAATAATACGTCCATGAAGATGTTTTATTATTAATATTCACAATATTCTTGGTATTATTTTCTCTTTTATCCAATTCTAATGCTAATACTGCTGCTGCTGCCATATGAATTTCTTTATAAAAACCATTTTCTTCATTCTCTAAATTCTCTTGATCTTCATTGATTTGATTTTTTAGATTTTTAGATTTTCTTTTTTCTGAAAAATCTTCAATTCTAACTAATAGCAACACAAAAAAAGTCAAGATGAACAAAACTAAGAAAACAAACCCTAAACCTATTGCCGAAATATTTAAACCATCTTGTATTAATTTAAAATCCATAATTTCCTTAATTAATCCTAGTGAAAATAATCAATTACTTCTTCTATTTCTATATATTCTCCGTTAACAGTTACTGAAAAATCCTCAAAAGTTTCCTCAGAATTTTTATATAATTTAACATCATATTTTGAATCAATAATATCAATTGAATATTCTTTTATCACAATTTCTGAAATATCGTTCTCTGAAATTCCTCCATTACTGATTCTGTATAGTTTTTCAGCCTCTTCAATAGTTATTTTTTCAAATTTTATTGAATCTTTAGTTCCTATTTGACCTAATTTAGGCAAATCTATACTAGCAACAACACCTATTTTCGGATAACCTCCTGTTGTTTGACAGTCTGAAAGAAGAATTAGAGGTTTTCCATTACCAGGTACCTGAATAGATCCTTCAGGAGTGAAATCTGAAATTATATCGTGATTACCAGTTTTGGTAGGAATTTCAGTGCCATCTAATGCAATACCAATTCTATCTAGTTTTTCAGTGGATTTAAATGTTTCAGAATAAAAAGTATCTACAACATCTGAAGAAAAATGATCTTCTTGTGGACCGGGTATAACTCGTAATGTAATGTTTTTTGAACCTTCATTCTTTTCTCCAAGATACATTAACATTTTCTTTTTTTCTGTCACAGGATAAGACGAAATTAAATCATCTTTCTTTAAACTTTTTCCCAAAAAACCTCCTATACCTGATGCTAAATGAGTAGAACCAGAACCAAGAACTAATGGAACATCTATTCCACCAGATACACCAACATAACTCCTAAATCCAATATTAGAAGACCCAAATGAAAGAACATCATTCTTTTTTAAATTCAAAGTTCTCCACATTGGAATTTTATTACCATTAAGAAGAGGATTTAAATTTGCACCTGTTATAGAAATTGTTATTGGTCTAAGAACTAAAAATTTTGCTAAACCATATGAAATTTCTAATGCCAAGGAGTTCAAATCATTTTGCAACAAAAAATTAGCTACTTTAAATGAATTTAAATCTGAGGGGCCTGATTTAGACACACCTCTTGATGCATAACCAAACCTTCCAAGATCTTGAATAGTAGTTAAGAATCCTCCATCTAATACTTGAAAACATTTATTTGACATTATTTATCTCAAAACCTAAAAAATTTTCTTCTATGATTTGTTTTTCTAAATTTTTATATTCTTTCAAATCTACACTAAAAAATTTTACTTTCATTCCAGGAATTACAGGAAATGGATTTTTCTTTTTTAAATCAAATAATTTCATTGGTGTCTTCCCTATTATCCTCCATCCACCTGGAGAATCTATAGAATAAATTCCCGTTTGGCTTCCTGCTAATCCAACTGAACCTGAGAACACTCTAGTTCTAGGTTTTTTCAATCTCGGACAATGGATTCTTTTATCTAATTCTCCTAAATATGGAAAACCAGGAGAAAAACCAGTCATATATACTAAATAAAGGGTAGATGAGTGAATTTTAACAATTTCATCAGAAGATAAATTGCAATAATTAGCAACATCCTCTAAATCAGGTCCTTCTTCTCCTCCATATTTTACTGGAATATTAATAATAGTTTGATTTTCATTAACTAATTCCTGAAATTTTTTTGAAATCAAAACTTCTGAAATATAATTTCTTACTTCTTGGGATTGGATCAAATTTATGTCAAAAACTACTGAAAATGAATTATATGTTGGAACAACATCTACCAACCAAGATTGTTTATCTTTATTTATTCTTTCTACTATCTCATGAATATTTAAGTTAATTTCTGGTGAAATTATATTCTCAAAATACACAGATATAGATCTGTCTCCAATATTTTTGATTAAAAAAGAGTTCATTAATGTATTATTTCACAAATGTATTCATAGGGCTCAATTGGATTCCTGATCTCTCTAACTCTTTCCTTATCACTGAAGCTAACCCAACAGAACTCTTATTATCCCCATGAAGACATAAAGTTTCTGCAGAAATTTTCACAGAATCACCATCAATAGAATCCATTGTTCCAGTCTTAGCCAATTTTATTACCCTTTTCACTATCTCTTCTTCTTGGGTAATCACAGAACCTTTAACATTTCTAGAAACTAATTTTCCGTCTGAAGTAATTGCTCTATCAGCAAAAGCTTCTCTTGCAATTCTAACCCCAGATTCTTTAGCAACCTCTTCCCAAATTGATCCTGAAAGAACAACATGGATTATCTCTGAATCAATCTCTTTGATCGCTTGTACCACCGCTCTAGCTTCTTTTTCATCTCTTGACGCTTTATTGTACAATGCACCATGAGGTTTAACATGTTGAATTTTCTTATCCCTAGTAAATTGTAGCAAAGCTCCAACTTGATATTTAATTAAATTAACAATTTCCCAATCCTCAAAACTCATATCTCTTCTTCCAAATCCCATCAAATCTGGATAAGAAGGATGAGCTCCAATAGAAACATTTGAATTTTCAGCTAATTTTACTGTTTTATGCATCCAATTAGGATCTCCAGAATGAAAACCCGTAGCGATATTTACAGAAGTAACAAAAGGTACAATTTCATTATCAAGACCAGAGGTCATATTACCAAAAGATTCCCCTACATCAGCATTTAAATCTATTATTCCCAAAATTACCTCTTCAATGCAGAGGGAGTGTTACTTCTCTAGTATTTTCCCAACTCATTCTTACTGCATCTGTAAATTCCATATATTTTACACCATCTTTGAATGAAGTATGAGTAATATCTTCTTTGCCACGAATAGCATTAACAAATTCTTCTTCTACTCTCCATGACCCTACATTATTAGAATTTATATTTAATTTTTCCCATTTCATTTTTTGTTGAGGTTTTGTAACTTCAATTTCCATGGCAAAGCTATTATCAGATGAAGCTTCAGAGGACAATTGATTATCATAAAAATGTAATGTCCCTTTAGTCCCATAAATCCAAACATCTGCAATAGGAGCACCACCAAGAACATTGCTATGAGTAAAGTGATACTTACCTCCTACAGTCATTGATCCAATTATTTCAAGGTGATCAGGAATTGATATTTCTCTAAGATCAGGCCCTTCTTTCATTCTCTTGACAACTACCTGAGCAGAAGTATTTACAGAGCTAGCAGGCCCTAACCATCTCATTGCAGCCTCATACCAAATTCCCATATGCATGATATTGTTTCCAGATAAATCTCTATTATTTCTCCAATGAATTTCAGAATTAAACTCAGGAAATTCTCCTGAATTTATTCTCATATCTAAAAACAATAAGTCCCCCATTTCATTATTAATCCAGTCAATAATTGTTAAATCATAAGGTAATGTATGTGGAGCTGGAACAACTTGAGTAACTAGTTGAGGATTTTGCTTAGAAAATTTTTCCATTTCTTTTGCTTCTTTAGAATTCATTGCCATACGAGCTTCAACAAGAACATGCTTTCCTGCCTTCAATGATTCAATTGTTAAAGTTGAATGCATATACGGCCATGTACCAATACAAACTGCATCAATTTCATCATCATTTAATAATTCTTTCCAATTTGAATAAATTTTGTTAATTCCAAATTTTTCAGCTACCCGTTTTGATGAATCTATTGACCTATTAGATACTGCATAAGCTTCTACTCCATCTTGAGATTGAATTTTAGGTATATGGTGTTTTACTGTATTTGCACCAGCACCGATATAACCTATCTTTAGTAACTTTTCCATAATATCCCCCACTGATCTAAATATACTTAGATTAGAGATCTAAAAGTTTCTTAGTTGCTATTATTATTTCGTTAGAATCTGGCATAAATGCTGTCTCCAAAGCTTTATTGTATGGAACCGGAGTATGTGGACCAGTAACTCGCTTTATTGGAGCATCTAAATAGTCAAAAGCTTGATCAGCGACAATTGCAGCTACTTCTGATGCCATACTGCATCTAGGAGTATCTTCATCGACGACAATAAGTCTATTAGTCTTAGACACTGATTCTATTAAAATACTTTCATCTAAAGGAGAAAGACTTAAGAGGTCTACAACTTCACAATCTATACCTTCTTCAGCAAGTTTTTCAGCTGCTTCTTTACATAAAACAGAAGTATATGACATACCTACAAGAGTAACATCAGAACCTTTTCTTAAATATCTTCCTTTTCCTAGTTCAATAGCAAAATTTTCATCTGGAACAAAACCTGATAAGTTAATAAGTTTTTTATCACTTACTACAAAAACTGGATCATCATCTCTAATAGCTGCAGATAATAATCCTCTAACACTATAAGCATCTGAAGGAACAACAACTTTTAATCCAGGTATATGAGCTAACATCGAATAAAAAGACTCAGAGTGTTGAGCAGCATGACCTGTACCACCTCCTGATCTAGCAAACATTGTTAGAGGAACTTTTGTTTGACCAGCAAACATATATCTACTTTTTGCAGCGTTAGATAATAATTGATCATAAGCCACAGTAACGAAATCAAAATACATTAAATCTACTACAGGTCTTAATCCAGTAAGAGCTGACCCTATAGCAGCACCTAAAAAACCTGCTTCAGAAATAGGAGTATCTTTAATTCGATCAGGTCCAAAATCTTGAATTAAACCTTTAGTAGCAGCAAAGGGTCCTCCCCAAGCATCTAAAGGTTTACCGTCTTCATCAAATCTTCCTGCACCACCTGCTATATCTTCACCCATTAAAAATACATCAGGATCTCTATTTAATTCATCTCTTAATGTTTTATTGAATGAATCTCTATATCTCATTTCAGAACCAGCAACATCATATCCTGGACCTAATGGATTTTTCGTATCTTCTTGTGTAGTCATTTTTTCCCTTTAATAATAATTTATATTTTTATTAATCTCTCTGTTGAGGAGCTAAAACTGAATTTGGATAGTTAACATATACATCTTTATACAACTCATCCATGTCTGGCATAGGACTATTAAGAGCAAAATCAACTGCTTCAATCATTTCGTTATCAATTTCATCTCTGATTGCTTTTAATTCTTTATCTGTAAGTTGATTAGCTTTAATTACTCTATCTTGAAAAGTTTCAATGGAATCTCTCTCTTTCCAATCAGATTCTTCTTCCTTAGTTCTGTAATTTTCTGGAACATCTGCATGAAAATGACCATGATATCTATAAGTTTTTAACTCTAGTAAAGTAGGACCATCTCCATTTCTTGCTCTTTTAACAGCTTCTCCAGCAGCATCATAAACTGCAAAAACATCCATTCCATCAACAACAACTCCCGGCATAGAATATGATGAAGCCCTATCAGCAATATCTAGTATAGAAACAGCGTATTCAACTGGAGTTGCTTCTGCATAATGGTTGTTTTCACAAACAAATAACACAGGTAATTTCCATACTGTAGCCAAATTCATACTTTCATGAAGAATACCTTGACTTGTAGCTCCATCTCCAAAAAATGCTACTCCAATAGATTCATTTTCTAAACCTTTATATTTTGCTGTTAATGCTGCTCCAACAGCAAGAGGAATACTGGCTCCAACTATTGCATTAGCACCTAACATTCCTTTAGAAAAATCAGCAATATGCATTGATCCACCCTTACCCTTACAGTGTCCAGTAGCTCTACCCATTATTTCAGCCATCATTTTCTTAGTATCTAATTCTTTTGCTATACAGTGACCATGACCTCTATGAGTAGACCCAATCCAGTCTTTTTCAGTTAAATGAGCACATACACCTGTAGGTCCTGCTTCCTGACCATCTGAACTGTGAGTAACTCCCATAGCATTGCCCTTAAAAGTTTGCTCTAACATTGTTTCTTCAAAACGACGAATTCTATACATCGTTTCATACAGCCAAACTAATTTTTCTTTAGAAATATCCATTTTCTATCCTTTACAATTTGATCAATAATTTTCTAGTGATTCGAGTCTCTTGGGACAAACACAGAATCTCCATCTTTTTTTCCATAAAATTTAGACCACAAATTGAATGGCTTCAAAGTCGAGAAAACAACTAATAATCCAGATAAACTTAAAAATCCTGTTTTAAGAAATCTTCTCCTATCAAATTCATTCATATTTGAACTCCTATACTGTGATTATAATCTTAAAAAGATTCGTAACAATAAAATTTTCCCAATATCTCCCAATTTGATAAAGAAATTTTATTTTGAAATCAGTTTATTTATAGGTTGATTCTATAAACAAAGATTCTGGAAAACAAGGCTAGATCTCAAAAATTAATTTAATATCAAAATTTAACAATTAACTATAAAAAAAATATTACGAAAATTATTGATATTCTAGTGACCTTATAATATTCTCCTATTTGTATTAAAAATAGTGTTTAGAAATCAAATATTTTAATTATTAATATCTTTCCATGGATCCAAATACATTAAATATAGCAGACTGGTTAATGCGTTTAACAGCCCTCAGAATTTTATGGATCTGCCTATTATTGGCACCAGCAGCAGCAGGTTCATTATTAATTGCTCATGCAATTATCCCATCAGCGGTAGACTCTCATCATATAAGCAGAAAATGGGTAATAATCAGAGCTCCATTATATTTATTTGGATTTGGAACTCTTTTTATAGAAATCATTTTATTTATTTATGCTTTTTACAATATGACTTTCTTAAGTGATTTATATCCAAGGTTTTGGCAATAAGGAGAAAATTGTTTAATAAATTTATAGAGTTTTTAAAAGAAAAAGACAGAAACACTCCAACATGGCTTAAAATTTTAATCCCTTTTTTAGCATTTGGAGGTCTTGCATTTCACGCTATAATGGCTTTTATAACAGCTTTTCTTATTACTGCATGGTTTGGAAACCCTCTCCCTGTATTCGGATTCAATCAGAGTCCTGATCAACCTATTGCTTTTCCACATACTATTCATGCCGGAGTAGGAAAATTGATTGTTCCAAAAACCGGAAAACCATATAAAGACATTTATGGAAATGAAAGAGTAAATGATTCTGGTGAGCCATTAACAGGTTTGGGTATGGATTGTACTTATTGCCACAAAACTGTAACAAAAGAAGCTTGGGCTGGAGTTCCTCCTGTAGAGCTATGTATTTCATGCCATAAAGTAATAGGAAGTAATGAAAGTCAAGAATTAACTAAACTAAGAGAATTTGGATTGTCTGAAAAAACGAAAGGTCCTATTAAATGGAAAAGAGTTCATAGGATGCCTGATCATGTTAGATTTGTTCATGAACCACATATTAGATATTTGACATCAAATCCAAAAGCTATACAAAATAAATCAACTGATTTTAAAATTTTAGATAATGGAACAGTAGAAGCATCTCAAGTTTGCACTACATGTCATGGACAAATCGCTGAAATGGAAAAAGTTACTCAAAAAGAACCTTTGAAAATGGGACAATGTGTAGCTTGCCATAGAGCAAATGAAGCTTCAATAGGATGTGAAACTTGTCATCATTAAAGAAAAATCGCTCTATTTCTAATAACAATTTATCGAGGAGAAAATTCTTAGGTCTTCTTGGTGCTACAGCAACAGGAGCTGTGATTTTTGAAGCATGCGGAGTTCCAGAAGAAGAATTAATAGTAGAGAGCCCATTGAATATGCCTGAAGATTTAGTAAGAGGTGAAGATCAATGGTATGCAACTTCATGTGGAATTTCTAGTTATGGTGAAAGTGTTCTAGTAAGAGTAATGGAAGGAAGAGCCAAAAAAATTGCTGGCAACCCAGATTTCCCTAATTCCTTAGGAAAACAAAGTGTCGTTTCTGAAACGAATCTTCAAATGCTCTATCATCCTGACAGAATTACTACTCCTCTTTACAGAAAAACTAAGACCGGAGATCATAAACCAATAACTTGGGATACTGCTATCTCAATTCTAGAGAAAGGAATAAATGATTCAAAAGGTAAATCAACATTAATTACTAAACCTATTAGAGGTTTAAATGCTGGCCTAATAGAATCTTTTTCTGATTTTAACTCCATAAAACATCTGAAATTTGACTCCATCAATAATGGTTTGATGAATAAAACAATGAAATCAGTTTTTGATCAAGACAGGTTACCTTATTTTGATATAGGTGATTCCGATTTAATAATTTCTTTTGGATTAGATTTCTTAGGCACTTGGGGACCTGTTCAATATAAAACAAAATTTGGAAGATTAAAACAAAATCATGGAAAATTAATATCTATAGAACCCAGAATGTCTCTTACTTCAGCAAATGCTGACAAATGGATTTGCCCCATTCCTGGCACAGAAATGGTTTTTGCTTTTGGTATTGCAAACCACATCATCTCTAACAATTTATCTTCATCAAATCAAATAAAAGAATTCAAAAACTTAATTGGAGATATTGACCTAAGCTCATTCACAGATGAGTATGTCACTCAAGTAACTGGTTTAACAGTTAAAGATATTGAATATGTAATAAATAAAATTAATAAAATTAAAGAGTCAAAGGGTAAAATTTTATTTCTCGGAGGTGGCCCATTAGAAGGATATAAAAATAGCGCAGAAAGCATGTCAATTGTTTTCGCTTTAAATTATCTTACTGATTCTGTAGGATCTGAGGGAGGAATAATTTTTAACCCAGAATCTCCTATAAAAGAATTTAAACCTTCAGAAGAAAGTCCTACTATAAAAATTATTGATTCTTCTTACGCAAATAACCTCCAAGAATGGAAAAAAGAAACACTCAAATGGGAATCAGGAGAAACAGATCTTCTGATTTTACGTGGATCAAATATTATTCATGGTATCCCATATGATCTTACAAAAGCGTTAGATGCGATTAAATTAAAAGTATGTTTTACATCAATTTTCGATGATACAGCAGAAGCATCTGACTTGATTCTTCCAGAGCATAATTCTCTAGAAGATTGGGGAGTAGATATTCCTGAGCCACTTATGGGATACCAAACATTTTTATTCCAGCAACCTGTAGTAAATTCTCCTACAAAAGGAAAAGAATCCAAACCAATTTATGATTCAAAGAGTTTTTACGATATATTAATTTCTCTTTCAGATCCAATGTTAGGTATAAAAAATTACAAAGAATTAATAGAAAAATTCACTTCAAAGCTTTATTCAACCACAGCTACAAATAGACAAGGATCAATTATAGCATCCAATGAAAAACAATTCTTAGAAGGTGTTCTTTCAAGAGGAGGATGGTGGAATATTAATACTAAAATAAATGATAATGTTTCTACTCAAAAACTTAAAAGTATTAACGTCTCTAACAATAATGTATTTAATGATTTAAATAATAAAGAATTTTATTTAGTTCCATTTTTATCAAATACTATTTTAGATGGAATAACAGCGGCTAGCCCTTGGGCTCAGGGAATCCCAGATCCGATAACTACTATAGCTTGGGATACTTGGGCAGAAATAAATCCTAAAACAGCAGAAAAACTTAAATTAGAACAAGGAGATATTATAGAATTAATATCATCAACAGGGAAAATTAAACTTCCTATTTTTCCTCATCCAGCAGTTCACCCTAAAGTAATTGGGGTTCCTATAGGATTAGGTCATAAGTTCTCTGGAAGATACGCGGCTGGAAAAGGAGCTAATGTATTGAAGATATGTCATACTGAATTAAATAAATCTCAAACTTTCTCTTGGGCTCAAAACACAGTTAGAATCAAAAAAACAGAAAATTCAAAAACTATAGCTAAGTTTGAAGGTACTCTTCCAGGCGGAGCAGTAGCAGTAGAACCAGGTTTTCCTATACTGACTGTTGGGCCAAACCAAACTGCTGATGATGCTCTTCACGAAGCACATGAAGAACACATGGAAGAAACATTTAAATAAAGATAAATTTAAAAAAAATATAATAAGGGAAAAATGGTAACAGAGAATAAAGAAAGTAAATTTAAATGGGGAATGGCTGTTGATATAGATAAGTGTACAGGATGCCAAGCTTGTGTTTTAGCTTGTCAGTCTGAGAATAACATCCCTATAAATACAGAGAAGAATTTTAAAAATGCTAGAGCTATAGAGTGGATAAGAGTAGAAAGATACTGGGAAGGAGAATTTCCAGATGTAAAAGCAAAATTTATACCGATTCTTTGCCAGCACTGTGATAATGCTCCTTGCGAACCTGTATGTCCCGTTTATGCAACTTATCACACAACTGAAGGTTTAAATGTTCAAGTCTATAACAGATGTGTTGGTACTAGATATTGTGCTAATGGTTGTCCTTATCTAGTAAGATTTTTTAATTACTGGGAACCAGAATGGCCAGAAAGTTTAAAAAACCATTTAAACCCCGATGTTACTGTAAGATCTAGAGGAATAATGGAAAAATGCACAATGTGTATTCAAAGAATCAGAAGAACTACAAGAAATGCAAAGAAAAACGATGAAGAACTAAAAGATGGAGATATTTCTCCTGCATGTGTAGATGCATGCCCGACAGATGCCCTTGTTTTTGGAAATCAGAAAGATGAAAACAGTAAAGTCTCTAGGATGAAAAACGATAAAAGATCTTACACTTTACTAGATAACAACCTACAAACTTCTCCGAATATATTTTATTTAGCTAAGATAGATCATGATAAAAAAGAAAGCACTCATCATGAAGAAGGAAAACATCACTAAAAATGGCACAAGAAACAAACAGCGCTAAATATTCAAAAGCTACCCTGGATTTAATAAATACTACCATGATAGCTCCGAAAAAAATGAAATTAATCATTATGATTTTGTCTATTTTAAGTATATTAGGAATCATAGGAATAGTATTAAAAATACTTAATGGTTTCGAAGATAAATCCGCTTGGGGTTACTACGCAGCAACAATTTCTTTCCTTCTTACTACTGCGGCTGCAGCTCCAATGGTAGCTATTGCCCCTACAATTGCTAAAGCAGATTGGGTTAGACCAATCACTAGGATAGCCAGTTTATTCTCAGTCGTAGGTATAGTAACAGCACTAGCATCTATACCATTAATATTCGCACTTCCTCCATTAATTGTTGATGAAACTAGAAGGCGTTCAATTTGGTTTGAAGCTACTAATTACTCCCCTCATGTTTGGTTTGCATTATCAATTTTTGGATTAACTTTATGTGGATTAGGATTATTATATTCTTCAAGTATTCCAGATCTAGCAGCTATGAGAGATCATGGAACTGGATGGAGAAAAAAAATGGGAAAATCACTATCTCGAGGATTTATAGGTACTGACAGTCAATGGAAATCTTTACAAATGCGTATTGGAATGATGGGAACATTTTATTTCTTAATGTTAATGTTCGTTAATTTTTTATTTAGTATAGACTTCGCGTTAAGTTTAGTTGCAGGATGGAAAGACGCAATATTTCCTATGTATCATGCAATGACTTCACTACAATCAGGAATTGCTATATGTATACTTGCTATGTTTTTTGCCAGAAAATATTGGGGAATGGAAAACTATATTAAGGTACCTCAATTTTGGGCCTTATCAAAATTACAACTAGCTACAACTGTACTGTGGTTTTATTTCTTTTATTCAGCATTTATAGTTTTTTGGTATGGTAGATCTGCAAGTGATCAAATGGTCATAAATTTATTAATAATAGGACCTTATCTACCTGTCTTTCTTGGAGCATTCTTCTTAGAATTCTTTGTGCCTTGGTGGATATTAGTATGGAATAGAGTAAGAAAAAGTATCCCAAGTTTAGCGGTAGTAGCATGTCTTGTTCTAATTGGTGTTCTCTTAGATAGAATAAGGATTTTTGTGATTTCTTGGTCCACATATTCAAACGAAGTAATTCACAAAAAATTCGTTCCTGAACAAGATTTTCCTCAATTCATGTATCCTTCTGTAGCTGATATTATAGTCTTTATTGGATTAGTATCTTTAAGTACATTAATATTCATACTCTCAACGAGAATATTGCCACTTGTTTCAGTTTGGGAAACACATCAATCACTTTTATTAACTAAAGTAGTTAAATATGTGAGGACAGATGTTATTGCAATTGGAAAACCAGATTAAGGATTAGAATGCAACAAAGAAGAAAATTAGATCAAAAGCAAATAAACCAAGAATTATTATCAGGTAACCTTAAAACACCAAAATGGTACATCCCTACAATGTTATTCTTAGGTTTTTTCGTTGTAACTGGATTTGCAACAATACTATATATGTTTAACAAAGGTTTAGGGGTTACAGGTTTATCAAGACCTGTATATTGGGGTTTATTTATTACAACTTTTGTTTTTTGGGTAGGAATCAGTCACGCAGGTATTATGATTTCTGCGATTCTTAGATTAACACAAGCAGAATGGAGAAGACCAGTAACAAGAGCTGCAGAATTACTTACAGTATTTTCTCTATTAACAGCATTATTTTTCCCTCTTATGCATGCTGGAAGACCTTGGAGAATTGTCTATTGGTTAATGCCTTATGATTTTGCTAGAGGTATATGGCCAAATGTTAGATCTCCTTTGTTTTGGGATCCTATCGCTATAGGAACCTATTTAACAGGAAGTACATTATTCTTATACATTGCTTTAATCCCTGACTTAGCGGTACTTAGAGACAGAACCACAGGATGGCAAAAAGTTTTTTATACAATTTTAGCTCTTGGTTGGAGAGGAAACCCTAGACAATGGCTATTACAAGCCGTTGCAGGAATTTTATTATCTGCATTAATGCTTCCAATTTTCGTTTCAGTACATTCTATCGTTTCATGGGACTTTGCAATTACACCATCTGTTGAAGGTTGGCATTCAACGATATTTGCTCCTTATTTCGTTATTGGAGCAGTCCATTCAGGAGTTTCAGCTGTAGTAACTATGATGGCTTTAATGAGATGGTTGTGGAAATGGAATAATCATATTAGACCCGAACATTTTGATGCTTTAGCAAGGCTACTGATTGTAGTAGCGACAGCTTGGTTAGGATGCACTTTCCTAGAACTAATATTTTCTGTTTATGGCCGTGAAGCACCTGAAATAGCATTAAGAGAATTAATGATATTTACTTGGCCTTGGAACTTATTATTTATAATATTCCTTTTAACTGGATATATTATACCAGTAGGTTTTTGGATATTTAAAAAAGCAAGAAATAATATAGTAATAATGTTCTGGACATCTATATTGGTCAATGTTGGAATGTGGCTAGAAAGATTTCTAATTATAGTACCTGGATTAGCTAGAAAACAACCTTTTACATTCACTTGGGAAGCATACACTCCTAGCTTAGTAGAATGGTATATTTTAGTATGGTCATTTGCATGGGTCTCATTTTTGATGTTGCTTTTTGCTAGATTTTTCCCACTTATTCCTCTCTTCGAAACAAAAGAGAGTCAAGTATTTACATCAGAAACAAAAATAGGAAGAGCTACTGTTCCAGTAATTTATAGAGAAGAAGACTAAAGTCAAGGAGAAAAAATGTCTAAAAAAAGTATATTAGGGTTATTTGATACCCCAGATCAGGGAGCTGATGCTTTAGATGGTCTACATAATGCTGGCTTTGAATCACATGAATGTGATGTTTTAACTGGTACTCCATATCCTGAAGGGACTTTTGGCGAACATGTTCCACAACATAGGTTGTTCAGATTTCCATTGTTTGGAGCAATAATAGGATTAACCTTATCTATATTTATAACTACTGCTACACAAATTGCATATCCATTAGTAACCGGAGGAAAACCAATTTTGTCAATATTTGCAATGCTTATAATAATGTATGAAATGACAATGTTATCAGCAGTAGTTACCACAGTAGTTGGTATAATTTTTGAATCTAGACTTCCAAAATTTAATCTTGGAGCTTATGACACTAGAATCACTGAAGGTTTAATAGGAGTTGTTGTTAACTGTGAAGAAAAAGATTTATCAAAAGCTAAAAAGGTATTTACAGATTCTGGAGCTTTAGACACTAAAGAGGCATAACAAAAAATGAAAAACAATCCTCTAAAAATAAATATATTATTAATATTATTAACTGGATTATTCAGTCTCGCCCCTACTTGTCAAAGTGGAATAACACAAAGTACTACATATCCTATAGAATTATTTTCTGAGATGCATTATAGTCCAGCATATAAATCTCAAGAAACTCCGAGACTTCAGCCTGTACCTGAAGCTGTGGTTAATATTGATTCTATTGGAACAGAAAATCAATATGACATGACAATAGAAGATTTCAAGTATAATCATGAATTAGGAAAAGACCTATATAGAGTAAATTGTTCATTCTGTCATGGTAATGAGGGATTAGGAGATGGACCAGCAAAAGAGTATATTATTAGCGAAAATAGTTATTATTCTACAAACAAAGTAGATGGCCTCCCTGGGTCAGGTTCTGGCACACCTTATATTAGTCCTCCTCAACTAAATGATATTGAAGTAAGATATGGTAATAGAGATAGTGCATACAATAGAATTTATCAAATGCTTAACTCTGAGATTGGATTCGGCCCTATGCCAGGATTTTTAAGAGTACTATCAGAAGAAGAAAGAAAACAAATTATTGAGTTCATACTGGATAAAGATTACGGTTTAAATAAATAATTTATTACAAATTATTTCCAATCTTTTTCTACCTCTTGAACTATAATTAAGATATTGAAAATTAAAATAAAAATTATGCCTCATCTAAAATCAATAATCTTATGTTCAATCATCCCATTTTCAATTTATTGTTCTAATGAACTGAATAATGATGAAAATCGAGCTCAATATTTATTTGAAAACCTAATGTGTCCAGTTTGTGATGGACAAACAATTTCTGAATCACAAGCACAATTAGCTAAAAACATGAGAGATATAGTTAGAATTAAAATAGAAGAAGGTCTTACAGATGACCAAATATTAGATTATTTCAAATCAAAATATGGAACTTCTGTACTATCTAACCCACCAAAATCTGGTTTTTATTTTACAGTCTGGTTAATCCCAATAATTGTATTGCCAAGCATTTTTATTGGATTAATATTTTTAATAAAGAGTTTAATAAATCCTCAAAAAGAAAATTAAATGGCACTTTTAGGAACATTTTGCATCACAATAAGTTTCATTTTATCTATTTACTCTATATTAGGTTTTTTGATAAGTATGAAGTTTAAAGCTGAAGAATTAAAAATTAGTGCCAGGTGGAGTTCATATTTAACTTTACCAATTATTTCTATAGCAGTTTATATACTTGTTTATTCTTTTGTTACTCATGATTTCAGTATTAAATATGTATTCAATCATAGTAATATTTCAATGGAACCTATTTATACATGGGTTGCAATTTATGCAGGAAATGAAGGTTCTTTACTGTATATATCTACAGTAATATCATTAGGATCATTTTTAACCATAAAAACACTACAGAAGAGGATCCCTGAATCAGTTCCACATATCACGATAATTATGATGGGTATACTTTCTTTTTTTCTCGGAGTAATGTTATTTCTTGCAGATCCATTCACACTACTTGAATCTCAAGTTCAAGATGGAAGAGGAATTAATCCTTTGTTAAAACATCCTGGTATGTTTTCTCACCCTCCTTTATTAATGGCTGGATTAGCAACTATTTCAATTCCTTTCTCAATTACTACAGGTATGCTAATTAGTGGAAATTATAGTGATAAGGGAACAGAATACGTAAGAATTACTACTTTAATAATTTGGTTAATGCTAGGAATTGGCTTATTATTAGGATCATGGTGGGCATATACTATTTTAGGTTGGGGTGGATATTGGGCATGGGACCCCATAGAGAATGTAGGATTAATGCCATGGTTAGTACTTACAGCACTGATCCATTCTTTGATAGTACAAAGAAGAAGAGGAATGTTTAGACTATGGAACTTAGTTTTAATAAATATCGCTTTTGTTCTTTCTCAATTCGGTATGTTTATTAATAGAGGGGGGCCAGTAGTATCTGTTCATTCTTTTGCTGCTTCAACTCTAGGATTTATCTTTTTGAGTTTTATGATATTAAGTATTATTTTTCCTACAATTATATTTTTATGGAAATATAAAGAACTTCTTAACTCTAGAAAAATAAACTCCTTTCTTTCAAAAGAATCATCATTTTTAATAAATAATTTTTTATTATTAGCAATCACATTTGTAACCTTATGGGGATTAGTTTTTCCTTTATTCTCAGAATTATTTGGAAAAGAGCCTGTAACAGTTGGAACACCTTACTATAATAGTGTTAACGGACCACTATTATTGATATTAATATTATTAATGAGTATTGGACCTATACTTCCATGGAAAGAAGGAAATATAAAATCTTTTTTCAAAAATATCAGATTTCCTTTGATAATTTTTGTTTTGTGTATCATCATATCTCTTATTTTTTTTAGTTTTAATTTCCTAGCAATTTTAGCTTTTTCTTCTCTTTCATTAGTTCTTGCAACTATTTTACAAGAGTGGATTATAGGAACGAATAATAGGATGAAACGTTTAAAGGAAAATATATTTATTGGTTTCATAAATCTGATAAATGGAAACAGAACTAAACATGGAGGATACATAATTCATTTATCAATTTTAATGTTAGCAATGGGAATCATAGGAATGAATTTTTATCAACAAAAAGCTGATTATGTAATTTCGAAAAACAAATTATTAGATTTTCAAAATTATCAAGTAGAACTTTCAGAAATTAAAACAAAAAACTTTGCAGATAGAATTGAAAGAACTGCAAAATTCAATATTTATAAAAAACAACAAGATAAATCAGAAAAAGATCTGGAAAAAATCACAGAATTACAAGGATCAAATGCAATTTATCCATCATTTAACATGGCTTCGGTAAGAGCTGCAATTCATTCAACAGTTCTAGAAGATTTATATATAATTCCTTCAGAATTCATAGGAGAAGATAAGCTTCTAATAAGGATAAGTATTAATCCTTTTATTTCTTGGCTTTGGTTTGCAGGCCCTATCTTCTTCATAGGAGCAATCTTTACTTTATGGCCAAGAACAGAAAAAAACACTAAATTATAATTACAAAATGTATATTTTTATAGGAACAATGATTGCAATCATTTGTATTTTAATTTTGTCTTTGCCAATATTTAATAAAAAAATTCTTTCAAAAGAAATAGAAAATGAAATATTATCATCTAAAAATAAGCTCAAATCTAAAAACAACATTTTTAATGAGGTAAAGTCTGACTATGAGGCTGGATATATTTCAAATAAAAATTTTCAAGAATTAAATTCAGAAATTAATGAGAATAATCATATAAAAAAATGAAAAAATTATTCTATATCACAATGATTTTCTTATTCGTATCATTTCCACATGAGTATGTCCTAGCTGATGAAAAAACAATAACTATTTCAGGTCATGTACAAAATAAAACAAAAAACCATGACTCTTCTAAAGAATATCTCATCAAACTTTTTAAAATAAAAAATAATTCAGAAGAAATTATTGAAATATCAAATACAAAAACTAATAAAAATAAATTTTCTTTTTCAAATTTAACAATCACAGAAACAGAAGAGCATTTTTTAATAACAGAAAATGAAGGGTTATCAGTAATAACTGAATTAAATTCACAACAACAATGGGATAACTTAAAAATAGAAGTCTATGATAAGGGAACAAATCTAGAAGATATAAAAGTATCAGAATATTCATTAATGATTCCCCAAAACAGTTTAATTAACGGAGAAGTTTCTGTACTTGTATTGATCACATTAGAAAATTTGGGAGACAAAACATTTGAAACTGATTTATCAAAACCAAATCTTTCAGGATTCGATCTCTTAAGATTTAGTCTTCCTGAAGGATATTCAAATTTAAATGTTGATAGTGACCTTCCTCCAGGTAATATCATGGAAATACCTACAGGTTTTGCATTATCTAATCCTATACCTCCAGGAATACATCAAATAATTTTCTCTTATTCTCATCAATTAACAAATTCAAAATTCTCATTCGAATTAAAGCTTCCTTTTGGAGCAGATAAGGTAAGAATATTAATGAATTCTCCAAATGGAATTATTAAAGGAGAAGGTCTAGAAGAATTAGAAAAAGTCAAAATAGATCAGGATTTCTATACAATTTCTGAAGGAACCAATTATGAAAGAAATTCTTCTATTAAACTTGAATTATCCTCGTTTTCAGAAGCTGAAACATTTAGATCAATTTTTACATTTTTTGAATCTAATTTATATAAAATCATCATAATCATTGCTATTTCATTTATATTACTATTACTAATAATTTACTCTATTATTTCTAGTACAAAAAAGGATAAAAATGTAACTTTTTCTAAAGAAAGAAAAAGATTGATTTTAAAGATTGATGAACTAAAAAAATCATTAAAATCTGGAAAAATCAATGAAGAAGAATATGAAATTTTAGAAAAAGGCTTTCAAGAAAAATTACAACAAATATCAGAGGAATATTGAAAACAGAAAATAAGAAATTTTTACTTATTAGCATGCCAATAGTTTTAATATTTTTGTCGTTTTTCATTTTTATTTTAATATGGTCAACTATTTCTACTGGTGGTCAACATGGACAACCTGGTCTAAACGAGTTTTTTAGTGAAACTAATTTGAGAATTGACCCTTACACTAAGTTTGAAATAAACACTTTTTCGCACGGAATAATATCATCTGAAAATCTTGAAGGAGAGTTATTAATGATAGATTTCTGGGCTTCATGGTGTCCACCATGTATTAAAGAAGGTCCAATATTATCAGAAGCTTATAAAAAATGGTCTCAAAAAGGAATAGATTTTGTAGGCATATCTTTGTGGGATTCTGAAGAAAATATTCTATCATTTAAAGAACGTTTTTCAATTAACTATCCTTTATCCATAGATACAAATGGAGAATTAGCAATAAATTTTGGAGTAAGAGCTTTACCAGAAAAATTTTTTATCGATCAAAATGGGAAAATTCTAAAAAAAGTTATAGGACCAGTGAATGAATCTCAATTAAACAAAATCCTAGAAGAATTAATTTTTAAAAGATAAAATTACCTTAATAATTCTTTTGATAAACTTAATGTTTGACCAGTAATATTTATTGAATCTGAAGACAACAAAAATTTTGTTAAATTACATAAAGTAAAGTTATCTGATAATTCAATATTTTCTGGAACACAAATATTATTTATTCTTATTTTAGAAGAGCCTAATTTTAAAGCATATGCTTGAGAAATATTTATTACTGCTGCATATTGAAGTGCTCGAAAATATTGAATTTCATGACCTAAAACTCCAATTTCAGAAATTATATTCACGATATTCTTATAATTAGTATCCTTATTTAAACTTTCTAAAATATCTCTGAAATATTTTAATTGAAGAAAATCTGAACCATTCTGAATTTGTTCTTGGAAATCTACAATAATTATCAAGTTTTCTTTTTGATTATTATTTTTTAAAATCATCGATTCTTTAATCTGATTTAAATCAATATTTTTCAATATTTGTGAAAGATTTTTTTGTATTTTTCTTACAAACTTTGAATTGTAAAGTAATATTAAATCCGAGTTTGTTTTTTGATTAACAACTTGTAAATTATTCATATCAATTTAAGAAAAATCCTCCATCTACATTTATAGCTTGGCCTGAAAAGCTAGAGGAATCTAGTGAAACAAGGAAAAAAACTAAATTTGCAACATCTTGAAGACTAGTTTCTCTTCTTAAAGGAATATTTTCTTTCACCATATCATCGAATACTTCTCTTGCTTCAAATCCTTTATATTTTTCTTGAGTATTGGAATATCTTAATCCTACTTGCTCCCACATAGGAGTCCAAATTAATCCCGGACAAACTGCATTAACAGAAATATCAGAATTTTCTAATCTCTTATGTAATGATTTTGTAAAATTTATTACTGCAGCTTTAGTAGAAGAATAATGTGGTAGTGAAGGTCTGCCTTGTCTTCCAGATACAGAAGCGATATTAACTATTCTACTACCTGAATTCTTTTGCAATTCAGGTAAAAATTCATTAGTAACATTTATTAAACCTAAAATATTTACTTCCCAAGATGCTTTCCAATCCTCTTCTCTAGACACAGATTCATTTTCCCAACCTTTGGCTCCAGCTACACCTGCATTATTTATCAAAATATTAATATTCTCAAAGTTACTAATTGAGAAATCTAGAAGATGTTTTATGCTTTTTTGTTCAGTGACATCCGTTTCACAAAAAATTATGTTCCCAGATTGCTTACTAGATGTTTGGGAAATTTGTTTCCCTCTTTTTTTATTTAAATCTGCAACAATTACATTGTACCCTTCACTACAAAATTTCATAGTTATGGATTCGCCTATTCCTGTTGCTCCACCAGTTACTACTGCAGTTCTTCTATCTATATTCATAAAAGCTTTATTTAATATCTGTTTTTAAGTAAAGTATCTTGATAATTGTAATTCAAAGGAGTATATAATCCTTAATATATTATCACCAGGTGATATTATTTCAGAATATAAATTAAATACTACCAGAGAATTCCTCGATTCTTATATAGAAGCATGCCAATTAACAGTAAATGAAAAAAATGATTTCTATCCTATTTCAGCTCTAATAACTCTAGGATTCAAAGATCTATTAAAAACTCTTAATCTTTTCAAAAATGATTCTGAAACAGTACACACAAGTCAAGAGATGCGATTATTTTCTCCTGTCAAAATAGATTCAGAAGTAACCTGCACCTGTATTTTAAAATCTAAAAAAATCATTAGAGGAAATATGATGGTAAATATAGAAATGCACTTTAAAAACATGAAAAATCAAAATATTGGATATTCTTCATCTAATCTACTTATAACAGACAAGGAAGAAAAAAATGTCTGAAAATAAAAAATTATTATCAGTTATTCATAAAGTATCAGATTCCCAAATTGTGAATTACTCTAAAGCATCAGGAGACATCAACCCTATTCATCTAGATTCTTCTTATGCAAAAAATACTCAATTTGGAGAAAGAATTGCTCATGGAATGTTAATAATTTCATTCATTTCAGATTTTATGTATAAAAATTTTGAAGAAAAATGGATTCATACAGGTTCATTAAAAATTAAATTCAAAGCGCCAGTTTTTATAAATGATGAAATTTATACAGAGGGCATAATAAAAAATATGGAAAAAAAATCAAATTTCACTAAAATTACTTGTTCAGTAAATTGTACTAAACAAAATGGTGAAGAGGTAATATCTGGAATCACTACTGTTAATTTGGAGGATCTATGAATCAAAAAGAGGTTACTATTGCTTTAGATGCAATGGGAGGAGATTTTGCTCCTTATAACAATATCAAAGGAGCTTCAATAGCTTCAGAAAACCCTAATGTTAATGTTCTTTTGGTAGGAGATCCTGAGATTATAAAAAAAGAAATTGAAAATCAAAAAATTGATACTAGAAAAATCAAAATCATACCTTCTAAAGGTGTGGTGGAAGAAGGAGAACCTCCTGGAATGGCTTTTAAAAACAAACCAGAGGCATCTGTATTTGTATGTGCAGGATTAGTTAAAAAAGGACTTGCCGATGGTTTTGTAAGTTGTGGTTCATCAGGCGGAACATTTGCATCTGCTACATTTGCATTTGGATTGTTTGAAGGATTATCAAAACCAGCAGGAGGGGGAGCTGTAAATGGTTTTGCTCCTAAAACTTTAATTCTAGATCTAGCTTTAAATGTTGATTGTTCATCCAAACAATTATTCGACTTTGCAGCATTAGGAGTTACACAGGCAAAAATTTTATATGATATTGAAAACCCAACTGTTGCTATACTTAGTAATGGAGGTGAAAAAGGTAAAGGAAATAAATCCTCAAAAGAAACATCTGAACTATTAGAAAATTCTAATATAAATTTTATTGGAAATATTGAAGGAGATGATATTTCTGAAGGAAAGGCAAATGTAGTAGTATGTGACGGATTCACAGGAAACATATTATTAAAATCAATAGAAGGGTTAGGGAAAATTATTACAGAATTTATATCCAAACAATCAAAATCAGATCAAATGAAAGAAATATCAGATGAAATTTTTAAATTAACACACATTATGCAAGAATTTGGAGGAGGACCAATTTTTGGTGTAAATGGAATTGCTATAGTAGGACATGGGAAATCTAATCCTCAAGCAATTTCTAATGGAATAAGTACTGCAACAATGTTAGCTAGAAAAAATTATATTCAAGAATCCAAAAAACAATTATCTGAACTCAGATCAAGTATAAAAATTAACTAACCCTTTAGGAGAAAAAATGACAAATAAGCATGCTTTAATAACCGGAGCATCAAGAGGAATAGGGGCTGCAATAGCAAAATCATTATCAAATGATGGGCATTCAATTTCTATAAATTACAATAGTCATAAAGAAGATGCCGAAAAGGTTGTTAGAGAAATTAAAGATCTAGGAGGAAAAGCTGATTGTTTTCAAGCTAATATTTCTGAAAAAAAAGCCGTTGAAAAGTTAATTCTTAACTCCAAAAATAAATTTGGAAACATAGATATTCTTGTAAATAATGCTGGCATAATTTCTGATAATTTACTGATGAGAATGAAAGATGAAGATTTTGATAAAGTAATTGACACTAATCTAAAGGGAACATTCTATTGTACCCGTTTATGTGTTCCAGATATGGTAAAACAAAGGTGGGGTAGAATTATAAATATTACTTCAGTTGTAGGATTGAGGGGAAATATTGGTCAAACCAATTATTCAGCATCTAAAGGAGCAATACATTCTTTTACAATGTCATTAGCAAAAGAACTAGCTACTAGAGGCGTTACGGTGAACGCAATAGCCCCAGGATATATAACCACAGCAACTGTAGACGTGTTATCAGAAAAATTAAAAGAAACAATTATGACATGGATACCTATGAAGAGATTTGGAAAACCAGAAGAAATTGCTGGAATAGCTTCATTTATAGCTTCTGAAAAATCAACTTATATGACTGGTGAAATAATTAAAATAGATGGTGGAATGGCCATATAAAAAATCGTGAATAAATTAAATCAAAAATTCGCATTAGTTACTGGTGGTTCGAGAGGCATTGGAAAAGCTATTTGTTTAGATTTAACAAAACACGGGTTCAATGTAGCATTCACATATTTTAGAAATTCTGAAATTGCCCAAAAAACTCTTACTGAATTAAAAAAAGAGAAAAAAGAATGTTTCTCAATTAAAACTCATCTAGGAAAAGAAAAAGATATAGAAATTCTTTTTGAAGAAATAAAAAGTAAATTCGGAAAACTTGATGTGTTAGTAAACAATGCTGCAACAGGAATAAACGTTAAATCAGAGGAACTTTCACCTAAACATTGGGACTGGGTAATGAATACAAATGCAAAAGGACCATGGATTTCATCAATTTTGGCAAGCAAACTTATGAAAAATGGAGGGTCAATAATAAATATATCTAGTCCAGGGTCTCAAAAAGTTTTATCTAATTATTTTTCTGTGGGTGTATCTAAATCTGCACTAGAATCTGTGACAAGGTATCTATCAATAGAGTTAGCAGATAAAAACATCAGAGTAAATACAATTTCCCCTGGAATCATAAAGACTGATGCATTAAATGCATTCCCATCGGATTCTGAAATAAATTTACTTGCTAATAGAACCCCTCCTTCAGGAAAATTTCTTGAAACTACAGATGTAGCTAAGTTAGTAACATTTTTATGCTCTGATGATTCATATATGATAAGAGGTCAAAACATCATTATAGACGGCGGAGTAACACTTTTGCCTAGAATTTAACTAGATAAAAATTACACGAACTTTTTCTTAGAAATAGCTATTGCATATCCCCCTGAAGATGAAGTAATTTTAGTTCCTCTCATATTTGAATCTATATCATCAACTTTAATCATATGCATAATATTCTGTACTTTTTTATAAGTATCTAGCCTAGCAATCACTTCTTGACCCACATAACATCCTTTAGAAAAATCTATTAATCTTTCTAAGCCTAAATCCAATGGATTATAAGAATCAATAATTTCATTTCCTGATTTAGGGATAAGATTTTTTATTCTAAATAATTCAAAATCTTCTTTGGTCTTTTCTGAAATACCTATATTTAAAATCATTTTTTTTAATTTATTTCTAGATGATTCACCATCTAAACAAATAAAATCTATTGAATCTAATCCATTAAATAATTCATGTTTTCCTATCAAGTATCTTTTAGAATTCATATTAACTTCAATAAAATTACCTTTTTTAGTACTTTTTAGAGATGGAATGAATTTGTATAATTTATTTAAATCATTACCAATTATAGAGACTTTAAAAAAATTCTTCTGTTCTTGAATTCTAGAATCCTCTTCAATAGTAAATTTATTTATCCATGAAATGAGTTTTTTAACATTTTCTATATTTGACTCTAAAAGCAATTTATTTTTATCTATTTTCCATACATTTAACACATCAATTATTTTTGCTTTTTCATCTGTGACTATAGTTGTTCGAATACATTTATCAGATAACCTTAAGACACTATTTGTAGATAACCTATCTAATAGGTCTAAAGAATCTAAACCTTTTTGAAAAAGAAAACTTGCTTGACTAAAATTCACAAAAAATGTCTCTGAAAGCATACTCTAAACTGAAAAAGAGGTTCCGCAACCACAAGATTTTTTTGCATTAGGATTTGAAAACAAAAAACCTTTACCATTTAATCCATCAGAAAAATCTAAGATTGTACCTGCCAAAAAAATAAAAGATTTCTTAGGGATCCTTATTTCGACTCCATGTTGTTTTATGATCTTCTCATTTTCAGCAGGAGTATCAACTATTTCAAGATCATAAGTTAAACCTGAACAACCACCACCTTTTACTGCAACTTTTAAAGCAAATGGGTTTTTCCCTTCATTTTCAGCAAATTTTTTTACTTTTGAAGCTGCTCTTTCTGTTATTTCAATTGTATTTATAGGTACTTGAGACATTTTAATTCTATTATATATAACAATTATATTAATTTATTTTAAAATATACTTTCAACATTGTATAACTCTTTATAATCTGTCAGTTATAATAATTAAAGAAAAATGGTAAAAATTTACACAAAATCTGGAGACAAAGGCAAAACAAACCTACTATTTGGAGGAAAAACTTCAAAATCTGATCTTCGTGTAGAAACATACGGAACAGTAGATGAAGCAGTTTCTTTTTTAGGACTAGCTAAATCTTTAATAACTAATAATGAAATAAAAAAAATTATTGAGGATTTACAACATTCTCTGTTTATTATTGGCGCTGAATTAGCTACGACCCCAAAAAATAAAAAGAAACTTAACAATGAAGTTAAAACTATAACTACAGATATGGTTAATAACCTTGAGTCTTTGATAGACAATATTAATGAAAAAATTGACTTAGGGGATAAATTTATTATGCCAGGGAATTCTGTAGGATCTTCTGCTATTGATGTCGCAAGAACAGTTGTCAGAAGACTAGAAAGAAGAATAGTAGAATTAATAGGATCAGATATATCAATAAACTCTAATATTATTCCTTATGTGAACAGAGCTAGTGATCTTTTATTTATACTAGGAAGATTTGAAGACAAAAATAAAGTCACAAAAGAAGTAACTGATTTAAGAAAATCTTAAAAATGAAAAATCAAAAAATAGCAGTTATAGATCATAAATGTGCTAATTTACATAGTGTAATAAAAGCATTAGATGTTTTTAAAGTTGATGTAAAAATATGCAGATCTAAAACAGAATTACAAGATATAGATGGAATAATATTGCCTGGAGTAGGATCTTTTGATCCCGCAATGAGAAACCTAATTGAACAAGATTTAGATGATCCTATTAAAAAATTAACTCTTTCCGGAACTCCTTTATTAGGAATTTGCTTAGGAATGCAATTATTAATGGAAAACTCTGAAGAAGGATCATTAAATGGAATAGGTTTAGTAAATGGAACTGCAAAAATAATTGAATCTACTGACAAAGAGATCAAAATTCCTCATATGGGCTGGAATAATATAGAAATAAATAATAATAACTCTAGAATACTTAATGGAATTAAAGATAATGATTATTTTTATTTCGTTCATAGTTACAAATGTATTCCAACTAATTATTCAGAAATGACTGCATTCACAAAATATGGACAAGACATATGTGCAGTAATTGAAAAAAATAATATATTCGCGACACAATTTCATCCTGAAAAAAGTGGAAAAATTGGCCTAAAAATTTATCAAAACTTTCTATCTTTTATTGAAACCGGAAAATAATTCATGGAAATAATACCAGCTATAGATCTTATCAATGGGAAGGTAGTCAGACTTCATAAAGGAAAATATGAAGATAAAACAATTTTCTCTAATGACCCTTTAGAAATTGCTTACAATTGGGAAAATTCAGGTGCTAAAAAATTGCATATAGTTGATTTGGATGGAGCCTTATCTGGAAATGTAGAGAACTTAAAAGTTATAAAGGAAATTAAAAAAAATACAAATTTATCAATACAAGTAGGTGGAGGAATAAGAGACTTAAATTCAGCAAATCACTTGTTAGTAGATATTGGAATAGAAAGAATAATTTTTGGAACTACAGCAGTAGAAAATCCTGATGAAATTGAAAAATCCATAGAACGCTTTGGAGATCAAAAAATAATAGTAAGCTTAGACTCAAAAGGAGATTTTATTTCAATAAAAGGATGGACTGAAGATTATAAAGTTACAATTAAAGATTTTATTGAATCTATGGAAAATATTGGAGTAAAAAATTTTATTTTCACTGATATTACTAAAGATGGAACATTAGAACATCCAAATTATAATAAAATTAATATTATGAAAAAACTGATCCCTAATGGTTTAACAATTGCTGGAGGAATCTCTGATATTCAAGATATTATACAATTAGCCAAATTAGAAATAGAAAAAGTTATTGTTGGCAAAGCAATCTATACGAACAATATAGATCTTAAAAAAGCTATTTCTATGTTTGAAAATTAATAAAGGAAATATATTGTTAACTAAAAGAATTATCCCCTGTTTAGATATCGATAAAGGAAGAGTTGTAAAAGGAACTAGTTTTTTATCACTAAAAGATGCTGGAGATCCTAGAGAATTATCTAATTTCTATAACAATCAAGGAGCAGACGAATTAGTATTTTTGGATATTACTGCTAGTTCAGAAGATAGAGATATAATATTAGATGTTGTTAAAAAAGTATCTTCAGAAGTATTTATACCACTAACTGTAGGAGGAGGAATAAGAAACCTCGATGATATTAGGAAACTACTTAATTCTGGTGCAGATAAAGTTTCTATAAACACTTCAGCTATTGAAAACCCAAATATAATTAGGGAAAGTTCTGAAGAATTCGGATCTCAATGCATTGTAGTTGCTATAGATGCAAAAAGAAATAATAACTCTTGGGGTGTGTTTACACATGGAGGAAGAATATCTACAGGGATTGATGCTATAAAATGGGCTGAAAAAGTTAATTTATTAGGTGCGGGAGAATTACTTATTACTAGTATGGATGAAGATGGACAACAAAAAGGATACGATATAGATTTGCTGAAAAATATTCAAAAAAAAGTAACCATCCCGATTATTGCTAGTGGAGGAGCAGGAAATTTAAAACATATGTTAGAAGCACTAACAATTGGAAAAAGTGATGCTGTTCTTGCTGCAAGCATTTTTCACTATGGAAAATACACTATTAAAGAAGTAAAAGACTACTTAAATTCTCACCATGTTCCAATCAGATTAATTTAAAATACGAATGGAAATAGTTAAATTTAATAAACCAAAAGCAATAATATTTGACTGTTTTAACACACTTGTTTCCAATAGCATAGAAGAATGGAAAAATGCTTTCAAACTAATTTGTTCTAATTTTGGTTTATCTATCACGCCTGAAGAATTCTGGAAAACTTGGAAAAATCATGAATTATTATTTAGAAGTACTAGATTACATACAAATAATGATTCTGAAAATCAATTTATCACACAAAAACCATTTAAATCCTATTCTGAAGCTTGGAAAGAATGCTTAATAATTTCAGCATCAGAATTAAATTTAAAAATAAATATTGAAGATTGTTTACAAATCCTCCTTAATTCCCATTCGAGAAGAAAAATTTTTGAAGAAACTAAATTTGTTTTAAATGAATTAAAAAAAGAATATAAAATTTTCATAATTTCTAATGCAGATGATCGTTTTCTATATCCATGTATTCAACCTTTAGATATTCCTACATCTAACATTTTTAGTTCTGAGAGTTTGAAACTATATAAACCTGATAAAAAAATTTTTCAAAATGTATTATTAAAACTAAAAATAAACCCAGAAGAAGCATGGTATGTAGGAGATAATTATTTTGACGACGTGATAGGATCATATTTAGCTGGTCTGAATCCTATTTGGATAAATAGAAACAATGTTTCTAAAAATAATAATTATAAAATAAATAAGTTAATAGAAATAAGAAATTTAACTGAATTAATTGTAACTTTAAATAATATCTAAAAAATGGAGAATATTAAATGATAAAACAAAATCAAGAACTTATTCCTGCAATTATTCAAGATCACTCATCTCAAAAAATCTTAATGCTAGGATACATGAATATTGAAGCGATAAACAAAACAATTGAAGGTCCTAATGTTTGGTTTTATAGTAGATCTAGAAAATCTCTTTGGGAAAAAGGGGAAACATCTGGAAATTATTTGAAATTTATATCTATGCAAGTTGATTGTGATCAGGACACATTACTTATACAAGCAAAACCTATAGGCCCCACCTGTCATACAGGAGAAATATCCTGCTTTAAAGATTTAGAAAAATCAAATCAAAAAAACTTAGAAAATAATTTAAAGAAACCATATCAACCTAAAAGTGAAATAATTTATGAATTATTTAAAGTAATTAAAGATCGTCAAGTAAATCCTAATAATAATTCTTATACTTCTAAACTTTTTGAGGAAGGATCTGAAAAAATATCTAAAAAAATCATAGAAGAATCTTCTGAAACAATTATTGAATTCTTAGATACTGGTAGAAAAACTAATGAATTATTAGTAAATGAGATTTCTGATTTACTTTTTCACTTACTAGTTCTTATTCAATCAGCCAATATTGAATTAGATGAAATATTTGAAGAACTATCAAATAGAAGAAAATAGATAAATTATTTATTTTCTTTAATTGCTAACTTCATACAATGGATAGCCAACTCTAATTGCTCATCATTAGGTTTTTTAGTAGTTATTTTTTGTAAAAAAATTCCTGGCCAACTAATAATTTTAAAAAGAAAACCATTTTCCTTGCTTCCTGAAAATCTTATAATCTCATAACTTACAGCTACTAATAAAGGTATCAAAATTAATCTAGAGCTTACTAAAAACCATAAAGGTTCCCTAGGAAAAAACATGAAAATTATTAATGCTATGACAAAAATAGTAATTAAAAAAGAAGTCCCACATCTTGGATGTTCTGTAGGATATTTTTTGAGTTTTTCTATCTCTAAATCTTCATCATTTTCGAATGCAGCTACAGCCATGTGTTCAGCACCATGGTATTGAAAAACTCTTTGAATCTCTTTAGAAAGACTTATTAACCAAATATATCCAATTAAAAACAATAATCTCAATATTCCTTCTATCGCATTAGTTATTAAAGAGTTAAATCCAAAGCCTTCAAATATATTAGATATTAAAATTGGAACAATAAAAAATATCCCTATCGCGAAAACAAATGAAAAAATCACTACTGGTATAACTGCCCACGGTGATTGTTTATTTTCTTCATATAATTCAACATCCATATCTTCAGAGGAAACATAAGCAGAAAAATTTAGAGCTTTAGTACCTATAATTAGAGTGTCAACTAAAACCACTAGACCTCTTAAAATTGGAATATTCCTTATCTTCCCTATTGCCCAAGAGCTTGTTTCATAAGTTTTTTCTACAAAGGTACCATCTTCTTTTCTTACTACCACTGCAGCACGTAAAGCACCTCGGATCATTATACCTTCAATAAGAGCTTGCCCACCAAACTTAGAACTCATTTAATCAAACTATTCATCTAATTTAAAACGTCTCTTAAATCTCTCTACTCTACCTTCAGTATCTACAATACGCTGTTCCCCAGTAAAAAATGGGTGGCATTTACTACATAATTCAACAGTTAATTCAGATCTTGTAGATCCAACTTTCCATTTTTCTCCACAAGAACAAGTGACTACAGCATCAGGAAAATATTTTGGATGAATTTCAGATTTCATATTTCACCTCAATTCTTATGATTGTTTAAAGGTTCAATATTCACTCTTTTGTGACTTTTAGAACCAAAATCAAACTTTACTGTTCCATCTTTTAAAGCATACAAAGTATGATCTCTTCCTACTCCAACATTCAATCCTGGCTTAATAGGAGTACCTCTTTGTCTTACTAAAATAGAACCTGCAGTAACAAAAGTACCTGCATACTCTTTTACACCTAATCTTTTCCCCGCACTATCTCTTCCATTCCTAGATGTTCCGCTACCTTTCTTATGAGCCATAATTATTTCCTAGATTCAGTCGTTTTTGTTGTTTTAGTTTTTGAAGATTTAATTGTTGTTTTTTTTGAATCAGTTTTCGTTTTTTTAGTAGAATTTGTTTTTGATGATTTTACATTTGATTTCTTAGTAGAAATAGAATTTTCAATATCCTTAATTAATACATCTGTCATTAATTGACGATGACCTCTCCTTACTCTATATCTAGTTTTATTGTGATATTTGAAAGTAGTAACCTTATCATTCTTAATCTGTTCTTGTATTTCTCCAATCACAGTAGCATTCTTTACATTTGGAGAGCCAATACTAACTTTACCAGCCAAATAAGTTAACAATACTTGATCAAAATTAACCCTATCTCCAGATGATCCCTCTATTTTCTCTATTTTTACTTTACGACCAGGTGTAACAGCATACTGCTTTCCGCCTGTTTCAATTATCGCATAATCATTCATTACTTTATCCTTATATAATAACCATGAGATTCTACAATTCAAAATGAATTGGGTCAATTAATTATACAAATTCTAATCAATATAATCATTAAATTAAACAATTAATTTTATGAAAATTAAATTATCTATAATTTATTATACTTTGAATCAAGCCAAATTAATGGATCACCTAAAGAAAAATTAAAATTATTAATAGTTGCTAAAAATAATGTGTGATCATAAATTTTGATTTCCTTAAAAAGATTACATTCAAATTGTGCAATTGATTTAGAAATCACAAATTCTCCTCCAGGCATTTTCTTATAATCAAAAACATTTTCTTCTAAAATATTATCTTTACTAAAATATTCAGCTATTTTTTTTTGATTAGAGTTTAAAATACTTATACCAAATGATTTTCTTTGTTTTATAAAATCATGAGTGTTTCTTTCTGTACTTATAGACACTAAAACAATAGGAGGGTTTAAAGATACTGAAAGAATCCCATTAGCAGTCATTCCATGAATATTTTTATCACTTAATCTAGTAGTAATAATACTAACTCCTGTAGTAAATCTTCCCCAGCATTCTCTTAAAGCTAACTGATCATCCAAATTTTTCATTTTTGTAATATAATAGAAGTTAATATTAATTGAAATGAATTATTACTTTTTAGTCTGTTCAACTTTCAATGAAGACACAGCCCTAATAGAAGCAATTTTATCTTTAGGGTTTAATTTCATTAATGTTGAACCTTGAGTAACTCTTCCATATCTACTAATTTCACCCAAAGGTATTTCTTGTACTACAGCTTTCTCAGTTAATAAATAGACATCACTTTCCTGTCCTACAACCTGTGCACTAGCAACTTTTCCATTCTTAGGAGTTATACGCAATGTCAAGTTTCCCTTACCTCCTCTACGTTGACGAGTGTAGTAACGCATATCTGATAATTTTCCAAAACCTTTTTGACTAGCAATTAATAAAGAATCTTCATTTCTTGCCAAATCCATTACTACAACCCTATCACCTTTTTTTAAGTTAATTCCTCTTACTCCACCTGCGTTTCTTAATCTTGATTTTATTTCTTCTAATGGAAACCTTATAGCTTGACCCATTTCAGTAACCATAATTACATCTGGAAATATAGAGTCTTCAGAAGAATGATCTGGAATAGCTAATCTTACTGAAACTAATTCATCATCATTTTTAAGTTTAAAAGCATTCAATCCCGATTTTCTCAAATTTTTTAATTGAGACACTTCCATTCTTTTAATTAACCCAGTTCTTGTAGCTAATACTATATATGATTTTACTCTTTGATCTAGTTTAGGCACGGCTAAAATTGCGTTTACTTTCTCTCTTGGTTCTAAACTAATAATATTTGATACGGGAGCTCCTCTTGAATTCCTTGACTGATTAGCAGGCAAATCAAAAACTCTTGTAGAAAAAACACGCCCTCTATCGGTAAAGAAAAGAAGAGAATCATGTGTATCACAAACCTGTAGATAAGGAGTTACATCTTCTTCTTGAGTCATTCTTTGTCCTTTAACACCTTTTCCTCCTCTATGTTGCCTTCTAAAAGAACCCGTACTCACTCTTTTAAGATATCCATTAAGACTTAAAGTAACTACCATTTCTTCATGAGGTTCAACATCTTCCCTATTCCATTGCCCTAACTCTTGTTTATGTATCTTTGTTTTTCTTTTATCTCCATATTTTTCTTTGAGTTCTAGTGTTTCCTTTTTAATTTCTTCTAATATTTTATCGGGGTTACTTAGCAAAGATTCCAATTCAGAAATAGTTTTCAATAAATCATTATATTCATTATCTAATTTTTCTCTTTCCAGACCAGTTAATCTTCTTAATTGCATATCAACTATAGATTGGGCTTGAACATCAGATAAATCGAAAGTCTGAATCAAATTGTTTCGAGCTTCCTCAACAGTTTTAGAGGCTCTAACGATTTCAATGACTTTATCAATATTATCTAAAGCAATCTTCAAACCTTCTAAAATATGAATTCTATTTTGAGCTTTATTTAATTCATATTTAGATCTATTAGTGATAATTTCAACTCGAAAATCTATAAAATGTTTAAGCACTTGCTTCAAAGTTAAAACTCTAGGAGTGCCATCAACTAATGCCAACATATTTATCGAAAAAGATGATCTTAAGGGAGTGTTTTTATATAAATTATTTAAAACAACAGCTGGAGTAATACCCCTTCTTAATTCGACAACAACACGAGTACCTTTTCTATCAGATTCATCTCTAACTTCAGAAATTCCTTCTATCTTTTTATTTTTAATTAATTCTGCAATTCTAATTACTAAGTTAGCCTTGTTAACTTGATAAGGTATTTGATCAAAAATAATGCTTTGTTTTTCATTTTTACCTTCTTCAATTTTATGATTAGCTTGCATCATTACTCTACCTTTTCCAGTAGCATAGGCAGATTTAACCCCTTCTAACCCCCAAATATGAGCACCTGTAGGAAAATCAGGGGCTTTAATAAATTCCATAAGATCTTCAACTGTAGAATCAGGATTTTCAATCAATGATATTATTCCATCACATACCTCTGAAAGATTGTGGGGAGCCATATTAGTTGCCATTCCTACAGCAATTCCTGATGCACCATTGACTAAAAGAGTTGGAAGAATAGTAGGTAGAGTTGTAGGTTCTTGTAAAGAAGCATCAAAATTATCTACCCAGTCTACTGTATCTTTATCAATGTCAGCTAATATCATGTCAGCTATAGGCGCTAACTTTGACTCTGTATACCTCATTGCAGCAGGAGGATCACCATCCACAGAACCAAAATTCCCCTGCCCATCTACTATGGTATATCTCATATTAAATGGTTGTGCCATTCTAACCATCGCATCATAAACTGCTCCATCTCCATGAGGATGATATTTTCCTAAAACATCACCAACAACTCTAGCACTTTTTTTATATGAAGAATTAGATCTCATACCTGAATCATACATAGAATAAAGTATTCTTCTATGGACAGGTTTCATCCCATCTCGAACATCTGGAAGAGCTCTTGCAACAATTACACTCATTGCATAATCCAGATAAGAAGTTTTCATCTCATCTTCAATTCCAATTAAATTAAATTTCTCTGAATTTTCAGTAACCATAATTTTTCTTAAATATATCTATTTTCACTTTATAATTCCCCCATACTTATCACAATAAAAACATAGATATCAATCAACAATATATTTAACTATATTTTCAAAACCTTTAGGTAATTTATTTTCCCCGAATAGAGGCCATAAAATCCCTAAAATTTCTTCTTCTCCTTTTACTTCTATAGCCTCAATGAACCCCTTTTCATGATTCATAGCAGAAATCATTAGATTATCTGCTTTAGAATTAATCTTTAAATTATTTAATCTAGAAGAAGAAACTTTTACGTTTCCAGATCCCCCAATAATACTGGCTAATTTGGTTCCAAGACCAATAAATATTTCATTACTTGTACAAACTTTATTAAAATATTTTTCTCCTCCAAAAATTTCATTAATTAAAAACATTCCGTGGTCAACACCTATAATTTTCAATTTCAGTTTTCTAGCTTTATTAAATACTTCTTGAAAAGTCATTTTTCTTTCTTGGCTCAAATCACTTTTTCCAATAACAAGTAAAGAATTTTCAGACCCTAAAATAGTGCTTTGATTATTTACAGATTTCCACTTCCCCACACCTAAATTAATATTCAAAGATTCATTATAATCTATCTTTTCATTGGGATCTGTAAAAAAAACTAAAACCATAAATAACTCAAAAATTAAAATGGTATAGATGAAATACCATACCATTTGTTAAAGTCAGAAAGCATATCTAAGCCATTGGATCTTAAGATATCATGCATATCCAATTCTAAAGAACTTAATCTTTCTTCTCCAGAAGGAACAAATGGATAATATCCTAAAACATCTGAGTTGAAAATTAGATAACAACTTTCAACTTTTCCATAAACATCAATTACTTTACTTTGAGTTAAATCTAGTTTGAAAACTGACCCAATTATATTATCGGATTTTACAATATTAGAGACAGCATTTATAACAGTGTAAGTAGTAGAAATTAGCTCTGTAAAATCCTCATCTCTAATTAAAACCCAATATGTCCCTTGATCATCTTTTGAAATTCTAGTTACAGTTTTAGATTCTGGACGTCCATCTTTTACAATTTTATCTACATTAGCAGTTAAATCTTGGAAAAAAACATGATCAGATGGAGAGAGTAAAACACCAGATTCTGTATATAATTTAATTGATTTTCTTTCTAAATAATTAGTTGATTGCAATATAGAAGACATAGCTTCCCAATGTGATTTTTTCTTTCTAAGAAAAAACATTAAGAATCACTAAAAATGTTATTCATTTCTTGTCTCATTTTTCTCAATTTTCTTACCCTATCTTGAACAGGAGGATGAGTAGATAGCAACTTAGCTACATCGTCTCCGGACAGAGCAGGAATAATCATGAAGGCGCTTGCAGTTTTAACCGTTCTTAAATCTTGAGTAGGAATCTTAGAAATTGTGCCACTAATTTTTTCTAAAGCAGAAGCTAGTTCATCAGGTTTTCCAGATAAAAATGACCCTGTTCTATCTGCACCATATTCTCTATATCTAGTAAGAGCCAAAACTAAAAGTTGCCCTATAAAATATACAAGCATAGTAATAAAATATATTACAATAATATAACCACCATTTTGACGCCTATTTCCTCCATACATTCCACCAAAAAGCATATTCCAAAAAAACATTTGCATAAGAAAACTAGTAAACGTTACAAAGAAATTAGCTATAGCTAGAACCTTCATGTCTCCATTTATAACATGCCCTAATTCATGAGCTAAAACTGCTTCTAGTTCAGAGGAAGATAACCTTTCTCTAATACCAGTAGTCACAGCAACCAAAGAATTCTTTGGATTTCTTCCAGTTGCAAAAGCATTCGGAACACTAGATTCCATAACAGCAATTTTAGGAGAAGGAATATTAGCTCTCTTAGCTAATCTTTCAACAATTTCAAATAATTGAGGATCTTGCTCTCTAGAAATCACCTTTGCTTTTGTAGACCATAAAATCATTTTGTCAGACATATAATACTGAAAAATACCCATACCCAAAACTATTACTACTATAAAAGAAATCTGTACTCCAAAAGCATTCAAAATTAAACCAAAAAATGCATATAAAAGTCCCAATAAAAACCAAGTAAAATACATCCTTGAAACAAGACCTTTATCTCTCGACACTTTAAATGTGTTATTTTTTTCAACCATTTAATTCACCTTAAAAGATTTATGTTAATATTATTCTATATTGGTAACTCATTATTATCCACTAAATGGAACCTCAATTGATTCAAAAAATTGATAAAAATTTCACGAATAAATTAGCATCAATTGCAGAAAAAGCTGCATTAAAATCTGGAGAATTTGCTCTAGAAAATATTGATTCTGATATAAAAATATTTTCTAAAGAAGGGAAAAAGAATAATCTAGTCACAGAAATAGATCGAAGGAATCAAAAATTTATAATTTCAATGATTAAAGACCATTTCCCAGACCATACAATCATTGGAGAAGAAGATAAAAAAAACATCAAGCCTAAACTTCATGAAATAGCATGGGTTATTGACCCTATAGATGGAACTACAAACTTTGTTAACAAATTTCCAATATTTTCTGTATCTATTGGTGTTCTTTTCCAAGGAATACCCATAGCAGGAGCTATATGGACACCATGGATGAATGAAAAAAGCCTCCTTTTAAAAGCATCTTTAGGTAATGGGGCAAGTATAAACAATAAGAAAAACAAAATTCAAGATATCAATCCCTCAAAACTTTCTGAAGGTGGCATCGCTACATTGCCTTCAAAAATTGAAACCTATTTTAAGGTTAACAAAAATAAAAAAGAATTCATTGGTGAAAAAAGAGTTTTAGGTAGTTGTGCTTTTGAGATGATGTTAATAGCCAAAGGAATTTCTACTTACGGTATCCTCGGCCCTGCTTCAAGTTGGGATTTTGCTGCTGGAGTAATTATTATTAAAGAATCAGGAGGAGAAGTATTATCTATAAATAGTAAAAATGAATGGGAAAAATTCAAAGGTTTTCACGATAATTATCAAATCAATAATGAAACTATAGAAAATATTAGAAATTGGAAAGGAATAATGGCTGGAGGTTCAAAAAAAATTGTTAATTACACTACTAAGAATTTAATTCCTAAAAAATCATCAAAGTAAGGGCCAAGGAACATTCAAGTTAACATCTAGGTAAGGATACCTATCTAGTTCAATTAAAAAATCTAATCTTTCAATAAAAAAATCAAAAGAATTTTGAGACAACCAATTCACTAAAAGATCTCTAAGTTTAATTTCATTATTCAGGTTATCTTTTAATTTCATTAAATCATTTTTAAGTTGATCAGAAATTTTCATTCCACTAAATTCAAACATTACTGTCCTTAATCTACTATTCTCATTAAAAGTCAAACCGTGATCTAAAGACCAAATTTTATTTTTTGAATCTTTAATACATGAACTAGCTTTTCTATCAGAATTATTAACTAACAAATCAAATAAAGCGAAACATTCAAAATTTTTTAAACATGAATCCCTCAAAGTAAAATAATTTTTATTTGAATCATGATCAATAAATTTTTGCAATGTACCAATTCCTAATGGACCATTCCGAATAGTTGTACTTGGAATATTTGGCCATCCCAAAATTCTACTTATAACAAAGGAAGACATTTCACGTTTGTAAAGACTTTCTGAAGGAAAATCAAAAAGGGGCTTTTCACCGATCATTGGTTTATATACACATAGTAATGAATCGTTAAAATTGGGGCAAGAAAGCTCTAATAAGAAGACTTGGTTGCTACCATCTAGTACTGATCTAATATTTCCTGTTTTCCAATTATCTAATTTTTCCAAATATTCAGAAAATATTCTTTCATTTTCATATAAATATTTTATCATTTAAATAATGAGATATATCAATTCAAGTTTATATGACCATTCTTCTTGAAACATGGGCTTCCATCACAAGTTCCATCTAAGTTTTTTGGCAAATGACATAAGGGGCACTTCTTTCTTCCAGATTCACATACTTTAATAATCTTATCACCTAAATTTTCCGCTTGAAGTTTATCCAAATAAATATATATTTTAATTAAAATATTTTCTTCATTTATTTCTTCAGATAAAAAAATTAATTTACATGTCTTAGAGTCTGAGTCTAAAGAAAAATCAGTTCCCTTAACCTCTAGATTAAATACCCCGAAATTTTCAATAAAATTGTCTTCTATCTTATCTTGAGTTTCCTCAGGGCTTTTTAATAACAAATACAATGAAACAAGTTGCTCTTTTTCCAACCAAATCTTTATTTTAGATTCATTTCTAGTTTCTTCTTGAACTTTGTTGAAATTAGTAAGACTTAAAAAAAATGTTCTATTACCAGGAGAACCTATTGAAACACATTCAATATTTTCTATATTTCTCACATAATAATTATTCATAATCTATTTTTATATCATTCTTTCTAATATTTATTAAATACTTTATCTGAAAATCTAATAAACTCATGTTATAGTTACACAGTTAAAAAAAATTTTTATGAAAATGAAAATGGAATTATACGATACAACACTTAGAGATGGCACACAACAAGAAGGCATATCATTATCTGTAAAAGATAAAATTTCTATTACAGAAAAATTAGATGATATAGGAATACCTTTCATTGAAGGAGGATATGCTGGTTCAAATCCAAAAGATAATGAATATTTCAAGCTCATTAAAAACATCAATTTAAAACAAGCAAAAATTTGTGCATTTGGAAATACTAGAAAAATCAATGGAAAAGTAGATAGTGATCCAGTTATAAAAGCATTATTATCTTCTGAAACAGAAATCATTACTCTAGTAGGAAAATCTTCTGATCTTCAAGTCGAAAAAGTTTTAGAAACTTCTCTAGAAGAAAACCTTTCAATGATTTCTGATTCTATAGAATATCTAAAAAACAGAGATAGAAAAGTTATCTTTGACGCTGAACATTTCTTCGACGGTTATATTAACAATCCTAATTACAGTATTAAAGTACTAGAAACTGCAATAAAATTTGGTGCTGATACTGTAGTCCTATGTGATACAAATGGAGGAATGCTACCTGAAAAAGTATCTGAAATTACTAGAATAGTTTCTGAAACTATAGAATGCCAGATTGGAATTCATACTCATAATGACACTGACACTGCTGTAGCTTCTGCTATAGCAGCTTATCAATCAGGAGCAACTCATATTCAAGGAACAATAAATGGTTATGGAGAAAGATGTGGGAATGCAAATTTAGTAAGCATTATTGCAAACTTACAATTGAAATTAGGAATAGATTGTTTGTCAAAAAATAATCTTTCTAGACTTACAGAATTATCTAATTTCGTTTCTGAAACAGTAAATAGACCTCCTTTTCCTTATTCTCCATATGTGGGAAAAAATGCTTTTACTCACAAAGGGGGATTACATGCTTCAGCTACAGAAAAGTTTATTTCCTCGTATCAACACATTGATCCGTCATTAATAGGTAACTCTACAGACGTTACAATTTCTGAATTATCTGGAAAAAGTAATGTAAACAGAAAAATTAAAGAACTTGGATTAAATAATCAACTTGGAAATTCTGAAGCTCAAGAGATAGTAAAATATATTAAGGATCAAGAAAATGAAGGATTCTCTTATGAAAATGCAACAGCTTCATTTGAATTAGTAGTAAAAAAATTTCTTCCAAATTACGAACCTCCTTTTGAATTAATAGACTTTGTTGTTCTTGTAGAAAACAGATCAAAATCAAATGGGAACCTTTTATGTGAAGCAACAGTAAAGGTGAAAGTAAAAAATTCTATAGTTCATACTGCATCAGAGGGAAATGGGCCTGTAAATGCATTAAATAATGCTTTAATAAAAGCCTTAAGTCCATCTTATCCTAAAATTCATTCATTAAGGTTGACAGATTATAATGTAAGAGTAATCGATCAATCATCTGCGACAGAAGCCAGTGTACGAGTTGCTATAGAGACGGCAGATGATAAAGATGTATGGAGAACTGTAGGTTGTTCTGCAAATATCCTTGAAGCCAGTTGGATGGCATTATCTGATTCTTTAGAATGGTATCTAATATTTAAATAATTGTCTTAACTTCTATACTGATCACCATCAAATGTAATTTGTTCTTCATGAACATTTTTTTGTGAGTCAATTTTGAATGCCCTCATAATAGGGCGATTCTTTTCTACTAAAGAAATCAAAATATAATAATAATTAACAGGATTGCCAAAACTGTGAGTAATAGCTTCTTTTATATCTGTTGATGAAGGATATGCTTGAGTATAAACATGAGAATGATAAAACCCTATAATATCCAAGTCTTTTTTCTCTGATTCTAATGTAATTTTTAATAATTCATTAGGATCCATAGTATATCTTGTCAATGGTTCTTCATGTATGTTTTTTATTCTAATATTCTCTGAAACTTGATTTTTATTACCCAGCAAAACTCCACATGCTTCTTCAGGATCTAAATTCAAAGAATGATCAAACATATTACCTATAACTTTTTTGGGTAAAAATATCGCCATTTTTTATAATAAATTTTATTTAAACTTGAATGACTATAACCTAAAAATTAACTTGGGGTCAATGATTGATGAGACTCTGCACTAGATTTTATCTCATCCCAATCCCAAAGTTGAGGAATTGTTTCTAAATTTGACCATAACTTACTCTGATCACTAAAATGTGGACTTCCAGGATGGCCAGAAGCTCCAAGAGGAACTATCCATCTAGATTTTTTCCAATCGGAAACATCATGAATATATCTATTAACAGATACAGAATTTACTTCAAAGTTTTCCAAATAACCTCCTTGTTGTGGAGTATCTGAATCTCCTCCCATAGATACATTGGGTGGATTCAAAAAAGAAGCATATTCTGGAAACATTGTAGACAATGGATGTTTAGGATTAGTTTTGTGAACTTTACCCCATTTATAACTCTCCAAATTATCTTCATGAAATTTTTTTTCAAAATTTCCCAAATTTTTATTTACAGAAATTTTTAACAATTTTTCCAGATCAGAATAATTAATAAATTTTGACCCACCATTTATTTGATTGATCAATTGAGAATAAATTGAAGCTTCTATGAAGTCATAAGCTCTAGAAAATTCAGAAGAATCAATTTTATCAATCAAATTACCAAATATCATATTCAAAGATTCTTCTATTAGTGTTTTCCTAATCATTGAATACAATGTTGCAACTTTAGAGTCAGGACTCATTACAAAATCCCATTGTTTTATTAATTTTTCTAAATCATTTTGTGATTTAGAAAAAAGGTCCATTTCTAATAATTTTTTGAATAAAATTGAAGCTGGAATACTTAATCTATCTGAATGAATCTGAGACATATTTTCAACTGTTGCTTCAGCTTCAGGTAATTCCAAAATTCTGGTAATTATTCTCGAAGCTCTATATGCAGGACGAAAATCATCTCCTATATAATAAGGAAAATCAGGACCTACCACTCTTTGATTACAAGTAACTATATAACCAACATTTGGATTTACAGAAGAAGGCATTTCATAGTAAGGAATAAAATTTTTCCAATCATGATTCCCATCCCATCCTGAAACTATACCTTTATGGTTATCTGAGTTTCTTACTGGAATCTTTCCTCTCAACTTGTAACCTATTTTTCCTCTAATATCAGCAAAAACAAAATTATTTACTGGTTCAGTCCATTCTTCGAGTGATTCAATTAATTGATCTGAATTTTTAGCATGAAGTATTTGATATACAGTATCTACCCATTTAGTTCCAGAATTTGTTCCAGTATGACTAAAAATTAATCCATAACCTGATCTAGGATTACCAGAAATTACAGAACCATGATTTGTTTTTACGACTTCAACAAATTCTTTTTTTCCATTTTTTACATTTATAGACTTAATCTCTAAATCAGCTTTCAACCATCTGTTTTTATAGAAATATTCAAGATTTTTTCCATTTTCTCGAAATTTTTCTAGAAATAAATCTTGATAATCTGCATTTCCATGAGTCATACCATAAGCAAGATATTCAGTATGACTAAAATGTGGCGCACCAGGTAAACCTGGGATAGAGTAGCCACTTACAGCAAATTTTTCACATTCTAAATGTACTTGATAATAAACACTTGGCGTATCCAAAGCTCTATGAGAATCTCCTGCTATCAAAGGCAATCCTGACTTTGTTCTATCCCCTGAAATCACCCAAGCGTTACTCCCGATATCTGACTCTTTTAAGTAATTCAGCAAATTTACAGATTCAGAAAGAGAATTTATATCTCTCAATACTCTTTTATTTAATCTAGTATTAGGAGGAATTGTTAATAATTCAAATTCAGAAATTTCTCCCCAAATTTTTTTAAATAAATCTTCTCCTAATTCTTTAAATACTTTAGTTTTCAACAATTTCATCTCATATGTTCCCATAAACATATTTCTGATTTTATATACTGAAATACAGTCCCAAGGATTCCAACTTTTAGGCTTTTCATTTAACAAAGAATATTCCACAGGAAAATTATTAGTAGATTCTATAAAAGCATTTACTCCATTCGTATATGAATTCAACATTTTTTTAGCCAAATCTGAACTACATTCATAATCTAATTTTGATGCTTTTAAAACATCAATTTTCAATACTAATTGATCATTATCAAACATTTCATAACCTAATAATTCAGAGGATTTCCCTAATGCTCTATGACGATCAAAATCCATATGCCACAACCTGTCCTGAGCTGTAGCAAAGCCCTGTGCAAAAAAAAGATCAAATTCATCTTTTGCTTTTATATGAGGTATCCCCCAAGAGTCTCTATAAATATCAACTACACCATTAATTTGTTTAAAAATTAAATCCTTGTTGAAATCAGGCAGGAACTCTTCTAAATTCAATTTCGGATTTGGGGACATAAAAATTAATAATTAATTTTATTAGAAATTAAATCTCCAATTTCTGAAGTAGATAGAGATTTTTCATTTTCTTTAGCAATGTCTATTGTCCTATATCCTTCACTCAATATTGCATCAACAGAATTATCTATTAAATCTGATTCTTCATTAAGACCAAAAGACCAACGTAACATCATTGATGTACTAAGAATAGATGCTATAGGATTAGCAATATTTTGACCTGCTATATCAGGTGCTGATCCATGAATAGGTTCATAAAGACCTAATGTTTTCTTTTGTTTACCAGGCACACTAGATAAACTAGCAGAAGGAAGTAATCCCATAGATCCACCAATAACTGCAGCTTCGTCTGACAACATATCCCCAAAAGTATTTTCTGTAACTATAACATCAAAGATTTTTGGATTGGTAACTAACTGCATAGCTGCATTATCAGCTAACATATGTATCAATTCTACTTCTGGATATTCTTCGGATAATTCAGTTGCAACCTCTCTCCATAATCTTGATGTAGCCATAACATTCATTTTGTCTAAAGAATGTAATTTTCTCTCTCTCCCCATAGCTAACTCAAAGCCAACTCTTAAAACTCTTTCTATTTCATTCTCGTTGTAATAAAGAGTATCAACTGATTCTCTGATTCCATCTTCAGAATTCCATCTTTTTTTAGGTTCCCCAAAATATAATCCTGAGGTCAATTCTCTAATAATAATAAAATCTACATCATCAACAATTTCAGGCTTTAATGGACTAGCATAAACTAAATCTTTATAAACTTTCACTGGCCTAATATTTGAAAAAAGATCTAATTCTTTTCTAATTCTCAATATCCCATTTTCAGGCCTTTCATTTTCAGATGTAACATCCCACTTAGGGCCACCAACTGCACCAAACAATACTGAATCACATTTTAAAATATCATCTAAAGTTTCGTCAGTGATTGCTACACCATTCTTATCAATAGAACATCCACCAACATCACCAGTTTGAAGATTAAAAGTGTGACCAAAACGTGACCCGATTGCTTCTAATATTTTGATCGACTCTCTAGTAACTTCTGGACCTATACCATCACCAGATAAAACTGCTACTTTAAATTCCAAATTACCTCCGATGTTAAAGTTTTACCATCTGTTAATTCTGTTTTTTTCAAAAATAGAAATATCTTTTTCTAGCAATGTAGTTCTTCCAATATCATCCAATCCTTTAAGTAAACTCTCTTTACGAAAATCATCTATATCAAAATTTTTTGATAAACCTAAATCATCAGTTACAATTTGATTTTGTAAATCAACAGTAACCATATAAGCCTCTTGATCTGCAGACAAAGAGTTAGACATAATATGACTTACTGCGGCTGAATCCAGTACTATTGGCAATATACCATTTTGAAAACAATTATTTTTAAAAATATCTGCAAAACTAGTGGAAATCAAAACTTTAAATCCATACTCTAGTAAAGCCCATGGAGCATGTTCTCTAGAAGATCCTGATCCAAAATTACTTCCTGCTACTAATATTTCTGATCCTAAATAACGAGGAGAATTTAGAATGAAGTCTGGGTTAGGTATTTCACCTTCAAGATATCTCCAATCAAAAAAAGCAAATTTGCCAAATCCAGTTCTTTCAACTCTCTTCAAAAATTGCTTTGGGATAATTTGATCTGTATCTACATTTGATCTATCTAAAGGAGCTACTAATCCAGTAAATTTTTTAAACGGTTCCAATATATTCTCCTTACTCTATATATTCCAGTTTCTTATATCTGTGAAATGACCTTTTATTGCCGCTGCAGCAGCCATTTCAGGGCTTACTAAATGTGTTCTTCCGCCTTTACCTTGTCTACCTTCAAAATTTCTATTAGATGTAGATGCACATCTTTCTCCAGGAATTAAAATGTCAGGATTCATACCTAAACACATAGAGCAACCTGCTTCTCTCCATTCGAAACCAGAATCCTTAAATATTCCATCTAAACCTTCTTTTTCAGCTTGGATTTTTACAATCATAGATCCTGGAACAACCATAGCATTTACATTATTAGAGACCTTTCTTCCTTTAATAATTTTGGCGGCTGATCGTAAATCTTCTATTCGTGCATTAGTACATGAACCTAAGAAAACTCTATCTATTTTTATATCTTCTATAAGCATATTAGGCTCTAACCCCATATATTCAATGGCTCTTGCAGCATTCTCTTGATCTTCTGAATCAATGAAATCTAGAGGATCTGGAACTTTTCCAGAAACCTGAGTAACTTGACCAGGATTTGTTCCCCAAGTAACCATAGGTTCTATAGATTGAGAATCAATCTCAACTAAAGAATCATACTCTGATTCAGAATCAGATTTAAAACTATCCCAATAATCTACAACTTCTTTAAAGTCTTTATTATTTGGAATAAATTTTTTCCCTTCTAAATATTCGTAAGTTATTTCATCTGGACTTATCATACCGGCTCTTCCTCCACCCTCTATAGTCATATTACATACTGTCATTCTCCCTTCCATAGACATATTTCTTATTGCATCTCCAGTATATTCAATAGCATGTCCAGTTCCACCTGCAACACCAATTTTTCCTATTATTGCTAAAACTAAATCTTTAGGTGAAACTCCTATAGGAAGATCACCATTAGTTCTTATTTCCATCTTTTTTGGTTTTCTTTGAATGAGAGTTTGTGTTGCTAAAACATGCTCTACTTCTGAAGTTCCTATTCCAAAAGCAAGAGTTCCAAATGCTCCATGAGTAGAAGTATGACTATCACCACAAACAATTGTCATTCCCGGTTGAGTTAAACCTAGTTCAGGGCCAATAACGTGTACAATTCCCTGATTACTACTGTTAATGTCATATAAATTAATATTAAATTCTTGACAGTTTTCTCTTAAAACTTCTATCTGTTTTTTAGCTATAGGATCAGTGATTTTTTCCCTATTTATCGTTGGAACATTATGATCAATTGTAGCTACAGTTAAACTAGGTCGCCTTACTGATCTTTGATTTAACCTTAAATTTTCAAAAGCTTGAGGAGAAGTAACTTCATGTACTAAATGTAAATCAATGTATATTAGATCTGGTTGACCTTCAGACTGAGATACAAGATGGCTATCCCATATTTTATCAAATAATGTTTTCTTATTAATCATTAATGAAATCCTCTCTTATTTTTATATTGTAGAATTAGAACTTTCTTCTCTAATCATTATCATTCTATTAATAGCATTTACATATGCTTTAGCTGATGAAACAACTATATCAGCATCAGAACCCCTGCCAGAAAATATTTGACCTAAATCATCAGATATTCTAATAGTCACTTCACCCAAAGAATCAATCCCTTGAGTCACCGCATTAACACTAAACTCAGTTAGATTTACTGGAATTTCGATAATTTTATCAATTGCTTTACAAACAGCGTCAACCGGACCTGTACCAAATGATTCAACTTTCTTAACCCTCCCCTCAGGAATTTTCAGACTAACAGTTGCTTTAGGTTGAACCATATTTCCACACTGTACTTCAACAGAATCAATCTCAAAATTTCCTTCAAATGAACTTCTATGATGCTCAGCCATTAATGATTCCAAGTCAAGATCAGTGATTTCTTTTTTCTGATCAGCTAGTATTTTAAAAGCTGGAAAAACCTCTAATAATTCTTCATCATTCAAATCATATCCTAAATCCTGAAGTCTAGACCTAAGACCTGCTCTACCTGATAATTTTCCTAACACAAGTGCTTCTCCTCTCCAACCAACATCCTCTGGTTCCATAATTTCAAAAGTACTTCTATCTTTCAAAAATGCATCTTGATGAATACCAGAAGAATGTCTAAATGCATTTTGCCCAACAATTGCTTTATTCGCTTGTAAAGGAAATCCAAAAAGATTACTTACTAGCCTACTTGTAGGGCCAATTTCAGAAGTCTTAATACTTGTAGATACACCAAAATAATCTTTTCTTGTCTCTAAGCCCATAACTAATTCTTCAATAGAAGCATTTCCAGCTCTTTCTCCTAATCCATTAATACAACCCTCTATTTGTCTAGCACCATTCTCAACAGCGGATAAACTATTTGAAACAGCTAATCCTAAATCATTATGACAGTGTACACTTATTATAGAATTACCTAAATTTGAAACTTCTTTAGAAATTCGATTAATTAATTTACCAAATTCATTTGGAATTCCATATCCTACTGTATCTGGAATATTTACTGTAGATGCTCCTGCATCGATAGTTGCTTCTAATAAAGTAATAAGAAAATCTATATCAGTCCTAGTTGCATCCATAGGAGAAAACTCTACATCATCTACATATTGTTTTGCTTTCTTAACAGCAGTCACTGCCATCTCTAAAATTTCTTCTGGATCTTTTCTCATCTGATGTTCCATATGAATAGTTGAACTAGAAACAAAAGTGTGTATCCTTGGATCATTAGCAAATTCTAAAGCTTTCGCTGCTGATTCAATATCACTTGGAACTACTCTGGCAAGTGATGCTACGGTAGCATTTTTAACTTCTCGAGAAATTTTCTGTATCGCCTGAAAATCTCCTGGAGAACTTGCAGCAAATCCAGCTTCAATTATATCTACTCCCAGTTTCTCTAACTGTAATGCAATAACATTTTTCTCTTCTACTGTTAGCCCAGCGCCAGCAGACTGTTCTCCATCTCTTAAAGTAGTATCAAAAATAATTACTTTGTCTTTGTTTACCATATTAATCCTATATAAATTTCAAGTAGTAGATTCTAGCCAAGGCATCATATCCCTTAATTCTTTACCTATTTTTTCTATAGGATGGATATTATTCTCTTCTCTAAGACGTTTAAACCTTGGTAAACCTTCATCATTTTCAGTAATCCATTCTTTTGCAAAGGTTCCATCTTGAATTTCATCTAATATTTTTCTCATATTATCTTTCACATTACTATCAACTACTCTTGGGCCTCTACTATAATCTCCATATTCAGCTGTATCAGAAATAGAATACCTCATTTGGCCCATACCACCTTGATACATCAAGTCCACAATTAATTTTAATTCATGTAAAACCTCAAAATAAGCTGATTCTGGTTGATACCCCGCTTCAACTAAAACCTCAAATGCATTTTGCACTAAAGATGTAACACCTCCACATAAAACTGCTTGCTCACCAAACAAGTCAGTTTCAGTTTCTTCTTTAAACGTAGTCTCTAAAATTCCTGCTCTTCCTCCACCTATTCCTACTCCATATGCCAAAGCTTGATCTTTTGCATTTCCAGAAAAATCTTGATGAACTGCTACTAAACAAGGAACCCCTAAGCCAGATTCAAAAACTTTCCTAACTCTGTGACCTGGAGCTTTAGGAGCTATCATAGAAACGTCAACGAATTTAGGAGGAATAATTTGTTTATAAAAAATTGTAAAACCATGGCAAAACATAATAGTTTGCCCTTCTTTCAAATTTGGAGACACATCTTCTTTATATACTGATGATTGAACAGTATCAGGAAGAGCAAACATTATTATATCAGCTTCTTTGGTTGCATCTTGATTAGAAACAACCTTTAAACCATCAGCTTCTGCTTTTTCTTTACTTTTACTTCCTTCATACAAACCTACAATTACTTCATTACCAGAATCTTTTAGGTTTAAAGCATGAGCATGACCTTGGCTTCCATATCCAAGTACTGCAATTTTCTTACCTTTTATCAAAGATTCATCAATATCTTTGTTGTAGAATAATGTAGCCATATTAACTCTCCTTTTTTTTATTTATTTCTAAAGAACTTCTTAAAACCGCTACTCTTCCGGTTCTCATAATTTCTAATATTCCATACTGATTCATCAATTCAATTAAAGAATTGATCTTTTTACTATCACCAGTTGTTTCTATAGTCATTTCTTCAGTCCCTACGTCTACTACTCTTACTCGAAAAACATTAGCTAATTGTAAAATTTCACCTCTAATTTTCTCATCAGCATTTATCTTTATTAGAGCCATTTCTCTATAAGCAAAATTCTGATCAGTTATATCTGTCACTTCCACAATTTCTATTAATCTATCTAATTTAGCAGCTACTAGCCCTATAACATCTGGTGGGCCTTCAACAACAAAAGTCATTCTTGATAAACCTATTTTTTCAGACTTACCTACTGCTAAACTTTCAATATTAAATCCCTGTCTTCTAAAAAAACCTGCAATTCTAGCTAAAACACCAGGCCTATCTTCTACTAAAGCTACTACAGTTCTAGTCTCTATATTTGGGAGTTTTTCAGAAATACTCAAATAGGTTCCTCCATTAATTCTTCTACACTTTGTCCAGAAGGAATCATAGGATATACGTTCTCTTCTTTTTTAATAATAAAATCTATTAAAAAAGGTCCTGGGTGTTCCTCAGCTTCATTAATAGCATCTTTCAAATCCTCCTGTCTTTCTACACGTCTCGATTTCATTCCATATGCATTTGCAAGCTTAACAAAGTCTGGGTTAGCTGTATAAGAATTCGCTTGATAATCTTTATCAAAGAAAAGTTCTTGCCACTGAGTAATCATTCCTAAATGATTATTATTCATAATTGCAAATTTCACAGGAATATTGTTTTCTACAATTGTAGCTAACTCTGACATAGTCATCTGAAAACCACCATCTCCAGCAATTGACCAAACATTATGATCAGGTTTTCCTACTTGGGCTCCCATCGCAGCAGGAACCTCAAATCCCATCGTACCTAAACCTCCAGAAGTTACCCAAGAGTTTTGAGTATAAAAATGATAATGCTGGGCAGCCCACATTTGGTGTTGCCCTACTCCAGTAACTACTATAGCTTTACCCTCAGTTTCCTCAAAAATAGCTTTAATAACATGTTGTCCCAACAAATCATCTGTCTCTTTAATTCTCAAAGATGGATGATCAGCCTTCATTTGTTCAATAGTCCTAACCCAATCTTGATGGGTTTTTTGTTCAACAATTGGGTTTAATTGGTTTAAAACATCTTTTACATTCCCAATTAATGGAACATCAATTTTGATATTTTTATTTATTTCAGCAGGATCTATATCTATATGAATTTTTTTAGACCTTATAGCAAAACGTTTAGTGTCACCTGTAATCCGATCATCAAATCTACTTCCAATAGCAATGATTAAATCTGCTTCATGAAGTGCTAGACTAGCCCAAGCAACTCCATGCATTCCCGGAAAACTTAGACTTAAAATATGATCTTCAGGAAATGAACTTATTCCTAATAGTGTAGTAACTACGGGAATCTGACATTTCTCTGCTAAATCTTTTAACTCTCTATATGCATGAGAAATAATTACACCGTGACCAGCTAAAATCACAGGTTTTTTCGAACTATCAATTAACTTAGCAGCACTTTTTACATCTTTAAAATCAGCAATTGTCGGAGGATGATATCCCGGCAAATCAATAGGTTCATCCCATATGGAATCATCAAAATCAATTGATTCAGCAAAAACATCACGTGGTATATCAATTAAAACTGGACCCGGTCGTCCTGTTGTAGCTATATAAAAAGCTTCTTTAATTACTCTAGCTAAATCTTTAGGATCCATAACCAAATAACTATGTTTGGTTACTGGTAAAGTCGCTCCAGTAATATCAGTTTCTTGAAAAGAATCTTTTCCTATTCCAGGTCTTGCAACTTGACCTGTAATTGCAACTACAGGCGAAGAATCCATCATTGCTGTAGCTAAACCTGTTATTAAATTTGTTGCACCAGGACCTGATGTAGCAAAACAAACTCCAGCTTTTCCAGTAATCCTAGCATAGCCATCCGCCGCATGGGATGCACCTTGTTCATGTCTGACTAGTATATGTCTCAAATCAGGAAATTGGGATAAAGATCCATAAAGAGGCAGAATTGCTCCTCCAGGAATACCAAATACTGTATCTACTCCTTGTTTTAAAAGGCCTTCACATACTATTTGTCCACCCGTTTTCTTAGTCATAAATTTCTCCAATTTATCATAATTTTACTCCACAGAAACTAAAAAGCCCCGTCCTTGCAAGGACGAGACAAAAATCCCGCGGTACCACCTTAATTAGCTTACGCTCACTTATTTACAATTTTACGTTATTAACGTCTTACCCTAAATAATATTCAGGTAAGCCACTCCAGGGCGAGTTCTTAATCATCTTGGTACTAGGATCACACCATTTCCTAGATCTCTCTTACCATTACTATTAATAGTACTCCCTTTCATAGTGTTTAAAACAGTCGAAGGATACACGAAGGAACACAAAACGTCAATTGCATTAACAACTTAATTTAAAATTTATTAATCTAAAAATAAAAATTATTTTAACCCCACTAGAAAAGGTTATTTTAAGACAACTGAAGAAGTAATCTCGTTGATTAATTTTATTATAGAACTAGTGGACTTATCCCAAGTTAAATTTTTTGAATGACTTCTAGCATTTTTACCTAATTTTTTCCTTAACAAATCATTATTTAATAATATTTCGATTTTTTCCTGAAAGGGACCTGGACATTTCCAATTAATTAAATAACCCGTTTTTCCATCTATCACAATGCTGGGTAACCCTCCTACTCTAGAAGCTACTACTGGCTTTCCACATGCAGCTGCTTCTAATGCAGCTAAACCAAAACTCTCATAATAAGATGGCAAAACACAAATATCTGAGCTTCCATAATAGTAGATGAGTTCATCTTGAGGAATTGATCCTAGAAATAAAATTTTTTCTCTAACATTCAATTTAATAGCCAAATCTTTTAACCTTTTAATTTCTGGACTATTTCCTTCTCCACCTACTATAAAAAGTTGCACATCTAAGATTTCGATTGTCGCCATTACTTTAATAAGAATATCTATTCCTTTAAGTTTTTCGAGTCTTCCAACAAAAAGAATTATTCTTTTATCCAATGAAATATTAAGATAATTTCGGCAAAATTTTATATCTCTTTCTTGAAATTTTTTTATATTTACTCCTGGAGGTATAATAGATATTTTTTCTGGATCTAAATTATATAAAGATATTAAAGATTTTTTTTCATGATTAGACCATACAATAATATGGTCAACTTTTTTCGCAATTAAAGATTCATATTTAGATCTTATTGGAAGAAATTCATCCAATGGAAAAGCTTTTTGTTTTAAATCATTAAGAGTGTGAAAACTTGTAACATGTGGAACATGAAATTGTTTAGAAAGATCATTCCCTACAATTCCAGACAACCAATAATGACTTGAGAAAATATCATAAAAATTATTTTCATGCTCAATAATTTTTATTACTTTTTTTGTAAAAATATTTATGTAAGAAAAGAGTTCTTTCTTTTCAGCATCTACTGGTCCAGAATCTATATGTATCAATCTCAAATTATCATTAATATTAATTATTTGAGGATCTTTAGGATCATGACGTCTAGTAAAAATATCAACTTTATTTCCAAAATCAGCAATTCTTTTTGCAGTTTCTAAAAGGTAAACATTCATACCTCCAACATCTTTTATTCCTGCTTGTCTAATTGGACACCCATGAACACTTATAATTCCTAAATTCATTAGATTAATCTGTAATTTTTACTGAATAAATTTTTTTGTCTGAAGCCCCTAAACGATATTTATAATCTTCTGATCCTCTTAGAAAATCAAAAACTTTGATTCCATTTTCAATACAAATTTTAATATTTTCGATATGATTTATTAGACCTATTGATAGAAATTTATAATCAAAATCATATCCTGAATTATAAAGTAGATTTGTATTACCATTATTAAAATTTATAGAACCCGCAGAAAGATTATTGTTAACCTTAGTAATCATTAATCTTAATAATTTTTTTTCCGAAAATACTTCTACAATTTTTCTAAAAAAATCTTCTCTTTGAGTAGTAAAAAATTCTCTCTTCTTTTCATCTTGTTTCATTAACTCTATTAAATCATTCATTATTGGGATAGTGTCATTTTTGTGAGAATATTCTAAAGTTTCAACTTTTTCTTGATCTTCAATTCTACGTAATTTTCTTTTAATTTCATGACGATTCTTTTTACTTAATAAAGACAAGAAATTATCCCACGATGAAGGAAGATAAATAAAAGGAGCCACATCTTCTTCAATAATTTCTATTGATGAATATATTTTATCCTGTTTCAATGTTTCTAAAATTTTCAAAGTAGAAGAAGCTTCTTGAATTGACTCGAATTGAATTCTGTTAGCTTTCAGATGATTAAAACAGTAATCCAAAAAATCTGTAATAAAATTCTTAGAGATTTTTTCTTTAAAAATAAAATCTTGATAATCAAACAAATCTCTACTCCCGAGAAAAGTTATTAATTTGTCTTCTTTTATAATAGGAGCAATAACTGATTTTCCAGAATCATATACAAATAACAAATTCTTTTTACTGTCCTGAAAAACATCCCACCATATTTTTTTTATATCTAAAGAATTAAAAAATATATTATTTTGATAAAAATTATCCTTTAATATTTCTTCCCATTGTATTTGAACTTCTCGAAAAGATTCCAAATGATTAAGTAAATTCATTTTTTTCCATTTTCTTATTCAATTCACCTATATTAGGATTAATAACTTCTATATCTATTCCTGAATATTTAAGAGGTATATCAGGATCCTTTAATCCATTTCCTGTTATAACACAGACAATATCTTTTCCTGAAAAATTAAAACCATTTTTGGAAAGTTTAATTAAACCTGCTACTGAAGCAGCCGAAGCAGGTTCACAAAAAACACCTTCTTTTCTAGCTAAAAACAAATATCCATCTATGATATCTTGATCAGAAACTGAATCTATAATTCCTTCAGATTCTTTCTTAGCATTTAAAGCTCCTTCCCATGAAGCAGGATTGCCTATTTTAATAGCTGTAGCAATAGTTTCAGGGGATTCAACAATTTTATTATTCACAATTGGAGAAGATCCCTCAGCCTGAAAACCCATCATGTTAGGCGTCTTAGTAGATTTGGAAAAATTTAAATACTCTTTAAAGCCTTTCCAATAAGAGGTAATATTACCTGCATTTCCTACTGGAATGAAAACCATATCAGGCGAATTTCCAAGATTTTCAATAATTTCAAAAGCTGCAGTTTTTTGCCCTTCTATTCTAAGAGGGTTAATAGAATTTACTATTTCAACATTTAATTGTTCTCCTGCTTCTTTTACCAAATCCAAAGCATTATCAAAATTTCCTCTTATAGCAAATACTCTTGCTCCATAAGCTAAAGCTTGACTAAGTTTACCTTTAGCAATGTTAGATTCAGGTACTATGACTATGGTCTGTAATCCATATCTTGCACCATAAGCAGAAGCAGAAGCACTAGTATTACCCGTTGAAGCACAAATTATATGTCCTTTATTTTCTTTTATGGCTCCAGAGATAGCAACAACCATACCTCTATCTTTAAAAGATCCAGTAGGATTACAACCCTCTAGTTTTAAATAAACATTAGCTTTAGTAATACTGGCCAGCTGAGGAGCTTCTATTAGAGGAGTATTTCCTTCACCCATTGAGATCAAAGGTAAATCTTTGGGTTCTAAAAAATTTTTATATTTTTTTAAAATTCCAAAACTATTTAAATTATAAGTCGTCATTAATACATTCCTTCAAACTGTGAAAGTACTGGATCTGTCTCATCAATAACTTCAGGAAGTACTGAAGCTAATCTTACTTTAGAATTTATCCAATTGTATATTTCATTATTTAAATCCATATATATATATAATGATTTCCTTTCATTATTCAAAAATTCCACCAAAGCATTTTCAGCTAAAAGAGAGAAGGTTTTATCTGAAAGTTCTCTAGCTTCAGAAATCTCAGATATAACATATATGTCTGCACCACCTAATTCTGAATTGACAAATGGTTCACTTAAAGTTTTTACTTCAAGAAACCTCTTTCCGTCTTCGTCTACTCCAAAAAATAAAGGATCTAGATTATTCAAAATCCCCTCAGGAATCCATCCTATCTCTCCTTTTGTTCTTTTGGCTTCTGGGTCTTCTGAAACGCCAACTATTACATCCTCTATGTTATCTCCTCTATTCAACATTCTTGAAATTTCTCTTACTTTGTTAATATTTGGAGTCAACAAGGTAATCTTGTAAATATGTGCTTGAGGTTGGATTCTTGAAATACTTTTGGCTACTTCATCAGCAACTTTTTGTCGAAATAAATCTTTTCTAATAATATCTCTAAATACATCTTCATCAAGTTGAATAGAATTCAAAAACTGTTTCTTCTTTTCATTCAAAGAGGACAATGTCTCAGCACTCAATTGATTAATGTTACTTATATCTGAATATCCTATTCTCTGAAAAAAAGCTTCATCTATTTCATCATCCTCTACAGTCAATCCCATTTTAGGTGCTACTTGATATGCTATTTCGTTTTCTGACATTAGTTTCAAAGCATCAAAAAGGGAACCACCTATTAAATAAGGCTCTCCTTTTTCTTCAGAAATTCTTTGATTGAATCTGATAAAATCTACTACATTTCCTCGACTATAAATTTTATCTTCAACTACCAAAGCTTTAGTATTATATGGAGTAATATGAGTTTGAACATAATAAATCACAGGAATAAAAGTAATAATAATTAAAAATATCACGGCTAAATATATAAAAGGCCTATTTTTTAATTTTAATTTTCTAGAATTAGCAATTATCTCTGATCTACTTTCAGAGGAAGAAATATCAAGATTCTCTTTTTCAGGCATCATACTCTTTTATTAATAAATAATTAGAATATTTTTTTAAAAAAATGTTTTATTTTTCAGAATCAGAAGTTACGTCTTTTTCAGCTTTAACCTCTTGATCAGAATCAGAAGTTACGTCTTTTTCAGCTTTAACCTTTTGATCAGAATCAGAAGCTACGTCTTTTTCAGCTTTAACCTTTTGATCAGAATCAGAAGTTACGTCTTTTTCAGCTTTAACCTTTTGATCTTTTTCTTCAAGATCTCGATTCTTTGTATCTACATTTTCATTTGGTTTTTCAATTTTTACTTGATCTGCTTTTTCTATTTTATCTTGTTTATAAATAACAACTTTGGTATTTAGAGAATGATTAGCTGATAAAGGTAAAAGTGCCATATGTCTAGCTCTTTTTATTGCTACAGTTAAACTTCTCTGACATTTTGCACAAGTACCAGTTCTTCCTGCAGATTCTATTTTTCCTCTATCGGAAATATATTTCTTTAATAATCCAATATTTTTATAATCTAAAAAGTCGATTTTACACAACAAACAAGCCTTTCTTACAAAAGGTTTTTCAAATTTATTCCTAGAGGAGTATTTTGTGTTTTTTGTAGTCATAATTCCTATCTATATTCTAAAGATTTACTACCAAGGTAAATCTTCTACGGGTTCATCAATATTTTTATTTTGAGGTTCCTGATTAATATTTTCAATATTTTCTTTAGTATCAGTTCCTTGGTTCTGATCATTATCTTGTCTTCTATCTAAGAATTGAACAGTTATAGCTCTTACACCATAAGCTTTTCTAGGTTGCCCATCAGCACTTACATACTCTCTACTCTGAAATCTTCCTTCTACATAAACTTTGGATCCTTTGCCCAAATATTGATTAACTGATTCTGCTTGTCTTCCCCAAACAGAAACATCAAACCATTCAGTATTATCTACCCTTTCTCCAGAGGAACTATCATTATAACTTTGCGTAACAGCAATACTAAAATTTGTTACTGGATCACCTGAAGGAGTGTACCTCAATTCTGGATCAGCACCTAAATTTCCTATTAACATAATTTTATTAAGCATTGTTAAATGTATTCCTCATATTATCAATCTTGAACACTACTCTGTTCAGCTTTTTGTCTAGAAGGTTTTTTGAATGTTGGAGAATCATCAATTTTTTCAGGAGAAATTGGTGCTTCAAATCGATTAATAATTATCATTAAATGTCTTATTATATTTCTATCAGCATAAATTTTATTTTCAAGTTCCTGAGCATTAGATGGATCTAGAGAAAATCTAATCATATAATAATGTCCTCTCTTATTACCCTTAATTTCATAAGAAAGATTGCGCATTCCATAATCAGTAAATATTACTGATTCACCTTTTAAATCAGATACAAGTGATTTTACAGACTCTATAGATCCTTCTTTAGAATTATCATCCATCTTATCTTTTAATATCCATGTTAATTCATAATCTCTCAATTAATCTCTCCTAGATTTAATTACAACAGCAAATGATTATATCATTTCAGAGCAAATTTCAAATATAATTTTTCAATCATCAATACCTGGAACATGAAACTCTAATGCCAATGATAAAGCTTTTTCCTTAATTTTTTCCAATTTTTTATCATTTTCTTTGAATTTTATGGCCTCATGAATCAATTCTGAAATTAAAAGCATTTCTTTTTCTTTCATCCCTCTACTAGTCACCGCGGGGGTTCCAATTCTTATTCCACTAGTTACTCTAGGGGATAATTCATCATAAGGTATAGAATTCTTATTTATAATTATACCAACTTTTTTAAGTATTGTTTCTACCTCTAATCCAGTACACCCTCTGCTAGTAACATCAATCAAAACTAGATGATTATCTGTGCCACCAGATATTACTCTGAAACCTAACTCCTTTAGACTATTAGATAAAACTTTTGAATTTAAAATTATCTGATAGCAATAAGTTGTAAACTCTGGCTTTAAAGCTTCGTTAAAAGCTATAGCCTTAGCAGCTATATTATTCATAAAAGGTCCTCCTTGAATACCTGGGAAAACTGACCTATCAATACTTGTAGCAAATTTTGAATCACACATAATTATTGCTCCTCTAGGACCTCTAAGAGTTTTATGTGTAGTAGAAGTTGTAATATCAGCTACATTAATAGAAGAAGGATGTAATCCTGTGGCTATAAGTCCAGAAATATGAGCTACATCTGCTAATAAAATTGCATTAACTTCTCTAGCAATTTCTTTAAATTTTTTAAAATTTATTGATCGAGGATAAGCACTAGCTCCACAAACAATCATTTTAGGCTTAAATTCTTCAGCCTTCTGAAATACTCTCTCATAATCAATTATTTCAGTTTCTGGTTCTACTCCATAGTAATCAAATTCGTACAATTTTCCTGAAAAGTTTACTGATGATCCATGACTAAGATGTCCCCCTTGATCTAATCTCATTCCTAAAATTTTATCCCCAGGTTTCAATAATCCCGAATAAACCGCCATATTTGCTTGAGTTCCACTGTGAGGTTGAACATTTACATGATCACAGTTAAAAAGTTTCTTAGCTCTTTCAATAGCAAGATTTTCAGCTACATCAACATTTTCACAACCTGCATAATATCTCTTACCTGAATAACCTTCTGCATATTTATTTGAAAAAATTGAACCCGTAACATTTAAAACTAATCTAGAAGGATAATTTTCAGAAGCTATCAAAATGATTTCATCTCTAATTCTTTTTTCTTCTTCTTCAAAAGCAGAGAATATCTGAGCATCTAATTTTTTTAGCGATGATTTAAAATTCATTTATTTATCTTATTAAATTTTAATAGAATATAGAATAAAATATATACATATTCTAATGGAAAATAAATTTGATAGAAAATAAACTATAAATATGAATTTTGTTGATTTAAACGGTCATATTCTCCATGAATATGATCCTAACATAAAAAACATAAATGAGACTTTAGAAATTATTAAAAAAGCTTCAAATATTGGTATTGAAACAATCATTGAAACACCTAATAATGTATTTTTGCATAAAGTTGAATCCACTGAAATTCAAGAAAAAATAGATAACTTAACATCTTTTTTAACTGAACTAGAGATTAATAACATGAATTTATTATTAGGATCAGAAATAAATCTAGATATACAAATGCCTGCAAATATTTCATTAGGCAAAACATTAACAATTAATTCTACAAAATATCTATTAATTAAATTTCCATATTTAGGACTACCTGAAAATTTTGAGTCAACTCTAAGTCTTCTAAATATTATGGGAATCAACCCTATACTACTAAACTTAGAAAAAAATAATTATATTCAAAAAAACCCAAAAATTATTTTTGAACTTATAAAAGAAAATTGCCTGATACAATTATCGTCATCAAGTTTATTAAATTCTTCAAATGAGAATGTTAGAAGTTTTTCACAATTCCTTATAAAAAATCAATTAGTTCATACGGTTTCAGGATTTGTGAATTCCCAAATTTCAGATATTGAAAAAAACCTAGAAGAGATAATTGATTTTATTGAATCTTCATCAAATATTCATACTGTAGAATTACTTTTGTACACTAATCCAAATTTAATAGCTTATGGTAATGATCCCAGAACAGAAATAGAAATAATAAAACCCACAAAAATTAAATCATTTTTTAAATATCCTATTCAAAAAATCCCTACTTTAATAGAATATTTTCATTGGAAATTATTAAGCATAATTAAATATTTAAAAATACAAATTAATAATTTAAAATATAGAAATTAATTTATTTCTACCTGGGTACACCAATCAAAATAATCTTCTCTTTTTCCAGTTACTACATCAAAATATATTTTCTGTAATTTTTGTGTGATTTCACCTTTATTCCCATCTCCAATTTTTCGATTGTCTAAGTTTCCCACACTAGTAATATGAGCTGCAGTTCCAGTTAAAAATATTTCATCTGCCAAATACAATTCGCTTCTCTGAATCTTCCTTTTTTTCACTTCTATACCCAATTCTCTCCTAGCTATTTGTATTACAGAATCTCGTGTAATCCCTAACAAACAATTATCAGTCTCAGCAGGAGTAATAATTTCTCCACCTGAAATCATAAAAAGATTTTCTCCACTTCCTTCAGAAACAGTTCCTTCATCATTAAGTAATATAGCTTCGTCATAACCCCCTAAAATTGCTTCAGTTTTAGCTAATATACTATTTGTATATAACCCAGATAATTTCACTCCTGTAGGCATCATAGAATCATTAGGTCTTCTCCAACTTGAAGTTTGACAATTAATAGCTTTATCATTATCAATATATCCACCAAATGGAATAATAATTAAACTAAAATTACTAGATAATTCATGTAATTTTAAATTAGCAACTAATTCTTCGCTTTTAAATGCTAAAGGCCTAATATATACATCTTGAAGATACCCACATTTTTTTAATAAACTAATGGTAATTTCAATATAATCATCTACAGAAAAAGTGTTGATTTCATCCTTTATTTGAAGATCTTTAGGAGGAAAAATCTTTAAAATATTACAACCTCTTATCAACCTTTCATAATGTTCCTTAAGCCGAAACACAACCATTTTCCGAGAATCATCATTCCAATTTCCTCTAATTCCTTCAAACACAGCGGTTCCATAATGTAATGCATGTGTCATTATGCCAACTTTTGCTTCTTCTAATGGAATTTGTTTTCCACTTAAAAAGGCCCAAGGCTGAGATCCCATTTTCTCTCCTTAAAAAACTATTCAATAATTTTGTAAAATTATATATAAAAGTCTAAATATCACATTGAGGTTACACCTTGAAAAATAATATTACAAATTAGAGATATTAAATATTGAAATATTCAAAATGTTTTTATATAAGTTTTATATAAATGATAAAAATTTATTTTATTTTTGTTGAAAATGATCATTAAGGAAAAAATAGCAAATATTTTCTCGATTTTTGTCTTAACTATTTTATTTTTATCTTGCACTAGTAACATAGAAGATAACGATAATACAAAATTAGAGAACGAGAATTCTGGAAAAACAGAAAATTTTTCTGATTGGGAGTATCGAGGTTTTCAAATAAAAGAATCAGAACTTAACATATTTTTATATCTTATTAAAGGTGAAATATCAGATATAAAATTATTATTAAATGATTCTTTTCATCCTAATCAAGTAATTGCTGAACCCAATGATATTTACAACTTTAAATTTAACAATCTTAAAGATGGAATTAATTCTGTAAGAATATCAAACAATAAAAAATCATTATCAGTTGCGATTAAAAACCAACCTTTTCAAGGAAAAATTGTTGAATCTAACACTATTTTTACTATTAAAGTAAATGAAGAAGTGAAAATTAAAAATACTGGAATGATAGTTAGGTTGATTTCTTTATCGAGAGACTCTAGATGTGAAGACCCTACAGACAAATTTGATTGCATGCATGATCCAAGGACTTTTTTAACTTTTCAATTATCAGCACCTAGATATATTCCTGAAAGCCCTACAATTCTAAAACCTCAAACAGAAATTGCAGCAGGTGTTTACCATGATTTTCCTTTTTCAATAGAAGAAATAGAGCCTCCACCTAAAAAAGGTATAGTTATTGAACAATCAAAGTATGAAGTAAAGATGAAAGTTCAATAAAAAACGCTCAGTTCCATTTATTCCACATTTATTGAATTGTAAAGAACAGTATAAAAACTTTCACATACTGGCATATCAATACCATTATTTTTTCCAATCTTTAACGCTGCTCCCATTAAATCATCAAGCTCTAAAGGTTTCCCAGATAAAATATCTTGCTGAAGAGATGATTGAATATTTTCTTTATCTTTCAAAAGATAATTAAGATTTTTTTCAACCAAATCACTAGGTAGAAAAACACCTTTTGATTTAGCAACTAAATATATTTCCTGCATCATTTTTTCACAAATTGATTTTCCATATGGAGAATCTAAAATATCCACGAAAGATGACCTTGTGCTAGCCATAATTGGCCCAATTGCTCCTACCAAAATTAATTTTGACCACAATACACTTTCTATATCATTAGATATTTCTATTTGAATACCTTTTACGGATAATACTTCTTTTACACTATTTAAATATTTAAAAGTATTTTTTCTATGACCAAAACGAATTAAAGCTGTCTCTCCAGTCTGAGTGACCGTTCCTGGATTTTCTCTTGAAACTTCAATATATGTAGATCCTTCTAACAAATTTTCCCATCCATACTCTTTGGAAATTTGATCTGCACTAGAAATCCCATTCTGAATTGTTAAAATAATTGTCTTATTACCAACTAGAGGACTCATTTCTTTTATAGCAATTTTGTTGGAGTAAGTCTTAACACAATATAAAATTAAATCCACTTCTCCCACAAAATCAGGAGAGTCGATAGCATTCACAGGGATAACAAAATTATCCCAAAATGATTTAACTGAAACACCAGAGGAACTCAATTTCTTTAGATGTTCTCCTCTTGCAATAAAAACTACATCTAAACCTGCTTTAGATAACATAGATCCAAAATAAGTACCTACAGCACCTGAACCCATAATCACAATTTTTTTAATTTCAATTCGATTCATAAAATTTTAAGATTTTTTGAATTATAATTACATAATTGTATTCTTATTAGATCATATAAAATAAAAATATTAGAGTATACAGTATTTAGGAAAAAACAATTAGAGAAAATAATAGAAAATTAAACGAGTTAAGACCTATAGAAATTGTAACTGGAATCGTGAAAAATGCAGATGGATCTGTTCTAATTAAAACTGGAAATACTCACGTAATTTGTACTGCAACAATTTCTGAAAAAATTCCTCCCTGGTTATCTAATCAAGGATGGATTACAGCAGAATACTCTATGCTTCCAGCATCGACATCTTCTAGAGTTTCTAGAGAAATAACCAAAGGAAAGAAAAATTCCCGATCTCAAGAAATACAACGTTTGATAGGAAGATCATTAAGGTCATCATTAGATTTAAAATTATTAGGAGAAAAAACAATTACTATTGATTGTGATGTTTTAAATGCTGATGGAGGAACAAGAACAGCATCTATTACTGGAGGGTATATAGCCCTAAAAATAGCTCTTAATAAAATATTCAATGAAAAAAAAATAAACAACGAAATATTAACTCCTATAGCTGCCACAAGCATAGGAATAGTCAAAAAAAAAGTTTTACTAGACTTAAATTATGAGGAAGACTCTCAAGCAGATGTAGATTTAAATATCGTAATGAATTCAAAATTAGAAATTATAGAAATTCAAGGAACAGCAGAAAAAAAATCTTTTTCTAGAAAAAAATTAAATGAAATGTTAGATATAGGAACCGAGGGAATAAAAAAAATATTAGCTATACAAGAAGAGTTCTAATTTGAATATAAAAATAATAAAAAAATTTGTTCCTATTTCTGTAATTGGAGCCAGCAATACTGATAAGAAAAATTTAAGTACAGCTTTCAAGGTAGGTCAACTAATTGCTTCAAATAAAGGAGTTGTTATATGTGGTGGATTGGGGGGAATAATGGAATCTGTATGTAAAGGTGCTAAAAGTAAAAATGGACTTACTGTAGGAATATTGCCTGGAAATGATCCCAACGATTCTAATGATTGGGTAGACATAAAAATTCCAACAGGAATTGGATATGCTAGAAATGTTTTGGTAGTGAATGCAAGTAAAGTTTCTATAGCGATTTCTGGTGCTTTTGGAACTCTCTCTGAAATAGGTCATGCTCTTGCAGAAAATAAAAAAGTGATCGGTCTCAATACTTGGAATCTAGACCAAAAACATATTGATTACAATAATATAGATATAATACATCAAGATACTCCAGAAAAAGCTGTAAAATTAGCTTTCAAATATGCACTAGAACAATAACAAATATAATATGACTGCAAGAATAAAAAGAATAATAGCAAGACAAGTACTAGACTCTAGAGGAAATCCTACAATATGGACAGCAGTAATTACTGATAAAAACGAGAAGTATTATAGTGTAGTTCCCTCAGGAGCAAGTAAAGGATCTAGGGAAGCTTTAGAGTTAAGAGACAATAATAATAAAAATTTCAACGGGAAAAGTGTCCTAACAGCAATATCAAATACAAACAATAAAATTTCTGAACAACTAAAAGGCCAAAAAGTAACTGATCAGAAAGAAATAGACCAAATAATGATTGATCTAGATGGAACTAAAACCAAAGGTTCTTTAGGAGCTAATGCTATTTTGGGGGTATCAATGGCGTTAGCTAGGGCAGGAGCTAAAGAAGAAAATGTAGAATTATTCCAGTATATTAGAAAAATATATGATCCCCTCGATGATTCTTGGAATTATTCCACGAAATATCTTGAAAACTTCTCTGACTCAATGCCTACAAAAAATTATTTCTTACCTAATCCTATGTTTAATATGATTAACGGAGGATCTCACGCATTCAATTCAACAGATTTTCAAGAATATATGGTCGTACCTATAATAGGAAACTTTCAAAAATCTCTTCAATGTGGATTTGATATTTACAATGAATTGAAAATCATTATAGAAAACAAGAAACTTCCTTCAACAGTTGGAGATGAAGGAGGATTTGCTATTTCTAGTATTAATAATTCTGATCCTTTAGATTTACTTATTGAAGCAACATTAAATACCAAATGGATACCCGGAAAAGATGTGAAATTTGCTCTAGATATAGCTGCATCAGAATTTTTTGATAAAGAAAAAAATATATATGAACTCAAATCAGAAAAACTAAAATTAAATTCTGAAGAACTAGTTACAATCTATGAATCACTAATTTCTAAATATCCTATTTACAGTATTGAAGATGGACTTTCAGAAGATGATTGGGATGGGTGGAAAAAAATGACATCAAAAATAGGAACTGATATTCAACTAATTGGGGATGATTTATTTGTTACTCAAAAGGAATACTTAGATAAAGGTATAAAAGAAAATTCTGCAAATTCAATACTTATAAAATTAAATCAAGTAGGAACAGTTACAGAAACTATAGAAACAATTATTATGGCTCAAAAAAATAATTTCTCAACTATAATCAGCCATAGATCAGGTGAAACTGAAGATACTTTTATTGCAGATTTAGCAGTAGGGACAAATTCAAACCAATTAAAATCAGGAGCACCTGCTAGAGGAGAACGAATAAGTAAATATAATCGTACTCTTTTGATCGGAGAAAACAATCTAGGGCATTTAAAAACATTAAAAATAAATAAAATAGGAATAAAAGGTTAAAAATATGAAAAAAACAAAAATAGGAATAAATGGTTTTGGACGTATAGGAAGACAACTTACTAAAGCACTTCTTCAAAATTTTTCTCATGAAATAAAAATAGTGGCTATTAATGATTTAGCACCCATTTCAAATTGTGCCCACTTGTTTAAATATGATAGTACATATGGAAATTTTCAAGGAAATATTGATAGTGATGATAATTATCTGATAATTAATAATGAAAAAATCAAAGTCTTTTCAAAAAAATCACCTTCTGAAATACCTTGGAATCAAGAGAATGTAGAAATAGTAGTAGAATCTACAGGTTTTTTTACTGATGCGTCTGATGCTGGAAACCACTTGGGAGATTCTGTAAAAAAAGTAATTATTTCTGCACCAGCAACTAACGAAGACCTGACTTTGGTGTTAGGCGTAAATCAGGATAAGTATGACCCAAGTTCTCATCATATAATATCAAATGCATCATGCACTACAAATTGTGTAGCTCCAATGGTAAAAGTAATTCATGATAGCTTCGGAGTAGAAAATGCTTTAATGTCCACGATTCATTCCTATACTAATGATCAAAAAATTCTAGATCAAATGCATTCAGATTTAAGAAGGGCTAGATCAGCAGCTGAAAATATAATTCCTACTACAACTGGAGCAGCTAAAGCAGTCACAAAAGTTATTCCAGAATTAGAAGGAAAAATAGATGGCATGGCTTACAGAGTTCCTACTGCTACTGTATCAGTGACTGACCTCACATTAACCTTGAAAGATAAAGCTAATACTACTGAAATTAATGCTGAATTTGAAAAATTCAGTAAGAATAGCTTAAAAGGAATTCTAAATTATTCAAATGAACCTTTAGTATCCTCAGACTTCAGAGGGAGTCCTTACAGTGTGACAATAGATGGATTATCTACAAGTTTCGTAGGAAATAACTTTCTTAAAATTGTGGGCTGGTATGACAATGAATGGGGTTATGCTTCAAGAACTGCAGATGTAGTTTCTTTATTAGCATCTAAAGGATCATAATAAAATATAATTTTTGGAATAAGAATGAAATTGTTAACAATTTTAGATTATAATGAAAACACAAAAATAATTATCTGATAAACAGGTTGCAGAATGTCTACAATTAACTCAACAAATAAAAACGGTAACACTTCTTCAAATAAAGAATGGAAACAATTAGAAAAACCCAAGACTGGAAGCTGGACAGTAAAAGGAGGTTTAGCTCAAATGTTAAAGGGTGGAGTAATAATGGATGTTGTTACCTCAGAACACGCTAAGATAGCTGAAGATGCAGGAGCAGTGGCTGTTATGGCACTAGAAAGAGTCCCTGCAGATATAAGAGCAGATGGAGGAGTGGCTAGAATGTCAGATCCTGAGTTGATTTCAGGAATCATAAATTCTGTAAGCATCCCAGTAATGGCTAAATGTAGAATTGGGCACTTCGTTGAGGCACAAATTCTTGAATCTTTAGGTGTAGATTATGCAGATGAATCTGAAGTGCTAACAGAGGCAGATACTAAGCATCATATTAATAAATGGAACTTTAAAATGCCTTTTGTTTGTGGAGCAAGAAATCTAGGTGAAGCCTTAAGAAGAATTGGAGAAGGGGCTGCTATGATAAGAACTAAAGGAGAAGCTGGAACTGGAGATGTAGTACAAGCTGTGAGTCATGCTAGATCTGTACTTGGTCATATACAAAAAATTACTATCATGTCAGAAGAAGAATTAATGACCGAAGCGAAAAATATTGGAGCTCCTTATGAATTACTAATTGAAATAAAAAGATCTGGAAAATTACCAGTTGTAAATTTTGCAGCTGGTGGAATTGCAACACCTGCAGATGCTGCCTTAATGATGCAACTAGGTGTAGATGGTGTATTTGTTGGTTCAGGAATTTTTAAATCTGGAAACCCTGCTAAAAGAGCCGAAGCAATAGTAAAGGCGACAACCCATTATAATGATCCAAGCATATTGGCTGAAGTATCTAAAGGTTTAGGAGAGGCAATGGTAGGGATAAATGTATCCACTATACCTGAAGATTCAAGATTAGAAATTAGAGGGTCTTAACAAATCTATATGAAATTGGGTGTACTGGCATTACAAGGAGATTTTAAAGAACACGTAAAATCATTTTCGCAACTGGGAATAGACACTTTAGAAATACGTAATCCAGAGGAATTAAGTAATTTAAATGGTTTAGTTATCCCTGGTGGCGAAAGCACAACAATAACAAAATTGATTGACATCTATGGTTTCCGTGATGCTATATTAAAATCAGTAAAACAAGGAATGAATATTTGGGGAACATGTGCTGGAATGATTGTTGTATCAAAAAGATTAACAGATCCTTATCCTAACCCTCTAGGTTTAATAGACATAGAAGTTTCAAGAAATTGGTATGGTAGTCAAATTAACAGTTTTGAAGTAGCCATCCCTTTCAAAGAACTTGGCCCCAAAGTATTCCCTGGAATATTTATTAGAGCGCCATATATTTCATCTGTAGATGAATCCAATAAATCTATAAAAGTATTAGCTCGATTATCAGATGGTACACCCGTAGCTATTATTCAAAAACATAAAAATCACAAAATTTTGGTTACTTCCTTTCATCCAGAGCTAACAGATGATCTTAGAGTTCATCAATATTTTGTAAAAATGACTGAATAGATAAAGAGTATATTCTAGTGACATCAAATTATAATTTTCAAGAAGATTTATCTGCTTTAATAAACATACTACCTTTAAGAATTCAAAGATTTCTTAAAAATAATGAAGAATTAGAATCCTTAGTAGAAGTAGTATTAGATCTAGGCAGATTGCCTGAAGTAAGATTTCCAAATGATCAAATTCCAATTCCCGGTAAAGAAGTAACCCATAATGAAATAAATTCTTTTTTAGAAAAAGTAGGAGATTTTGGAGATGATAACCGTGCAGGAGTTGAAAGAACTCTACATAGAATATCTGTAATTAGAAATCGCTTAGGAATTCCTATAGGAGTGACTTGTAGAGTAGGTAGAGCTATATTCGGAACTATAGCTAGCATTGAAGATATAGTCTTGAGAGGTGAAAGTGTTTTACTATTAGGAAAACCAGGTGTAGGAAAAACAACAATGCTAAGAGAGGTAGCAAGAGTACTTTCAGGAATAGCAAAAAAAAGAGTGATTATCGTAGATACTTCTAATGAAATAGCTGGAGACGGAGACGTTCCTCACTCTGCAATAGGAAACTCTAGAAGAATGCAAGTTCCCTCGACACCTGAACAACATAAAATAATGGTAGAAGCAGTTGAAAATCATATGCCTGAAGTAATAATTATTGATGAAATGAGTACTGAACTTGAAGCATTAGCAGCTAGAACTATAGCAGAAAGAGGAGTGCAACTTATTGCTACAGCTCATGCAAATAATTTAGAAAATATAGTTAGTAATCCAACCCTTTCAGATTTAGTAGGAGGAACTCAAACTGTTACATTAGGTGATATTGAAGCGAGAAGAAGAAAAACTCAAAAAACAATACTTGAAAGAAAGCATGACCCTACATTCCCGGTTGTTGTAGAAATTAGAAACAGAAAAACTGTAGGAATACACAAAGATGTATCAAAATCAGTAGACAACATTTTAAAAGGTATTACTGTAATCCCTGAGATAAAATCATTAGATGGATCAAATATTTCTGCTCCTAAGATAAAATTACCTGAAAAACAAAAACCAGAATTTTTCAATGATTCTAAACTAATATTTCCATTTGGAGTGCCTAAAAATACCTTAAGAAAATTAATACGAGAAGAAGGAGAACACCTGAAAATTACTGATAATCCAGAAAATGCTGAAATTTTAGTAACTACTAAATCTCATTATGGGAGAAGGCCAACTGCATTGAGAGAAGCTGAGATAAAAGGTATACCCATTTACGTTTTGAGAAAAGGATCAAAAGAGCAAATTAAACAATTTATAAATTCATCCCATAAAATTAAAACTAATCAAAATAATCTTGATTCAAATAATTTAAAGAAAGCTATTGAAGAAACTAATGAAGCTATATTAAAAGTATTAAATGGAAGTGATAAAATTATTCTTTCTCCCCAAAATTCTTATGTTAGAAAATTACAACATCAAATGGTTTTAAGAGAAAAATCTATTATTACGGAAAGTATAGGAGAAGGAAAGTCAAGAAGAGTGGTACTATCCAAGGATTCTTATCAGAATGTCTAAACTAATCTCTATAGAAGGATCAGATGGAACAGGCAAGACAACACAATCTCTTGCTCTTGTTAACAATTTTAAAAAGCATAACAAAGAAGCAATTCTGGCTAGAGAGCCAGGTGGTACTAATATTGGAGAAATTCTTAGAAAAATACTTAAAAATGATAAAAATATTGAACCTCTATCTGAATTATTATTATTCCAAGCTGCTAGAACAGAATTAATAGAAAAAATTATTTTTCCCGCACTAAAATCAAATAAAATAGTAGTAGTTGATAGATATAAAGATTCTACTTTAGCATACCAAGGTTTTGGAAGAGGGTTAGATATAGAACTAATTAATTTATTAAACAATATTTCTACACAAAATCTTGAACCAGATTTAACTATTCTACTTGATATGCCTGTTGAAGAAGCTATAAACAGAACATCTCAAAGACAACAAGTTTCTCAACAAATAACAGAAACAAATTTTGAAGATGAATCTATAGATTTCCATACTAGAGTATCTAATGGATTTAGGACTTTAGCTAAAAAATCAGACAAATGGATAATTGTAAATGGATCACTGGACATCAATCAAATATCAGAAATAATTTGGAAATCAGTAAAAAATTTATTTGATTAACTTTGTTTTTTCCAATCATTAATTATTTGAATATCATGGTCAAAAGCCAATTCGGGTAATTCAGTTAATAAAAACTCTTTAACTTCATCAATTTCATGGTTCATCTTTATATTGCCTGATAAAACTTTGGCTTCATAAGCACATAAGATTATTGGGTTATCATTATAAGAATATACTCCTATTAAATTAGATACTTCGATTTTTAAATTGGTTTCTTCCATAACTTCTCTTTTCAATGCATCTTCAAGTTTTTCACCTCTATCTACAAAACCAGATGGAAAACTCCAACTACCCATAGAAGGATTAATAGCTCTTTTAACTAATAAGATGCTTTGATTCTGAAAAATTATAGCTGCCACTGCAACTTTAGGGTCCAAATAAATTATAGTCTTACAATTATTACAGTAATAATGTTTTTTCAAAAACTTTATTGGACCTGAACAATTACTACAATAATTTAATTTTTCCATAAGAGAACTTTAACAGTGTCGAAGAAAATATCCTATTCTTAAAAAAAATAATAAAGTAAATACAAATACAAATAACACAGGAGAAAAATGCCAATCATAAATATTACTTGGTATGAAGGACCAACAGATGAACAAAAAAAGAAAGTCGCTGATTCAGTGACTAAATCAATTGTCAAAATATTGGACACCCCAGAATATCCATGCAAACCTGATGTAGTACAAATTATTTTTAACGATATAAAAAAATCTAATGTATCTAGAGCCGGAATTATCCAAGGATAATTAATCTAATAAAGAAATCAATTAGAACAATTTTTATAAATCTACTTTTAGAGTTCCTATAGGTCTTCTATCATCGCAATACCACAATTCATTATCTTTAATAGTCATTCCATGGACTTCCACATTTCCAGGGACTCTAAAAGCATCATACACTCTACCATCACTTAATCTAATTTTGCTTATTACACCCATAGCAGTATCAGCAGCCCAAATCATTCCTTCTTCTTGAGCCCAAGCAATTCCATGAACTCTAAATCCAGGCACTTTTACCCTATCAACTTCTTTCCAATTTTTGGGATCCATAATATGAATATATTGAGATGGAGGAGATGCAATAAACAATAATCCATCTTTCCACTCAAGTCCATGATCACCTGTTGGAGTTAACTCTTCTTCTTTTGCGAAAGCTTCGCTTGTAGCATTAATTCCAGCACCCGGCGAATCATATATTTGAATTGTTTTACCAGAACTACTGTCTATTTTATGAATCTTACAATCATATGTAGAAGATATCCAAATATTCTCTTCAGAGTCTAAAGTTATCCCAGAAGAACGGTCTGTAGTAGTTTGTAACTCTTTAATAATTTTTCCTGATTCCCAATCCAATAGATGAACTTTAGAATTCCCTTGATCTACAATCCATAAACCATCTTGAGAGGCTTGAAGCCCATTAGGTTTAGGACCAGGAGACACCATAAGTTGAATAGGAGATGCATATCTAACTTTCATAAATAATCCTTACTATCTTTATTAATGAATTTTAATATAACAACATAATAATAAAAATCAAAAATCAATAAAAATCCACCTTGAATTATCACTCCAATTCCATGTCCCTGATTAATATCAAATATTCCAAAAAACAAAAATATACCTGCTAACACATAGAATAAATCTAAAATCGAATTTATTCCTAAAATCTTCTTTAATTTAGACAAATTTTGAATATGAGATTGATTTCTAATCTTCCTAACAATAAAAGGAAATATAGCTATCAAACAATCTATTAAACCCCAAATGATAAATTGAAATCCAATAGCATTAATAAAAGAATTATCGAAAAAAAACAGAATTATTCCATTCAAAGATGAACATAATCCCCAAATAAAAAGATTTAATGAAATTTCATGTTCAACATTTTTGATTTTCATTAACGTATGATAAATAAAATATTATTTTTTAAGAATTATACTATTAATAAAATTATATAATCTTATTCTAAAAAACTGATTTAAATGACTAAAGCTTTTATTGAAATATACACTACTCATGATTGTTCTTTCTGTAAACAAGCAAAGAATCTTTTGAACAAATATTCATTAGAATTCATAGAACATAATGTTGATTCCCAAGTTAATCGTGAACTAATGAAGAAAAGAGCAAAAGGAAATTATTCAGTACCTCAAATATTTATAAATAAAAAATTGATTGGAGGATTTAAAGAATTAGCCATATTACATAAGACAGGAAAACTGAAAAGTTTATTAAGTTAAATTTATGCAAAAATTCAATTAAAAATGTTAATGTATAAAAATATACTTAACTATTAAGGAAATTTTATGACTACTTATGAATGTGGAGATTGTGGAATGGGAATTGGAACTTTAAATTGCTCTTGTGGAGTAGAATTAGTTCATGAATCTATATTGACTGAAGATGGAGAAACCGTTCAAGTGTCTCAATGTCCAAAAGGATGTGGAAAAATTAAATCTCCAACTTGTTGTGGCACTGATATGAATCCATCAAACTAACAACCCATTCTAAATCTAATCTCATGAAATATGATGCTATTGTAATTGGATCTGGTTCAGCAGGATCAATTATTGCAACGCGTTTAAGCGAACAAAAAGACAAATCTATCCTATTGATAGAAGCTGGTCCTGACTATGAAAACATAGATAGTTTACCTAATGAAATTAAATATGGTTATTCTACTGGAACAGACAACAATCAGTTTTCTCAAAATCATGACTGGAAATTCGTAGGCCAAGCAACAAAACTTGCACCTAAAATGTCGGTTCCTAGAGGAAAAGTAACAGGTGGATCTAGTGCTATAAATGGTCAAATATTTTTTAGAGGAGCGCCTGAAGATTATGATGAATGGGCTTCTCAAGGAAATGATGAATGGAATTATATAAAATTACTCCCTTATTTCAGAAAATTAGAAACAGATCTTGATTTTCAAGATGATTTTCATGGAACCGACGGTCCAATAATGGTCAGAAGACACTTTAGAGATGAATTAACACCACAAGATGATGCTTTTTACCAAGCTTGCCTTGATAATAATTATGGAGAAAGTAAAGATCTCAATCACCCTGAATCAACTGGAGTAAGCCCTACACCTATTAACAATATAAAAGGAATTAGATGGAGTACTGCAATAGGATACTTGGATTTATCTAGACATAGATTGAATCTGACCATTAAATCAAATTGCTTTGTTAGAAAAATATTATTCAATAAAGAAAAAGCTATAGGAGTACAAGTAGAAAGTAAAGGTGAAGTCTTTGAAGTATTAGGGAAAAAAATTATTCTATGTGCAGGAGCTGTAGGCTCACCTCATTTATTATTGTTATCAGGATTGGGTCCTAAAAATCAACTTAAAAAATATAACATACCAATAATTAAAGATTTACAAGGGGTAGGAAAAAATCTGAGTGACCATCCTATTGTGTGGGTTACTTATAAGACTAAAAAGTCTTTTACGTTAAATCCCTTAACTTATTCTATGCAAGTTTTATGTCGTTATACTGCAAAGAATTCAAAGTTCAGAAATGACATGTTATTAGTTATGTCTAATTATGCTCATGATAATAAAACCACAAAAAAATATCCTGCTCATCCAGATAATTTGCTATCACGGAATTCAGGAAAGCCTTTAGGTATTAGAATAATAGTCGGACTTTGGCTAGCAGAAAGTAAAGGAGAATTATCTCTAACATCTAACGACCCAAAAGTTCAGCCATTTTTAAATTTCAATTATTTAAACACAGAGTTCGATAAGAAAAGGATGAGAGAAGCAATACATAAGGCTATAGAGTTAGGAAACCATGCTTCTTTTAAAGATATTATAGAAAAAAGAGTTGACCCTACTGATGAAGATTTAGAATCAGATATTGATCTAAATAAATGGCTTTTAAAAAATTCTATGACAGGTCAGCATATATCTGGAACATGTAAAATGGGACCATCTTCTGACAAAATGTCTGTTGTAAATCAATATGGAAAAGTTCACTCTGTAGAAAATTTATTTCTAGCAGATTCTTCAATAATGCCACATTGCATTAGAGCCAACACTAATGTTACTACTATGATGATTGGAGAAAGAATGTCTGATTTCTTCAAAGCTATTATTTAATTACAATTAGTTATCTAAATAATTAAATGAAAGTATTACATTTATTTCAGAACTAATACTTTTTGAAACAGGACAATTTTTAGCCGAAGTTTCAAGAATTCTCTTATTTTCTGGAGATAATTCTTTAGTGAAAAATATACCAACATGAATTTCTGAAATCCTACGAGGTGCTGAACTCATAACCTTTGTTATTTTTGCAGAAGCTCCATCAATATCTATTCCATATTGTTGTGCTGTAATACCCATAGTAGTCAATTTACAGCTTCCTAATGAAGTAACAAATAGATCTGTTGGAGAAAAAGCTTCTCCTTTTCCTTTATTATCGGTAGGAGCATCAGTGATAATTTCATCACTAGACTGCAAATGAACAGAATTAGTCCTTAAATTACCTAAATACTTTATTTCTACTTGGTTAGCCATAATAATTAAATTAAAATTTTAATTTGAAATTAATTATAAAATAAAAATATGCTAATAAAAAATCTTTCGGAAGAAATACAAATTTTAAACCATGGATCTCCTTTTGATGCCACAAAAACTGATCTGACAATTATCATTTTATTTCTACATGTGCCTTTAGTAATTGCAACGAGATTAAGCAGAAAATCAATCACATTAAAAAAAATATTGTTTTCATTTTATGTGATTAGTATGATAGTTTTCTTTTGTCTAGTTATATTATTCTAATCTTGATATATGCATTTCTTATCTTCTACTTATAAAAACATTAATTCTTTTAACCACTCTGGTTCATCAGATCAGACCATGGAAACATTTTGGGATTTCATCAATAAATGGAATTTTCTAAACATCACAAATGTTAGTGGAATTATTAGCCTTACATTACTAATTTTAATTATTGGTACATATCTCATTGGATTGATTAGATTAGTAAAAAAATCTAATCTAAAAAAAATGAGAATCGTATCTATAACTACTGCTCTTTTTCTAGTACTTTTCGTGTTAGAAGGACCGATAGATTATTTTGCAGAGCAAATGTTTTTTATTCATATGATCCAACATCTAACAATAATGGTAATAATTGCGCCAGTACTTCTTTTCTCTAATCCAATGCCGATGTTCATTTGGGGAACTCCAAATTTTTTAAGAAAAATAATCTCAAAACCTTTTTCTGGTAATAGTTTATTGAAAAGAACTATAACAAAGATCACAAAACCAAAGTATTCTTTGTCAATTTATATAATTGTTTTGTACTTCTGGCACATACCTTTCTTCTACAATGCAGCTCTACAAAATAATGGTGTACACTACATTAATCATCTTCTATTCTTCTTTGCATCAATAATTTATTGGTGGCCAATTATAGGACCATCTCCCGTAAAAAGTCCTTTATCTGTAATTAAAAAAATCATTTATGTATTAATTGCAGTTACTCCATCTGCTGCATTAGCAGCATTTATAACTTTTTCTCCTACACCCTTGTATGATTATTCTTCAACTCCACTCCACTGGAATGTAGCAAGTCATGTAGAAGATCAAAGATGGGGAGGAATAATTATGTGGCTTCCAGGCAATTTTCTATTTTTGGGGTTTTTAATCGGATTATTTTTTTTATGGGCTAAAGAAGAAGAAAAAGACGCTCTTCCAAAACTAAAAAAATAAGTTGTAGAAGTATATTTTCATTATTAGTATTATTACTATATGTCTATTTATTATGTATTGATCACATTTTCAATATGTTGGCTATTTATTGAAGCCACATTTTTTATTTCCAATAAATTAGTAATAGAAAGCAACTTAAATTATTCAAATTATTCCTTTTTAAATTACTTTAGATCATTAGCACTATTTTTGTTAACAGGAACAATAATTTTTATGTCAAATTTTCAAATTAATTTCGATTTTCAGAAATATTATTTCGTTTGTCCACTATAAAAATCAATGAGAACATTAAAAAGAAATAATTTTATTCCCTTAATGGTTTTAATTGGAGGAAGCGGTTGTTTATTTATCTCTTTTGGAATAAGACACTCTTTCGGAATGTATCTTATTCCTATATCCAATTATTTAGAAGTAGGAAGAGAGATTTTTGGTTTTGCTATGGCTATTCAAGTATTACTTATAGGTGTCGGATCTCCTATTTTTGGTGCATTATCAGACAAATATGGATCTGGAAAAGCTGCATTCTTAGGAGTAATTCTAGCTATGTTAGGTTTAACTTGGATGTCAAACGTCAATAATTCTTTTGATCTAATAGGTTCTCTAGCATTGATGGGGATAGGAGGTGCAGGATGTGGCACTGCAGTTGTATTAGGTGCTGTGGGAAGATCAGTCAAAAGAGAAAACAGAACATTATCATTAGGAGTAGTGATGGCAGCAGGATCATTAGGACAATTCGTGATGGTTCCTATTGTTGCATACCTTATTCAAATATCTAGTTGGTCAAATTCACTAATTAATTTAATTTTCATTGCATCTCTAATGTTACTATTTTCTTACATATTAAGTTTTTCAGGAAAATCAAAATCTTCAAAAGAAGGATCAGATCAAACTATAAAAGAATCTCTTAAGGAAGCATTTAGTTCTAAAAGTTATAATCTCTTAACTATAGGTTTTTTTGTATGTGGTTTTCATGTGACATTTGTAGCCACTCATCTTCCAGCTTTCCTAGAAGATCAAAGCTTACCAACATGGCTAGGAGGATGGTCATTAGCATTAGTAGGATTGTTTAATATCATTGGGACTTTATTATTTGGTCGCCTAGGAGACAGTCTCTCCAAAAAAAATTTATTAGCTGTTTTATACTCTTTAAGGTCGGTACTATTTCTTCTTTTTATAATTCTCCCTAAAAATGAATTAAGCGTTTTATTGTTCGCAAGTTTTCTAGGAATTCTCTGGCTTTCAACAGTTCCATTAACTAGTGGAATTATTTCAGATGTTTTCGGTTCTTATTACATGTCAACACTTTATGGAATAACATTTTTTTCACATCAAATTGGCTCTTTTTTGGGATCTTGGCTAGGAGGAAAAATATTTGATTTCTATGGCTCATATGATGCTATGTGGTGGATATGTGTAGCATTAGGATTCATATCAGCAATGTTCCATGTTGCTATTATAGAAAAACCAGTAAAAAGACTCTCTAATAAAAAATCAATTTATCAAAATGAGTAAAACTTTATATTTTGCATATGGTAGTAATCTTCATTTGGAACAAATGAAAAACAGATGCCCTGATTCTGAAGTTTTCATGTGTTTCATTTTAAAGAACTTCAAACTTATTTTTAGAACAGTTGCAGATATAGAAAAAGATGTTGGATCTCAAGTAAATGGAGTGATCTTTAAAATTTCTCAAAAAGATGAAACTTCTCTTGATAGATATGAAGGAGTGCCAACTCTATATAAAAAAAATTATTTTGAAGTATCCATTGAAAATAAAAAACATAAAGTTTTATATTACAAAATGACATCTTTATATAATGGATATGGGAACCTTCTTTAAAATACTATAATGTTATTGAAAAAGGATATGAACAAAATTCTCTTAATAAAAAAAGTTTAATAGATGCAAGAGAATTCTCAATAAAAAATTCAAGACCAACTACATACACTTCTCAAAGATGGAAAGATTAAATAATATGAGAAGATATATTATTTAAATGGAGAAAAAAGATATGCAAGAAAAGAAACTAGAATATTCGTGCGAAAAATGTAAAAATTCCACTTACGAAGAAGGAAAAATAAGTACCACAGGTTCAGGTTTAAGTAAATTCCTAAATCTTCAGAGTAATAATTTTCTCACTATTTCCTGTACTAAATGTGGCTACACTGAAATTTTCAAAGGTAAGAAAAGTGGAGCCTTATCTACTATATTTGATGTTTTGACAAATTAAGGAAATAATAAAAATTATGACAGTACTGAAAAGCATTAACGATTCATTAAAAACCAAAAGAAAATTATTATTACTTATTCTTAATATCACGCTAGTAGTATTTATAATTCTTGAAATAATGCTCTTTTCGGAAAGATCAAATATCATGTCAGAAGAAGAATTTAGAGAACATAGACTACAACTATGTAATGATGGACATCTTAGTGCTAGACAATGTGCTCGTGTAGTTCAATAGTTATTAATCAAAATAGATGATCCCTGTAATAAAAAACAAAAAAGACTTTGATAACCCTGTATTGAATATAACTGATGGAGTTCCTACTGTAGTTTCGTTATACCATGATCATGAACCAGGAGAATCTAGTAAACACCATTCTCATGATTGGGAACACCAAGTTTATATAACTCGTGGAAATGGAATTTTATGGGTAGATGAAGTTGAATATAAAATCAAAGAAGGAGATTTCATTCTTGTACCTCCAAATTGTACTCATCATTTCAAAAATACTGGAAAAGAAATTCTAAGTAGGATCACTTTCAATCCCAAAGAAAGTGAAAATTTATAAAAGAATAGATAAAAATAATTTGAATTTAAAAAATTTAAATAATTATTTAAATAATAAAAAAACTTATTTGTTAATCTTATTAAACATCTTGTTAATAATATTCATAGTTTTAGAAGTTTCAATTTTATACAATCTTAATGACGGATTTAAAAGTGTTAAAAGTGAAAAAATGAGAGATATATGTGTAGGTGACCTATGCTGATTATCAAGTGAGAATTAATTTATGACAGAAAAAAATAACCAAGAAGAAAAACAAAAAGAAATAGAAAAACAAAAAGAAATAGATTATTCCTCTATAAAACAAGGGAAATTTTTCATCAATTTACTAATCGCCTTTATTCTTCTAATACCCATCATGTTTATTATGAACATCTGCCAAGGTTGAAATGAAATCTATATTAAAACTTGGCATTACTATTGGATTAATACTCTTTTGTGTAGGATATTTATACACAATTATTATAGCATTCAGAATAGGTTTTATATGGGGTTTAATTTCTTTACCTTTTGGGATATTTTTTTGTATAGCAGAAGGTTTGTTTTGGGATAAGTGGACACCCTTTTTTCAAACTGCCATAGGTTTAAGTCTTTTAATAATTTCTATTCATTTATTCAGAAAAAAATTTAAAGAAGGAATTTAAAAATAAGGATGTTTTACAACATTTCAGAAAACACATCTAAAAAAATAATCAATCTTATAGAATCTAATAATTTCGAAAAAGTTTTTAGTTTTGAATCAATTTTTGCGGGATATTTTGAATCTGGAGACAACGTTTTTTTAGTCAGAGACACGTTAGGAATAGTACCTTTATATTACAGAATTCATGAAGATGAAATTAAAATTAGTATTAAGCTTACAGATTTAATTCAAAAAGGAGATAAAATTAATAAAAAAGGGGCGGTAGATTTCATATCTTTTGGATCAACGAGGATTAGTCCAATTATAGAAAACATCAATATTTGTTCTCCTGGATCTATTATCCAATTTAACAAAAAAAGAAAAGACTTATCTCTCCTTTATAAGAATCAAATTCATCCAAGAAATTTAAATAAAATTAATGAGAATAATATACTAGAAGAATATAAAAAATTATTTTCATCAGCTATTTCCAAAAATCAGACTAAAAAAAATCAAGTGATTTTTCTTAGTGGAGGAATAGATTCTGCATGTATAGCAGTCAAAGACAAAAATATTTTGGATGCTATAACTATTCTTCCATGGGGAAAAAATTCTTCAGAAAAAGAATTTTCTAAAATAAATGCAAAAATAGCAGATATAAAATCTCATCAATTTTTAGATGTTAATGAAAAAGTATTGAATAAAAACGTTCCTGAATTAATAGAAAAATACGGAACTCCTCTTGGAACTATTCATTACTTGGTTATGGACCACGCTTTTTCTAATAATTTTTTAAGTAAATACTCTTCTATAGCCTTTGGTCAAAACCTAGACACATTATCATGCACTGCTGGTTCACAACCCACATCAATACTTTTACCTTCCATTATTAGAAACAAAATATTTAAAGAAAAAAATGTGGTTAATTTTTTCCTTAATAGAAACACCGGACTATTATCTTCTGAAAATCAAGAAATTATTGATGAATATATATCAGATGATTTAACTGAATATCAAAAAATAATTTTATCAGGGATATTCATTACACATACACCTTTAGACAGCGAATATTTCATTTTACCTTCTCTAGTTAACAATAAAAATATTTTTAACCCATATTATGATCAAAAAATCGTCGAATTTTTTCTCGGATTAAAGAAAAAAGTTTATTTTGATTTTTCTCGAAAAACTTGGAAATTTCCTATTAAAATAGATAAACAAATTCAAAAAAAACTTTGGGAATATTTAAGTAATAATAAAAAATTTCAACAAAAAAAAGGATTATATCTTTCATCTCAAAATATTTTAATAAAAGATATTTTGAAATCTACCCCAAAATTTCTAGAAGGAAAACCAATAAAATTAGAAAATCAAAGATTTGCTGCTAAGAATTTTATCGACTTTTGTAAAGAATATGATCTTGAAAACCCAATATCATTCACACAGTAATCTATATTAAAGTAAAGAAAATTTTGTAATGTAATTTTTGTTATTGAAAATCTAAAATAAAAAAATATATTATAAGGATTCCATAGAAACTAATTTACTATTAATATGGTTTTATAAATGAATTCAAGAAAATCATGATATTCAAGGAACAGAATATAAAAGGAGTATACATAATAACTCCTGAACCTTTCTCTGACGAAAGAGGTTCTTTTATGAGAAATTTCTGTCAGAAAGAATTCGATGATCAAGGAATTGATAAAGAAGTAAAACAAGCAAATCTTTCTTACAACAAATCAGCTTATACTTTAAGAGGATTCCACTATCAATTGGAGCCTTTTCAGGAATCTAAAACTATGACATGTGTAGATGGAGAAATATATGACGTAGTAGTAGATTTAAGAAAAGAATCTAAAACCTATAAAAAATGGATTTCTACAACTCTAAACCCTCAAAACAGGCTGAGTATACATATCCCTAAAGGATGTGCTAATGCTTTTCTAACTATGAAAAACAATACCCTTGTTCACTATTATTCTTCACAAATATACTCCCCTAATCATGAAAGAGGCGTTAATTATAAAGATCCAGAATTTAATTTTGAGTGGCCTATTCAGCCTCAAATAATTTCAGAAAAAGATAATAATCACCCATTTATATAATATGAGATTATTAGTTACAGGAATAACAGGTTTTTTGGGAAAAAATTTAATTAATAATCTTCCAAGCGACTGCGATTTATTAGCTATTGCAAATTCTAAATCAATTAAAAAGTATCAGGGTTTTAATAATATCAAATACATTAATTGCAATTTTGAAAATTTCACAGAATTCTCTGATGATATTATCAAATTTAATCCAGAAACAGTATTGAACTTAGCATGGAAAGGAATTCCTAATTTCTCTTTGAAAAATTCTAAATACAATATAGAAAAAACTATGGATTTTTTCGACTTCATATCAGAAAAAACTCTTTGCTCCAAATTTATTTCTATCGGAAGCTGTGCAGAATATTTTAACCCGGATGGAGAGACTGATGAAAATTATCCTAAAAATCCAAAAAATGATTTTACCTGGGCAAAAATAACACTAGATAAATATTTAACAAAAAAATGTAATGAAAAAAACATAAACTATATTAACTTAAAACTTTTTTATGTTTATGGAAAATACCAAAGAGATGATTCTCTAATTCCTTATTTAATTAAAACTTATAAAAATAAAACTAAGCCAGAAATTAAAAATCCTTTCAATTCTCATGATTTCATTTATATTGATGATGTTATTTCTGCAATATGGGGGATAATAAACAATGACACATCAGAGGGATCATATAATATAGGTTCTGGTAAATCGATTTCTATATATGAAGTTAATGAAATTATAAGATCCGAAATGAAAATATCTGACAAAATTAAACTAGAAAAACAAAATTCACAAATCCCAAATATAGATTTTTATGCCAACAATAAAAAAATAAAAGATGAAATTAATTGGATTCCAAAAACTAACATCATAGAAGGCATCAAAAACTGTATTACTTGATAAGGTCTTATTCAAATAGATTAAAAAGCATTCTATAAAACCCAAAATATAATATATAATCGAGACCTATTAATGAAATTACTTAAATTTTATCCGTATAATATTTCAAAATGAAACAAACTAATTTAAATGAAATTATTGAAAATAATGTAAAGTCTCTACAAGATCTTGATGTAAACTCAATTGAAAAAGTTGCATCAGAAATCCTTGAAGTTAGAAATAATGAAGGAACTTTATATATAGCTGGTAATGGAGGAAGTTCATCAACTGCTTCTCATTTCGTAAATGACTTAACCAAAGCTACTAGAAAAACATCAAATAAATTAAACATTAAAGCTACATGCCTTTCTGATAACACTTCCTTAATTACAGCAATATCTAATGATATTAGCTATGATGAAATTTTTAGATTTCAAATTGACAAGAATATTTCAACAAGAGACTTGTTAATAGTAATTTCCGCTAGCGGTAATTCCAAAAATTTAGTTAAAGCAGTTGATTATTGTAAAAATAATAGGATAAAAACTATTGGTTTATTGGGTTTTGATGGAGGAATTCTCTTAAAAAAAGTTGATACCCCTATATTAATTAAATCAGCAATTGGAGAATATGAACTGGTAGAAAATATCCATCTGACTATCTGTCATATGATTACGAAATATCTTTCATGAAAAGTAAAATAAACCTTTCACAGTGTGTAATTTTAGCAGGAGGTTTGGGTGAGAGAATGATGCCTCTAACTGAAAAAATCCCAAAACCTCTTATTTCTATTAATAACACCCCCTTTCTATTTCATTTACTAAAAATGCTCAAGGATAATAACTTTAAAGATGTATTAATTTTAGGAGGATATAAATCCGAAGAAATAGAAAAATATATAACTAGTATTGGCAATATTGGATTAAATATAACTTTTTCTAACTTAGATTTATTTGCCCAAACATCGAAAAGATTAAATCATGCTAAAGATCTTATAGAAAAACATTTTCTATTAATATATTGCGATAACTATTGGCCAATTGATTTGAAAGGGATATTAGAAAAATTTAATTCTGAAAATAATTTAGCCCAAATTACTGTATATGATAATAAATTTGGTTATACAAAAAATAATGTTGATTATTCAGAAAATAAAATTATTAATTACGACAGTTCTAGGCAATCACCAAACTTAAAAGGCGTAAATATAGGTTATATTGTAATGAATAAATCTTGCCTAGAAAATATTGGCGATCAAAACATTGATTTTGAATCAAAGATATTTCCTAATTTAATCAAAAACTCTCAGCTTGGATACTTTAAAACAAAACATAAATATTACAGTATAGGAAGTTTAAATAGACTACCAATAACAGAAAAATATTTTTCTAATCAAAAATACATATTCCTAGATAGAGATGGAGTTTTAAATGAGAAAATGCCAAAAGCTCAATATGTCGTTTCTTGGGATCAATGGAAATGGAGAGATGGGGCACTAGAAGGTCTAAAGTTTCTAAAAGAAAAAAACATTAAAGTAATCATTATCACAAATCAAGCAGGAGTATCTAGATTAAGAATGAGCAAATCAGATTTAGACAACATTCACAAACAAATGTTGGAAGATATTAGAAATTATGGTGGTGATATAGAAAAAATATATGTATGCACATGTAATTGGAATGATGATTGTGATTGTAGAAAACCTAAGCCTGGAATGCTTTTTCAAGCACAATTTGATTTCGATTTTAAAATGGAGAAAACTTTTTTTATTGGAGATGATGAAAGAGATAAATCAGCAGCTATAAAAGCTGGCTGTAAACCCATTTTAATTAAGGGAAATGATAGATTAGATCTTATAGTGAAACAACTCTTTGACTAGGTGAAATTATGAAGTATTTAGTCACAGGTCATAAAGGTTACATAGGATCTGATTTAACAAATAAATTATTAAGATTGGGACATGAAGTAATTGGGATAGATAATGGTTATTTCGAAGATTGTAGATTTGATGAATATCCAACAAAATCTTTATATCAATCAATAAAAAAAGATTTAAGAGAAATTACCAAAATTGATCTAGAAGGAATAGATACTGTTTTTCATCTTGCAGCATTAAGTAATGATCCAATAGGAAATTTAAATTCAACTTGGACTAGTCAAATAAACAACTTAGGTTCTGTGAGATTAGCAAATTTATGTAAATCAGTAGGTGTATCAAGATTCTTGTTCTCTTCAAGTTGTATCATGTATGGAGAATCTAACTTAGATACAGTAGATGAAACTTCTCCTGTTGACCCTAAAACTGACTACGCTAAAAGTAAAGTTGATGCTGAAAAAAAAATACTGAAATTAGCTGATTCAAAATTTGCTCCAGTTTCATTGAGAAATGGAACAGTATATGGATTGTCTGAGTTCATGAGATTTGATACTGTAACCAATGATTTTACAGGATCAGCAATGTGTACAGGCAAAATAATTATCAAAGGAAATGGGAAACCTTGGAGACCAGTAGTCTACATTGGAGATGTGAGTAGATCTTTTATAGAAATATCAAGAGCCCCTATAAATATTATTAGTGGAGAAATTTTCAATAATGGATCTGATGAATTAAATATACAAATATTTAAACTTGCTGAAATTGTTGCAAATACCATTCCTGGAACAGAAGTTAAAGTCTTACAAAAAAATGACGAAGATCAAAGAACTTACAGAGCTTCATTTAATAAAATAAAAAAATATTTTCCTGACTTCAAATTTCAGTTTAATCCAAATGATGGTGTAAAAAAACTCTATGAAGAATTTCAAGGCATAGGATTGAAGAAAAATGATTATTTATCTGGTAAATTCATTAGAATGAAAAACTTAACTCGTTTAATTGAAAATAACCTTTTAGATAACAACTTATATTGGGTAAATAAGTCATAATGGCAATAAAAAATGAAAAGAAATTGGTTGTCTCTTCCACACCTTTAAGAATATCTTTTGTTGGAGGAGGTACAGATTTTCCAAAATTTTACAAAAAGCATGGTGGATCTTTTATCAGTTCAACAATTGATAAAGAAACAATAGTAACAGTTAAACGTCACGGTTCAATTTTTGAGGAAAACTATAGGCTTAATTATTCATCTTCTGAAATCACCCATGAATTAAAAGAGATAAGAAATGAAATTGCTAGAGAATGTATAAAACTCACTGGAACGAAACCTCCAATATTCGTTAATACGATATCAGATTTACCTGAAAAATCTGGACTAGGATCTTCTAGTTCTTTTTGCGTTGGATTATTAAATGCTCTTTTTGAATTGAATAACGAAAAAATAAATAAAGAGGATTTGGTAAAAGCAGCAATAGAAGTAGAAATAAATATCTTAGGAAAACCAATTGGGATTCAAGATCATTATGCTGCTACTTATGGAGGTTTAAATTACTTTCATGTTTCCACTTCAGGAAAAGTATTAGTAGAGCCTATTAAATTAAATGAAAATAAGATCAATAAAATGCTTTTTAAAAAATTTTTACTTTTTTGGACAAAAATACAAAGAAGTTCTTCAGATATACTAACCGAACAAAATAATAACACTGAAAAAAATATTTCTGATTTACTTTTTATAAAAAATCAATGCCCTATATTTTGGGACTTATTAAATAACAATTTCGAAATTCAAACAATGGGAAAATTAATAAAAGAAGGGTGGGAAAAGAAAATTAATCTTTCATCAAAAATCACAAACACTAAAATAACTTCATGGTACGAAAAAGCAATAAATAACGGAGCATTAGGAGGAAAATTATTAGGAGCAGGTGGCGGTGGATTTATCCTCATAGTAAGTGAATATGAATCTAGGGAAAATATCAAACATTCATTAAACGAACTTTTAGAGATTGAAGTTAATTATAACCCAAAAGGATCCAGAATTTTACTTGTTCAATAAATTCAATACTATATGATATGAAAAGGAGGAAACATGAGGATTGTAGACAAATCATTAATCCCAAATGATTCAAGTAAAGTTGAAGATATTTTAGATTTAGGAACATCACCTTTAGCTAATGGATTAGTAAATAGTAAAGATTTAGAAAATGTTCGATCTTATCCATTAAAGTTAGGAAGATGTACAATTTCTGGGCATGTACAACTGACTACATTTATTGAACCAAAAGAAATGTTTACAGACTATTTATATATTTCCTCTGTATCATCTACTCTAAAAACTCACCTTGAAAAAATTTCTGACTTTATTAGTAATTATTTTAAAATAGGAAATGAAGACTTATGTATTGATATAGGATCTAACGATGGAACTCTTTTATCAGGATTCTTAAAGAAAGGTAAAAGAGTTTTAGGAGTAGATCCAGCAACTAATTTAGCTAAATTAGCGAAAGAAAAAGGAGTAAATACTATTCCAGCATATTTTGGTCTAGAAACAGCTAGTCAAATTTTAAATTCGCATGGTAAAGCAAAAATTATTTCTCTTACAAACACATTCCCTCACTTACAACAACTTGATGATTTTATTAAAGGGATTGATGTACTGCTAAAAGAAGATGGAGTTGTATTTATAGAAACACATTATTTAGCAGATATTTATGATCAGGTAGCCTTCGACACAATATATCATGAACATGTTTCTTATTGGCACCTGTCACCTATAAAGAAAATGTTTGAAAATTTTGGATTTGAAATTTCATACGCCGAAAGAATACCTCTACATCATGGTCAATTAAGAATATTAATTTCAAGAAAAGGTGTCAGAACTCCCGACAATTCTGTAAATGATCTTATTAAATGGGAAAAAGATAACAAAATAGGTGAAAAGTCTACATGTCAAAATTTTGCAAAAAATTCTATTGATATCAAAAAAAATCTTAATGAATTACTAAATAAATTAAAGAATGAAGGGAAAAATATAGCTGGATATGGAGCACCTGCAAAAGCTACTACACTTTTGAATTTTCTCGGATTAAATAATCAAAACGTGCAATATGCTATAGATCGAAGCCCATTAAAACAAGGTCTATTTATTCCTGGAACAGGTATAGAAATTAAATCACCAGAAATATTAGAAAATTCACAACCTGATTATCTAATTTTGTTTGCTTGGAATTTTAAAGAAGAAATTTTAAATCAACTCTTTTCATATAGAAATAATGGAGGAAAATTCATTATTCCTTTACCCCATTTAGAAATAATTTAATCTCAATAAACTGTAATATAAAATCATTTATAGGAATTTTTCAAAAGATTTCAGGAAATATTCAACATTTACTAATTTCCATGTTGAAGCTATTCCATCTTCTCCCAATAAAGAAGGGATTTCTGTAATCTCTAAAAATTCTTTACTAATTTTAAAATCTTTATCAACTACTTCTTGTAAAGATTCATTAGGATAACCAGAAAAACCTTGTTTAGGGAACAATAAGGCTTCAGAAAATTCTTTTTTAAATAAATTTTTCATTAGAGGTCTGGTAATATCATCAATATTTTTAGAAGATATATCTATCTTGAATTTAGATGGCAAATTAAGTGCAAACTTCATAACTTTTTCTGTAAGAAAAAAACCTCTTGATTCAACTGAAGACATCATTGTCATTGTATCAGAAGCTCTTATTCCTACTGATTCAAGTTGGATTGTAAAATCTAAATAAAGAATAGATTGAATCACCTTCTCATCATCATTAAGATGATTAAATAATTTTAAAGTTTTCATCCATAATTTATTAGATTTTTCTAATAATTTTTCCTTATTCCAATCATGAAATTTAAAACCTAAATCATTAACCCCACTATAGATACTTGGATTAGTTTTGTTATCATAATTAGAAGATAAAATTTGCGGTAATTGTTTATAAAATTCATAACCACCAAATAATTCGTCTCCACCATCTCCAGTTAACAATACTTTAAAATTATTTTCCCTCACTTTTCTTGCTAATATCGCTTGTGAAATAAAATGATGAGTTGGGAAAGGCATACATATAGCTTCATAGCATTCATCAGCAAACTCTCTAAACTGTTCTGGAGTAACTGTAATATCAAGAATGTTTTTATTCACTAAATCTCCAAATTTCTTAATTTGAGAAGCAACATTATCTTTTCCTGGAAATTGAAGAATTATTAAATTAGGAGATTCTTTATTCACAGACCATGAAAATTTGCTAGCAATTGAAGAATCAACTCCTCCACTAAACACACTCATTAAAGAAGAATCTTGAGTTAATTGGATTGCATTATCTAAAAAAACACTCCTTAATTCTTTAGTTAAATTATTAATATTTTCATTTTGCCTATCAATAATTAATTCCTCATCTATTAAAGAATAAGGAAACTTTTCATCTATCACAGAATAATTGTTGTTATGTAAATTTAGTTTTGTAAGGACGCCAGGTTGAAATGTATCTAAATTTTTGTAGATAGTATTTTGAGGAGTAAGCAAATGCCTTGTAAAAAAATATTCTCTTAAGACGTCCTTATCAATTTTAATTTCAGGAACTAATTCAAGTATGGGACCTATCTGAGAAGAAACTATAAAAATATTATTATCCTCATATTTATATATAACCTTCTCCCCTATCATGTCTCTGCCAATAATCAGTTCCTTAGATTCTTTATCAAAAAGAATATACGCAAACATACCTTCAATAGTTTTGAAAACCTTATTGGGAGTCATTACCTCATGCAAATTAACGAATGTTTCTGTATCTGTACCAGAAATATTTTTATTTCCTATAGATTCTAAGAAATTATTCTGGAGATTATTGTGATTATATATTTCACCATTAAAGAGAATTTCAAATCTTCCGTTATTTGATTGGCGATAACTAATATTGAGGCTAGGGTTTCCAGTAATAGATAACACTGTTTGAGAAAGATAAAGTTTTCCATCAAGATAATAATTAGAAAAATTATAATCTGGACCTCTAGAAAAAATTTTATCAGTAGCTCTTTCACAGTCCTCAAAATTAAGAACACCTAATTTAGAATAAACTGCCAGAATTCCACACATTCAATATTCCTTTCAATTAAATAGTATTATTTTATAAGTTATTATAGGTAAACTTTAACTCGATAAAAAATATTAGGCTTTATCGAATCTTTAAAGATTTTCTATGGCTTTAAAAAGTCTAAAAAAATGTTCCTAATAAAGTAATTGTAATAAGAATAATACAAAAATATTTTTTTTCTAAACCACTTAAAAGTAAATTTTATTGAAATTATTTATTATGTATAATAATAATCATTAGTTTAAAACAGAACTATTTCGAAAAAAATATCATATTTGAGGAAAAATGAGCAACTGTAATAATCCAAATTGCAAATGCGATCCATGTGAATGTAATCCATGTAATTGTTAATAAAAAATCTCTTACTATAATCGAGGTTTATAGTTAGTAATCAAGAAAAAAGAAAAAATCTATCATTTAAAGCAGCAAGCTTAGATATCTTATTATCGTTTTTCTGGGGAGGTCACCCCACATCTTTAAAAGTAGCTCTTCCATATGCCCCCCCCATTAGACAAGGATGGATGCGTTTTTTTATAAGTGGAATAGTAATATTCTCTTGGGCCTTATATAAAAAAATCTCACTTGTACCAAAAAAAAATGAATTCAAAACTTTGATTCAACTCGGTATTTTATTTACTACACAATTACTTCTACTAAATATAGGAATAAGTAAAACCTCCGTTTCTTCAAGCATCATATTAAATAGCACATACCCAATATGGGTAATTACCTTAAGCCATTTTTTTATAAGAGAAGATAAAATAACTATTTTAAAGTTTTTCGGAGTGATAATTGCATATTCAGGAATAGTAGTTACTTATTTTGATTCAATTGGAAATTCTTCATATTTAATTGGGAATACTTTATGCCTAATATCAGGATTTTTACTTGGAGTGAGAACAGTCTTTCTCGCGAAAAATAGTGAATCTATATCTTCATTAAAATTATTAATGTCTCAAGCTATTTTTGGCACTATATTTTTTCTATTCTTAAGTACAATTTTCGAATCTGATCCATATAGAATGTCTATAATTTTAATATTGTCTATATTATATCAAGGTGCTGTTATAGCAGGCTTTAATTTCATTGCCAACATGTGGTTACTCAAAAATTATACACCTTCTGAAGTTATAGTGATTCGCTTATCAGAACCTATTTTTGGGATTCTAATTGGATGGATTGTTCTAAAAGAAGAAATCGGCCTATTAGTATTATTAGGAGCTTTTTTGGTAATTTTAGGTTCATTAATAGTTAGAAAGAAAACTCTCCTCAAAACTTAATAATTACAATAATATATTAACCATTATGAAAAATATTTTGTTATCAATTTCTATAATTTTAGTTTTTGGATGCTCTTCAGGGGAAACTGAGAAAGAACAAAATATAGTAGAAAAAATTACTACTTCAGATACTATTTTTACATTAGATTCACTGAGTAAAACAGGATTCAAAAAAAATAAAACTTATAACGTTGAAAAATTACCTAATGCTGATAGTGCCTATTTTGGATGGAAAAAATTTGGCTCTGATGGACCTAAAGATTTTGAAATAAGATTTTATAAATCCCATACAGATGCAATTGAATATGGAAAATCATATGCAGATGAAGCTACAGGTGAAGATGCAATAATCACAAAATCGAATGCAACATGGAAAGAAGGAATAAAAGATAGAAGACTAATTTCAACTCCTACAGATGGTGGATCTATTGGAGCAGCTATAGGTAGTAATAGTTCTCCGAAATATGCTGATTATATTATCTATGGAAATATGATTATTCTTTGTGAAGGATGGGACTCGGATGAATCATTAGAAAGATGTAGTAATTTTATTTCAGGAATAATTTCTAATGATAAGAAATAAAATAAAAACCCAAAATATTTTTTTTCATGATAATAAAAAATATATTTCAATAATATTGATTTTGTTTTCTTTCTTAACTCATATAAGTTGTGCAACTGAAGAAGTAATAATACCAATTAAAAAAATCACTGATTCTAATAATATTTATGAAATTACCGATTTTGAAGAAATTGGTTTTAAAAAAAGCACCAAATATTCCGTAGAAAAATTACCTAGTGCAACCTCTGCTTATTATGGTTTCATAAAAAACTCTTTAGGTACACCAGAAGATTATGAAATAAGATTTTATGCAGCTCATAAAAATGCCATTGAAGATGGTATCAAATATGCAGAAAATATTACTGGGGAAAACGGATGGATAAAAAAAGAATGTTCATTATGGACAGAAAATTTAAAACATCGTCAACATTTAGAAGGTGGCCTTAAAATACATGGAACGGTACTCCAAGCCCCAAATATATAACATATGTAATACATGGAAATTTTATCTTAATGTGTCCAGGATATGATGAATCAGATGCTTTAGAAAATTGCACTTTAATAATAGAGAAAATTAACCCTGAAATTATAAAAATAAAGTCCAATTAAATCGAAAAAATAAATCATAATTTTGAAAAATTACGTATAATACATCTCGATGGAAAGTAAATTAAAATCAAATAGAAACTCTGAAATATATAAGAATTATTTAAGAGTTCTTCCTTTTTTCAAGGATCTGCTTTCGAAAAATAAAAAATCTCTTAGTGATTATTGGGCTGAAGAAGTATTAGGATTTGAATATATATTTGAAGCTTCCCCACTAATAATTAATAACTTAAGGCATCACTGTTACCATATTACTGGAGAATTCCCATACCCATATAGAAATCATCATAATTACAATTCAAATAAATTTAAATCAAAACTTGAATTATTAGAATCCCTTACAGATACAGATTTACTAATATCTGAACCAAAATCACTTGGTGGGTTTGGTTTTGATATTAATGGAGAACTAATAAATCTAGATACATTGAAATTTTTAGAATCTATGATTGCTATAGAAAAATCTGGAATGAAAACCTCCTTAGAAAAAATTAATAACCCTATTATTTGTGAAATAGGAGCTGGTTGGGGTGGATTTGCATATTATTACTGTTCTCTTTTTCCTAAATCGAAATATTTGATAGTTGATTTACCTCAAACATTAATATTCTCATATCTATATCTGACAGAATTATTTCCTAACAAGAAAGTAAATTTATTTGGCTATGAATCTAATTCTTTGGAAGATTGTGATTTTTTATTAATTCCAAACACAGAATTCCACAATTATAATAATTCTATAGATGCTGCTATAAACATTTGTTCATTTCAAGAAATGACGTCAGAACAAGTTTCAAATTATATAAACAAAATTTTTGAACTAGATTGTAAATTTATATATTCTCTAAATAGAAATATGAACAAAAATAATCCTTCCTTAGTAAAAACATTAAGTGATCATATCTCTGAAAAATACCAAATCAACGAAATTGATATTTTAAATATTCCTTATTCTGATTTAAATATAAATAATTTAAAGAGAAGAAAAATTGATTTAATAAAAGGAATCATTAAATTTTTAATCGGAAGGAACAATAATACAAACGTAAATCATAAATACCAACATTTTTTAGGTAAAAAAATAATATAAATTTTAAAATTACCTGACTTTTTTATTGAAATATATTTTAGAAAATAAATAATTTGATAGAGATATGAAAATAGAAAAAATAGAAGTTTTTGTTATTGGCCCTGAAGATATTCATTATACTTGGACTGAAGACATACCTGAATTTTATCAAAGCAATACACTGATTAGGATTTTCACTGATAATGATATTGTTGGAGAAGCAGGAGTCTGGAATGGCACATATTTTGAATATGATAAATATACAGCTGAATCATTAAAACATTTATTACCTCTGCTAATAGGTAAAGATCCCTTAGATAGAGATTCAATAATGTATGACATAAGACCCAGAGTTTTTCCTCAACCACCTGGAGCACAAGCGCTTATAGATAATGCACTATGGGATATTCAAGGAAAATATTCCAATCAACCAATCTACAAATTATTAGGCGGAAAACGGGATAAAGTTAAATCATATGCTAGTACAGTGATGTACGATTCCATAGATGATTATTTAAAAATAATTGATGATATGAAAAACCAAGGGTTTTCAGCAGTAAAATTTCATACTTGGTGTATCCCAAAAAAAGATCTTGAATTAGCAAAGCAAGCACGAAAAGCTTTTCCATCTATGACATTCATGCTAGATGTAGAAAATAATTATGATTTAGAAAGTTCAATATTTATGGCAAAAGAATTAGATAAATTAGATTTCACATGGTTTGAAGCTCCTCTTCCAGATTATGATTTTGAAGGTTATAAAAAAATTACTAAAAGCGCAGATATTAAGATTATTCCATCAGGTAATTGGATTCTTGATTTGCAAAGATTTTCTGAGGCTATAAATAATAAAGTTTGGTCTTCTACAAGAACGGACATGACGATGATGGGAGGAATAACAAATGGTAAAAAGGCTATAGAATTATCCAAAAACAGTGGATTGGATTGTGAAATTATGTGCTGGGGATATACTATAGTTTCTGCTGCAAATTTACATTTAATTCTTTCTTCTGAAAACTGTACCTTTTATGAACAACCTTTACCCTATGAAACTTTTGAGTTCGGAATGAATGATGTTTTAAGAACAGATATAAATGGATACATACATGGTCCTAAAAAACCTGGGTTAGGAGTAGAAATAAATTGGGAGAAAATGAAAACTAAAGTAATTAACTCATTTTATATTGACAAGAAAAAAGAAGCTGGACAAGCACATCAATAATAACTTTGAGTAAACATACCCTTTAATCAAAAACTACAGTCCTTGCGTCATTCAAAAACACTCTTTGATCTAAATGTAATCTAACAGCTCTTGTTAATACTAGTGATTCTATATATTTACCCATAAAAATTAATTTTTCTGGATTCATAGAATGATTAACTTTTATAACTTCTTGATCTATGATGGGACCTTCGTCCAAATCACTTGTAATATAGTGTGCAGTAGCACCTATCATTTTAACTCCTCTTCTATATGCTTGATGATAAGGCTTTCCTCCTTTAAAACCAGGAAGGAAAGAGTGATGAATATTAATAGCTTTTCCTTTAAAAAATTTAGTGGTTTCTTCAGATAATACCTGCATATACCTTGCTAAAACTAATAATTCGGATTTGGATTTTTTATATATTTCAATTAATTCTTTTTCTTGTTGTTGACGATTCAAATCTGTAACAGGTAAATAGTAGAAAGGGATATTATGAAGTTCCACGCTTTGTTTTAATGTTTCGTGATTGGATATCACCGCTTTCACTTCTGCATTTAATTCTTTACTTTTAATCCTATAAATTAAATCATTCAAACAGTGATCAGCTAATGATACCATTATAATTATTGGAGTAATATTTTGAGATGGCTTTATTTCCCAATTTAAATTTAACTTATTTGTAACCTCTTTAGAAAAAGAAATATTAAATTCTTCTATATCCAAAACAGTGTTTTCATATGAAAATTCAAGTCTCATAAAAAAACTTTCTGAAAAAGGATCATTGAATTGATCTAACTCAGTGATATTAAAAGATCTGCGATACAAGTAATCACTTACAGAAGCAACGATACCTTTCTGATCTTTTCCAGAAATATATATTATTAATCTGTCAGTTTTTTTCACAATATTTTATCTTGGGATGTTATTCTCCCATTCTAGTTTACTTATAAAAAAAAATTAAGAACTATTAAGCTTCTTGTATTAAAGCAATACCACGTAATACCGACCAAAACACAATAAGAATAAAACTAATGCCAGAAATCTGACTTGCAACTTCTATACTTACTAATGGGCTAATAACAAGGTTTGATACAATTAAAATTACTCCTTGAATTAAAGCTAACCATCCTAAAGGGATGAAAGATAAGGCACCTTTAGCATCACTTCCTCTATATGCAATCCCCATAAACAACCATCCTACTCCAGCTAATATTCCACCAACAGTATTTGCAGCTACATTTGTTGAATGCGTAAATCCTCCGGCAATTTGAATACTTTCAGCCGTAGCAGCATCTCCAGCTCCAGCAAGCGCAACATATTTTTCACCCATTTCAACTAAAGCTACGACTAGCCCAATACTTGAAACCCAAACAGCTATTGCTGCAACAATGCAGACAATTCCGATATTTTCACTTGTGCTTGAAACAGTTCCTTTAGTATTTATTAATCCAGCTGCGTGTATAACTAACCCAAGAGAAATTAATACAATAGAAATTTGTAGAGTAGTAGAACCAGATGCACTATTTGTTAAAATAGTTTGAACATCGTCAACTTTGGTATTTAATCCTATTGTAACTAGCCATAAAATATAACCAATAAATCCAGACACTATTCCTAATGATAAAGTTAACCCTGTACCCCTTGAAGTCATAAAAACCCCCTTTAAAAACTTTTTCTTTATTTAATTCTATATTTTCCCGAGATGAAACCTCATTTATACAGGAAATAATCAGCTTAGGTGCAAAAATTTTAGGTTTTTGATTTTTCTGATATTTTTAACATATGAAGAAATTAGTACTAATATCTATACTTTTTTTAGTTTTTTCAATTTCCTGTGGAGTTGATAATTCGGAAATTGAAAAAATAGACAAAATTACCCCATTAGATACGATATTTAATTATGACTCATTAACCAAGATTGGATTCAAAAAAAGTAAATCTTATGACGTTAAAAATTTACCTCAGGCTAATAGTGCATACTTCGGATGGAAAGAGATTGATACAGAAGGACCAAAAGATTTCGAGATAAGAATTTATAAAACACACAAAGATGCAATTTCATATGGAACATCTTTTGCAGAAGAAGGTGCTGGAGAAAAAGCTATTATCAGAAAAGGAGATGCCAATTGGAAAGAAGGAATAAAAGATAGAAGAATCATGGTTGGGGGAAGCACAGGTGCTTCAGGTAAAGGTGGAGGAGCTCCTACTGGAAGTAAAAGCACCAATAAATATGGAGATTATATTATATACGGTAATCTAATAATCCTTTGTGAAGGTAGAACCACTGAGCAAGCCATGGAAAGATGTAGTCAATTTGTTATAGGTTTAGAAAAATAATTTAGTTATTATCTAAATCAATGCACATACTTGAAATTCTGTTTAGAATATTCCATTGATGCAAATTTAGTGAGGGGATTTGTTTAAATCTGTTTTCTAATTCTATGCTAAAACCTGAAAAATTTTTATGTAAACTTTGAACTTTAATATCACCTAACTTCATAACAAGTTCATTGATTTCAGAATCTTCAGTAAATTTTTCAGCTAATTTTTTGGCATTATCATTACTTTTCCAAATTACAGATTTTACTTTTCCCCAAATTGGAAAAGTTTTTTTTCTGATTGTTTTTACTTCTAGATAATCATCTTTAGATCTAATTTTGTAAGAAGGAATTGCAAAAAAATACCACCATCTTGGTGGTGAATCTTTACTTCTATCTTGTTTGATTATATTTACATATTTGATTGGAGAATTAGAATTAATATTTATAATACCTAAGCTTCTTCTGTACCATGGATTAAATAATTTTTCTTCATTAATACCTCTTTCAGCAAGTTCACAATCAACTTCAATATTTACTAGATTTTGATATAAATTGTCTCTTGATTTATCTCTTATTTTTTCTTTCCATCTCTTTTTCATATATTAATTTTACAAAAATCTGAGAATTACTAGCAATATCTAACCAAACAAAAATCTGAAAAATAAGTATTTTAATAAGAAAATTTCAATGATAGAGATTTTCTGATAATTTTTAACTATGAAAAAATTTGATTTTTTAAAATTTGAAGTTACAAATCATCTAGCTAAACTTACTCTAAATAGGCCTGAATCAATGAATGCATTAAATCCTCCACTATGGAATTCAATTATAGAAGCAATGAAAGAGGTGAGAGACAATAAATCAATTTGGGTAGCTGTAATTACTGGTGCTGGTGATAGGGCTTTCTGTGCTGGATCAGATTTAAAATGGCGATCTGAAAATGAAGAAGCAGTAAAATCATATATAAAAAATGACGATGATATATTTTTTAATCATCCTAAATTTGAATTGTGGAAACCAGTTATTGCTGCCGTAAATGGATATGCAGTAGGTGGTGGCCTTGAACTCGCCCTCGCGTGTGACCTAATAGTTGCTTCTGAAGATGCAAAATTAGGTTTACCAGAACCAAGAAGAGGTTTAATGGCCGACGGAGGCGGAATACAAGGTTTGATTAGACAAATTCATTATAAACAAGCTATGGAAATAATATTATCTGGAGAGTTTATAGATGCTAAAAAAGGATATGAAATAGGAATTGTTAATCGTTTAACAAAAAAAGAAAATTTAATGAAAGAAGTTAACAACTTAACAAATTCAATATTGAAATGTTCTCCAATGGCCCTTCAGGCAGCAAAACAATCAGCTTTACTTGGGAAAGATATGAATTATGAAGATGCGCGGATTGCTGAATTCTCTATGTTTAAAAAACTAAAGAGATCTAATGACTTCGTAGAAGGACCAAGAGCATTCTCAGAAAAAAGAAACCCAAAATGGAAATCAGAGTAAAAATATGAATTCATCTCTTGAAGGAATAAAAGTTATTGATTTAACTCAAGTAATTATGGGTCCATCTTGTACTGCTCAGCTTGCTGACCATGGAGCAGAAGTAATAAAAATTGAAAGACCAGAATATGGTGATTTAACAAGACAGTTTGGTCCATTTAAGGATGGGGAAAGTTTGCCATATGAAAGTTATAACAGAAACAAAAAAAGTTTATCAATTAATTTAAAGTCTGAAGAAGGAAAGAAAATTATCTATAAATTGGTTTCAGAATCTGACGTAATAGTTAATAATTTCAGACCAGGTGTGATGAAATCACTGGGACTTTCATATGAAGATTTACACAAGATAAATAAGGGGATTATATATGCTTGTGGAACAGGTTTTGGACTATCCGGACCCTTATTAAAGAAAATGGGACATGAATCAGTTGCTGAAGCTTTAGGTGGATTCCTAGCAAGAAATGGTGAACCTGGAAGAAAACCTAGGCGTGCCCCAGCTGCAGTCGCAGATGCTTCCACGGGATTACATCTAACTGTTGGTATCCTTTTAGCTTTGAATGCTAGGCACAAAACTGGAGAAGGCCAAATCGTTGATGTATCACTATTAGATTCTGTAATGTGGATGCAAGCCTGGGAAGTATCCACAATTGCTAATCTCGATTCAGAAATAGAGTCAGATTCTAATCCATTAGATAGTGGCGTATATGAAACTAGTGATGGATTAATAGTTATGTCAGGACTATTTATACAAAATCCTCTAAAAAATATTTCTGAAGTTATTGGAGTAGAAGATCTATCAGAAGATAAAAGATTTAAATCTATGAAAGATATTATAAATAACTCTAATGATTTAGTTGAGATAATTCAAAAGAAAATTATTAATAAATCTTCAGCATATTGGGAAAAGAAATTTGAAGAAGCAAACATAATATGTTCAAAAATATTAGAAATGAAAGATGCAATTAATCAACCTCAAATAGAGCATAATAAAACTATAGTTGATATTGAAAATAAAGATACCAAGAGAAAAATAGTAGGTGTACCAGTAAGATTGTCTAAAACTCCCGGTTCAGTAAAAACTTTTCCTCCAAAACTTGGAGAAAATACAGAAGAAATATTATTAGATCTTGGATATAAATCACAAGAAATTGAAACTCTAAAAAATAACAAAATTATTGAATGAAGATTGATCATTATATAAATACTGATGTTTTGGTGATAGGCGGAGGGATAGCTGCAACAAGAGCAGCACTTTCATCTGCTGAAAACGGAGCCAAAACTACAATGGTTATAAAAAAAGAATTAGGAAAATCGGGTTCAACAAACTGGCCAAGAAAAGGTATGTACGGATCCGCTTGGCAAGCAGCTGATGGATGCGGAGGTGATTCAGATTCTCCTGAAGTTCATTACAAAGATATTATGAATTCATCTCTTGGAATGGCAGATGCAAAACTAGCAAAAATTTTATCCGAAGAATCCCCTGAAAGACTTAGAGAACTTGAAAACTGGGGATTTAAGTTAGTAAAAGATCCAGAAAACAAAAAGCCTCATTATTCAGGATATTCATGCTTTGCCTCTCAACCACGTGCTCATGGAATGCTAGCTAACGCAAAGGGAGGCCATACAGGAAATTTAATTGAAGTGATGTCAAACAAATTGACAAATTATGATTGTGAAATTCATGAAAATATTACAATTATTGATCTAATAGTTAATGATAATCAATGTTCTGGTGCTATAGGTATAAACAAGGATGGTGATTTTATAAAATACCGATGTGGTTCTGTAATAATTGGAACTGGAGGGGCAGCACAAATTTTCCCCCTTAGCTCAACTCCTGGAGATATCACAGGAGACGGATATGCAATGGCATTTAGAGCTGGAGCTTCACTAACCAATCTAGAATTTATGCAATATATGGTTAAAACGATTTACAGTGGATCTAAAAATTTACAAACCTTAGTAGATTCCCAAGTAGGCGGGACATTTTGGACATTAAACCCAAAATTAATTGATATAAATGGAAAAAACATTCTTGAAGAAATACTTCCAGAAAATATTAATGAATCTGAATCATTTGAAATGCGTACTAATCATTATCCTTTCAGTAGCAGAGATTCATCAAAATGGATCGATATAAGTATCCAAAGATGTATTAGATCAGGAAATGCCTCAAAAAAAGGAGGAGTAATTGTAGATTTTTCAGAAATAGATTTAAAAAATATCAAACAGTCAAAACCTCAACATAGCCCAACTAAATCTGTAGCAACCACTTTATTAGGAAATGATGAAAATAAACAAATTGATGTTACTCACTCAGCACATGCTGTAAATGGAGGAATAGTAGTCGATGAATGGGGTGCTACAGAAATTGATGGATTATTTGCTGTTGGAGAAACTATTGCTGGACCTCATGGAGCAGATAGGCTTGGAGGAGGAATGATTTCACAATCTTGTGTATATGGAAAAAGAACTGGAGAAAAAGCAGCTAGTTACTCATCTGAAATAAATTCAATAAATGATCACCATGAAGAAATTCAAATAAGATTAGAAAAATTTAAAAATTCCAATGGTCCAAGTTACAACACAATTAGAAAAGAATTAAAAACATTAGCAAAAGATAACTTGATTGTTGAAAGAAATGGTAAAGGATTGGATTTTATGGACAAAAGGATAAATGAATTAATAAATGAAGAAATTATTAATTCCCCTTTTTCAAGAAACATTAGTTTAATAAAAAACTTAGAAACTGAAAATCTTCTTACTGTAGCAAAATTAATGGTTAAATCAGCAAAAATGAGAAAAGAAAGCAGGGGAAGCCATTGTAGATCGGATTATCAAAATATTGATAATAAATCATGGAATAAATCAATTTTTTGGAATCTAGAAAATGGAAAACTCAAATACGAATTAAAGCAATATCGTCAAGATCCCAATAATGTCAAACAACTATCTAAAATAAAAACATGAATCAATTAGTACAACAAAAAGAAGGTTTCTAAATGAAAATTAAAGATGTAAGAACATCAAAAATTAAGCTTGTTGAACATCTAGGTGAAGTAGAGCCAGCTTGGACTCCTGGAACAGCATCTATAACATCTACAATTGGAGGATATAATTTTACTGAAATTGAATTAGATTCAGGAGAGGTAGGTATTGGCCCTGTATGTGATGAAATAACAATTCAAGATTCAAAAGAATATCTTGTCGGCAAAAGCCCAAATAATGTGAAGCATCACTATAAATATTTAATGTATAGGACAAGAAATGTGCCATATAACGGGTTGGCTGGAATAGATATTGCTTTGTGGGATTTAAGAGGAAAGATTCATGGAAAATCAATATCTGAAATGTTAGGCAAAAAGAAATATAAATTAATTCCCTATGCAAGTTATGTAATATTATCTGATCCTGATGAAAGAGCTGAAATGTCTAAATCAATGATTGAAGAAGGATGGAAAGCAATTAAAGTGAGGCTTCATCATGATGATGAAGAATTGGATGTTTTAACAATTAAAAAAATCCAAGAAATATCTAAAGGAAAACTTGATATTTTAGTTGACGCTAATCAAGCTCAATCACCATACCCTTGGCAGCCTGGAGTAATTTGGGATTTGAACAGAGCAAAAAGAATGAATCAAAAAATGCATGAATTAGGTTGTTATTGGCTTGAAGAACCTAGGCCAAGGTATAACTTTGGTGAGCTAAGTGAATTAGTAGCAATGAATATGACAAAAATAGCAGGTGGTGAAAATAATACTGTTATTTCTGATTTTTACGAAATGATAAATAAAAATAGTTATGATATTTTGCAGCCAGAATCTATGGTGATGGGTGGAATAACTCCTTTAATTGAAATTGGAGAAATAGCAAAAAAATACAATAAAGAAATTGTTCCTCATCACGGAGGAGGTGACTTGGGGGTGGTTGCTCATATGCATTTATTGGCAACCTGGGACAACTCTCCATATTGTGAGATGTTAAATGACCCTCCATTAAGTAGTTATAAAAATAAATTCTTTATATTTAATGAAAACCTAGAAGTTATAAATGGAGAAATTAAGGTGCCTAATGAGCCAGGACTTGGTGTTAGCATAAAAGAAGATTTAATAATTAGAGAATAATAGAAAAATAAAAAATTAATCCCCAAATAAATAACTAATTCAGATATCATGAAAACATGAATAAACTGAATTCTTCTAATATTTTCTTAGGAGAATATAGAAAATATTTGTTAATGTTACTAAATATTTTATTAGTAGTCTTTGTTCTACTCGAGATTATTATATTGAATAATCTAAGATCAAAATTTGAAATTCTAACAGCAGGAACAGAATACTGCAGGACATGTAGTCAGAAAGGTGGAAATTTTTCTAGAGGTTGGTAATGACAAAACTATTATTACTATCAATAATCCTCATATGTTTAATTGTATCTTGTAGAGAAACAATTGATGATTCTCAATGGAAATCAGGTATTGAAGAAAAAATTAAAACTCTAGAGTCTAAGAAAGATATGCCAATGATGCATGATGAGGATATGGAAAAAATGATGGGTATGGGAGAATTAAAAGAAAAGATCTCTGCACTTGAATCTGAAGTATCTAAAATGTCTAAAATAATAGATGTTCAAATGATGGGAGACAGAGTCTTAAATGAGACTTTAGTAAACTTCAAATCTGATATCTCTAAATTAGAAGAAGCCAATAAAGAATTAATGAACGCCTTAAAACCAACATTTGAATCAATATCCAGAGATATTAACAATCTATCTAAAAGAATTGAAGAATTAGAAAAATAACACTCCTTTTATTTAATGTAAATAATAACTTTAGTATTGTTCATTTTTATTACAATATATACTTGATCTTTTAATATAAAAAGCAAGAGAGTAGAAATGCCAAATCAAAGACCAAATTTTATAGTTTTTTTAACAGACGACCAAGGATATGGTGATCTTTCATGCATGGGAGCTACAGATTTTAAAACACCTTCTTTAGATAAATTAGCTTCAGAAGGAATTAGGTTTACTGATTGGTATACAAATTGTCCAGTTTGTAGTCCTGCTAGAGCTTCTTTGCTTACTGGAAGATATCCTGGTAATACAGGAATAAGAGGAATTCTTCCAGGACACAGAAAAACAGTAGGCCTTCCCCAGACTACTCCCACAATAGCAAAATTGTTAAAATCAGAAGGATATAACACTGCAATGGTTGGTAAATGGCACCTTGGAGTGGATGAAAAATCCAGACCACATAATCATGGGTTTGATGACTGGTTTGGATTTTTAGCAGGGAATGTCGATTACTATTCTCACATTTATTACTATGGAGCCAATACCAAAGATAAAATTATGCCACAAATTAACCCTACTCATGATCTCTGGGAAAATAACAATGAAGTTTGGATGGATGGAGAATATTTCACTGAAATAATAGCTAAAAAATGCATAGCCTATTTAAGAAAAATGAGCAAAAAAGATAAACCTTTTTTTCTTTATGTACCCTTTAATGCCCCTCATTATCCTATGCATGCTCCTAAAAAATACATGGACAGATTTTCAGAACTTCCTTGGGATAGACAAGTCATGGCTGCAATGTTAAGTGCAATGGATGATGCTGTAGGAGATATAATGGATGAGATAGAGAGATTAGGTCATACCAAAAACACTTTGACATTTTTTACTTCAGACAATGGCCCTTCTAGAGAAACTAGAAATTGGTTGGATGGAAATCTTGATCCTTATTACGGAGGTACAGCAGGAAAATTTAAAGGTCATAAAGGAAGTTTGTTTGAAGGTGGAATAAGGGAACCAGGAATAATGCATTGGCCATCTAAAATCAAAAAAGGAATTGTATCAAGCGAACCATGTGCTTCGATGGATATAGCACCGACATTACTGGATGCGATAGGCGTCGATTTAGATAAGTATTCACTAGATGGGAAAAGTCTTTTAGAAATAGAAAAAGGAAATCCTAAAGACGAAGAAAGAATTTTATTTTGGGAATTTTTAGATCAAACTGCAGTCAGAAAAGGGAAATGGAAATTAGTATTAAAAGGAAAATTAATTGAATCTTATGGAGATGTCCCTGAAGTTCACCTTGCTAATCTAGAAGAAGACATTAGTGAGTCTAATAATTTAGTTGATGAAGAACCTGAAATTACAAAAGAATTGAGAAATTTAGCTGAAAATTGGAGGAAAGCAATAGAAGAAAAATGGATAAAAGAATATAGTTCACCTAACGAAGAACAAAGACTTAATACTCAAATGGGATTAAGATAGAAATAATGAATACCTAAGGAAATAGAATAGATAGAATCAGAGCCAGATTGGAAAAAAGAATTTGCTAAAGGATAAAAATGTTTATAGATGAAGATAAAAATATTAATAAAGAAACAATTGAGACTATTCATATAGACCCTGCAACAGGTGAAAAATTTAATGCTTCAGAATATTGGAAAAATAAAAGAAAAGGTAGAAAACTCATATAATAATTCATGACTATGATGCTACAGGTAGTTCTGAGACAAGGAATCAAGAAGAAACAGAGGAAGATGACGAAAAATAAGGTATAAAAAACACTAGATATCTTTTAATCGAATATAATTTTCTGGTTTCCTTCTACGTTGAACCACACTATGAAATAATACAAAAAAGGCAACTAACGGAATAGATAAAATATAACTTAGTGTGATTTCAGTTTGAGTTAATATAGTAAGTGCCACAAATACGATAATTGCAAAAGGAACAGCAATCAATGTTGGATGATCATAATGTCTAGTAATAGTGCCCCATAAAACCAAAAATATAATAAAACAAATTAAAAAAGATATTACAGAAATCCCTAACATTAACCCTATAAGAATAGCGAGTCCGTCTCCTCCTCTAAATTTAGTAAAAACAGAATTCCAATGACCAAAAATACAGAAAAGACAGACAAATAAAAATTCTATATTAGATACAGAAAAATAATCGGCAATAAATATTATTGTAATTCCCTTTAAAATATCTAAAGTCAAAACCAAAACACCTAATCTTCGTGAAACTACTCTAAATACATTTGTAGTTCCTGCCTGTTGAGTTCCAACTTTAAAGATATCAATACCTTTAATTTTGCTTATAATGAAAGCAGACGGTAACGATCCTACTAAATAAGCAAATATTATTAAATATATAAAATTCAATTTCTTAACCTAACTAATAAATGATGAGTATTACTATTTTTATAATTAAATATTCTAGTCTGATGAATATATAAATTGTTCAACCTTTTCTACATCATCAGATAGGCTTTGATGTGCAGGGCAATTTAATGCTGAGAGTTCTAAATTTCTTCTATGTTTTTCAGGAATATTGTCATGAAAAGTAATAGTTATTTCTATTTTTTTAACTCGTCTAGGGCTTTGATTCATTTCTTTTTTTACAGAACAAGTGACTTTTCCTAATTTCAATCCGAACTGATTAGCAGCAATTCCCAAAGTTGTCATCATACAACTTCCTACTGAAACAGCTAATAAATCAGTAGGAGCAAAAGTCCTACCTAATCCTTGATTATCTAATGGAGCATCAGTAATCAACTTTGTATCTGTCGATAAATGAGTAACTTCCGTTCTTAGTTCATCCAACAATTCAATCTTAAATTGGTTTTCCATATTCTCCTACTAGGATTAACAAATCAATTCTGTACTCTAATTAACAAAGGATCTTGTTGAACAACTTTTAATAATGATATGCTTTTCACTACATCTTGTATATTTTTCTCGATAGATGAATGAGTCATTATTACTAAATCAACAAACTGATTATCTGGATAAAGATCTTTTTGAATTACTGAAGCAATACTAATTTTGTTCTTTGAAAATATTTCAGCTATTTGAGCTAAAACACCTGGCTGATCAACCACAACTAATCTTAGATAATATTTATTAATATCCTGATCTATGGTTCTGATTTTTAAGTTTTGATTGAGAAATAGCATGTCTGATTGTCTCGAATCAAATAGACTCATCAGGTCTCCTAAAACAGCACTAGTAGTAGAATTATTTCCAGCACCCTCACCTTGTATCCATAATTTTCCTATTAAATCTCCCTCGATTTCTATTACATTATAATTTCTGTCTACTTTTGCCATAGGATCATTAATAGGAATTAGAATCGGATGTACTTTAGCAAAGATTGTAGATCCTTCTTTTTCAGCAAATGCAAGAAGTTTGATATTTAGATCAAGTTCTTTTGCATATTCAAAATCTTTATTAGTAATTCCTCTGATTCCATCAACATAAATTGATTCTAGAGGAATTTCTGACTTAAATGCTAATGCTCCCAAGATAGCAATCTTGAATTTCGCATCAAAACCATCAACATCATTAGTAGGATCTGATTCAGCAAAACCTAAATTTTGAGCTTCTTTTAACACATCTTCAAAATTGGAGCCATCTTCTGACATCTTACTTAAAATATAATTTGATGTACCATTAATAATTCCTCTAATATTTCTAATTTGATTTTGTCTACTTAATTCGAGTACTAATTCAATAATTGGTATCCCTGCACCCACAGAAGCTTCAAACTTGATTTTTGAATTATATTTATTGGAGAGATGTAATAATTCGTCAATCTGCTTTGAAATTAACTCTTTGTTTGCTGTAATAACATGCTTTCCAGCAATTAAAGATTTTTTAACATATTCAGAAGCAGGTCCTACTCCTCCTATCAATTCTATAACTACATCTATATTTTCATCTTCAATAATTTTCTCTGGCACATCAACCAGATCAAATGCGATTTTACGATTCCCTACATTAAACTTTTTATTTTTTAAAGCAAGATTATAATATTTTTCCAAATCCCTCACTAATACGGTTTTAAGATTAAATATTTGATTAAATTTATCATTTTGTAATAATTCTTCAGCAACTTTTGTTCCTATATTACCTAAACCTATAAGACCAATATTAAAGATTTGTTTTTCTATATTCTTCATTTGAAAATCTTACTCTTAAAAAAATAATTTCATTAAATATCACTATCACAATAGTACATAAAAATCTAATCAAATATTTAATGAAGTATCAAATAATTCAACATCATCCCATCTATTATTCCCCATTTCTTTCATTAAAAAAATATTTTTTATCACTTCTGGATTTGCAAGTCCATGAGGAGCTTTTCCTTTCAAAATCCTTATTACATTTTCTGCTTGTTTTTTTGTCGTAAATTCTCTAGCCAAACTTGAAGAAGCTGCTGTATGAGGTGTGATTATCAAATTATTCAAATTTAATAATGGATCTTCAGCAGAGATTGGTTCTTGTTCAGTAACATCAATACCAGCAGCAAAAATAATATTGTTTTTTAAAGCATTAAAAAGTGCAGACGGATCAATTAGTGGCCCACGAGCAGTATTTATCAATATGCAATTATCTTTCATTTTACTAAACGCTTCTTCATTAATAATGTGAAAAGTTTCTTTGTTTGAAGGAGCATGTAGTGTAATAAAATCAGATTCTTTTAGTAAAATATCTAAATCTACTAGTTCAACGCCAAATAAATCAGCAGTAGTTCTATCGATATAAGGATCATAAGAAATAATTTTTGAGGGGCCAAAACCCTTTATTCTAGTTGAAAAAGCCTTACCAATATTTCCTAAACCAATTATTCCTACAACATTGCCTGCAATTCTTCCTAACTCTGATCTAAAAGGCTGAATCAATTCTGAGTTTTCACTCCAATAACCTTTTTTTACTAGTTCATTTTGATCAGAAATTTTTCTTGTAATAGATAAAAGCAAAGCCATTGCATGGTCTGCAACTTCAGTAGTATTTACACTAGGAGTATTACATACACAAATCCCTAACTCTGTAGCAGCATCAAGATCTACAGAGTCAACTCCAACACCTCCTCTACTAACAACTTTTAAATGATTAGTTGCTTCCATTACTTTTCTGGTTGTAGGAGGATGTAGATATATTAGAGCCCCATCAGCATCTTTTAGTAACTCAATATACTCTTCTTCATTTGTACATTCTTTTTCTATTAACTCAAAACCTTCACGATAAAATAAATCTTTTACATTTGAAGCATTGTCTCCGTGAGCAATTAATGCTACTTTCATAATCTATACTCCTTTAACTCTCTATACATGTTAATTATTTACATTATTACTCGATTCCTCACTCTCAATTCCCATCCTGATGAATTATTAAATAGATTCCAACCAAGTAATAGTTGGTGGTGATAATACACCAGCATTTTTCATACGTTCTTTTTGTTGAGAAGTTGTCATAAATTCTGTAATAACTTCTTTGCAGCATACTTCTGAAATAATAATTACATTATTAGGCTTATCTACATTCTTGTGGACTTTTGAATTTATTCCTGCTTCATCACGAGCCTTTTGGGCATTAGAACTACTAAATACATTAAAAAATTTCTCAAAATTTTCTACTTCCAATGACATCAATGCTTTAATGCTCATATCAACTCCTTTCAATTCATTTTAATAATAAATATACTATCATTTTCAATAGATTATGTGGATGGATAAGATCTAAGTATTGAGAAAAAGAATTACTTAATTATTGACTTGTCTATATTTCAATTATCTTTCTCCAAAATAATATTTAATTGTTATGAAAATCATTATCAGGAAAAAAGAGCTGTTCTTCACTATAAAGATTCAATTACACAAATTATTATTAATGAAATAAAATTTATTTGGCTGATATCTTTTTTTAGGTAGAAATTTCACTCTTTCCTTTTTATTTGGGATATCAGCTGAAAAATTTTTATATTAAGGAGAACTAGTATGTATGGAAGTATATTTAGTCTAAAACCAAAACAAGGAAAAAAAAGAGATCTAATAGATTATTTTAAACAAGATCAATCTATTCCTGAAGGAGGCGTGGCATGGTATGTGATGAACCCTGATGATGAAGGTGATTTGATTGCAATTGCTATCTTCAAAGACAAAGAATCATATAGAGCTAATGCTGAAAAACCAGAACAACATAAAAATTTTTTGGAAATAATGGAATTTCTTGAAGAAGAACCTACATGGAATGATGGAACTTTTGTAATAAATCGCATAGTTTGATAATCATTAAATGTAAGAAAATAAGGTCAATATGAACAATTAAGTAAGTTTTATAGAAAGGAATAAATATGCCGACTGGTTTTTCTCACTCATTACTAGGTGTTGCCGCTGGAAAAATTTTTGGATCTGAAAGATTTAAAAAGACTAAAATCCGTTTTTGGATATTATCGTTTATTTGCCCAAGCTTGCCTGATTTGGATGTAATAGGCTATTACCTAGGAATTCCATATGCACATGTAATGGGACACAGAGGAATAACTCACTCATTATTTTTTGCTTTAATAATGGCTATATTAATTACTATTATATTTTTTCGGAGTGAAAAATTTTCTAGTAAAAATAACTTATTAATAGCTACTTACTTTACCTTAATTATTGCATCACATGGTTTACTTGATGGGTTTACTAATGGAGGACACGGAATTGCTTATTTTGCCCCCTTTATAAATGACAGATATTTTTTCTCATTTAATCCGCTACAAGTTGCTGTACTTAACCCTAAAAAATTTTTTACTGAGCAAGGCTTTGATGTGCTGAAGAATGAATTTATGTGGTTATGGTTACCTACTATAATTATATTGATTATTAATGCAATTGTTCATCGTACTAATAAAAAATTTAATGAGATTAAAAATAGGAACGGAAAATAATGAAAAAATATTGGCCTAATATTAATTTTCTGCAAACCCATTGGAATGAATTTGTATAATAATTTTTAAAGATTCTTAATGACCTCTAAACATTTGCAATAAGGTTGCTCCAACAGTAACAACAAGGCCTAACATCGCTAGATTGGTAGGATCTTCAAATTTCTTTGAGAGATCATTTCCAAAATCACAATCTATCTCTGATCCGATTTCATGATTTCCAAACAAACCTCTAGCCTGATTATTATCTTCTACAAAACATTTTTCTTCTTCGTAAACAACATATCTATTGCCAGCTTCTAACTCTTCCATCATTGCTTTTTGTTCCATCTCAAACATCTCCCTTTCTCTATCCAATTCGAGCTGTTGTCGCTGTCTCTCTAATTCAAATCTTTCTCTTTCAAGATCAAGTTGAGCTTCTTGCTCAACTCTCATTCTTTCCATTTCCAATCTTTTTTGTTCATTTTCTAGTTCAATTTGTTGCTCTCTACTAAGATCCTCTTGAAGTAAACTCTGAATTTCTAACTCTTCTTGTCTAAGCCTTTCTTCTTCTTCAAACTTTTCCTTTTGCTTTTGTTCAAGTTCTTTTAATTGCCTTTCTAATTCATTAGCTTCATCTTGAATTTTACTTCTAGAGAAAATTTCATCTCTATAATTATCTAGCATGAAGGATGTTCCCCAATCAAAATCCATATTAAGTGGACTCATTTCATATCTATCAACAATAATATCGCCATTTCTTGCTTGAAGAATTTTAAATGACCCATTATCAGATTTAATTGGATTCAGATCCTGCATAAAATGAGCCAATATAGGTTTGCCATACGGACTAAATTTTGGAGCTTTAAGCGACGTAAATTCTTTGCCAAGACTACCAAAAACTGGTCCCATCCATTCACCTGAATGAAATTCTCCTGACCCAAAAAGACTTATGTCAGGTACTGTTGCCCATCTTAAAGTGCTACCATCTAATCCCGGCGTTCTGCTATCTCTTACATATGCAAATACTGGTTGTCCTTTACTACCTCTAAACCATTTGTCGCCATCATTATCACCTTCAAACCAAGTAACAGAGTGACCATCAATTCCCATTGTCCATTTACTACCATCTATTTCTTGGCAGCCATTTTTTATTACGTAATCTCTGGGTTCGTTTGTTCTTTGAAAACCATTGACTTCTTCTGCATACTTTTTAGGTCCATAAGGTGGACATCTTTTATAAGGATCATGGCCTAGTGTGCCTATTGCTATTCCTTGGTTGCTAGACTCTCCTTGTTCAATCCAGCTGTAGAGATATTGGTCTCTAAATTGACCAGTATATGCCCCTTTTTTATTCCATGTTGGCTCTATCTCATTTACACCTTTTTTATCTCGAATCTTTATTGCAGGTAGCATAGGTGCTTCTTGATATTTCATATATATCCCCATATCGCCATTTAAATCAGTTTGAAAAATTATCGGGCCATTAGGATTATCTGAACTGCCCTTCAAAAAGTCTTGATTCCAAGCCCAACTTGGGTGATAGGAATTACTAGGACTATTACTTCCACCTTTCATTGTGTTATTAGAAGTTAAAATTTGAGGTGTTTTAGCTGATTCAGGTTTAGTTAAATCTACTATAAAAATTCTGTAAAATCCGTCATAATAACCTCCTACTCCATTACAATTTGAAGAATATGCAACTTTTTTTCCATCAGGTGAAAATGTGGGCTCTATTTCATCACAAAAAGGAGTTTGAGTGATTAAAATTGGATTTCCTGTTCCGTCTGGATTCATCCATACTAAATCAAATTGCTCTTGATCTCGATTGTAAACCGACATGATAAGCTTTCCTTCAGGTTTGTATGGGAACCCATCAGCAGCAGTTCTTTCTAAAGGAATTAAAAATATAAAAATTGAGGAAAGTAGTATTAATTTTTTTATTAAAATCATTATCTCCAAATTATATATTAAATATTAAAAATGGAGAAAATATTAATCCCCTACTCTCCACATAATATCTGGATTAGATAAGATGAAAATAATGGGGGCATATTATGAAAAAATTATTATTACTATCAATAACACTTTTCTTTATGCAGTCTTTTCGTACTTAGCTGCTAATGTACATCCAAGTGAATAGCATTTTAGAAAATTAATCCTCAACAACCAAACAGGACATGTAGCATTGTGAACTTTAATTATAAATGGAATATCTTTTTTCTCTTTCATAACTATTCTCCTTAGATAAGTAAATGTAACCTATCGCAACTCAAGAATCAATTCCCTAAAAAGATAATCTCAACACTTGCACAACCACATATATATTTACTATAGTCCCCCAACGCCTATCGGCACTCCTTATTTAGAAATTCCTATTGTATATAGGTGAAGGGCGTAAGGGTCGTACTTTCTGGACAACGCAAAGAATAACGTAAAATTACATACTCAAGGGGTAACTATTACTTTTAGGAAACACAATAGCTAAGGTAAAACAGGCTTATTTGAACTTAAAATCAATGGTGGGCTGAGGATGACTCGAACATCCGACCTCTACTTTATCAGTTTTGACCTTTGTGTTTTATATTGTCCTATATTGCAAGAAAATAAATTTAATTTATAAATTTATAGTCCTGTGATGTCCTATACTGTCCAAAACCGAATGGGGTAAAAAGTGGGGTACGAATTTATTTATTATTGAATCTTTAGTTCTTATTTACTTTATAAAATTTAATCTATAAGTATTTAAGGGTATGTATTATTATTACAATATGAAATCAAAATTTGAATCAAATGCGGAATTTAGCACAGAAGATTGGTTAAATCAAAATCTAAAATACACACCTAACACAATAAATATAGGGAGTCTTTTTAGTGGGATAGGTTCTTTTGAGCAAGCTTTTTTGAAATTGAAATTGCCCCATAAAATTTTGTTTGCTGGGGATATAGATGAACATGTCAAAAAAAGCTATATTGAAAACTATGAAATTGATGAAAAAAATTGGCATAACGATATAAGAGAATTTGATTCAACTAAATTCAGGGATAAGGTCGACATTATTGCTGGAGGAAGCCCATGCCAGTCGTTTTCTTTAGTTGGGAACAGGAAAGGCTTAGAAGATACAAGAGGAACACTTTTTTATGATTTTGCAAGAATAATTCAAGAATCTCAACCTAAGGCTTTTATTTTCGAAAATGTAAGAGGCCTAGTTAATCATGATAATGGTAAAACATGGGAAGTAATCAGGACTGTATTTAATGAAATTAACTATAAAATTTTTTATAAGATATTAAATAGTAAAGACTTCGGAATTCCTCAAAATAGAGAACGAATATTTGTTGTTGGATTTAAAGATAATAAACAAGAATTTCTTTTTCCAAAAAAAATTGAACTCAATTCTACTATGCAAGATTTTCTAGAAGATTATATTGATACTAAATATTATTTAAAAGACAAAGGTGTAAAATTTGTAACAAGTTCAAAGAATCGAAAAAAAAGGTATACACAAATCAATGGAAAAATCGCACTTTGCCAAAAAGCTAATCAACAATTTAATTGGCATGGTGATTTTATTTTCGAATCTGCAAATAATCTGAAAACTAATGAATATGTTTTTGATATCAATGAAGTAGAAGAAAAATATTACCTGTCACAAAAAGTTAAAGATTATGTTTTAAGTTCAGGAACAAAGAATTTTAAAACCTCAGTAGGAACTGATTTGGAATTAGCTCGGCCAATTCTTCAAACTGTTCATAAAATGCATAGGTCTGGCGTAGATAACTATGTAACACACAGCGGAAGTATTAGAAAACTTACACCAAAAGAATGTTTAAGGCTTATGGGATTTAGTGAAGATTTTAAAATCGTAGTCAGCGATACACAAATGTATAGGCAGGCAGGGAATAGTATTGTAGTAAATATAATTATAGCCATACTAAAGCAAATGAAAATTACTGAAATGGTTAATTAAAACTAGATTATGAGTTTAGAAATTCTTGGAGAAAATTACGAATTAATTGACAGAAAGACTAACGTTGCAATTGCAGATTCATATGTTATTAATCAAAATAAAAGATCAGAATTTACAGGACATGGTGAAGCAAAATTATATGTAGGTAATGAAAATATCGAGAATAGGTCTTTTTTTGGAGAAAAAGGGTTTATAAATAAATGCTTTATACTAAAAAAAGATTTAATTTATTATATGAATACTGCAAAAGAAGAATATTTTAATCCTATTCAGAGTTACAAAAATCAAGATTCATTAAAGATTTTTTTTAATAGCAGATTAAATGATATTCAAAATATGGATGATATTCTGCATTTTGAAATTAGAGAACAAGATCAGCTTAGCCCCCCTAGAATATATATAAATGCAATAGATTCTTTTTCTCGTCAAAATTATAATATAATAAGAGAAATTTCATTGCCCATAATTTCACATCTAAATGTATTGAAATTAAGTAAAGATAATCAAATTTATTATTACTATAAATTATTTATAGATAATGAAAATGCCTCAATAATTGATCAGGGCCAAGATCCAAGTTTAACCACAAGTAGAATTGGTCAATCAGAATTTAGGAGAGAGTTATTAAGACTAGGAAACTACTGCCCTTTCACTGGAGTAAAATCACCTCAATTATTAATTGCTAGTCACATAAAACCTTGGAAAATGTGTGAAAATGATTTTGAAAAAACTGATCCTTATAATGGATTTATGCTTACACCCACAATAGATAAATTATTTGATAAAGGGTTTATAACTATCTTAGAAAACAAGAGAATTAAATTTTCTCAATTTTTGCCTAATTCAGAATTAAATAAAATTGGATTGGCAGAAGACAAAACTTACAAGGAAATACCTATCGAAGGTAGAGAGAAATATTTAGATTTCCATAATAAGTATATATTTAATGGAATATAAACTTAATGGTGGGCTGAGGATGACTCGAACATCCGACCTCTACTTTATCAGAGTAGCGCTCTAACCGACTGAGCTACCAGCCCAAAAAACAAATAACCGAATAACTCTATCAAATTTATATCAATTATTGTAGTAATATACCCAAATATTTTTCTCGTCCACGTCAATTAAAATATAGTCTTTATTAGAACCAATTTTCTCTAATTCATTAGGAATATTTTCAATTTGACTTTTATCTATAGAAAATTTACCAATATTTTCAATTGAATTCCATTTTTTTATCTTAAATACTTTAGATAATTGTTCTTTATGTTTTTCTAATGATCCTAAATCAAAAATTTCTGCCTTATATTCTTTTATTGAAGTAACACTAGAAGACTTAAATTGTGTAGAAATATTTTTTCTGTACAAGATTAAAATAAATAATGAACTTGCAGCGAAAGATAATGGCCATCTAATAATATCTAGAGTACTTAATCCAATTTCTCCACTTAAAAGATCGTTTATAAAAATTGTCAACATAGCTATTAAGGCACCTACTAAGACAACCAAAAAAAGAATTGCTACAAAATACAGGTAAGATTTTTCAACTTTTATTTTTTGTTCTTCAACAGAAATGTCTTTTTTTATTCTGTAATTTATATATCTAAATATTAATAGACCCATTATGGTTGCAGATATAGATGCTGAGATAACTCCAGTCTCCCATCCCATCTCATCAGGAATTAACAGATCTGGTTTAGAAAACTGAATTGGCAAACCTAATAAAAATGATAAACCTGATACTGCTCCAGCAATTATAAAGATAACTCCTATAGCTCTTACAGAATATCTGTAAATCCATTTATTTATAGATGAAGAAACATTAAAAAATTTCCTCCCCAATTTTGTTGGAATAAAGCTAGAGGAATAGTAAGCCCAAATTAAAATACTCACTATAGAAAAGCTAAATACTTCTGGAAAAAATTCAAACCTTCCAATAAATGATTCTTGAATATTATTTAAACCAAATAGGAGTTCAATAAACTGACCTAAAATAACAAATAAAGAGACAAAGAATATGAAAATTTGTGAAACAGATATAACAGATATATCTACAGTACGAAAATCTAAATCAATTTTTTTAATTCTAAGATTCCAAGCATAGAACCACAAACCCATCCCTGTAATTAATCTAGAAACATCTCCAGGGTTATAATCAAATCCATTTGACCCAATTAAAACATCTTCAGGGAAAATTAATCTTAAAATATAATTCAAAAATTCCAGAATTATCTCTCTCCCAGAGATAAAAATTAATATTAATGAAACTAAAAAAGTAATATTCAAGAATAATTCATGAATTCTTGCTCTAGCATTCTCTGAAAACCATTCTTTCTGTGCAGGTTTGATATGTATTATAAATATAGGCAACCAAACGATTAAAGATGCAATATATCCAAATCTAAACTCATTAAAAAGTTGATGAAAGCCCAAAATAAACCTATATCCAAAAACTGAAATATTAATTAAGGCTATTCCTAAGACAATATTTAAATATAAATTCCTTATTTTTGAGTTGCTTTCAGATGGATTAGATATAGAAATTCTCTGTGCAAACCTCCAAGTAAAAATCCAAATCGGTAAAGCAACAATTATTCCTGCTAAAAATGGAGCTATCATAGGTGGATCAGCTCCAGTAAGATCATTACTTAAGTCAAATATCCATCCCAATAAATTTACCAAACTAACACAAAAAATATTTAATGTGACTAAGAGAATCACATATATCAATAATCTCTTTGGGAAATTCATGGGTTATTCTCTCCAGTATCACACCAATGAATAGGCCAAATCATATTATCGAGTTTCCATTCAGAGTTCTCAGAAACTAGATTTGCTGTTTCACTGTCTAAATATGGGTCCACTATTGCATTATCAAATAAATCTATATCAGTATCATCAAATTGAATCAGAAAATTGATTTTTATTTTTTCTCCAACTTTTTTCTCACTCTTAAATATCAGTCTAGATTGATCAATCATTTCCTGTACATCATCTGCATTCTTCTTAAATTGTTTTACAGGACAATTAGATTTATTCTCTTCAGAATAATATTCATATGCCGTTTCATAATCAGCATTTTTTAAATTTTTTAGATATCCCTCAAGAGCTACTCTAGCAGGAGATTTTTCTACTAAACCATCACATGAACTTATAAAGAAAATTAAAATCACAAAGAAAGAGATTTTAAAAAATACAAGCTTATTTGAAAGTTCAATAAACATAATTTCCGAAAACATGAATAAGATCAATATAGAGATTATAGTTTAATAACTATTAATTACAATATAGCTTTAAATCAAGAAAAAGTCTTTTTGAAAAATCAACAATTCAATAGTGGAAAGTTAAAGACATCAAATTTCAAAAGTTTTTATTAAAAAGTAACAGCTAATTTATTTTTATAAACTAATCTACAAGTAAAGGAGTTCCTCTATGAACTTCCAAAGAAATCCATGATCATACTTCTACTCTACTTTTCAATTAATTTTAAATTAGCCTCGCCTAGTTAAAGAAATAAACAACTAAGTTAATTTCTCCACTTATCTCCCTTAAAAGGAGGTGATCCAGCCGCACCTTCCGGTACAGCTACCTTGTTACGACTTCGTCCCAGTCATCAGCCCCACTTTCGGCGTCTGTGTCCTCAAAGAGGTTCACCCAACGACTTCAAGTGTTGCCAACTTCCATGACGTGACGGGCGGTGTGTACAAGGCCCGGGAACGTATTCACCGCAGTATGCTGACCTGCGGTTACTAGCAACTCCACGTTCATGCAGGCGAGTTTCAGCCTGCAATCCCAACTGGGGGTAGATTTTGGGGATTAGCTCCACCTCACGGCTTGGCAACCCTTTGTTCTACCCATTGTAGCGTGTGTGTAGCCCAGGACGTAAGGGCCATGATGACTTGACGTCATCCCCACCTTCCTCCGTTTTAAACGG
>PBKW01000013.1 GCA_002721615.1 Chloroflexota bacterium
CCTGACTCATTGCTCGGAAAGTTTCTCCCTCTTCTAATTCTTTAAGTGTGCATGAATGAATCTGTATCAAATCTAATCTGTCAGTTCTTAATAGTTTTAAACTTCTTTCAATGCTTAACTTAACCCCCTCATAACTCCAATCTTTCAGACTACTATCAAATCTTGAGGCATGACCACATTTTGAAGCCAAAATTATCTCATCTCTATTAGAAGACATAGTTTTTCCAAAAAATTCTTCACTTCTGTTGTAACAAGAAGAGGTATCGAAAAAATTTATCCCTGAATTAAATGCATTAATTAACACCTCTTTAGCAACGGATTCATCGCTTGACCCTATTTCTGATAGACCTATTCCTAGCCTACTAACATTTAAACCTGTGTTTCCTAATTGAACTTTTTCCATAACCTTTTTTCATAACTACAAATTAAAAAATAAGCGACTTACTAGAAAGTAAGTCGCTTTTTTCGAGAAATTATTAATAGACAAAATTTTAGAATAATTTAACCTATCTGCTTTTCTACCTCTGCAACATCTTTGTCACTTAAAATCCTGAATACTTTTGATGAAGGGTCCTCTGCAGCGACTCCTTGAACAGCTTTTCTGCCATTCTTCATAGTTACAATTTGAGGATTTGCAATTTCTACAACCTTCTTCAATTTTACACTGTAAGCAGTGAGTTTCATGCCTGACCTCCTTGATCTAATTTTAGCACCGGCAAAATGTTGAATTATTCAAACTTAATCCAACTTAATATTATATTACTAATTAATCTTATTTTTTTCAACTAATTTATATTTAATTCTAGTTCAAATGATATTTAAAATTTAAACTATATTAATTGAACAAGTAAATACTAAATTATATAGATTATTCTATACCTGCTTTTATAATAATATAAATTCTATTGAATACTAATTATTATAAGAAGGTTTTGTTACACTAAAAATACATCTTCCTAAAGTGTGAAGATCTTTCTTTAAATTTGGAGAATTATGAATTTGAAAGATTCAAAAAGTAAACTTGTTTTTAGCGAATTAAGTGATTTTAAAAAAATCGCTGAAATTGATATTGAAAAAATTAATCAAGCTCAAGATTTAGAAGAGTGGAAAATTAAATATCTAGGACGTAAATCTTTTCTCACAAATGTTTTAAGAGATATTAAGAACTATGATATTTCAGAAAGGCCTGCTATAGGCTCTGAAGCAAATAAAATCAGAAAATTTCTAGGAAATTTATTTGAAGAAAAACAAAACATTATTAAGAATAATCAACAATCAAGTCTTGGAGCTTTTGATTATTCTCTATCAGGTAGAATTCCAAATATAGGAAGACTTCATCCAGTAACTCAAACAATTAGAGAAGTTTGCTCAGCATTTTCTTCATTAGGGTTCCAAATTCAAGAAGGCCCTGAAGTTGAATGGGATTTATATAATTTTGATCTGCTAAATATTCCAAAAAATCATCCTGCTAGAGATATGTGGGACACTTTATGGATTGATGAAGAAGAAATTGAAGGGAAAAAAATGTTACTCAGAACACATACTTCTCCAATGCAAGCAAGAATTATGGAAAAAAATGATCCACCAATTCGAGTAGTAATACCTGGAAAATGTTATAGATATGAAGCAACTGATTCAACTCATGAATGGCATTTTAATCAAATAGAAGGTTTAGCTATAGATACTAACTTGAATTTTACTGATCTCAAAGGAACATTGTATGACTTTGCTAGAAAAATATTTGGCTCAGAAAGAAAAATTAGATTTAGATGTGATTATTTTCCATTTGTAGAGCCTGGAGTAGATATGTCGATAGACTGGAATAATGATTGGATAGAAATTCTAGGAGCAGGCATGGTTCATCCAAAAGTTTTAGAAAGTGTTGGATATGATCCTGAAAAATATTCTGGATTTGCATTTGGAGTTGGAGTAGAAAGAATAGCTATGATTCGCCATGGAATAGATGATATTAGACATTTTTATGGAAACGATATGAGATTTTTATCTCAATTTTAAAGGAAAATATGAAAGTACCTTTGTCTTGGATAAGTGAATATATAGATATTAAGTCATCTCCAGAAGAAATAGCTCACCTTTTAACTCTTGCAGGAAATGAAGTGTCAAACATACAAAATATTGGCGAATGGGAGGGTGTGGTTGTTAGTGAAGTAAAAAAAATCGATCCTCACCCAAATGCAGATAAATTAAATATTGTTACTGTAAACACAGGATCTTCTAATGTAGAGGTAGTTTGTGGGGCCAATAATCTATATTTAGGACAAAAAGTTGCATTTGCTCCCATAGGATCTATGTTATTTAATCCCAAAACAGAAAGAATGGAGAACTTAAAAAAAGCTAAAATAAGAAATATTGTGTCTAATGGAATGATATGCTCTTCTCTTGAATTAGGAATCGGCGAAGACCATCAAGGTATTTATGAAGTAGACGGCAAAGAGCCTATCGGAACACTATTAAAAAACATCTTAAATGATACTATTTTTGATCTTGATATAACCCCGAACAGATCTGATTGTTTCTCAATATTAGGAATAGCAAGAGAGATAAGTGCAATTACAGGAGAAAAATTAAAAATAAACCTCAATGGAGTAGAATCTCTTGTTCCTAATACTAATAAAAAAAGTTTTACTTTAAATATAGAAAACAAAAATATTTGTTCAAGATATATGGGTGCATTAATTAAAGGAGTAACTGTTAAAAACTCTCCAGAATGGATAAAAGAAAAATTATTAAAAATAGGAGAAAAACCGGTAAACAATATTGTAGATATAACTAATTTAGTAATGTTTGAGCTAGGACAGCCTCTTCATGCTTTTGATTTCCAATTTATTGAGGGATCTAATATTAATGTAAGAAAATCTCAAAAAGATGAAAAAATTTTAACAATTGATAATGAAACTAGGAAACTAGATGATGTTGTTGTCATATCTGATTCAAAAAAACCTATTGCTGTAGCAGGAGTAATGGGTGGAAAAGAATCAGAAATTACTGAAAACACAAAAAATATATTTCTTGAATCAGCTTGTTTCGATAGTATACACAACCGCCAAAGTGCAAAAAATCTTGGTATGAAAACAGAAGCAACTTTAAGGTTTGAAAAAGGTTTGAATCCTAAATTATGTGAATATGCAATAAAGAAATCTATAGATTTAATTATTGAAATAGCTGGTGGAAATTTAGAAGAGGCAGTACAGGATTTATGGATAAAAGATAAAAACAAATCTAAAAAAATTACACTTAAAAAAGAAAAAGTTAATAACCTGCTTGGAGTTAATTTTGATCAAGAAACTATAAAAAACACTTTGATAAGCTTAGGTTTTTCAATAAATGAAACCTCAAATAAAGATTTGGATATTACTGTCCCTTATTGGAGACAAGATGTTTCAATTCCAGAAGATATATGTGAAGAATTAGCAAGAATAATAGGTTATGAAAAAATACCTGTATCATCTCTCTCGGGACAAATACCACAATGGGAACCTAATGATTATTTTAACATTAGAGAAAAAATCAGAGATATCTTAGTTGAATCAGGAATGCAAGAAATTATAAGTTATTCAGCAGATTCAAAAGAATCTCAATTGTTGACAATTGAATCAGAAAATTCTGAAAAATTAGTAAAGATTTTAAATCCTATGTCCCGTGATTTTGAATATCTTAGATTTTCTCTTAGATCAGGAATTTTAAAAGCCGTAAGTAAAAATATAAGAATATGGAGAGAACCTCTGAAAATTTTTGAATTAGGTAGTGTTTTCGAAAAACAAAATAATGATCTACCCAATATAAAAGATGTCATATGTGGTGCTTTCGTGGGTGATTCTCAGGAAAATTTATGGTCTAAATCAAGAAAATTAGATTTTTTTGATGCAAAAGGAACTATTCAATATCTTTTTAAGAAATTTCAATTACCTCTTTCTCTTCAATTAACCAAAGAAAAAAATTTTATTGATGGAGAATGTTTTAATATAATTTCCAACAAAATACAATTGGGTAAAATAGGCAAAATTGATTCTAGAATACTAAGAAAATTCGACATAAAAAATGAAGAAATTGTCATTTTTGAATTGGAATTAAATAATTTTATCAAAAACTTCCATAAAATAACTAAACCAGTTTCATATAAAAGTTTTAGCAGACTTCCTGAATCAACTAGAGATCTTGATTTGATAATAGACAAATCAGTTTTAGCTGAAGAAATACTTAATGAAATTAAGCCCATTAAAAATATCAAAAATGTAGAAATCTTCGATATTTTTCAATCAAAAAATTTACCTAAAAATAAAAAATCATTAGGAATAAGGCTAATCATTTCATCAGATAAAAATACTCTTACTAGTGAGCAAATTCAAAGTCTTGAAAATAAGGCATTGAAAAATTTAAATAAAAAATTTGGTGCAGAATTAAGAGGTTAGTTTGAATAACCCACAAAAACATGAAAATCATCATATTCATCCTGATGATCCAGATATGTTAAGCGTAGAAATTGCTCAACAAAAAATCCTATCTAGAATCAACCGTTTAGAGAAAGAAAATATTTCTATCATCAAAAGCACAGGATATGTTTTAGCAGAAGACATTATATCTAATAAAAATATTCCTGAATTTAATAATTCAGCAATGGATGGATTTGGAGTCATTTCAAATGATACTTCGAATGCATCAAAAAAGAATCCAATTATTCTTAAAATCCTAGAAACAATACCTGCAGGAAAAATTCCAACAAATAAGCTAACTCAAGGAAATTCTGTAAGAATAATGACTGGATCAGCTATTCCTGAAGGATGCGACGCTGTGATACCTTTTGAATATACTAACTTTCCTAAAATCAATCAAAAGAAAGTGAAAATATATCAACAATTAACTAGTGGCCAGAATATCAGATATATAGGAGAAGATATTAAAGAGAATCAAAAGATTTTATCTATAGGATCTACCTTAAATGCTTCTAATATCGGTCTTATTGCATCTTTAGGAATAGAATATATAAAAGTATTTAGAAAACCTCTAATTTCAATTATTTCAACAGGAGATGAATTAGTTTCACCAGGTCAAAAGAAAAAACCTGGTCAAATATATGATTCAAATAGTTATTCTATTTATTCCCAAGTAATTCAAAACGGAGGAATTCCTGATATTAAAAAAATAGTCCCTGATAATAAAAAATCTCTAGAAAATGCATTTTTGGAATGCTCAAATAGCGACTTGATTATTACTACTGCTGGTGTATCAAAAGGTGACTTCGATTTTGTGAAAGATACTCTTAAAAAAATGGGCAAAATGAATTTTTGGTCTGTGAAAATGCGTCCAGGAAAACCTTTAACCTTTGGATTACTAAATTATAAAGATAAAAAAATTCCCCATATCGGCCTTCCAGGAAACCCTGTAAGCGCTATAGTAGGTTTTGAGATATTTGTAAGCCCTGTGATTAAAACCATGATTGGAAAGAATCAAATATTTAGAAAAGAGATTACAGCTACTTTAAACGATCCTATTATTAACTATGACAATAGAAGAGTATATGCTAGAGTTAACGTTCAAGGAAATCCAAATCAAGGGTACTTAGCTAAACTTTCAGGTAATCAAAATTCTCATATTTTAAGCTCAATGATTAATGCGAACGGTCTTGCAATCTGCCCAGAAAATAAAAAAATTTTAAAAAAAGGAGATCAGGTAAAAGTCTTAATTTTAAAATCTTTTATATAATAAAATTAAATCTGTTGTAATAGAGTGGAAAAATGCCAAAAGAAAAAAAGAAAAAATCAACAATAAAAAATAATGAACCTAAGTTTCAGATAAATCAAAAACTTATTGAAGAGCGAGGATTATCTTTCCAATACATGATTGCCTCTAGGCTTAATGAAATAGGAAAAGTTAAAGAAGAAGAAATGATGAATATGAAATTATCCGAATTGTTATCTATTTGCTCTAAAATAAAAAAAGAATCAGAATTATTTATTTTACCTGGAAATACATTAGGAGAAGCTATATTTAAAACTTTTCTATTAAATAAAAATAAACCTCTTACACTAAGACAACTTCAATCTATATTAACTGATGCATGGGTAGACGTTCTTCATTTGAAGAATCTGTCAGATGAAGTTTTACTTAATTGGCTATCTAACAATAATCAATATTGCATCCAGATATTATCTGATTAAAATGCTTGCAATATCATCAAAATTAAAAAGATAAGAATTGCTAAGACAAATCCTGAGAAGAAAATATAAGTTAACAATTTATTGTCAAACCTAAGATGCATGAAAAATGCTACTACTAAAATAAATTTTCCTAAAGATAAAATAATTAATATAGGTACCATTAATACACCCAATGATTCTACATAAAATATTGCAAATTCAATGTATGTAAGAATTGATAAAATTACTCCTATAATGAGATAAAATGCGGGAGACCCATGTCCTCCAGATCGTGTGAGTTTTTTAAAAAGAGAAATAGATTTACTTAATGAAGAGCCAAAAGGACCTTCATGTTGTGGATTAGGTATATCATATTCATTTTTGGGTAAATCAAAATAAGTCTTAGTTCCATGAAACATGGTATTTATCCAAATTTGTTTTATTTTTTTTATAAGACTCATATTAAAAAAATTACATTCCTATTATCGGAGCTACATCTTTTGCTGATACTAAATATATTATTGTAAAAATTACTATCCAAACTATATCTACAAAGTGCCAATACAAACCAGAAAGCTCTAAGTTCATTGATTGTGATACTGCTATACCTTTTGGAGTAGAAGTTTTACGTAAAAGAATCAAAGAAATAAGTAAAATTAATACTCCTGCTCCACCAATTGCCATAACAGTATTAAATGGAACATGAGGAATAACATGTAACCAATCAGACATTAAAACAGCGAAAAAAATCATTAAAAATCCAATTATAGAAAGAATTAAAATTGCTCTTTCTTTTAAAGAAGTAGTTAAACAACTAAATGCATAAGTTAATAACCATAAAACACCAAAAGTAACATGAGCTCCATGAAAACCTGTCAGAACAAAGAATGTGGTTCCAAACATATTAGTTTTTGGAGTAAGCCCTAAGTTAACGAAATGATTAAATTCATATACTTGGAATCCTAAAAATATTGCTCCTAAACATGCTGTAATAAGAGTCCAATAACGTCCAGCTACAGGCTTATCTCTTTGAGTGTAATTTAAAGCTAAAACCATAGCCAATGAACTCATTAAAAGTACAAAAGTACTGATTGTTGTAAGAGGGATATCTAAAATTTCACTTGGATATGGGCCCACTAGACTTCTGTTCCTATAAACTAAATAAGTTGCAATAAATGACCCAAAAAATAAACAATCTGAGCCCAAAAATAACCACATTAGTAATTTACGTGTATCTATACCGGTAGAATTGTGATGAGCTTCATCATGTGCAGCGATTACTTCTGACATTTAATGATCCTTTTGATTACTAGTTTCTTCATTTACAGGCTCAAAGCTCCAACCTAACAACGACCATACAAACATTAGAATTCCTACACCAGCAATATACCAACTTCCATTCCAAGAAAGATCCAATAAACTTCCTAAAATTAAGACTATGCTCAATGATAGGAAAAATGGGTAGTAAGACAAGTCTGGCATTTCTACATGATGGTCATCATCATTGTTTACTTCAGAAGCTGAAGCTCCTGAGACTTCTCCATGAGCCAACTCAGGATATTTTTTAAACCAAAAATCATCTCTATATTTTACCTCAGGGATTTCAGCAAAATTATAATGGGGTGGAGGAGAAGAAATTGTCCATTCTAAAGTTCTAGCATCCCAAGGATCATTTCCAGCATTCTTGGGTCCTCGGGTAGAGAAAAACACATTAAATATAAAAATCAAAGTTCCTAATGCAATAGAAAAAGCTCCTATAGTAGAAATTAAATTACTTAAATCCCATCCCATACCTTCTGGATAAGTAAATACTCTTCTTGGCATTCCATCCATTCCAAGCCAATGCATTGGGAAAAAAGTAACATTGAAACCTATTAAAGTAACGAGAAAATGAGCAACACCTAATTTTTCATTTAAAATTCTTCCAGTCATTTTTGGCCACCAAAAATATATTCCAGAAAATAAACCTAATATAGCACCTCCAAATAACACATAATGGAAATGAGCTACAACATAATAAGTATCTTGTTGTTGAGCATCAGAAGGAGGAGATGCATGAGTAACTCCACTTAATCCACCTATAACAAACATAGCAATAAAACCAACAGAGAATAACAAAGAAGAATTAATTCTTATAGAGCCACCCCAAAGGGTAGCAATCCAGTTAAAAATTTTCACCCCCGTAGGAACAGCAATAAGCATAGTAGATATTGCAAAAGCAGAATTAGCAGCAGGCCCTAAGCCAACTGTAAACATATGGTGGCTCCAAACAAACCATCCCAAGAAACCTATTCCAATTCCAGAAAACACTATAAATGAATATCCGAACAAAGGTTTTTTAGAAAACGTTGGAAGGACTTCAGAAACTATTCCCATCGCTGGTAAAATCAAAATATATACTTCAGGGTGACCAAATAACCAAAATAAATGTTGCCACATCACTGGGTCTCCACCTTGAACTGCATTAAAAAAATTCGTTCCAAATTGCCTATCAAACATTAATTGTAGAAGAGCTACAGTAATAATTGGAAATGCTAGTACTATCAAAACATTAACCACTGCAGTCATCCAAATAAATACAGGTAGCTTGAAAAAAGTCATTCCAGGGGCTCTTAAATTTATTATTGTCGCCAAAAAATTAAATCCTGCTGCTAGACTAGCTACACCTAAAGCCTGCAAACCTATTATCCAAAATGTTACACCATAACCCGGATTGTAAGGAAAACTACTGTTAGGCGCATATGCAAACCATCCCGCATTAGGGGCTTCACCAAAAATCCAACTTAAATTTAATAAAATACCACCGAAAAGAAAAGTCCAATAACTAAATGCATTAAGTCTAGGGAAAGCAACATCTCTTGCACCTAATTGTAAGGGAACTATCCAATTGAAAAAAGCCGCGCTCAATGGCATTACGACTAGAAATATCATAGTTGTTCCATGCATTGTAAACACTTGATTATAAACTTCTGGAGACAATACTTTTGCTTCAGGAGCATACAACTGTAATCTAATTAAAAGAGCTTCAATTCCACCTACCAAAAACCAAATAAATGCTGTTATTCCATATAATGTACCTATTTTTTTATGATCTACAGTAGTTATCCAAGACCAAATAGTACCCAAAAAACCAGAGTATTCTTCTTTAGGTCTTGGTATAAATGTTGGGTACTTCAAAGTAGTCAATTATTTATCTCCTTAATCATTACTTCTTACTTAAAGTTTTTAGATAAGCTATAAGAGATTCTATCTCTTCTACTGGTAAATTTTCAAAAATTAGAGGCATCACTCCCTCTGGATACTCTTCAACAATATATTCATTAGGGTATCTAATAGATTGTTCTAAATATTCTTCTGCTGATAATCCTTCAACTTTAGATACTGATTTTTCATAAATATCCCATAAACCAGGGCCTATAATCTTAGTTTCATCTTCATCAATAGAATGACAACTAGCACATCCATAAGATGTGAATAAATATTCTCCTTGTTCTTCGGGCGAATCCCATTCTTTAGAAACAAGTTCTGTTTCCAATTGAGTAGAAGAAGATTCTAGTTGAGGAGGAGCTAGAGAAAGTAAGTAATCTGTAATAGCTTCTATTTCACTCGCACTTAATTTTGCTTTTTTGCCTTCATAAATCTGAGCAACTTCTTGCATTCTAGTTCCTTCTTTAAAATAAGATGGATCTTCAATCCATTTGATTAAATTTTCTCGATTTAATTCTTGTTCTCCAGATCCAATAGTAGTTCTCATTGCTAAATGTGTAAGATTTGGAGCAGATACCCTTACCGCTCCTTCAGGATCAGAATACCAATCACTCCATCTTTCATCTTGAATTTTCACCTCTCTCTCATAAGATCCAGAAGTATAACTATCAATAGTATGACACATACTACAATTAGCTAAAAACAACCCATACCCTTCTCCTACGAAAGGCACAGGAGGGGTTCTCATACTTTCTAACCATTTATCGAAGTTTTCTGGAGTTTCAGCATGTACCCTGAACCTCATTCGTCCATGAGCTATACCACAAAATTCAGCACACTGCCCAGAATAATCGCCAGGAGTATCTGCTTGAATCCACATAGTATTATTATTGTTTGGCACTAAATCAACTTTTCCAGCTAATTTTGGAATCCAAAAACTGTGAATCACATCCTGAGATTTTAGTTGAATATTAACTGGTCTTCCAGTAGGAATATATAATTCATTGGCCGTGACTATCCCTTCATCTATATATCTAAATTCAAACCACCATTGGTGTCCTACCACCTCTATTTCAAGTGGTTGCTCAAATACATTTTCAGAAATTGGAGGCTTTGCTGTAGAGTAAATAGCCTGTACAGTTGGAACAGCAATTGCTGCTAGTAAAAATACTGGAATAATTGTCCAAATTATCTCTAATTTTGTATTTCCATGAACTTGTTTTGGAGGAACATCAGGAATTCTTATATCTGTACCAGGAATAGGATACTCCCTTCTTTTAAAATTAATCAGAACATAAATTAAAACAGATTGAACAATCGCAAACACTGCGATTGCTAACCAAAACATTAAAATAAAAAGCCGTTCTTGTTCTAATCCTACTGGGCCTTGTGTATTAAAAGTTGACTGAGGATGATGAGGAAAACAACCATTCAAAATAAGAAAAAATAGTCCTGTAAAACCTATAAAAATTTTTATTCGACTTTTTGAAAATATTTTCTGATGCATAGGATTAATTCTTTACCCTATAAGAAACCTACTTATTTTTTGTACGATAAATCTATAATTTTAGTTTATAGGTAAACTATGTATAACATTAACTTTTATAGTTATCAATAATTAATAATATTTATATCATGAATTTTTGAAATATGATGTAAAAATCCAGAATATAATAAATATGATTATACTTGCCACCCATAATTCAGGGAAAATAAAAGAATTTAAAAGAAATTTAAGTAATAGGATGAAAAATTTTAAAGTAGTCGATTTGAAATATTTTGGCATTTCTCAAATAGCAGAAGAATCGGGAACCACATTTGAAGAAAATGCTAAACAAAAATTACATTATTATTTTGAATTATTAAATAAAAAAGGTGAACTTAAAAAAAACATCTTGATCTCAGAAGACTCCGGACTAGAAATTTTAGCACTTGATGGAAAACCTGGAGTAAAATCAGCAAGGTATGGGGGAGAAAGATTAAGTGACAACGAAAGAAATGAATATCTACTAAATGAAATGCAAAACATTCCAGAAAATCAAAGAGATGCTAAATTTGTTTGTGTAGTAGCAATTGCAGGCTCAAGTATAAAAATAAATAAACCTAAAATTTTCAAATCTGAACTCTCAGGTTCAATATCTTTAAAAAAAGAAGGGAGTAACGGCTTTGGATATGATCCGATTTTTAAAAATTCTACATTTAACAAAACCAATGCTCAACTAAAAGATTTTGAAAAAGATAAAATAAGTCACAGGGGACAAACAATAAAAAAAATAATCCCTTTACTGGAAGAAATAAATATTTTTTAAAATGTCACTTACAGATAAATACAATAGACCTATAAAAGATTTAAGAATTTCTGTAACAGATAGATGTAACTTCAGATGTTCTTATTGCATGCCTGCAGAAATATATGGGGAATCATATAAATTTTTACCTAAGGAAAAAATTCTTACTTTTGAAGAAATTACTAGATTAACGAAAATATTTGCTGAATTAGGAGTAACTAGGATCAGAATTACTGGAGGAGAGCCTCTCTTAAGAAAAGACTTGTCCATATTAATCAATCAACTAACTTCAATAAAAAATATTTCCGATATTTCACTTACAACTAATGGTTTTTTGCTAGAAAAATCAGTTGAAGAATTAGTTAAATCTGGATTAAAAAGAGTTACGGTGAGCTTGGATACATTGGATCAAAAAATTTTTAATCAGATAAACGGTAGAAACCTGAAAATATCCAAAATTCTTTCAGGGATTGAATCAGCTTCAAATGCTGGATTAAGTCCAATAAAAATTAATTGTGTAATCAAAAAAAACATTAATGAAAATTCAATTCTAAGTTTAATTGATCATTTTAAAAATACTAAAAATATAATCAGATATATCGAATATATGGATGTAGGAAACGTAAACAAATGGGATTTATCAGAAGTTGTATCATCAAAAAAAATTCTAGAAATTATCAAAACAAAATACTCTGTAAAACCTCTGAGTGCATCATTTAAAGGAGAAGTGGCAAATAGATATTCAATTGTCTCTGAAAATGGGATTTATAAAGGAGAAATAGGAATAATTTCTTCTGTAACAAATCCTTTTTGTTCCAATTGTACAAGATCTCGTTTGACTACTGATGGGAAATTGGTCACATGTCTTTTTTCTAATTCTGGGCTTGATCTGAAAAAAGAATTAAGAAAAGGAAGCAGTAATGATTTCATAAAATCATTAATTAAAGATTATTGGAGTAAAAGAACAGATAGGTACTCAGAATTAAGATCAAAGAAAAATGTTTCAAAAAATAAAAAAATTGAAATGTATCAATTAGGTGGTTAAAAATCAGTTTTCAAAAGGATTATTAATAAGTTTAGGAAAATTTTTCAACAAATAATCATCTAATTTCTCTCTGTTTTTTTTATTAGGTTTTATTATCCCTGATTCCCATTTTCTAACTGTAGATTGCTCAACATTTAATTCCTTTGAAAATTCTAAAATAGTTTTTTTAGACTCTGATCTCATTTTAGAAATACTTAATTCATTCCATGGAAATATTCTTTTTTGCTTTATAATATTCTTTTTATTAGTTGTTTTCACTGAAAGAAAACTTTGAACATTAATTTTAGAACCCAAAATTAATGGGGTTCTTTGATGAAAATTTTCTGGTTCAATGTCCAATATACTAACTTCACCATTACTCGAAGATCCATTAGCAGACTCAAAAATCAATGCATATGGATTAGCTTCATACATTAAACGCAATTTTCCATTAGGGTTTTTTTTGTCTGCAGGATAAACAAATATTCCTCCTTTCTTTAATGTTCTATGTGCATCTGCTACTAATGATCCCACATATCTCAATGAACTAGATTTTTTTAATTCATTAAAAGAATTTTTCCTAGATTCTGCCCATTTTTTTATAGGAGATGACCAAGAATCAAAATTACCTTCATTAATTGAATAGGTTTCTCCTGAAATCGGAACATTAATATTCTCATCAGATAGATAAAATTTATTCTCTAGTGGGTCTAAAGTAAATTCATTAACATTATTATTGAAAGCAATAACTAATAATGTTGAAGGTCCATATAAAATATACCCTGAAGCAATATAATATCTTCCGCTTCTTATGAATCCTGACTTTTCTGGAACAGTCTTCCTTATTATCCCAAAAATAGTACCAATAGGCATATTGACATCGATATTACTTGATCCATCCAAAGGGTCTGCTACAACAAAAAAACTAGAATCTTCATTATTAAAAAATTCTGGCTTTTCAAGTTCTTCACTAGCATAACCTCCACATCCAGAATCATTTTTTAAGAACTTTAATAAAATTTCATTCGCGATTAAATCAAGTTTTTGAACATCTTCTCCCTGAACATTTATTGAATTTGCTGAACCAAGGATATTTGTTAAACCTGCTCTTCTTGTATTTTGAGATATTTCTATAGATGCATCAGAAATTGATAAAATTAATTTCGCAAGGGCTTTACCTTCATGACTTGAAAAATTAAGATTATCTTTTAAGAATGTTTTTAAATTTGATTTTTCAGTAGACATATTATTAGAAAAGTAAATATTATTTTCTAATTTATGATATTAATGCAAATAATGATAGGAGCGGTAAAATGGCACTAACAAAAAAAGTATCTGAAATATTATCATGGTATTCTTCAGAAAACCCTGGAACATTAGGAAATATAAGTAAATTACTTATGTCAGGAAAATTATCTGGAACAGGAAAACTCGTAATTCTTCCCGTAGATCAAGGTTTTGAACATGGACCTATAAGATCTTTTACTGATAATTCAGAAGGATATGATCCAGATTATCATTTCCAATTAGCTATTGATGCAGGATGTAATGCTTATGCTGCCCCTTTAGGTTTTTTAGAATCTGGAGCTGTAAAATACGCTGGTCAAATTCCTCTAATTCTTAAAGTTAATAATGCTGACTCTCTTTCAACAGGAGAACCTTGTCAAACTATTACCTCTTCAGTAAGTGATGCCCTGAGGCTAGGGTGTGTTGCTATAGGTTTTACAATTTATCCAGGTTCTAATTTATCAGGAAAAATGTACAACGAATTGAGAAATCTATCACTCGAAGCAAAAAGTAAAGGGTTGGCAGTTGTAGTATGGAGTTATCCTAGAGGAGGTTCATTAGCAAAAGCCGATGAGACTGCAATAGATGTTGTTGCTTATGCAGCTCACATTGCTGCTCAAATGGGTGCAAATATAATTAAAATCAAGCCTCCAGACAATCATATATATGACCCAGAAGCTAAAAAAGTTATAGAAAAATTTGGATTAAAAATTGATACACTAAGCGATAGAGTAAAACATTGCGTAAAATCTACTTTTAATGGAAAAAGGATAGTTATTTTTTCTGGAGGACCTGCAAAAGGAAGAGATGCTGTCTTAGAAGAAATTCAACAGGTTGCAGAAGGCGGATCTTTTGGATCCATAGTAGGAAGAAATTCTTTTCAAAGACCAAAAGAAGAAGGTATCAAATTATTAAATGAAATTATGGATTTATATAAAAAATAATTTCAAGGTTTTAAATAAATTTCATGGAAACTGAAAATATTCTTTACACAGATGGCTCCTGTATAGGAAACCCAGGTCCAGGGGGTTGGGCCTCTATTATTATTATCAATGATATAAAAACAACCCTTTCAGGTAGTGATGAAAAAACCACAAATAACAAGATGGAAATAACAGCAGTAATAAAAGGACTAGAACAATTTCCAAAAAACTCTTCAGTGAAAATTTTTACAGATAGTGAATATGTTATTAACACTATGACAAAAAATTGGAAACGAAATACTAATCTTGACTTGTGGAATCGCTTAGATTCTTTAGTGATAAATAGAACAATTGAATGGAATTGGGTAAAAGGTCACTCTGGAAACAAACTTAACGATGAAGCAGATCTAATAGCAAATGGAGAAGCAAAAAAAATCATCGAGAAAAAAAAATTAACACATCTAAATAAAGAAGGTAATGCTCAAATGGTAGACACTTCAACTAAAGGCATTACAGAAAGAATTGCCATAGTAAGTGGGAAAATATTAATGAAAAAAGAAACCCTTGATACTGCACTAGAAGGGAACTTGAAAAAAGGAGATTTATTCTCTGTAGCAAAAACTTCAGGAATAAATGCTGCTAAATGGACCCATCTACTAATTCCAATGTGCCACCCAATTCCAGTTTCTAATGTTGTAATAGATATTGTTCCTAATCATGATCTGCCCGGATTAGAAATCACTTCTACAGTAAAAGCAAATTGGAATACAGGAGTAGAAATGGAAGCATTTACTGCCGTTTCAATAACATGTTTGACGATTTTTGATATGTGCAAATCATTAGATAAAAGTATGAAAATAGAAGATATTCACTTAGTGCATAAGGCTGGAGGAGCTAGTGGTGAATATATATATTCCTAATATTTAGAGAAAATCCCAAAAACTAAATACAATTTTTGTTATTATTTCATTTTATCATTGACATAGATTTGCTCTAAACATAACCTATCCAAAATAAATTACAATTGGCAACGTAGCTCAGGGGTTAGAGCGGGGTCTTCATAAGGCCTAGGCCGTAGGTTCAAATCCTACCGTTGCCACCAAAAATATGACTGATAGACAAAATTTTCAAGAAAAAGAATATGAATTCCCCTATCATCATCTTCCAGTAATTGATGAACAAAATTGGCATCTGGGGAAATGGTGGTTTAATGGCCTAGAGTATTTAGGTGTTCTAACTTACGTAAAAAACATTATTAACGATTTAAAGCCTAAAAATGTATTAGATTTTGGTTGTGGCGATGGAAGATTAACGCTTGAAATGAAAAAAACTGGAATCCCTAAAATTACAGGAATAGATATATCTGAACAAGCGTTAAATTATGCAAAAATATTTAATCAAAGTTCAAATGGAAATGTAAAACTAGTATCTGATTTTAATGAAATAAAAAATGTGAAATTCGATCTTATAGTAGCAATGGAGGTTTTGGAACATATTGAAGAAAAAGAACTTCCTAAAATAATTCATAACCTTGCAGAGATATTAGAAGATGAAGGAAAATTTCTCATTACTGTTCCTACTCTTAATAAAAAACCTATACCTGAAAAACATTATAGACACTACAACTTAGATATTCTTAATACACATGTATCTCCATTTTTTAAAATAGATGAAGCTAAATACATTATAAAAATAGGGTTTCTTCAAAAATTAATTAGACGTTTAATGATTAATAGATTTTTTATATTAAATTGGAAACCTTTAAATAGTTTATTAAGAAAAATTTTTGAAAAATTCGTTTTAAGTGCAGAAAAAAAAACAGGAGCTAATCTAGTAGCAATATTATCGAAAAACAAATAATAACTAATTATTAGAAGTATCTGTCCCTAGTTTTAATAAATCCCAAACAACTTCAACTTCTCTCATACTTATTGCTAATTGAGTCCCAATAACTCTACTTCCCCCAGCACTCTGCACTTGAGCAAAAACAACTCCAACTACATTTCCTTCAAAATCAATAATTGGCCCACCGCTATCTCCAGGATCTGCACCAGTATTAAATACTATCAACATTACTCCATCTTTAGTATAAGAAGAGCCAGGAAGAACTTTTAAGGTTGGTTTAATTCCATAATCTAAAGCTTTACCCATTTGTAAAATCACAGTTGTAACTACTCCAGACTTAATAACTGGAAACCCTGCAGTTCCCGTGGAATACCCTATCTGAACTATTTCTGTACCAGCATCCAATGAAGTAAGATATTTTCTGTCAAAAATTTTCAATGGCTCTATACCATTAAGCTTAGAATTAATTTTAACTGCTGCAAGATCTCTCTTTTTATCAACTCCATAAACTAATCCATAAACATCTTTAGATGTTCCATCTTTCTGAGGAATACTAACGATTACAGAAGATTGATCTTTTACAACATGTTCATTAGTAATTATCCAATCTTCTTCAATAACCCATCCCGTTCCTGTAGCACCATCAGATCTAATTCTAGGAACTGAAAATCTCCATTGATTATACAAATCATTAGGTTTAATAATTTTTGGAAATATTTGAGGAGTAGCTGTAGGCTGAGGAGTAGGATCAACAAATATCTGAGGAGTAGCTGTAGGCTGAGGAGTAGGATCAATATTTATCTGAGGAGTAGCTGTAGGCTGAGGAGTAGGAGGTATTATTTCTATTATTTGAGGAGTAGCTGTAGGTTGAGGAGTAGGATCAATAAAAACCTGAGGAGTAGCTGTAGGTTGAGGAGTAGGATCAACAAATATCTGAGGGGTAGCAGTAGCAATTTTTGCTATTGCCTGATCAACTCTAGCATCAATAGTAGCTTCCAAATTTAAATCATTTGAATTAATACATCCACTAATAAAAATTGAGATAAAAATTATTAAACTAGTTCTTAAAAAAAAATCCATTAATATAAGTTTATCTTAAAAATATAAATTAACTACAATATTTCTATTGAAAACTTTTAAAATCTAAGTTATTTTCAGAGATAAATTATATATATTTAAATATTAAATTTTTCTTATTGTTATGATATTTAAAAAAATATTACCTGTTTTCACAATAATTCTTTTTTTTAATTCTATTTCATGTGATAACAATCAAGAAATTCAAGAAATTGAAAAAACATCTATCGATTATACTTATATAGATAATTCTGATTCAATCAAAAAGCTTTCCGAATCTATAAATAACTCTCCTTCTGACCCTGAGCTTTATTTTGAGAGAGGAAATTTATTCCTTAAATCTAATCAATTAATAAATGCAAGAAAAGATTTCGACAAAACAATTGATTTAATGCCTGAAGCTACACTTGCATATATATATAGAGCAAAAGTTTTTTTTGAATTAGAAGAAATTGAAAAAGCTACTTTAGATTATTCTAAAGCAATAGATTTAACTCAAAATAATTGGGAATTATTTAAATTTAGAGGAATAACTTATCAGCATTCACAAAATTATCAAAATGCTATAGAAGATTTCTCACAAGCTTTAGAAATTAGATTGGAAGAATTTCAAGATATAGAAAACCAAAAAATACAAATTTCCAATTTGTATTTTTTAAGAGGCAGTTCTTATGCTTCCTTAAAAAAATATGATCAAGCATTAATTGATTTTGAAAATGCACTAAATTTTTTCAGCAATAATATAGAAGCAAAAAATTCTATAAAAAGAATTTCTAAAATTAAATAATGTAAAAACAACATTTCTTTATAAAAAATATAGTCAATTTATATTTTTAAGATAAACTTATATTAATGAATTTTTTTTTAAGAACCAATTTAATAATTGCAACAATGTTTCTTGTTGTTGCTTGTGGCGGATCTAATGATCATGAAGTTGAAAATTCTTCAAATACAAAAGCTCTTTCTGGGTTAATCGAGATTGATGGTTCAAGTACTGTATTCCCAATTACTCAAGCAGTTGCTGAAGAATTCAACAAAATTTATCCAAATGTTCAAATTCCAGTAGGGGTTTCTGGAACAGGCGGAGGAATGAAGAGATTTACTGTCGGAGAGACAAGTATTTCTAATGCCTCTAGGCCTATAAAAGATCAAGAAATAAACTCGGCTAAAGAAAACGAAATTGATTTCATTGAAATAACTGTAGCTTACGACGGATTATCTGTAATGGTTAACCCTAAAAACACTTGGGTTGAATGTCTTACAATAGAACAGTTAAACAAGCTATGGAAACCAAACAATCCTATTAATAAATGGAGTGATTTGGACTCATCTTGGCCAGACGAAACTATCAATCTTTACGGCCCAGGCACCGACTCTGGTACTTTTGACTACTTCACTGATGAAGTAAATGGTGACGAAGGTATTAGTCGAGCAGACTATGTGGCTAGCGAAGATGACAACGTTGTAGTTATGGGTATTTCGGGTGACAAAAACTCATTAGGTTACTTCGGTTACGCTTATTACATTGAAAACAAAGACAAATTAAAAATAGTTCCTATTGACGGAGGCACAGGTTGTGCCACTCCATCAATGGACACAATTGCTAACGGCTCCTACGCACCTCTTTCTAGGCCTGTCTTTATTTACGTAAATACAAAACACCTCATTAACAGACCTGAAGTAGAAGCCTTTTTGAATTTTTACTTAAACGAAGGAAGATCTTTAGTAGAAGAAGTTGGATACGTTCCACTTCCTGATTCAGAATACGATTTACAAATTAAAAATGTAATTTCTTCAATAAAATAAATTTAATTTTCTAATATTTCTTTCAAACGGTTAAATATTCTTACAGAAGATAAATCTTTGTTATCGCCAGCAAATTGATCTTTGATTTTTTTTCTTCCTTCAGAATATTGATTTGGGTTATCAATATAATTTGAAATTTGATTATCAAGTTCTTGAAAATTTGATACCAATTTTGTTCCATCAGTTTTTAAAAGATCTTGATAATGATTTACAAAATATCTATTACTTACAGACAATAAATCAGGAACATCTTCTTGGCCCTCAAATGCCAAATTTATTATTGGTGTGTTAGTGCAACTAGCATCTATAGCAAGAGTACTTTGGCCACAAATTAACATTTTTGATTTTTCTAATAGTGAAGCCATTAAATAACCATCTTCTTTGTATTGAATAGGATTAAAATTATCAATGTTAGGTGTTTTAAGTAATTTCACAAATGGGTAATTTTTTAAGCTTTGAAATCTTTTTTCAAAATCTTGATCCATAGGATGAGATCTTATTACCATCTGAAAATTTGATTTAGAATAAAAAGAAGATTTGATTTTTTCTGCTATATGCTTGGCTATAGATGGTTCGCCTATTCCTCGATGAAATCTATTAGATCCAAATAAAATTATATTTACATCAGATTTTATACCATGAGATTCTAATATTGAGTCAGAATTTAAATTTTTTATATTAAAATAATTATCAAATTGAGGAGAACCAACAACATTAATCAAATCAGATTCCACATTATGAAATTTTACCATTTCATCCTTCATAGTGTTATTCCAAACCCAATATTCTGAAAGATGAGGAATTACAGGACCATTCTTTGTTAAATGGTCCCAAGTTCTAACATTACCAATAACATAAGATTTATGCATTAACCCATAAATAGAATAAGTAAAAGAAATAGGAGTTTGAGAATCTCCAATAAATACTATATCTGGAGAAATTTTATCAAACACTTTTTTTATAGAATTTTGACCAGAAATTAATTTCATTGTCATCATTTTTATAAAAATGTTTAGGATTTTTTTTGATTTAGGAAAAGGAAATCCTAAATAACTAGGCCATACATCGGTATTCCATAAATAGTCATGATTTAAATTTTTTAAATTAGAAGTGATGTCCCTATATCTTTTATGAGTAATAAATGAATTAATATCATTAAATCTATACACACTACTTTTATGAAGAAAATCTTGCCTTATTTTCCAAAAAAAACGTTCCTTAAAAAATCCTCTTTCAGGAACTAATGGGATCAATGAAATATCATGGTTAGACAAAAAAGAAGAGACTTTATCAAATATATCTCTTGAAACCGGATTCGATTCTATTCCTGCAAAATAAACATCTAAATTATAAGATTCTTTTAATTTTAAAAGTTCATCAAAAAAAGGTGTACTAAGATAATTTCTAGTCACAAATGAATTCCCTGGAACAAACATTATAGATTTTTTGCGCTTAATCATATCTTTAACCTTAAACAATTTTTTTATAAAGATTTTTAGCTTCTCTATGTAAATTTAAAATTTCTTTACGTTGTTTGTCTGAATAAAATTTTCCTCTTTTTTCTACCCATTCTAAACTTTCATCAATTTTTTTTATGAAATATTTTGCAGAAATTATTTTCTCTGAAAATTTATCTTTCCCTGTAGAAATATATAGAGGTGAAGTATGTGCCCAAATAGGTTGAAAGAAGGAATCTCTTGTTTTAGATTTTATCCTCGCAGCTATCCAACCATCATTAGGAAGATAAACTTTTTTTTCTATAATTCCGTTCTTTTGTTTATCTTGAATTGAAAATTTTTCAATTACATTTCCATTAAAAATCAATTCAACTTGATCAATATTGTAATATGAAGCCCATGTGATCTTAGCCTCAACACTTTTATCTTTCTGAAAAGAAATATCAATCTCATTTCCCATAGTTTGATTATTAATTTCTAAAAACAATGAAGGACCATTAGATATAAAACAATTCCCATCTTTTAAAGATTTTATCCAGCCTTCATAATTAAATTTTCCTCCAGTAAAAGCGTAAATTCTATTGGCAGATGAAAGAAACCAATCAGAGCCTGTAGATGCAGGAATTTTCAATCCACAATTCAACATATGATACCAAATGGTATATTCTACATCAGTCCAAAATGGATCAAACAAGTTGATTGCATCTAATTTTCCTAATATTCCTGCTACAGGAGCCTCCATTCCTTGTCCATTATGACACCAAATCACCAATCCATTTTGAGATTTTGCTTGATCACAAACATAGGTCAATGGTGGATAATCAGGTTCAAATTTATCTACAAGAATTCCTGTACTAACAGGATCAATTACATTTTTTATATTTAATAACATCACATGGCCATAGCCTATACTGTATGAATCGGTATTATGTCTACTTTCTTCTCCACATTCAACATGGTGATTCAAATCAGAAAATTCAGAAAGAAATCCTGGGCTATATTTATTAGATGCATATTCTAAATCCCATCTTTTAAGAATAGAAATTGCAGTCATTCTTAAATCTTCAATTCTAGGATCTAATAATAATCTCTCATCAGGGCTTTCTTCTTTTTCATCATAATGTAAATGAGTATTTCCTGGATGCCACCCTTCATTAGAAACAAGATTCCATTTGTTGAGATTTACATCAATTTTCTCTATAGAAGAAGAATCTACTTCTATTGTTTCTTTCCATGGTTCATATTCTGTTCCTTTTTCAATGAGTATTTGATGATAACCATTAGTAACATCTACTTCAAAATATCCATTGGAATAGAAAAAAGGTTCTCCTGGTCCAATTTTTTTTATTGATTCTCTTGAATGCACCAATTCACCAGAAGGAGATAAAATTTGTACTCTAGCAGGCACTTTTTCTCCTGAAACGGAATCTCTAATTTCTCCACAAAGTTTTGTCATCTAGTTATAATAAATAATTATAGTTTTTAATTAATAAATTATAGTCTTTTTTATAGTTTAATTCTCAAAATCTTATCTCATTGAAAATTATAAAACTTTTTGTAACTTAAAATTATGTTTATAATTATAAGTCGAGGTGTCGCAATGGTAGTAGCTATATGTCAATAAGTAATAATATTTGGTAGAAAATAACTTAAGCACTCCATATATGCGCTTGTAGCTCAACGGATAGAGCGCAGCCCTGCGAAGGCTGAGGTTGTGGGTTCGATTCCCGCCAAGCGCGCCATTAAAAAAAATCATGTAAAATTATATTAGGAGATAATTTTGCCAAAATTAAATGCAAATATTCAATTTTTATTCAACGAACATGATGTTTTATCAAGATTCAAAGAAGCATCTAACTTTGGATTTAGTGCCATAGAACTCCAAAGTCCTTATAAATTCGATTCATCTCATATAAAAAACATTTTAGACGACTTTAACTTAAAAATGGTTTTAATTAATGTCCCAGTGATAGATGAAGATACAGGTAAAATGAATTTAGCAATCATTCCAGATAAAACAGATTTATTCAAACATAGAATAGAGAAAGCTTTAGAATATGCTGAAAAATTAGATGTAAATGTAGTCAATTGTACTCCTGGCCCTTCTAATGAAAATTTAAATTTTTCAGAAATGTATGAAACTCTAATTTCTAACCTAAAATTTGCTTCTCCACTATTCGAAAGCATAGGAGTTAAATTACTTATTGAACCCATTAACACGATTGATCAACCTGGATTTTTTATTAACAAATCTGATCAAGCTTTAAAATTAATCGATGATGTCGATCATAAAAATTTAGGCCTTCAGTATGACTTGTACCACATGCAAATAATGGAAGGAAATCTTACAAGAACCATAGAAAACAACATTGAAAAAATCTGGCACTTTCAAATTGCAGATAACCCCGGAAGAAATGAACCTGGTTCAGGAGAAATAAACTTTGATCATATGTTTTCAATAATTGACAAGTTAGACTACAAAGGTTTTATTGGAGCTGAATATCATCCAAAAACCACAACATTAGAAGGTCTTTCTTGGATAAAAAAATACCCTTCAATCAAAATTTAATTATATGAGAAAAATTTTTATCTATATCAGTATTTTTACTATTTTATTAATTTCCTGTAATAGTTCTGAAGAAAAAATAGAAATTGATTCAGAACAAATACCAAAGACAAAGGATATAATCGTTTCAGATCCTCAAAAATGGATTAACTCTAAACCTTTAAAAGTAAACAAACTTTTAAATGAAAATAAAATAGTATTAATAGATTTTTGGACTTATACATGTGTGAATTGTTTAAGAACTTTGCCTTTTTTAAAAGAATGGAATGAGAAATATAGATCTAAAGGTTTGGTAATCATTGGAGTACATACACCTGAGTTTGAGTTTGAGAAAAAGAAAAACAACATAGAAGATTTTGTGAATACTTTAAATATTTCTTATCCCATAGTCATTGATAACGATTATAAAATTTGGGACGATTTTGAAAATCGTTATTGGCCCGCAAAATATTTGTTCGATCAAAATGGAGAAATTATATATCAACATTTTGGAGAAGGTGACTATATAGAAACTGAAATTGCAATTAGAAAAGCACTTACAAACATAAATCAAGATATTTCAAAAATTCCATTAGGAGAAATAAATAATCAAGAATACTCTATAAAAGCCACTAAAGGGTTTTTCTCAGATAAACCTGGGATTAATGAATCTAATAAAGGTTCTGAAAAACCATATTTTCGAATGACAAGAGAATTGTATATGGGATATCAAAGAAATTTTTCTTCGAGAGGAATGTATAGCGGGCAGGAAGAATATTATGAAGAAATTAATCAAACATTAAATTATTTCGATAAACAAGATTATAAGCATAATAGATTTTATCTAAATGGACTTTGGAAAAATGGAAAAGAAAGCATTATTCATCAAAGAGATATCGATTCTTTAGAAGATTATATAGCATTAAAATTTTTAGCAAAAAGTGTAAATGTTGTAAGTGATTCAGATAAAAAAGAATTTATTGCATATATTAAATTAGATGATAAATATTTAACTAAAGAATCTGCTGGTAAAGATATAGAATTTGATGATTCAGGAAAATCATTTTTTCGAGTAAACGAACCTAAAATGTATTCGATAATTATTTTACCTGAACATGGAGAACATACATTAAAAATATTCTCAAAAGAAAAAGATTTTTCATTATTCGCATTTACTTTTGGTAATTACAAAGATGGTTTTTAAAAAAAATTTTAATTTCTTTTGCATAAACATTTTATCTATATATTGTTTTTTAGGATGCATTTTCAGTATTGAAGAAAAAAATAGTTTATCAATCACTTTGGCCACCAAAGATCTTTGCATTGGAACTAATAGATTTTCTTTTGTAGCTACAGACTTAAATGGATTTTTTAATGAACCAAAAATAAATATAACTTTCCAGAATTCTGAAAAAAACATTAAAATCAAATCTCAGTTTAAATTCGAAAATTTTCCTGATTCAAATATTTTTCCAAATAATACTAGTAATTTACAGGGACTCTATGTCTCAACAATAAATTTTTCTAAAGAAGGAAAATGGAACCTTCTAGTTGAAAATAAAAATAATAAACCTTATGAATTTCAAGTAAACAAGATTTGCAAATCTATTGGAATAGGGGAAACAGCACCCAAATCAAATACTAGAACTTTAAATGATACTCCCATTGATAAAATTACAACTGATTATGAACCAGTAAAAGATTTTTACAAAATTTCAATAGACAATGCTTTATTAAACCAAAAACCAATATTAATTCTATTTTCTAGCCCAGCATTTTGTACTAGTCCAGTATGTGGCCCTCAGATAGAAACCATGAAATTTATTCATGAAAAATATGGAGATTTAATCAACATTATTCACGTAGACACTTATTTAAATGTCCAGGAATTAAAATCAGATTTTTCAAAAAGAAAAATTAATCCTGTTCTTAAATATTGGGGCATAGAAGAAGGTCAATGGACATTTCTAGTTGACTCAAATAATTTAATAGTATCTAAATTTGAAAATTTCGTATCAGAAAAAGAAATTTCTCTTTATTTAGAAAAAATAATAAATAAAAAAGCAAAAACTATATCCGAATTTTATAAAAAATCGTAGAATATCAAAATCTAATGGGCGGTTAGCTCAGTTGGCTAGAGCATCTGTCTTACACACAGAGGGTCGGGGGTTCGAGTCCCTCACCGCCCACCACTAGATATTAAGTTCAATACTCTTTGTTACTGTTATTTCTACTGATATTTATTTAACAGTTTGACCCCATTATTGACCACAACCCAACTATTTTTAAATGATATTTTACTTAATCTTAGGAGAAATTACCGATTGAATTATAGTAAGAGAAGATTGAATACTTTCATTAAATTGTTTAATTGAAAAATTTCTTTTATTCGATAATTCTGTAATAAAAAAATTCACTGATTCTTCTAAAGATTTTTCTGTTAAGTTTTTTTCAATTTTTTTTAATATTCTTTTTTTAGGGCTGACAAATAATCCTTGTTTATTGAACGTTTCACGAGGATTGAATAAATATATTTTATCCTCATTAAATTCTATTATCGCATCAGTAAAATAAATTACTATATTATTAGAATAAGGACTTGCATAACTTAGCAAAATTGACGAAGAAACATTTTTTTCAAAATCTATATATATATTTGCGGTATCATAAACTTTTCTATCTGATATAGAATTTAAATTTATCTGAGCATTGATTGATTTTCCGAAAAAATGCTCAAGTAAATTTATGTAGTGAATTCCAAGGTTACCTGCAATAGTTTGAAAAATATTTTCTTTCTTTGATCTCCAATTATTTTTGAACTCAATATTGTATGCCAACCCATGAGTAATTCTTATTGAAACATTAAATGGTTTTCCATATATATTTTCTTTTAAAATTTCATCAATTTCTTTATAGAGTGTAGATTTTTTGAAATTAAAATTAAAATAAATTTTTCTTTTATCTTTTTGAGACAAATTATTTAAGAAATTATATTCATCTAAATCTACACAAGCTGGTTTTTCACAAAATATTGCTGTATCAGATTTAAGAAAAGTCTTTATATAAGAAACATGGCTCTCATTTTCTGAAGAAATAACAATTCCATTTAGATTTAATAAATCAGATAAATCAGATGTAAAATATGCTTTTTTTATCTCATTATTAATAGATAAATCTTTTGCTACCCTAAAATCTCTACAAAAAACAATAACTTTGGAAACTTTACTGTTTTTTACCATTAGGTCAAAAAGTTTCTTACTATGCCCTTTATATCCAATTATTCCAATATCCATTTTAATAAAGAAATTAACAACTATTACATCTATTACAAGGGCTTAAGGTTTTTCTTTTTTCTTGTAAATGTACAGTTCTGTATTCATTATATTCATTGGATGTCCAAATATCTGTTATCGTATTATCCTTAATGTTCCATTTTGATAATTCAGATTTATAATCATAGTCACAAGGGTTCACTTTTCCATCATGCCATACAAACATTCTAAGCCATAATTCTGGACATCTGGTTTTAATGTTATTGATATTATTTTCATATGAATTTTCCCAAGGAATATAGTTTACAAAAGAAACCATATCTACTAAATCTCCCCATTTGTTTTTCATATCTTCAACATTTTGTTTTTGATTAATTTTTACTCCACTTATTCTTACTATTTTATCTTCTCTTGAATAATGTTTAGTGCGAATATCATTGAATAATTCAAGATTTTTTTGAACTTTTTCAAAATTTCCTCCAACTCTAATTTTTTCATATTCAATTTTATCCCTCGCATCGACTGAAAACACTATTGTTTGAAGATCACTAGATAGAATAGAATGAATAAGATTTTCATTTAATCTAGATGCATTTGTATTCATTTTTAATGCCAAAAATTTTCCTTCACAATAATTTAACATATCAACAAAATTTTTATGTAAAGTAGGCTCTCCTCTTGACGCAAAAGTAACAGCTTCTATTTTTCCAGTAATTTCATCAATTGTTTTTTTGAAAATATCCATAGACATTAATCCCATGAATCCATTAGATTTATGAGAAAAAGATTGATCAATTTGGAAACACATTACACATCTAAAATTGCATATAGATGTAGGTTCTATTTGTAAACATGGAGGGTATTCATCAACTAAGTTTAATTTTGGATAAATATTATATTTATATCTATATACAAAGTATCTAGCCAAATTAATATTTGAAATCTTTTTTAATTCTACGATTTCATGTTCTTTGAGCAACATATCTTCTTTTTCTAAAGAGATATTTTTAATCAATTTATTGTAAGAAATTATTAATTTATCAATTACTTCAGAATCTTTTTTGCTAAGATTATATGTCTTAATTCTCTCTTTTACATAAGATAATTTTTCAAGAACAAAATCAATGCTTTCTTTTAGGTCTACTCCAGTAAAAATACTATGAAAACCTTTATAATAATTTGATGGGATTATTTTTTCTGCCATTAATATATTTATTTGTTTAAATTATCATAATCTTAATTTAAACAAATTCATAGATTTTCAGGATGCAATATAAGGTTTATCCGAGAGCAGTTAAGGGTTATTAATTAAGAGAATTAATCACAGTAAAACCTATTGACCCCAATTCTGACCCCAACCTATAATAACATTAATAGACATTGGTGGATAAGGTAAAGTTAAACTAAGTAGAAAAGGCTACATTGTTAAACGTTATTGGCCCCAGAATTATAACTTACACAAAGAGGGTCGGGGGTTCGAGTCCCTCACCGCCCACCAGTAGATCTCAATTTGCATCAAATATAAATTTATTTAAATGAGCAAAACCAAAAAAACAAGAATCAGAATAGCACAGCCTTGGATCACAGAACATGAAATACAATATGTTAATGATGCAGTAAAAAATGGTTGGGGAAATCATAGTTCGGATTATATTAAGAAACTAGAAAAAGAATTTTCATCATTACATAAAACACAATATGCTGTAGCTACATCTAGTTGTACTGGAGCAACTCATATGGCCCTTAAAGCAATGGGTATAGGAAGTGGAGATGAAGTTATATTGCCAGAAATTACTTGGGCTAGTTGTCCATCTGCTGTAATTTATACTGGTGCAAAGCCTGTTTTTGTTGATGTAAAAGAAAACACATGGTGTATTGATCCGAAAAAAATTTTAGAAGCAATAACACCAAAAACTAAAGTTATTATGCCTGTTCATGTTTATGGAAATGTTTGTGAAATGGATGAAATAATGAAAATTGCTGATCGTTTTGATTTAAAAGTTATAGAAGATGCTGCAGAAGCACTTGGATCTGAATATAAAGATCAAAAGGTAGGATCTATTGGAGATTGTGGAGTTTTTTCATTCCATGGAACTAAAATGGCTACATCTGGGGAAGGAGGTATATTTATTACAAATAATAAGAAATTATTTGATGATTTTAACATTCTACATGATCAAGGCAGAATCCCAGAAGAAGAAAAATTTTTTTACCCACATAAATTAGGTTATAAATACAAAATTTCTAATTTACAAGCTGCAATAGCATGTGCTCAAATAGAACGTTTAGAAGAATTAGTAAATAAGAAAAACCAAATTTTTTATTGGTACAAAAATCTTTTGCAAGATATAAATTTCATTGATATGAATCATCAACAAGAATATGTTAAAAATTCCTATTGGATGCCAACCATTGTATTTGATAAATCAGTAAATATTAATAGAGATGATTTGATGAAATATCTTGATAAAAAAGGAATAGACAGTAGGCCATTTTTTTATCCTTTATCATCTCTTCCTATGTTTAAAAAAGTAAAAAAGAATAATATTTCATATAGTTTATCTAATAGAGGAATTTATTTACCTAGTGCATTTTATTTATCTAAAGAAGATATTAATTATATCGTAGAAGCCATCAAGGAATATCTATTTGATAAACCTTTAAGAGTTTAAGGGCAAGTTATAGATAACATGATTTTAATTTTTTCCGGTTTTAACAAAAGATATAAATACATTAATAACATCTTGCTAAATAAATTCCCAAACTCTTCTATAATAATTCAAAAAGATTTTAAAGGTGACCATAAAGGAAAATATAATAATGATCCTAGGTATGACAAAGAAACAATAAAATTATTTGAAAACCATATCCAAGAAAGAGATAAAACAGAAAAAAAATATTACCCTGATGATAAATTCTATTTAAATGAAAATACTAAATATTTATATACAACATCAAAAGAATTAAATTCTGAAAAAACAATAAAATTTGTTAAATCACTAAAACCTAAAATGGTTTTTGTTTTTGGAGTAGGTTTATTAAATTATCAATTGTTACAATGTTTTGAAAAAATATCAGTAATAAATTTACATTTTGGAATTACCCCAAAATATAGAGGATCAAATACTCTTTTATGGCCACTATATCTAAATGACCCTGGTCATTTAGGAATAACACTACACCAAATAGACAGCAAAATTGATCATGGGCCGATTTATCATCAACAAACAACCAAGTTTAGTAAAAAAGATTCTATCCACGAAATATTTTGTAAAACAATTATTCAAGCTATTAATCCAACAGTTGAATTAATAGAAAAAATAATCAATAAAACAATTGCTGCTCCAGTAAAAATTAGTACACCTGGAACAATATATAATAATGAAGAATTTACTCCAGAACATTTAAAATCTATTTATAAATCATTAAAAAATGGACTTCTAATAAAATACTTAGATAAAAAATCTAACTTTGAAAAACCGAAATTAATTAGTGTTTTAAAACAAAATTAAAATTAAAATTTTATCTTATGAAAAATATAACTTTTGTCTTCAGGATAACATCTCTATTTAGTTATTCATCTTCTATAATTGATGAATTATGCAGTCAAAAAAACAATGTGACTCTAGTTTTTATGAAAGAAAATTCTAATGATTCAACAATTTATAAAATTCGCACAAACAAAGACACAGGTTTTAAAGAACTTATCACCGAAAACCCAATGTTAGACAGACAAGAAAAAGTTATTTCTGAATCAAAAAATTTAAAAATTATCAATGGTATTGAAAGAAAAGATATATGGAAATATTTACTTAGAATTTTTAGAGAAACAATATCCTTAATTAGTTATTTTCAAAGAAATGATAGAAGTGTTTTTCTATATAATCAAAAAAGATATGTCCCTAAAATTATTAACTATTGTTTATCCTATACAATTTATCAAAAACATCTTCTTCCTATAAATTTAATATATAAAATTTTTAAAAAAATCCATCAAATTATTCCAGCTTCAAAATCCATCAAATTATTTATTAAATCTCTAAATACCAATTGTGTAGTAGTAGTTGGAGGAAATTGGCCTACGAATCATAACTATTTTTCTAGCGAAATAGATTATATAAAAGCATGTTCAAAACTAAAAATCCCTTCTGTTATCCAAGTTGTAAGCTGGGATAATTTGACTGCAAGAGGAATATATCATTATTCACCTAATTTGATGCTTGCTTGGAATCAAATTCATAAAGAAGAAGCTTTTAGAATACATAATATACCTAAAGAAAAAATTAAAATTACCGGATCACCTGTAATGGATAAATGGTTTGATCAACAAAATAATCTAAGAAAAAAAGAGAATTTTTTTCATGATTTAAATATTAACCCTAATATTCCTCTTATTACATATCTTGGATCTTCAAAAAATATTGTTGGCCGTAATGAAAAAGTTATAGTAGAAAAGATATTCAAAATTTTAAAGAAAAAAGGAATTCAAATGATTATTAGGCCTCATGGTGGTAATTCTGGTCAATTCAAAAGCTTAGCATCTCAAATTCCTGTAATTCCTCTACAAGGTGACTTACCAGACACAAATAAATCAGAAAAGTTAATGATAGAAACTTTAATTTATTCTTCTGTATGTATAGGGATTAATACTACTGCTATGATAGATTCTGTAGTATTAGGAACGCCTTGTATTACATTAATTAAAAAAGAATTTGACTTAGGTCAAAGCTTGACTGCGCATTTTAAAAATATAAGAAAAAACAATATCTTTCCGGAAGTATTTAATGAAGAAGATGCTTGTGAAAAAATAGAAAAAATCATTCATGAAGGCAAAAGCTTTATCAATAAAAATGAAATAGAAAATTTCTGCAGACCACAAGGAAATCAAATTTCATCTGGAAAAATGGCTAGTCAATTTATTCTATCTTTACTCAAATCAAATTAACGTTTTTTTTTACTAAATAAATATTTAAAAAAAATCTTAAAATCTATGAATAAAGCAACTTTATGTTTCCATAAGTATATTAAAGCAAAATAAAATGACCAAAATAATAAAATAGGGTTATCTTTAACTCTAAATATCCCTAATCTAAAAACAATCCTGAATGTCATCACTAATGTTGGTAAATATAAATCCCAACTTTCTTTTTCTTTTATTGCTTTTCTTTGACGTTTGGTTGTAACTTTATATTTCTCTTCCCAAGAATTATAAACGTGAACTGTTCTACCATAATTGTATTCTCCTGGATATCTACGCCAACGAAGAGGAGAATTTATTTTTTTGACTTTCCCTAAAGAGCTTACTTCATAAATCAGTAAAACATCTGGCCAAAGCATTTGAGATAATAATTTGGTTTTCAATAAATAATTTCTCTGAAATATTCCATAAACCATATCGCCTGAATTTTTTATTCTAAATGGAAGAGTAAAGTTTTTTACAAAATANTTTNATTTTACAGTATCAAATCCAATTGATTTATGTTTTAAAAGTACTTTNCCTTCACCGTCAATNTGACCAACATCAGAAAAAACTAGAGACNNNTGAAAATCATTTTTTTCTATTTCTTNAATTAAAATTTTAAAACAATCGGGNTCAAAAATATCATGAGCTCCAGCCCACATAAAATACTTNCCTTTTGATTCNTTAANAACTAAATTNAAATTATTGATCATTCCTATATTAGTTTTATTCTTTAAGAATNTTATTCTAGAATCTTTTTTTGAAAATTTTTCAACAATTTTCTGAGTTGAATCACTAGAATTATTATCACTAATAATTAATTCAAATTCAGAAAAAGATTGATTCAAAATAGAAACCAAAGTTTCTTCTAAAAAATTTTCTTCATTAAAAACGGGCAAACCTACACTTAATATGTTTCTCATACTAATTAATTACATTCCTATTAATAAAAACTTAAACATTAAGGTAATTTTTCAGCAGTTTCTTGCAAAAATTTTATAGTACCTTCTGAATCTTCTGTAGCCAAAGGTTCACTTAAAATTACCAAATTTCCAACAATAATAAACTCTGTATACATTGGAGCTCTTCTTACACATTCCATCCAACTTGGCTTTAGAGGAAATAGATTTAAAGAATTGCCTTCTAAAAGTTTCATTTTATTAATAATAAAGATTTCAGAAAGAAAAGAATTAGAATTCAATTTTATATCTAACTTATAAACATCAGATGAGTTAGGTTTGTTTGCTTTATGACCTCTACATTCTGTTTTTTCAACTTTGGGGCCATGAGCAATATTTTTTTCTACTACTTCTATTTCTTCTGTCTGTTCTTCGCCTGCAGTTTTCCCTAAAGTATTTGCCAATTCAATTGTTGGGTATCTAAAAACCGCAACTTCTCTTCCTTTAAGAAACCCCCATTTTGCATGAGTTGCCTCTGGAAAATCTGTTTGAAAATCTTTCTTGATTTTTATTCCTACAACAGCAAGATCTTCCATTGAATATATTTTATTGGTGTCTTTATTTTCTTCCTGAGAACAACCAATAAAAATAAATAAAGTAATAACAATAAATAAATATCTCATAATTATTATTTGATATAAAAATTAAATATTATTTAATAATACCTAATAAAAATATTAATTTGCAGTTTTATTTAAAATATTAAAATGTGGTCTTTACTAAATACTTTTATGAAACTTACTATCCCTTGGATAATTGTCATCATTATCTTCATGATTATGGAAAAATCATTTCTAAGTTTTCTAGGATTATTTATTATCATAATATTGTTATTATGGTCCTATTGGTTTATTAGAAGAAAAAGAAAAAATTAAATTAAGGAGAAATCATGTCAAAATTCTTTGTTTTAGGCACTTATTCACCAGAAAGTTACGAAGGGTTCATTAAAAATCCTGAACAAGATAGAAAAGCTCTCGCTCAAGCATTAGCAAAAGCAATGAATGCTGAAATCACAGGAATGGATTTTTTGAGAGGTTCATATGATTTCATAGCAACAATCGAAGCTAACAATTTTGAAGACCTTGCTGCAGTAAAACTAACTTTTGAAGCTACTCGTGCTGGAAAAATGACAATATTAGAGTCCGTAGACATTAACGAGATTGCGAAAAAAGCTGGTACTGCTATGTCTAACTATGTTCCACCTGCTTCTAATTAGTTTTTATAAGAATTAAATAGGGGTGGGTTGATAGCCTAATTTTCCTGAAATAGTAAAATATAAAAAAATAATAATTAAAATCACCCAAAAAATGATTTCAAAAAAACGTTTTTTTGAAAAATTTTTAATAAATTTTATAAATTTCACTTAAACCATAATTAATCATTTAAAACAATCAATCCGAATACTTGCCAAACAATAATAATAAAAATAATTAGCAAAAATATTCTCCAAAAACGCATGCTAAAACCTAAAGGTCTAGAATTCCAAAAACCTTGATGTTTGTCTGTAGGTCTGTTTTTTAAATTTTCTATGTATTTTTTTCTTTTATCTGAAACAGATTTTTCTTTATTATTTTCCTTCAATTTAATCTCCTAAAAAACAATCTTCTTAATTAAACATCTTAATAGATTTCAAAATGAAATAAAAAAATAAAACTTTATATTTTATATAAACAATTACATAATTAAATTATGAACAAATTTCTAAGTTTAAATCAATATCTTTCCCAAAATAGAATGTATTTATTAATTATTCTTAATTTATTTTTATTAATTTTTGTAACTTTAGAAGTAATGATCTTTTTAACACTTTCTAAAGGATATTCAAAATATAATTTAAATGAACAGGCTGTTGGGGCTAGTGGAGGAAGTTGGGCTGATGGTGATGCTGGAACTTACGATTAGACTTAAATATAAGCAACCATCAAATTGGCTAACCCTAAATAAACTATTATTCCTGCGATATCAGTCATTGTAGTAACTACAACTGCTGATGAAGATGCTGGGTCCATTTTAAAATATTTCATCAATATGGGAACCAATACTCCTCCTGCTGCTGCAACAAAAAGATTCAACATCATTGCTGTAGCTACTAGAAGGGCTAAAAATAACTCTGATTGCCACAGTAAAACAACTCCAAATAATAATACTGTTACACAAAAACCTTGAATTAAAGCCAATATTCCCTCTCTAATAAGAATTTTTCTTGTATCTTTGGTAGTAATATCACCTAAAGCTAGAGATCTTACAACTAATGTAAGTGTTTGGGTTCCAGCAATTCCCGCTTGTCCCATTACAACAGGTAAAAAAATTGCTAATACTGAAAATCTAGTTAATGAAGAAGAAAATAAACTTAAAACAAAACCAGCTAACAACACAGTTCCTAAATTAATTGCTAACCATGGTAATCTCCTCTTAAATGAACTCTTCAAAGGACCAATTACTCTATCTTGAATACTCATACCAACCATCTTGAACATATCTTCTGTTGCTTCATCTTCTGCAACCTGTACAAGTTCCTCTATGGAAATCACTCCTTGCAATATTCCAGAATTATTAACTACAGGTATTGCTCTTAGTCCATGAGTTTCCATTAATCTAGCACATTTTTCTCTATCTGTTCCCAACTCTACAGAGACTGTATTTATTGACATTACATCTCTAACATGTTTTCTGGGATCCGAAAAAACTAAATCAGGTAAATCTATTGATCCTAGTAATAAACCTCCCTTATCAACAACAAAAAGATTTTGTAAATCAGCAGACTTTAAACCTGATTTTCTAAGTACAGATAATGCATGAGAAATGGGCCATTCACTTCTCATTCCAACAACTTCTGCTTTCATTAATCCTTCTGCACCTGGAGATAATCTATATAAATTCCCAACAGCACTTCTATCTCGAATTTTTGCTATTATTTGGCTTGCATGAGCCCAATCTATACCTCGAAGTATTTCAGCTGCTAACTCCGGAGAGGCATCATTCAAAACTGAAGCCATTTGATCTATGTTAATTAATGCAGGAGAATCTTTTCTTAATTGAATATGAGAGATAATTTCTTTAAGTTCTTTGTTAGACAAACCATCTAGAAGTTGCTGATTGATAATATTTTTTTCTTTTTTGGGAATTAAAATATCTTGTTTATCTAAATCTTTTTCTTCAAAACTTAACTGGAAACTAACATTATTAGTTGTCTCTTTTGAAGGCTCTTCATCTAATTCTAGTGAAGCAGACTCTAAATCGAAATTTTCATCTAATAACTTTTCTTTAACAATTTGATTAGATAAATCCATATTTCATTAATCCATCTCGATATTTATGAAAAAACATTTTATGTTCACAAGAATTATATTTTGCCACAATGAACTACAAAATTTCCTAAATTTTTAATACCATTTATCGTGTTTTTTTATGAATAAAATTTGTGGTAAATGTTATGGTTAATTGAAACAGACAAAATTATGATTTTAAAAACAGTTTCTAAAAACAAAAAGTTTCTCGATAAGTTTGAAAACATTTCTGATCCTTATGAATCATTAAGTAAAATTTCTTCTATAAACTATGAAAAGTTAGTGCAACATAAGCCTCTTAGCCCATCAGATATTTCATCATTAATAATTCCATCTCCAGAAAAACTACCTTATGTATGTAAGGTTGCAAGTATGTACCGTGATTCAGAAAAAGGAAAAAAAATTACTTTCTCTCCTAAAGTATTTATTCCGTTAACACAATTATGTAAAGATAAATGTGGATATTGTACATTCAGAAAAGAACCAGATAACCAAGAACCTTATTTAAGCATTGATTCTGTTGTTAATCTTGCAAAAAAAGCATCAGAGCTTGGTTGTTTAGAGGCTTTATTTACTCTGGGAGAAAGACCTGAATCTGTATACCCTCAAGCTAAAAAATGGCTAAAGAAAAAAGGATTTCAGTCTACATTAGATTATCTTTTCCATGCTTGCTCAAATGTTTTGGATAACTCATCATTATTTCCTCACTCAAACCCAGGAAACATGACTAAACAAGAAATGATAAAACTAAAAGAAGTAAATTTGTCTTTAGGGTTAATGTTAGAGAGCACTAGCGAACGATTAACCCAGTTAAATAATCCTCATTTTCTTGCTCCTAGCAAATGGCCAAAAGTTAGAAAAAAAATGCTAAATATCTCTGGAAGTCTCAGGATTCCTTTTACTACTGGAATACTCATTGGCATAGGAGAAACTTTTAGTGAACGAATTGATTCCTTGTTTACAATAAAAGAAATAGATTCCAAGTTTAATCATATAAATGAAATTATCATTCAAAATTTTGTTCCAAAATTTAATACTCCTATGAAGAATTATCCAAAACCAACTTTTGAAGAATTGCTTTGGGCTACTGCATTATCAAGACTAATATTGGGACCAAAAAAAAATATCCAAGTTCCACCTAATTTAACAAATAAAAATTTTCCATTACTCATATTATCTGGGATTAATGATTGGGGAGGAGTATCCCCCATCACAATAGATTTTGTAAACCCAGAATCTCCTTGGCCAACAATTAAAACTTTAAAAGAATCTACAGAATTTTTTGGGTTTGAGTTAACTCCTAGACTAGCTACACATCCAGATATGTTAAAAGAAAATAAAATTAATTTAAGTAAAAGAATCCAAAAAAAATTAAAACAATCCATAAATTCAGATGGTTTTCCAAAAATTAACAAAGGGTATTATGAAAATTATCATTCCTGAAAAACCAAGAGAAAATTTAGATCAAACTCTTCGAAATACAGAACCTAAAATAGCATCTATTTTAGATAAAAGCTTAAACAATTACGATTTAAATATTAATGAAATCAAAAAACTCTTTGAAACAAAAAACCTTAATGCATTAATTGCTACTGCTGATGAATTAAGATTCAGGCAAACAGGAAATATTGTTACTTACGTAGTTACAAGAAACATCAATTTCACAAATGTATGTATAAAAAGATGTGGTTTTTGTGCATTTAGTAGAGAGTATAAAGAATCTGAAGGATACTTTATTCCTATCTCTGAAATTGTAACAAGAGCAAAAGAAGCACAAAAATTAGGTGCAACCGAAATCTGTATCCAAGCTGGATTAGCTCCTAAAATGAAGGGGAATTTATATAACGAAATATGCTTAGCAGTAAAAAAAGCTTTACCTAAATTACATATACACGCTTTCTCTCCAGAAGAAGTTTTATATGGTTCATTAAGATCAAAACAAAATATATATGATTACTTATCAAATTTAAAAGATTCAGGAGTAGACAGCTTGCCTGGAACATCAGCAGAAATATTAGTTCAAAAAATAAGAGATAAAATCTCACCAGGTAGAATTTCTGTTGAAAAATGGAAAGAAGTGATTACAACTGCTCATAAATTAAAAATCCCTACAACATCAACAATAATGTTTGGCCATATAGAATCTTCATTAGATAGAGCTATCCATCTAAATTTAATAAAAAATATCCAAATCAAAACTAATGGATTTACAGAATTTGTACCTCTAAACTTCATTCGCAGTGAAGCTCCTATGTTTACAAAAAAAATAATAAAAATGATCCCTAGATCAAATAAAACAGATTCAATAAAAATGCATTCCATCTCTAGAATTGTGCTTGGAAACCATATACCTAATTTACAAGTCTCATGGGTAAAAGAAGGTTTTGAATTTGCTCAAACTCTTTTAAAATGCGGAGTCAATGATTTGGGAGGAACATTGATAAATGAAAGCATTTCTACATCAGCAGGATCAAAGTACGGGCAACTTGCTTCTCCAAAAATTCTTAAAAAATTAGCTAGAAATTCTGGCAAAATACCTGCAGAAAGATACACAACATATAAATTAAAAAAAATTTTTAAAGATCCTGAAAAAGATACTCTTCATCCCTTAGATAATCTAACTAGTTCCACTCAAAAACAACTTGGTTCTTATTTTGAAATGATCAAGTCTTCCAAATTTAAATATGAGTTTAATGCCAATAAAAATGTCTCTTAACAAAAAATTTCCAATATTAGCATTATCTGGAGGTGTAGGTGGAGTTAAATTAATACAAGGTTTTACAAAAATTTTATCTCCTGATCAATTAATTACCATAGTAAATACTGGTGATGATGAAGAGTTTTTAGGGCTTCGAATATGCCCTGATATTGACACAACAATATATACGTTATCAGGAATATCAAACAAAAAAACAGGATGGGGTTTAGAAAAAGAATCTTGGAAAATCTTGAAAAATCTTGAAAAAATGGGTATCAATCAATGGTTTAAAATTGGAGACAATGATCTTGTAACACATCTAATAAGAACTCATTTTTTAAAATCAGGTAAAACTCTTACAGAAACAACAAATAAAATTCGAAAATTATATGGATTAAAATTTAAAATATTACCTATGAGTGATGAATGGTTTAAAACCAAACTAATCACGAAAAATAAAAAAATGTCATTTCAAGAATATTTTGTAAAAGAAAAATCCAAACCTGTTATCAATTCAATAATTTGGGAAAACGATAATCAAAAAAACATCTCAAACCCATCTAATCAATTCAAAAAATCTTTAAAATTAGCTTCATCAATTGTTTTTTGTCCCTCTAATCCTCTTTTAAGTATTGCTCCTATAATTAAATTAAAAGGAATAAAGAAAAAAATCCAAAATTTTGAAGGTAATAAAATAATGATAAGCCCAATAAGAAGCGGTCATGCTTTTAAAGGTCCTACAATAAAAATAATGAATGAATTAAAGTATGATCCGTCTCCATTGGGTCTAATAAAATTTTACAAAGGACTCTGTAATATCTTCATTCTAGATCCAGAAGATTATAAGTATAAAGAAGATATTATTAAAGAAGGCATAAAACCTGTTTTTGAGCCTTTAGAATTAACCACTTTAGATGATAAAATAAGAATGGCAAAAAAAATAATTTCTATAATTAATTAAATTCAAATGCAATTCTCATTCTCTATCATATTGCCAATAAAAAACTTAAATCAATCAAAAACTCGTTTAAGAGATTCATTGTCTAAAAATAAGATTAAAAATTTAACTCTTAATCTTATGGATCAAACTATTAATGTTGCTCTTGAAGCAAAAGTTTCAAATGTTCTAATCATATCAAGTGACAAAACAATTGAATCAAAATTAACAAAAGATAAAGTTACTTTTGTCTATCAAGAAGATGAAGACTTAAACAAAGCAATAAAAAATGGCTTTGAAATATCTTTTTCGAAAAACCAAATTCCTATTTTTCTTCCTTGTGATTTACCTTTAATAAATAAAAATAATATAAAAAATATTAAAAATATTATGAACAAAAATTTTGATGTCTGTATTGCTCCATCAAAATCAGACTTCGGAACTAATAGTTTAGCTTGGAGTAATGAAAAAAAAGATTTGTTCTATGGTTTTTTCGGCAAAAATAGTTATAAAAAATATACTGAATATTTTTCAAAAAACAATTTAAATTATTTTAAATTATTTGACTCTGAGCTTTCTTTTGATTTAGATACTACAAAAAACTTAAATCATTTAAAAAAAACCAATAATCAAATATATAAAAATCTATTACTTAAATGAAGATTAAATTTGGACTATTATTACCAACTCGTGGAATTATTTTGAATAATTCCAAACCTGATTTTAGTAAAATTCTATCTATAGCTAATATTGCAGAAAATGAAAACTTTGAATCACTTTGGGTAGGGGATAGTTTAACAGCAAAACCAAGATTAGATCCCCTGGTTACTTTATCAGCACTATCAACTTATACGAAAAAAATATTACTAGGAACTGCAGTCCTCTTACCTGCCCTTAGAGAGCCTCTTACTCTTTGTAGATCTTTAAATACTCTTGATGTGATTTCTGATGGAAGAATTATAATTGCTGCAGGAGTTGGAGGAGCCTTTACTTCATCTCAAATAGATGAATGGAAAAATGTTAATGTTAATCCAAAAGAAAGAACTAAAAGATTGGTAGAAATCATAGAAATTTTCAAGCTTAGCTCTTCAGGAAATAAATTCTCATTCTCAGGGAATCACTTTAATTTTAAAAATGTTTGCATTAAACCCGCTTCAGTACAAAAACCACATATAAAATTATTATTAGCTTGTCATTCACACTCAGGAAATAATAATCAATATAAAAGAATGGCCAAGTATGCCGATGGTTTCATTACTATTTCTGAAAAAGCATCTACTATTTCAAAACTAATTAATAGTTTAGAAAATGTTTGGATACAAAATGGAAAAAAAATAAATCAAATGGATCGAACAATTTATCTTACAGTGAATATTAATGAAGACAAAAAAAAGAGTAAAGAAGAAAGTGACAAATTCATAAAGTCATATTATGGACTTAATTTTTGGGAAGAAACTTGGGGGCCATTTGGAACTCCAGAAGAAGTAATTCAAGAAATAAAAACAATCATGAAAACTAAAATTTCTAGAATTATATTAAGATTTGCTTCTTTTTCTCCTGAAAAACAACTTAGATTATTTTTAGAAAAAGTATATCCTCAACTTTAATTATTCTGTTGATGATGCGCCTTTTCTGTTTTCCCATCCTGGCTTAAACATTCTCAAGAAATTACTTTTATGATAAGGATGCAATTTAGCAACATCTTCGTTAAGTTTTATGCCTAATCCAGGTTTATCTGGTATAGATAAATAACCATTATTAACTTTCTCGTAACCAGGAAATAATTCGTCTATCCAACCTTCATTAAAATCGTCAAAACATTCTTGTATGTATATATTTTTTATTGCTCCACAAAGTTGTAAGTTCGTCATAGTTTTTAAAGGACTTTCTGCATTATGAAAAGCAAGATCAACATCAAAAGAAGAGCAAATTCCTGCTACTTTAACAGCTCCACCAATTCCACCAATTCGCATGACTTCAGGGTTAACTATGTCAGTTGCATTCGATGATACAAATCTTGTAAAATCTTTATGATCATTAAATCCCTCTCCAGCAATAATTCTTACAGGAGATTTATCTGCCACATGTATCAAAGAATCAATGTCGTCATTATCAATTGGGTCTTCAAACCAAGTAACCTCAAATTCATTTAACCAATTTGCAATTTTAATTGCTTCTACACTATTAAACCTTTTATGACCTTCTATCATTAACTCAACATTTGGACCAACAGTATCTCTAACAGATCTAACAATATTTTTTATAAAGATTTCTGATTCTTTATTTAATCTTAAATATTCTGAACCAAAAGGATCAAATTTTAGAGCAGTATATCCTTTGTCAGTCAAAGATTTAGCTTTTTCTCCAAAATTTTCTGGAGACCTTTCACCCGAATACCACCCATTTGCATATACTCTTACTTTATTTCTTATTTTTCCGCCTAATAATTGATAAATAGGTACTTTCAAATGTTTTCCTAATATGTCCCAGCATGCAATTTCAATTGCTGCAACAGCCG
>PBKW01000014.1 GCA_002721615.1 Chloroflexota bacterium
TACTCCATGTCGTAGTTCTGTTCTTTCAGGAAGATATTTTTGGCAGACTGGACTTGGTGCTATTCTTGAAGGGGCAAGATGGGACGAAACTATACCTACGTATCCACTTGTGCTTGAGAAGAATGGGTATCATATAGGATTTTCTTATAAAGTTTGGGCTCCAGGAATAGGTCGTGATGCACCCTACGGTGGTGGACGCACTAAATACCAGCCAACTGGAAGTCGCTTTTCTCATTTTTCTCACGTTGCTTCTAAATCTTCAGAAACATTAGGAGTTGAAGCTGCAAAAAAAGAACTTTTCAATGAAGTAAGAGACAATTTTGATGATTTTATTGATTCCGTACCGGATAATTCTCCATTTTGTTACTGGTGGGGACCTACTACAACACATAGAAGTTGGGAGAAAAGTTCGGGAAAGAAACTTTGGGGACTTGATCCTGATTTATTAAAAGGTCGTATGCCTGGTTTTTTGCCAGATGTTGAAGAAATAAGAGAAGATTTTAATGATTATCTTGGAGAGTGTCAGGCAGTTGATGCTGGATTGGGAGTGATTATTGAGAGACTTAAAGATATTGGAGAGCTGGATAACACTATTATTGTTGTAAGTGGTGATCATGGAATTCCTGGAATTCCTAGAGGAAAATGTAATCTTTATAACATAGGCACTGAAGTTGCTTTGGCGGTTCGTTGGCCAGGTCATGTGTCTCCTGGAAGAGAAATTTCTGACTTTGTAAACATAATGGATGTTGCTCCAACTTTCTTGGATGTAGCAGGAGTTGATCATCCTGAAGGAATGACTGCTAAAAGTTTAATGCCACTATTATTATCTAAAGAGAATGGACAGATAGATGATGATAGAGATAGTGTTGTTACGGGAATAGAAAGACATTGTCCTAATGCCAGAGATCATCAACTGCCATATCCAACTAGATCTTTAAGAACCAAGGATTTTCTATACATTATTAATTTTGAGCCTGACAGATGGCCTATAGGAGCACCTGTAGGCTTAGACGGATATGAATTCCCAGATACTGAAGGTCATAGGATAGCTCAAGAAGGAAATGAAAGAAAAACAGCTTTATTTAGACCTCATAAACCTCAAATAAAATATTATCAAGATATGGATGATGGTCCTACTAAAGATTGGATGGTTTCTAATAGAAAAGAACCAGAAGTTAAACCTTTGTTTGAGTTAAGTTTTGGAAAGAGACTTGGAGAAGAATTATATGATTTGAGAGTAGATCCTGATTACATGAATAATGTTGCTATGGAGCCGGATTATCAGGAAATAAAAGAAAGCTTAAATGAAAAATTAATGTCGGTTCTGACAGAACAAGAAGATCCTAGAGTTGTTGAGTTCCCTCCTAGGTTTGAAAATGCTCCATATGCTGGACCTGTGACAAAGGAATATTACGAAGATCCAGGATTTGCTCCACATGCACGTGTAAGACTAGATGCGAATGGTGATCCTATTAATGATAGTTTGTCAAAAATGCTGGGCTCAGATGATCCTACTTCTCCTAACTATCGAAAAAAATCTGACTAGAAATTAATTATAGTTTGAGAACGATTCAGTTTATTTTGGTTATTTGAGCTCCTTTAATTTTAGGAGTGCCTTTTAAACCAGTTGTTTCTACTTCAACTTTCCCATTTTCCCATTTTACTAAACCTCTCGTTAGTTGATCTATTTCTAAATTTCCTTCGGAAGTTTTTAGTGAAAATGAACTAGGAGATGGTCCATTATAAGTAGCGATCCAAAGATTTGATTCTGGAATAGACACAAGCAATCTAGAGCCTTTTCCATCGCATTCTAATATAGAATCATTGAGTAATATGTCTCCCTTTGATTTTTGAATAGCTATAGGAGAATCTAACATAGGAAATAAATCTTGATTATTATCATTGGTCCAAATTTTCTTGATTTCAAATTCAATCATATCCAGTTCAATCCCTATTGATTCTGCATTACGCTTATATTCAATTGACCATAAATTTTTATTTTTTACGTCATATGTTTCTGGTTCATCAAATTTTTCAGTTAATTTTCCCTTTAAAATTTCTGAAGCAAATTTACCTCCATTTGAAAAATCAGATTTCTCAGCAACTTCCGCATAAAAACCGGATCGAGGTTGTCCCTGATAAAAAGCTCCAGGATTAGCTAGTTCCCAAAAAGTTTTAGCTGGACCTAAGTAGTTATATAATTCCAAAATTAATTGTTCTTCTCTTTCAATTAATTTAATTGGTGCGTTACTTCCAAGGTCAGTTATAGATAAAGGTTTTATTCCTATGAATATATCTCCTGAACCTACTACTATTACGTCTGAATGACTTAAATCTAATGGTAAATTTTTAACTTTTTTTTCATTAATCCAAATTTCATCTATAGATGAATCCCATATAATACAAGTTTTTGCACTAAAGCATCGATTCCATCCATTTAAATTTAATGAATTATATTTATTAGGAGCATAAATATTTATAGATCTTTTTCCATTTTGGATTCCACGAAAACTACCTTCGTCAAAAAAAATATCTTTATTACCTCGAGATGGTGTTGATCGGAAGTCTCCAATCCATTTATCGTTTAACAAATACTTAGAATATGCTATTCCTGGTCTATCATCTTTTTCTTGAGTGTATTTAACTGAAAATACCATTGATTGATTACTTGTAAATCTGTTTGATTGACTATCAAGCTCTCGAGTTGTGACTCCAAGTGAAAAAGATTTTCCATGATATGTTCCAATACTTGTATTTTTTTCAAAATCTGATGTTTCTCTAATATTCATATTATTTGGTTGATTTGAAATAAGTTTTTTAAACCATTTGTCTAATCGGCCATTATCTATATGATCATAGAATCCGTCTGTTTCAGGAGGTGAATTTCGATATGATGGATAGTATGCTCTGCAATGAGGGCCAGCAAGTCTTTTAGTTTTAGGATGTATATGTAAGGCATAACTAATACCAATTCTTAATAGAATTAACTTTGCAATCATAATAGATTCCTCATCATCAGAAAGTTCTATTAAATTAGATAGAGTGTTAATAGTAATAGAAGAATAACCTGGAGAGTTATATTCAGTAGGGATACCACTTTTATCTATATGAGCATGCCATTTTTTAAGTTTTTCTTTCCCTCGATTTTTAAATGAAGAATCTCCTAATAGTTGTCCTCCTAACATAGAATTTACAATATCTTTTGCAACAATATTGGTATATATAAGACTGACGTTAATTTTTTTAATTTCGTATAAAGCTAATTTTATTGAAATTAAGATCTTTTTTTTCAAGTTCTCAGAAAGACGATCTCCATATCGCATTATCATAGGAATAAAACTGATCATAACAAATTCTACGGCATTCAGGTCTTCTACAAATTCATCTTCTTTTTCCCAAAAAAAATTGCCAAAATGTTTGTTTTTTTCATCAAGTTCTTGGCATTTCAGTACAGCTTCTATAACTTTTTCAGCTCTTTTAAGGGCTTCAGGGGCACCAAATTCAACTAGATTAAGAGCATATCTTGCATTTGTATTGGGAATTGAATGGAAAGATTCTTTATCGTTTTGTCTTTTAAGCAAATTTTCAGACTTATCAAATGATAGCTCACCAGGTATGTTGTCAAAAAGTTCCATTAAGATGTAAATACATTTAATTGAGTATTATTAATATAGTTTAATAATAACAATATATTTTATAAATAAATTATCGACAATAAATTGATAGTCTTTTTGGAATCATAGTCTAAAAACCTAATATAGAGCATTGAACTATTGGTAGTAAAACTACGACTATAGCAATGAAAAAAAGTAAAATTTTAAATATTAAAAAAAATTTATCTCCCATATTTATATCTTAGCGAAAAAAATAATTAAAAGCATAAAATAGAACAAATATATTTACCTATAAATAAATTGAAAATTCTTTAACCTAAAAATAACTAGGAATAATAGTTAATTTGTATGGGAAGAATAAAATCAAATTCTGTCAAAATTGATAAAGATTTTAAGATAAATTTATTTTACTTTAATTATTATATCTAGTTAATTTCAAGCTATTAGTTCTTTAAGGTGATCAATAGTTTCCATACCTCTTAACTTTTCAAGTGCTTTTCTCTCTATTTGTCTAATTCTTTCTCGTGTTAATCCAAGCATCTTTCCAATCTCTTCTAAAGTTCTTCCTCTTCCATCGCTAATTCCGAATCTAAGTTCAAGGACTAATTTTTCTCTTCCAGACAATGATCCTAGAAATTCTTCTATGTAGCCTCTTTTAGATTTGTTTACAATTAAGTCTTGAGGATATGGAGTATTTTTATCTTCAATTATGTCTCCTAATTTAGTCTCAGATTCATCTCCTAAAGTCGAGGCAAGAGATACTGGGTTTTGAGATATTTTTAAAATGTCAGAAATCTTTTTTGCAGTAAATCCTGTTTTTTCTGATAATTGTTCTATTGAAGGTTCTTTATTTAATTCCTGCATCAATTGTCTTCTTGCTCTCATAGTTTTATTTAGAGTTTCAACTAAATGAACAGGGATTCTAATAGTTCTAGATTGATCAGCTAAAGCTCTAGTAATTCCTTGTTTGATCCACCATGTGGCGTAAGTGCTGAACTTATATCCTTTTCTGTAGTCGAATTTTTCTATTGCTCGAAGTAGTCCTATGTTTCCTTCTTGTATTAGGTCAAGCATAGTTAATCCTTTATTTAAGTGTTTTCTAGCTACACTTACTACCAGTCTTAAATTTGCTTCAGTAAGATGTCTTCTAGATGATTTGCCTTTCTTTTCAATTCTTTTGAAATGATTTTCAATAATTCTGTTATATCCATTAGAATAAACTTTGTTGTCTCCTGTAAGTAGTTGTTTAGGTACAATTCTAGATATTAATGACAACCTCTTAATTTTTTCTGCTAATTTTTCTTTTTCTTCTCCTATAGTATCTTCAAGATAATCCAATAACTTCTCGTCTAATACTCCATCAAGAGTTTCTTTCGTATCTTCTAATGTTAACCAGTTTGAATAAGTTAAATTTTTATCTTGTTTAAGATAGCTTTGAATAGGTTTATTTAAAAATTTTAGATCATTAATTTCTTGTAAAAGAGATTTAATTATTAATAAATTTTTATTAATTTGTTTTTCTGAATCTTCTTCTCTAATGTTTTTTAAGAAAGAAGCTTCTTCAATGTATTGAGATAAGGAAACTTCGTCTGCAGCTGTTAATAGAGTTACTTTACCAATTTCTCTGAGATAAATTCTTATTGTATCTTGGGTTAGATCTTGAGTCAGATCATCTTCATCCTGATCATCAGGGATATTTAATTCGGTATTTTTAAGAAGATTTGATATAGCCCATTCTTTTGATGGAGAAGAATTAGATTCTTCATTGTTTTCTAAAAGCTCACTTTTTTCGCTATCCCAGATATAATAGTCTTCTCTTGGAGTAGGGTTTAAAGATTTTCCCTTTATATGATTGTTTTCTGTAACACTCAATTATTTTCCTCTTAAAATTCAATATGTTATGTCGATAACGTCTATAATATTATAGAAATTTAGTGTTTTCACCTTCTTAGGGTTACGAAAAATACCCTGATTAATTGCAGATATTCGGAAACAGTAATTTTTTTATTCAAAATATAATCTTTCGTAATTGTTTAATGATATTATTAAAATTAATAGTAAAAAATTCATCAAAAAAAAATAATTTATTTCTTCTTTGAAAGTAAGGTTTGTAATAGATAAAATAAATTAACTTTATTTTTCAACTAAGTAGGAAAACATGGATAAAAAATTTGATTATGAAAGTCTTTTCTCAAAATCTTCATTAGAAATAGAAATATCTAAAGTGTCGCATGCAAAGTATGATTTTGCAGTTGCTTATCCTCCACCTGAAACTATCCCATTAAATGGTCTTTTGGAAGGTTTAAGTGAAGGCCTATCAAAAGAAGGTAAAGATTTAGCTTATTACCCAGATGTCATGGGGGCATTATCATTGAGAGAATTTGTTTGTCAAAAACTTCAAGAAGACAGAGGTTTTTTTTCTGATCCTGATGAAATTATGATCACTCAAGGTTCTGCAGAAGCAAACAATCTTGTTATTCAAGCATTAACTGATCCTGGAGATACTGTGATTACAGAAGAATTTGTTTATTTAGGGACATTAAGGCAACTTAGAAGAGCAAAAGCTAATGTATTTGGCTCTAAGCTTGATGAGAATGGTTTAATTCCTGAAGAACTTGAAAATCTTATTAAGAAATTAATAAAAAAAGGCAAGAAGATAAAATATATATATACAATTCCAGAATTTCAAAATCCCACTGGATCTACATTACCATTAGAAAGAAGAGTTCAAATTTTAAAAATTGCAGAAAAATATCTTATTCCATTGATTGAAGATGATTGTTATGTAGATTTAAGATTCGAAGGAAAAACTCAACCTTCTTTCAAATCACTAGATTCTTCAGGACTTGTAATACATGTAGCTTCGTTTTCAAAACTTTTAGCCCCAGGGTTAAGGATGGGATATGTTATTGCTGATATTAGTGTTTTAAAGAGAATGATGAGTTTCAAATCGAGCCAATCAAGTCAATTTGTATCCTTGGCAATTGAAGGTTTTCTGACAAAAAATATGGATAATCACAAAAACAAAATCAGGGAAATATTAAAAGAAAAATGTAATGCTATGACTACTGCTTTAGGAGAAAACTTTGGAGGTATAAATGCTAAATGGTCTAATCCTGGTGGAGGATGTTATGTATGGTTGACTATGCCAGAAAGAATTAATCTTACCAAATTGCAAGGTGTCTGCTTTGATAAAGGGGTAGGGTTTATTCCTGGATCTAGTTTTTCACCTGAAGGTTTAGGTGATAATTGTGCGAGATTGTGTTTTGCGTATGAATCACCTGAAAAAAATAGAGATGGGATCAATTTATTCGGTGAAATTTTACATCAATTAAATTTAATTTAGAGGTTTTATGAAATTCAAAGAAAATTCGTGGGATATTACAGGGGAAATCATTGAAAACATTATTCAACTTAGAAGAACATTTCATAAATTTCCTGAGTTAGGATTTCAAGAAATTAAGACTAGCGAATTGATAAAGACTCTTTTAAAAAATTATGGAATAGAAAATGTTTTAAATATTGGAGATACAGGTATAGTTGCTGTGATAGAAGGGGACATCCCAGGAAATACTATTCTATTGAGAGCAGACATAGATGGGTTGCCTATTTTCGAAGAAACAGGGTTAAGTTTTAGTTCAGAGAATAAAAATATGCATGCTTGTGGACATGATGGTCATATAAGTATTTTGTTAGGTGTAGCTAGAATTTTGGCTAATAATCAAAAACATATAAAAGGTAAGATTTTACTCGTATTTCAGCCTGCAGAAGAAATAATTCAAGGTGCCAGGAAAATGATTGAATCTGATTTTTTTAAGAACACTCATATAGATCGTGTTTTAAGCTTACATATTTGGAATCAAATTGAATTGGGACAAATTGCAGTGAATCCAGGTATCGTTTTTGCAAGTGCTGATTCTTTTAAAGTTAAAATATTTGGAGTAGGGGGTCATGGGGCATTACCGGAAGCAACCAAAGATCCAATAGTGATTGCTTCAAGTATTATTTTAAATTCTCAAACGATAATCAGTAGAAATATTTCTCCTAATAAAATGGGTGTTTTGACTTTTGGTAAATTTAATGGAGGGTCTGCTCCAAATATTATTCCAGAACAAGTTATTTTAGAAGGAACAATTCGCTCTTATGATGAAAATACTCGAAATACTATTATTGAAAGATTAGAAAACTTAATAAATCATACATCTGAATCATTTGGTGTTAAATCACAATTTGAAATTATTAGTGCTACTCCTGCTGTGATTAATGATTCTTCTTGGGCTGAAAATGTTAGAAGTTTTGCTGCAAATGTAGTAGGTGAGGGAAAAGTAATTAATGCTGAACCAATAAGTGTTGGAGATGATATGTCTGAATTTATGAAATTAGCTCCAGGTTGTTATATTTTGATAGGGGCTAAAAAAGAAGGAGTTGGTCCTCATCATAATCCAAAATTTGATTTTAAAGAAGATTCTTTAGGAGTTGGATTGAAAGTTATGGTTGAGGTAACTCGTAGTTTTATGAATTTTTGAGTTTAAACAACCGGTGAAGTTCCTCCATCTATATTAATTGATGCTCCAGTAATATATTTAACTTTATCTGAACAAAGGAATGCTATAAGTGATCCTACTTCTTCAGCTTCTCCTACTCTTCCCATAGGTATATCAGCACTCATATTTTTATAGAATTCATCTAATGAAATATCGCTACCATTATTTCTCGAATTTTCCCATCTGGTTTTATGTTGCCCACTTTTTATTAATCCCACACATACTGTATTCACTCTTATATTGTATGAGGCTAATTCTTTTGACATAGATTTTGTTAATGCAATCCCCGCAGATCTAGATACAGAAGTAGGAATTTTATTTGCAGAAAAAGCTTTACCTCCTGGGGTAGTTAAATTTATTATTACTCCTTCTTTTTCTTTTTTCATTTGAGGAATTATGGCTCTAGAAGTATAAATTGCTCCATAAATTTTTAATGAAAAATCTTCTTCCCAGATTTCATTTACTGTATTTTCAAATGAATTCGCATGAGATGTTCCTGCATTATTTATAAGAATGTTTATAGAACCAAAGATAGAAAAAACTTTTTTGATAGTTTCTGTTACTTCAGATTCTTTACGAACATCAGTTGGGAAAATTTCAACTTTGTTACCAGTTTTTTCTAAGATTTCTTTTTGTGTATTTTCTAGTTTTTCTATGCCTCTAGCACAAATTGCTACTTTGCAATCCTCACTAGCTAAAATCATTGCAGTAGCTTTTCCAATTCCGTCACTTCCACCAGTAATGAAAGCTGTTTTACCTTTTAAATTTAGATCCATCATATCTCCTTGTTTATTTTAAAGTATTTTTTCTTAAGGGTTAATAATAGCTCTAGTAATTTCAGAGTTTTGGTTTTTTGAAGTCCAATCTGATTTTTGAAATGCTTTGTTTATATCTTCAAGAGGAAATTGGTGAGAAATTAGATTGTTCAAAGGGTATTTATTTTTTGTTCTTTGTAAAAATTTAACTGCATTAGGTATAACCCATGGATCATAATGTTGGAATGATAAAAATCTAATTTGATTAGTTACTAGATAATTCGCGTCTATGTTTATCATGTTATTGAGTGTAATGCTTCCAACTTCTAAGTATTTCCCTCTCATTCTACACATTTTGATACCTTCTTCTAAAACAGAGGGGAATCCTACTAGTTCAATAACTGAATCAGCACCAATTGAGTCAGTAAGTTCTTTAACTAGATTAATTCTTTCTTCAGGTAGAGATATTTCATTGATATCAATAGTATCACTAGCACCGCATTTTTTAGCTAATTCTAGTCTGGGTTTTTGTCCGTCTATTACGATTACCTTATTTGCTCCCATTTCTCGTGCTACAGAAGTAGCATAAATTCCTAATCCTCCAGCACCTTGAATTACTACATTGTCACCAAAATCAATTTTAGCTACATTGAATACTTCAATTACTTGTGCTAGAGCACAATTTAGTGCTACTAATGAATTATTTGATAGATCTTCAGGTGCGTGAAATATAAAATGTGGAGGTTTTAGGTAATAATATTGAGAAAAACCTGAATTACAATATTTCCATTCTTGGTATGTTTTTCTAGATCTAAATTTACATGCTCCGAACTCTCCTCTAATGCAGTTATAACAACTCATGCATGGAAAAAAATAAGGGAATATTACTCTATCTCCTTCTTTTAATGGGTTTCTTAAAGAGTCAAATTTAATGTTTTTACCCATCTTGTATACTGTTCCCATCATTTCATGCCCTAGAGTTTTTGGCTCTTCTTTAGGGTCTTCAGGCTTTTTACCATCTCCTCTCCAAACATGTAGATCTGATCCACATATCCCAGTAGCTTGAACTCTGATTAAAATCCCGTCATTTTCTGTTTCTGGCAAAGGCAATTCCTCTAATTCCCATTTATTTTTGTGGTCTTTTCTATCAAAAAGAACTGCAGATAAACCTGTTTTCGACATTTTATTCTCCTGATTTTTTTTGAATTATTGGAAACATATAAAATAGATTAGGTATACAATAATCTATCTAAATAATAATTACTATAATTAAATGAATATTAAGAATCATTCAAATAAATTCCATTTTAAATGTCTAGAATGTGGTAAGGATACTGAACCTTCAGTTTTTTCACTAAAATGTGATTGTAATGGAGTTTTTGATATTGTTTACGATGACTTTTCTGAACATTATTTTCCTAGAATGCCAATTGAAAATTTTGGTAGGCTATACCTTGGTGAAGGCAACACTCCTGTATTGAATTTTCCAGAATTTGAAAAGATTTTCAATATAAAATCTTTTTGGATGAAATTAGAAAACATTTCTCCTACAGGATCATTTAAAGATAGGGGATCTGCTACTTTNATTAATGCTGCTCTTAATGAATCTGTATTGGAATTCGTTGAAGATTCNTCAGGNAATGCTGGAGCTTCTATAGCNGCTTATGCNGCAAAAGCNGNNATGAANTCTCATATATTTNTNCCNNAAAAAACTCCTCAAGTTAANATTGATCAAATTAAAGTTTATGGTTCTAATATTCANTTGATTGAGGGNCCTAGGCAGTCATCTACTATAGCAGCNCAAGAATTTAGTAAAAAAAATAATTTAATATATCTATCTCATAATTACAGTCCATATTTTTGTGAAGGTATGAAATATTTTTCTTACGAAATAAAAGAAACATTTAATAATGATATAACCGATATAGTTATTCCAGTAGGGAATGGTTCTTTATTGATAGGTTGTTTTAAGGGATATCAGGAATTGATTGAATCTTCACAAATAAAAAAAATGCCAAATCTACATTGTGTTCAAGCTGAAGATTTCAATCCGATTGAATCTGAAATAAAAGGGAAAAAATGGAATTTTAATCCTACTAATAGTTCTACTATTGCTGGAGGAATTGCAGTATCTGAACCTCCTAGAAAAAATCAGGTTATTCAATCTATACTTGAATCTAATGGTAGTGCTATATCAGTAAATGATAAGAGTATTTCTAAATGGCATAGAAATTTAGCTAAATTAGGAGTATTGGTAGAACCTACTTGTGCCGCAGTAATTGCTGGAGTAGAAAAATTATGTCAAGAAGGTGTATTAACTCATAGTTCTAAAGTTTTAGTGCCACTTACAGGATCAGGTCTTAAAGATCTTAAATCATTTGATATTTAAATTTCATTAAAAGCTTCTTCGAATCCTTTTATGGATCCCTCTAGAGTTGAATCATCAACACAATAAGATATTCTGAAATGACTAGGAGTCCCAAATCCCACACCAGGAACAACTAATACTCTTTTACTTTGTAAAATTTGCACGAATTTTTCATCATTTTTTATAGGTGATTTAGGGAACATGTAGAAAGCACCTTGGGGCAATATACATTTATATCCTATTCTGATTAATTCTTTATATAAAAAATCTCTTTTTGATTTGTAGAATGTAATATCTATCACACTATCTTGTAATTCTTTTACAATACGTTGTGAAATAGCAGGAGCATTCACAAAACCTAATGTTCTATTAGAAAAAATAGCAGCATCAATAAGATCAGATTTATTGGATATTTTAGGATTAAAAGCTATGTATCCAATTCTTTCTCCAGCTAAACCTAAATCTTTTGAAAATGAAGTAACTACTACAGAATTTTTATAGAAATTGAATATATATGGACATTTTTTTTCATATACCACTTTTCTGTAAGGTTCATCACTAACTAAATAAATAGATTTTTCATATTTTTTCTCAAATTTTTCTAATAGTAGTCCTAATTGTTTGATTATTTCATCATGATAAATAACTCCGCTAGGGTTATTAGGGCTGTTAATAAGTATTGCTTTAGTTTTATTGTTAATTTTTTTTGATAAATCCTCTAAATTAGGTAGGAAATCTTTGTTTGATCTACTTATCACGGGAATTCCATTGTGATTTTTTATATAGAATAAATATTCTGCGAAATAAGGACTGATAATTATTACTTCATCATCTTGGTCTAATATTGATTTTAAGAAAACATTTATTGCTCCTGCTGCACCACAAGTCATAATTATTTCTTCTTCTGTAAAATTAAGATTTGTTTCAGAATTTATATTGTTTGCGATACTTTTTCTAGTATCTTGAAAACCAGCATTAGGCATATATCGATGTAATCCTTTTTCATCATTATTTATAATTGAATTCATTACTGATTTTAATTTATCAGGAGGTTCAGCATTAGGATTCCCTAAAGATAGGTCAAAGACATTCTCTGTGCCATATTTTTCTTTTAAAATAATTCCTTCTTCGAACATTTTTCTGATCCAAGAACTATCATTCATTTGTTTTCTTATATTTTCTGAAATAGACAATTTTTATAAGTTAAGTTTAAGATTAATTATAAGTTCAATAGTATACATTATATTTTATTTAATATGCGTTTAGAAAAGAAGAAGGTTCTAATAACTGGAGGAGGTTCAGGTATTGGTCAGGCATGTACAAAATTATTTTTGGATGAGGGTGCTCAAGTTATTGTAACTGATGTAAATAATCAAAATTTGAAGAATACTAAAAAATTATTGAAAAATTATGATTTTGAAACTGTGGAAGGAGATGTATCTTTAAGTTCTGATGCAAAATATTTAGTTAATTTCACTACAGATAAATTAGGAAAAATAGATATTTTGGTTAATAGTGCAGGTGTTACTCAAAGAAATGCACCATCTGAATTTGATTTTGAACAAACATGGGACTGGGTAATTAATATTAACTTGAAAGGAACATATTTAATGTCATGGTTTACAGTTGAAGAAATGAAAAAAAACCGTGGTGGGTCAATTTTGAATATGGCTTCGATAATTGGCTTAGTTGGTTATAATAAAAAAATTTCTAATGGTTTAAATCCTTATCCTCACTCAAAAGGAGGAGTTATTCAGATGACTAGAGATATGGCAGTGGGTTTAGCAGAATATAATATTAGAGTTAATGCTTTATGTCCTGGTTTCACTAAAACAAAACTCACTCAAGATCTATTGAAGGATGAAAAAATATTATCTGATCTTGAATCTTTGCATCCAATGGGAAGACTAGCAAATCCAGATGAAATTGCAAATGCTGCCCTTTTTTTATCTTCTGATGAAGCTTCTTTTATTACAGGAGTATGTCTTCCTGTAGATGGAGGATATACAGCTCAGTAGATTATTATATTAAACCTGATTTAGTTAACGATTCGGAAATCAACCTTTTTTTCTTTTCATTTAGCTCTAGCATGGGACTTCTTGGAAGTCCACCTTCGAATCCTAGTAGATCTAAAGCATATTTTAGCCCTGCAGCGCCAGAAGATAACACATTCCAGTCAGCATCAATTATTGAAGAATGTAGTTCATAAGCTTGATCTAATTGATTATTCATAGCTAATGAAAGTATATCTAAAGATATCTTTGGTGCTATGTTTCCAAACATCATGCATGCTCCATTCGCACCTATAGCAACCCCAGGAAGTGTTAATATTCCATTACAAGTCCAGAATTTTTTTTCTGCTGGAATATGTTGTTTTACTTTAGCTTCAAATCTTATTAAGCTACTTGAAATATAACCAAAAACATTTGGATGTGAACAGATTTCTCCAATGTCTTCTGAAGATGCACCTGTTTCAGTTGAGAATTTATCAAAATTCCCTGGAGCCATTTGATGTATTACTAGTACAGGTACAGGAATTTTGTCTAACACAGATTCAAAATAGGGCATTACTGAATCTCTATTTCTAGGAATTCGGATTCTAATAAGATCCGTTCCTGATTTCACTAGTTTTTCTGATTCTTTGATTGTTTCAATAGTTGATGGATTATCTAGTCCTCCAATAACAATTTTTTCCCCTGAGTTTACTTGAGAAACTGTGGATACTATTTTAATTTTTTCTTCTTGAGAGAGAAAACTCTCTTCTCCATTTTCAGAACCTAAAACGAATCCTGTTAATGGTGTCTCAAGCCATTTCGATACATTCTTTTCTATTGCTGAATAATTTACTGAATCATCTTTATTGAAAGGAGTAGGACTTGGAGCTACAAGTATAGGATCTTTTAAGTTTTTTATTTGCATAATTTTATAATGGATTAATTTTATTTATTTTTTCAGTTTATAATTAAAAGCTAGGAATTTATTTAATAATACCAAATATGAATATCCTATAGATAGTTAATCTGAAATTGTAAAATTATGAAAATAGAAAAAAGAAAATTTGGAAATAAAAATGAATATTTATCAGTGTTAGGGTTAGGAGGTATTGTCATAAAAGGATTAGATCAATATTCATCTGATTCTATCGTTTCTGATGCTATTTCTGAAGGAATAAATTATTTTGATGTAGCTCCTGGATATGGAGATGCAGAACAACTTCTAGGCCTATCTTTAAAAAAATATAGATCAAACTCTTTTCTTGCTTGTAAAACTAATAAAAGGACTGAAAAAGAGGCTACAGAAGAATTACATAATTCTTTAAAGATTTTAAAAACCGATTATTTTGATTTGTATCAATTACATGCAATGAAGAATGATGAAGATTTTGATAAAGTTATGGCTGATGATGGAGCAATGAAAACTCTTCAAAAAGCTAAAGAAAAAGGTTTAGTAAAGTATTTAGGATTTTCTTGTCATTCAGAAAAAGTAGCAAAAAAATTAATAGAATCATTTGAATTTGACTCTATATTAATGCCCGTGAATTGGGGTGTTTATTTAAAACATGGATTTGGATCAGAATTACTAGAAATCGCAAAAAATAAAGGTATAGCTGTTTTAGCTCTAAAATCTATGGCTCTTCAAATGTGGGATGATCCTAAAAATAGAAAATATAAAAATTGTTGGTATGAACCTATAGATGATCCTTATTTCGCAGAATTAGCATTAAAATTTACCTTGTCAAAATCAGTCACTTCACTTCTTTCACCGGGAGATCCAAAATTATTTAAGTTAGCTCTTAAATTTGTTAAAAATTTCTCACCTATTACAAGTCAAGAAATGAAAGAATTAAGAGATTTTTCTAATAAAATTAATCCTATAGGTTCAAAAACTGAAATTTTTATTTAATTTTTTATTTATCATATTTGATTAAATAATAGTTTTTATATATGAATCTTTTCTACAGGTAACTAATAGATTTATAGTTCCAGTTAACTAATCTAAAAAATAAATAGGCTGAGAATATCAGCCTATTTATTATCAATTCATTTTATGGTCCACCAGGTCCAGGTCCACCAGGTCCAGGTCCACCACCGCCGCCACTAGGAGGTGGGCTACCATCGCCACCGCCACCATGATCATCACCACCTACTGGTGGTGCTCCACTACCAGATCCATGATCATCTCCACCTACTGGTGGTGCTCCATCTTTACCATCACCCATCATATCTTTACCATCACCCATCATATCTTTACCATCACCCATCATATCTTTACCATCACCCATCATATCTT
>PBKW01000015.1 GCA_002721615.1 Chloroflexota bacterium
AGTCTTTTTTTTATAAATTTATGGTAGTCACCACCTTGGGCGTATTCGGCAATTTTCCCATGGTTATCTGAAGAGGAAAGTTTTGTGTTTTTTTTGTTAGACTTATATTGTATTCCAACAACAAGGGCGGATTTTGTGTTCGGCCAGATTTTCTCTAAACTAGAACGTAATTCTGAATTTTTCTTTAGATATTCCATTTCTCCAGCGTAACCCTTATTTATCCAAGACAAATAGCGTTGATGTTCTTTTTCTAACGAAATAGAAGCTATACCAGATATTTCAAATCCATGTTTTTTAGAAAGAATCTGACATTTGTTGTGTAATGATTTAGGTGTAATTTCAGTCATTTTTCTGTACCAGTCTCTAAGTTCAATTAGTCCTTTTATGAAAAAAAGCAAAGAATAAAAAAAGTTATTTCAAAGATATTGAATAGCGATGTATATTCTGTCAATAAGAAATCTATGTGCATATAATATTTATCTTGTGAGATTTTAATTTGAATCTATTAAAAAATAAATTTTTTCTCTTTACAACATTAATTTTAATAGTTGGATTTCTACTTTTTTTCAGAAGTGAGATCTATGCACTATGCATTTTTTTAATAGAGTTACAAGAGCATAAAGAGACTTTACGTGCATGGATTTCATCTTATGGATTCTGGGGCCCGTTTATTTTTATTGGGATCCAGATTTCCCAGGTTATACTTTCTCCAGTACCTGGAGAGTTGACTGGTTTGTTGGGAGGATATCTTTATGGAGTTTGGTTATCTTCTATATATAGTACTATTGGACTTACCGTTGGCAGTTGGATAGCTTTTATGCTGGGACGAATACTTGGAAGGACCTATATACAAAAATTAGTTTCAAAAAAACTTTTACAAAAATTTGATTTTTTGACGACAAATAGAGGTTCTACTATAGTTTTCATTCTTTTTCTGATCCCTGGTTTCCCAAAAGACATAATGTGTTTTTTACTTGGCCTTAGTCCGATTAATGTAGCTACTTTTACTCTACTCGCATTTATAGGAAGAATTCCAGGGACCGTTATGCTGAGCCTTCAAGGGGCGAGTTTCTATGATGAAGAATATACAGTTTTTATATCTTTAATAATTTTATCTTTGGTTCTTGTATTAGTCATTTATATTTTTTCCGATTCAATTCGAAATTTTCTTAAAAAAAAGTCTAGGTAAGACTTAAGTATAAAATTAATAATGGAGTTGTAATTAAGCTGAAAATCGTTCCCGTGAAGACAATCGATGCAGCGATTCTTCCTTCTTCGGTATATCGTTCTGCAAAAACGTAATTTAGAACTGCAGGAGGGCTGCATGAAACTAAAAAAATGCATGCTCTTAATATTTTATTCATCGTGAAAAATTCTGTTAGTAAAAATGCGGTAGCAAATCCTATTGTGAATCTAAGAAACGAAACCAATAAACTAATTTTAACGTCTGAAATTCTTATATCGCGAAGTCTATATCCCAAAGCAAAAAGTTCAAGAGGAAACATCCCGCGGCCAGTCATTTGTGCAAATTTCTCAACAAAAATAGGAACTGGAAATTTGAAAATTGCAATCAAGATTCCAATTATAGAAGCGTATAAGACAGGCATTCTAAAAGGTTCTTTTAGATTTGATCTTCCACCATAGATTATAATGCCAATAGTAAAAGTTACAAAAATCTGTGGAATAGACAAGAGCACAACTTGAGAAAGCCCTTCTTCTCCAAAAGCTAAAAAGGCAAGAGGGAATGGCAGAGAAACTGAATTCATGATCATTATCGTAGGGACAAAAACAGAACTGTTTATTTTTAGAATTCTTTTTATTAATGTGGCTATAAAACCAGGTATTAAAAGAATAGCGAGAGAAAAAAAGCATATTGCGAAGATGTTTTGAATATCGAGATTTTGAGTGGAAAGAGTATGAAAAATTAAGGCTGGGGCCAAAAGAAATAAAACAATATCTGTTAACGTTTTAGGATTAATCTTTTTTTTAGAAGCATACAAAAAACCTATTGCAAGCAGAATAATAACTGGCAAGGTAATGTTTAAAATGTACAAAAAATTTTTCACCATTCATCACTTTCAATAATATCGAAATTATTTTCTACTGATTAAGAATGTATAGTGCGAATATTTTCATAGTTTTGATCAGAATTACATTTATATTTCATTTTTTTTTATTTGGAGAATCTTATGCTTGAAATAGATCATATTGGGTATGCTGTAAACAATGCAACTGAAAAAAAAAGCTTGATGAATGATTTACTTGGTTTTAATTTTCTTGAAAGAATTGTTTATGAAAGGGAAGAAGGAACCTCAAAGCTGGATTTTTATGAGACAAAAAACGGAGTAATTGAACTCGTAGAAGTTGACAATCCAGATGCATCAATTAATGAATTTATTAGACATAGTGGAGAAGGTTTTCATCACATTTGCTTTAAAGTTGAAAATATTGAATCTACAATTACAGAGTGGAAATCAAAGGGAGTTAAATTTACAGTTGAACCTCCAAGATATGGTTCTCGCGGAGGTTTTATCACCTTCACTGAAAAGGAAACTACTGGTGGATTAGCTATTGAGTTAATTGAATATAAAAAAAATAATTCTAATTCGTAAATTTAATTTTTAAAAGAAATCTTTAATCTTTTGAAGAGATGCTGGTATGTCTATGTCCCAATGTTTATTAGAACCTGCCCCAGTGTGTGGGAGTAATACTACGTTATCTAAATTTATTAGAGGACTAGAACTGGGTAAAGGTTCTATCTCGTAAACATCTAAACCGGCCATTTTAATTTCTCTTGTCCTAAGTGCCTCAATAAGTTCGGCTTCTTGTACTAAACCGCCTCGACCAACATTAATTAAAGTTGCACTTTTTTTCATAAGACTGAGTTCTTTTTTCCCGATTAGTCCTTCCGTTTCTTCTGTGTGAGGAATCACCAAAACTAGATAATCAACTTTTTGTATTAGTTCATTAAATGAAAAAAAAGAAGCAGAATAAAGAGTTTCAGTTTCAGGAGTGTGTCTTGTTCTTTGAAAGTAAGAAATTTCCATACCGAAAGAGTGACATCTTTTGGCTATCTCCATTCCAATATCACCAAGACCAATAATTCCAACACTGGATCCATAGACTTCGGAGATTCCTTGTAATTCTGGCCAATTTGGCTGAATATTCCATTGGCTAGTTTTAATCGGCTCGATATTTTTATCTAAATAGATAGCATTTTTTACGCTTGTATGCCCAGGAATTAATTTTCTTGCACAAGCTATAATTAATGCAAGAGCTTGTTCTGCTACTGTCACATTTCTAAGAAGTGTCTGGGTTGAAATCCTTATATTTTTTTCCCGAGCGGCATCTATATCAATATTTTTACAGTTCAGTCCGTGTTTTTGTATAAATTTTAGAGATTTAGAGTTTGATATTACTTGATTAGAAATATTTGCTTGATAACATAATATAGCGTCTACATTTTCAGCTAGTTTAATTAAAGAATTTTCATCTTCAGTTTCCGGATAAGAAATTTCAAAAGAATTTTGATCAATTCTATCTAGGACTCTTGGCAAGAATTTTCCCGATGCGCTGTCAGCAATTAATAATTTGGGTTTTGAATGCATTCTTGCTCCTGTATAAAGGGGTCTAATATTTTTTTAAAATTTAGGAATGACAATGAACTCTATCTTTTTGACATTTAAGAATCAATTTATAAAGTTCATTTATCTCCTTTCTCTTATTTATCTCCTTTCTCTACTTTCTTGTATGCATATAGATTCGCATAGTCTTGGCTCTCCAAGTATTAACAGTCTAAGTAAAAGTTTGAGATATTATCAAAAAACGATCACTGCAGAAAAATATTCTTTGTTACTTGAAACCTTTTACCTAAAAGAACATTTAGAACAATTAAACAATACATATTCAAACAATATGCGTAAATGGCTCGAAAAGAACGAGGTAAGCAAATTCCTTATAAATACCTCTTCTACAGAAAAAATTTTTTTTTGCCCATTAGCTTATAGGAGAAAAAATATTTCTGATAGATTCTCTCCTCAGTTCATTGTTTACTATAATTTACAATCTATGCCTTGTATTTATATTAATTCTAAAGATGCTTCGATCTATCTTTCTGGTCAAATGGAATGGGGATATGAGTATAAAAGAAAACGTTGGATTCACTTACGAAAACTTGATTAATATTAATCTTATTTAGAAAGTTGTTCTTCTAAAATCTTTTGCAATGTTTTTGGATTAGCTTTTCCCTGAGTTTCTTTCATTACTTGACCAACAAAGAAACCTAATAGTTTATGTTTTCCGTCTTTATATTCTCGAACTTCATCAGTGTTTTCATTTAGTATTTTAATAACAATTTCTTCTAATGAATCTAAATCTGAGATTTGTCTTAACCCCTTTTCCTCAATAATTTTTTTCGGATTCTTTCCCGATTTTGCCATTTCGGAAAAAACTTCTTTGGCAATTTTTCCACTTATAGTTCCGTCTATAATAAGAGCAATCATTTCTGCTAAATAAGACGGTGTGATCGGACATTCTTCAATTAATATCTTTCGTTCGTTTAAAAGGCCAAGAATATCACCCATGATCCAATTGCTAGCTAATTTAACATCCTTAAGTTCAAAATATTCAACCGTTTTTTCGAAATAATGGGCAAGTGCATTTTCCGAAGTTAAAACTTCGGAATCATAGAGAGGTAATTGATAATTATTTACAAATCGTTCTCTTTTTGCATCAGGTAACTCTGGTAAAGTCTTTTTGATTTCTTCGATCCACTCCTGATTTATTTCTAAAGGAACTAAGTCGGGGTCAGGAAAATAACGATAGTCATGAGCGTACTCTTTAGTTCTCATATTTCTAGTGACACCAGAAGATTCATCCCAAAGTCTTGTTTCCTGTGAGATGAGTTGTTCATCATCTAGCATTTCTGACTGTCTCAGTTCTTCGTATTCTAAGGCTTTCCTAAGGCTTCTAAAAGAATTGACATTTTTAATTTCAACTTTAGATCCAAAAGAATTTTCTCCTAATTTTCGAAGAGAAATATTCGCATCACATCTGAGACTTCCTTCTTGCATATTTCCATCACAAATATCTAAATATCTTACCAAGGTTCTTAATTTTCTTGCATAGAGTTCTGCATCTTCAGGGCTACGTAATTCTGGTTCTGATACGATTTCTAGAAGAGGTACGCCCGCACGATTAAAATCAACCAAAGAACCTAAGTTTTTTAATGATTCATCATCATGAATTAATTTTCCTGCATCTTCTTCCATATGAATTCTAGTGAGTCTAATAATAATGTTTTCATTATTTTTTGTTAAGAAGGATATTTCCCCCCCTTCACAAATAGGACTTTCATATTGACTAATTTGATAACCTTTAGGCAGGTCGGGATAAAAGTAATGTTTTCTTGCAAATCGGCAGTTTTCTGATATTTTTGCACCAACCGCTAAACCTAATTTGATGGAACTTTCCACAACTTTTTTATTTAGCACAGGAAGAACACCAGGCAATCCCAAATCTATAGTACAAGTGTGCTCATTTGGATTTCCCCCAAAGGATGCATCGGAACCACAAAATATTTTACTTTTTGTTTTTAGTTGAGCATGTACTTCAAGACCAATTACAGTTTCATATTTCAACAATTTTCCTTCCATACCTAAAGTGAACTAGATTTTAAATAAAATTTGGTTTCTTTTTCAAAGGCATACGCTCCTTTCAATACCCCTTCTTCATCGAATGGTTTTCCAATAAGTTGAAGACCAATTGGAAGACCGGATGAAGTTATTCCGTTTTGTATACTGATACCAGGCAAACCAGCAATATTACAGGGTATGGTAAGAATATCCGAAAGGTACATACTTAGCGGGTCATTTAATTTTTCTCCAATCTTAAATGCCGGTGTTGGGGTAGTTGCTGATAAAATTAGATCTACTTTTGTAAATGCCTTCTGAAAATCTTCACAAACAAGAGTTCGCGTTTTTAAGGCCTTTGTATAATATGCATCGTAATATCCTGACGATAAAGCGTAAGTCCCTAACATAATTCTTCTTTTTACTTCTTTTCCAAATCCGTTATCTCTGCTTGCTGAGTACATACCAAATAGTGAACCATATTCGGATTCGCTTTCTTTCCTCATTCCATATCGCACACCATCATAACGAGACAGATTACTACTAGCTTCAGCAGGGGCTATAATATAATAAATAGGAAGAGCATATTTAGTATGTGGTAAAGAAATACGAATTATTTCCCCTCCAAGGGTTTCCATAGTTTTAATTGCATCATTTGTTGCTTGTTTAATTTCTGGATCCATTCCATCAACAAAATATTCATCCGGAATACCTATTTTCATACCTTTAATTCCACGGTCAATAGTTTTAAGATAATTAGGCACCTTTTTTTTTGATGAAGTTGAATCTTTTAAATCATGTCCAGAAATAGCAGATAATATAACAGCGCAATCTTCTACATTTCTCGTGAGTGGTCCGATTTGGTCTAATGAACTTGCAAATGCTATTAACCCGTATCTAGAAACTCTTCCGTAGGTAGGTTTCATTCCAACTACTCCACAACAAGCTGCTGGTTGCCTGATAGAACCTCCTGTGTCAGATCCAAGAGAAGCAATGCAAGAATAAGCGGCAACAGATGCAGCAGAACCACCACTGCTTCCTCCAGGAACATGTTCTAGATTCCAAGGATTATGAGTAGGGCCAAAGGCACTATGTTCACATGATGACCCCATAGCAAATTCATCCATATTTAATTTTCCTAGAATGACAGTGCCTGCATTTTTAAGTTTTGAAACTACTGTAGCATCATAAGGAGATATGAAATTTTCTAAAATCTTTGAGCCTGCAGTTGTCTTTGTACCTTTCATACACAATAGATCTTTAATTGCGATTGGAATTCCTTGCAGGGGTGAAGAGATGTTATTTTTTTTAAAACCTTTGTCTGCTATTTGCGCAGCATTTATTGCATCATCTTCAAGTATAGATAAGTAAGCATGTATTTTTTCATCCGTTTCTTTAATTCTTTCAAGATACGCTTTAGTTACCTCTTCTGAAGACAAAGAACGATTCTTTAATCTTTTGCCTAATTCTAAAATAGAAAATGATAAAAGCTCTTGCATGAAGGTTCCAATTATTTTTAATTTCGGAATTTATTTTTTCTGGATTAAAAAAGTAACATAATCCAGAGATTCTTTGCCGCCCCCACTATGATACATTTCTAATTCTTTTTGCCATTCATCAAAGTATTTTTTTTCGATATGAGAAATATTTTTTTCGCTTTTTTTATCTAAGAGGGTTAGTGCTTGTGATGAATAAAATATTTCCCAACTTTTTTTATCTTCAATTAAAGTTTTCTTTACTGAAAAGCCTAATCCTTCGTAGAGTTTTACAGACTCTTCCATGGTTCTTAATTCTATATTCTTATTACGACTTTTAATCCAATTTCTAAATTCTTCTTTTAAATTAAATTCATTTTTATCTCTAACAACCGTGTTTGAAATTGAAATCCATCCATTAGGAACTGTAAAAGGTGCAACTTTTACTAAATATTTGTCAGTTTCGCAAGGAAAAGGTGGAGAAAGATAAATTGCAAGATTAAAAAAATGTTCATCAAAGGGTAAATTATTAATATCTGATTCAATAAAATTTACTTGATGAGTAACATCTTCAAAAAGTGCACGACGTTTTGCATCGTGCAAGAAGACAGGCCTATTTTCAGTGCCAGTTAATTGTGAATGAAAAAAATGAGCCAGCAAAATCGAAACTGCCCCATTCCCACTGTCTATTTCGAGAATTTCACTTTTTTCATTAATTCTACAATGATTACCAATCTTTTGTAATGTTTTAGAAGAGACAGGAGAGAGAAATTGGTTATTTTTAAATCGATCAAAAACGTCCATAATTTTTAAACTTTTCCAATTTTGATTCTAAAAAGGAGACATACCTATTAGGTCAAGAATTAAAATTACAGAACTTGCGCCAAAAATCAGTAAAAAAATAAGGGCAAGCAAAGCGAAGAGGTTTCTGTAAATCATTATTATCTCCCATTAGTTCTTTGATTAACTTTAATATTTTTTTTCTTTGGCCCAGAATTAGATTGAAGTTGTGATTTGCTTATTTGCATGAGTATTTTTCCATCTCTAAAAACACTGACAGTTCCAGTCGATTCACTGATTGCGAAGGATGTTGCAGAACTTACTAATGTTATTCCTGCTGCTGCCATATGTCTTGAACCAAGACCTGGGGGCAGATTTTCTTCTGGAGCTGCATTGAGATGTCTTCCTGCAGCCTCTATAATCCCATCACCCCTTATAACGAAAGCACCGTCAATCGCACTGAACTCTTTAATTGTTTCTCTTAATCCAGAATCCATAATGTTTCTTTGTTCTTCCGGGTAACCATGAAAAGGGTTGATTATAAGTTGTCTTGAGTATTGTAAGACAAGTTCGTGGTCACCTAATACAAATAAAGAACCACAGGTTTTACCCTCCCTTCCTTCCGCAGAGAGTTCTAAAGTTAAGGAAAGGATTGTTTCAAATACTTTTGGGTCTTCCGTTTTCAAAGAAGATTGTGAAGAAGATGTTTCAAACATCTCTTCTTCTTTTTCAAGATCAAAAATCATCATCGTGTCTAATTGTTCTTCTGCTGACAATCCTGAGAGACAAACTATAGTGTCTTTATTGGAAATAGCACTTTCACTTAGAGCAATAACTACACCCATTTTAATAGCATCAACTCTGTTAAGAGAAATTTTTGGTAATTGAAAGACACGAAATTTCTTTTCAACTAATTGATTAAAAATTTCTGATGAAGATGTAGTAAAGAAGATTTTAAATTCAGCAGATAATTCTTCAAAAATTTCTAAATTGTCGATTGCATCCGCATAAAGAAATAATGCATCTGCTTTATTTCTTTCACAAATTTGAATAGCGGAAGCAATCATGTCTTTATTTAAATTTAAAATTCGTTCTGTAAATATTTTGTTCAAAATTGAGTCACCTATTGGATTCCAATATAAAATGGAGAACCATCTCTTTCTAGTAAAAGTAGAAATCCACTTTTTGCTGATTTAAGAGCTTTTTCCAAATCAAGCATATTTTTAACTTGCATTCGATTTGCTTCAAAAATAATATCACCCCGCTTAAGTCCGGCAAAAGCAGCTGGAGAATTCTGAAGTACTTTTAAAATTACTACACCATTTTTTCTTCTTGTACGTAATTTTTTTGCAAGTGCTGCATTTAGATTCTGTCCTTCAATCCCAAGCCTTTTTGATATCTGTTTTTTAGAAAAAGCTTTTGCAACCTGCTTTGAACTTGGTCGTTGGCCGACGGTTAACATTACACTAATTTTTCTCTTGTTACGGATGATATGCACGGTTGCTCTAGAACCAGGTTTAAGGTCAGCCGCAGCAAGCATTAGGTCTCTTGGATTTTTTATTGTTTTTAAGTTAAGACCTATAATAATATCACCGCGTTTGATTCCTGCTTTAAAAGCAGGACCGTCTGTAGTTAAATTCGAAACTAGGGCACCAGTAGTATTTTTAAGCCCTAAACTTTTTCCAATAATTTCTGTGATTGGTTGAATAGAAACACCTAAGAACCCTCTGGATACTTTTCCTCCTCTTTTAATCTGAGGAATGATTTTTTCTGCGGTATTGATTGGTATGGCAAATCCGATACCCATATTCCCACCACTTTTTGTGTAGATTGATTGATTAATACCTACAACCTCACCATTTAAGTTAAATAAAGGTCCCCCGCTATTCCCTGGGTTTATGGAAGCATCTGTCTGTATTAGGTCAAGATAACGACCTCTGCCAATCCGACCTTTACCACTCACTATTCCTGCTGTGACTGTATGACCCAGACCAAATGGATTGCCTATTGCTACTACCCAGTCGCCAACAAGAAGAGAATCACTATTCCCAAATTTTACTGCTTGGAAAAAATCACCTGATTTTTTTTCGATTTGTAGTAAGGCTAAGTCAGTTTCTTTATCTTTACCTATAAGTTTCGCTTTTCTTCCTTTTGAGCCTTCCTTAAATTTAACAGTGATTTTATCGGCTGTCTTATTATTGCCAGTCATAATGACGTGATAATTTGTAAGTATTAGTCCGGAGGAATCAATGACAAATCCTGTCCCAGCACTTCTTCTCTTTCTTGATTGTGTTCTTGGTGAGGGAGATCTAAATCCAGGAGGAAAATCAAAGAATCTTCGAAAAAAATCATCTGGCCCACCTGGAATTCCAGGCATTTGAGTTCTTGTTCTCGTTTTAATTATTGTTTCTGTGCTTATATTGACTACAGAAGGACTAACTTTTTTTACTAATCCGGCTAAAGAGGGTAAAGATTGATTTTTGTATGCAGCAGTATCTGTAACTGAAAATAGTGAAAGTGCCATAAAAACAACAGTTAAAAATGATACAGAAATAAACTTTTTAATTTGAAACATTTTGTTTTCTGATACTGTTTTATACATAAAGTTGCTTCCTCTTTTTAAAACAAAATAAATTCTTTTTGTACATTATATTTGCGTAAAATTCCTCAAATAGTTTAGTTTAACCTACGTTTCGTATTTTATCCGATTTTTAAAAAAATTGATATTATTTTAAAAAATAAAGAGAATTTTTTTGAGCATAGAGACAGAAACAGTGTTATTTGCCTTTTTTGGGACTCTTGCAATTTCTGCTACAAATGTACTTTTCACTATAGTCTTGAGACGAATGGGAGCTTTTGCTTTAGCGCAAATTAACAATCTTGGGAATGTTTTAATTTTAGGAGGGGTAGGTCTTTATTTTCTAGATTGGGAATTGTTGAGATGGGAAGCATTTTTTTGGTTTGGTCTTCTTGGGATTATCAATTATAGCATAAATAGATGGGTTTTTTATACTGGAATGAGTACTGTTGGACCTTCTCGTCATGTCACAATAGTAAGCCTTACTCCAATCCCAAGTATGTTTATCGCTGTTTTCCTTTTGGGTGAAAATCTAAATTTGGAGATTTTCTTAGGAACCTTCTTTGTAATATGTGGTGTTATAATGGTTAGTTATGAACCTTCCAGCTCTGGTTGGATACGAGCGGGACTCGGCTGGTCTTTTATGAGTGTATTGTTCCTTACGGCAAGTGCATATATGCGGAATAGAGGAATGAATTATATGGCAGAACCTTTTTTGTTAACTACTTGGTCTGCTCTTGTGGCGATACCTACAGGAGAGATCCTAAGAAAGTTCTTGCCTAAAAAATTTTTTTGTCTGGGGGATGCGAAGAAGATGATTCCTCTTCTTTTGATTGGAGTCACAATGAACAGTTTCGCTCAAGTTTTGATTAATCAGTCAATGCGAGGAAAGATATCTTTAGCAGTACCCATAGGGAGTTCTGCTCCAGTATTTGTTTTGATCCTTTCTGCTATTTTTTTAAGGTAAACTGAAAATTTAAATTTACGTGTTGTAATTGGAATTTTAATTACAGTTTTAGGAGTAATCGGAATTGGAATAAGCCGTCATGGATAAGAAAAATTAATTTTGAATGGATTATTATGAGTGCACATTTAACAAGTATTTTGTGGGCGTTAACCGCCTCAATTGTATTAGCTTTTCAAGGCGTGGTTATTTCCGTTTTTCTTAAAAGAATTGGAATCTTAGCTGTCTGTGTTTTTACTAATGCGGTTAATTGTGTGGTACTCAGTTTAGTTGGATTTTGGACCTACCAAGAGGGTGAATTTGATTGGATTGGATTAGGGTGGTTTTCTTTACTTGGAATAACTGCTTATAGCTACGGGCGTTTTGTCTACTACAAAGCTCTCTCGACGATAGGTCCACCTCGTCTGACAACTCTAATGAGCACTTCTCCTTTGTTGAGTTTAGGATTAGCAGTTCTTTTCTTGTCTGAGAGACCAGGACTTTTTGTGCTTATAGGGACTGCATTAGTTATACTAGGAGTTGCTCTTGTTAGTTATGAGCCTGATGAAAACCAGTGGTTTCATAGTGGAATAATTTGGGGATTTGCGAGTGCTTTGTCTATGGGCTTGAGCACATTTATAAGAAAAAAAGGACTTGATGCTTTTCCAAATACCGCTTTAACTATAGCTTGGGGCAATTTGATTGGCATCCCGATTTTAATGAGTCTTAGATCTTTTGTTCCTGCATCACTCTTTGAGTGGGGTGGACGTTCAGTCATTATTGTAGTCTTACTGATGGGGGTTTTAAATGCTGCTAATCAAGTATTTATGAATCTTGCAGTTCTGCACGGGGATGTCAGCGTAGTTTCTCCAATAATAACTTCTTCTCCAGTTTTTTCGCTTTTACTAACGGCATTGTTTCTGAGGAAAGTGGAAAAAATTAAATTTTCGATGATTATTGGTGTTTTCCTCACTGTGTTTGGAATGATAGCGATTTCTTTTGGCAGAAGTTAAGTTTTTATTCACAAAATATAAATCTTGATCTGTTTTTATCTGAGTAGTAATCTTTACAAGGCTTTTTCTTTTTCTTAATAACTATTTTTAGGGTCACTTTTTGGAGGTTCTGAAATGGGCGATAAAGCTTTTATAGATGATTTGTTGTCAGAAAAACGAATTTGTAGATTTGCTGTTACAAGGAAGGATGGTAGTCCGCTTATCCGTCCAATTTGGTATATATGGGAGGATGGTAAATTTTTAATTAGTACTAAAACGATTGGGATTCATACAAAAATTGTGAGAAGAGACCCAAGAATATCTATAGTAGTAGATAAGGATGACCCACCATACAAACAGGTGGTATGTGAGGGCGATGTTGAACTAATTGAAAATGTAGGTCTAGATCACGAATTGTTGAGACGGTGTGCAGAGAGATATCTTCCTGAGAAGTTTATTGAAAAGTTTATGTCTGGCCCTGTTGCACAAGCAGATCGAGTTAGATTTGTTGTACATCCTAGACGGTGGACAATTTCTGATGCCGGTGCCAATCCACCTATCCATCCTAGAGCAGGAGAATATAATTAAGTTTCAATCTCAATGTAGGGGGATAATTTGTATCCTCTGACATTGAGATTTTTGTAGTTAATCTTTTTCTATTATAAGGTTAATTCCGTCTGTTTCTACTATATTTCCTGATATGATTTCCCCTGGAATTCCTTCTGTTTTATTAAGATAAACATCTCCATCGACATCTGGTGCTTGAAATCGAGTTCTTCCTTGAAGCAAACCCTCTTCAGAAAGTTTTTCGATAAGGACATTCGTCTTTGTTCCAATAAGCTTTTTATTTTCTTCTTCCATAATTCTTTTTTGTAATTCAAGAAGTTCGTTAGTTCTTTTTTTAGCGACTTCATAGGGTATTTGATTTGGAAGTCTTGCGGCTATTGATCGTTCCTCGGGAGAAAAAACAAAAGCTCCTAGTCTTGCAAAACGTGTTTCTTCTACAAATTTAAGTAAAAGTTCAAAATCTTTATCTGTTTCGCCAGGATAACCAACAAGCATTGTTGTTCTTATTGCACAATTTGGAATTTTCTCTTTAATTCTTTCAATAAGTTTTCTTGTTTCTTTTTCATCAATTCCTCGCCTCATAGAATTTAAGATTTTAGTTGAAATATGCTGAAGAGGCATATCTATATATTCACAAACTTTAGGAAGTAATCGAAATGTGTCTAAAAGTTCGTCAGTTACACCTCTAGGATAATTGTAAAGCACACGAATCCACTCAATATTGTTAACTTCGTCTAATTTTTCTAAAAGTTTTGCTAGAGACCAGCCTATTCCAATATCCGTACCATAACTTGTTATTTCTTGAGCAAGAAGATTGATTTCCTTCACTCCTAATTCTCCGAGAGCTTTTGCCTCATCTAAGATAATCTCCATAGGCCTAGATCTAAATTTCCCCCTGAAACGAGGAATTACGCAAAAAGTGCATGGCCTAGAACAACCTTCTGCGATTTTTATATATGCGCTTGGTCCAGGATCAGAAAGTATACGTGGGAGTCTTCTACTGTAATCCATTAAAGTATCAGAAAAGGATTCATTAGAAGATTCTTTTTTACTTATTTTTGGGACTAATAATTCTCCTAAACGATCGTATTCTCTTGTGCCAATAAAAAGATCAACTTCAGGGAGTTCCTTTGTGAGTTCATATTTATATCTCTCGACAAGACATCCTGCGACCACAATTAATTTAACTATGCCTTCTTTTTTTAATTCTCCAATGCTTAAAATTGTATCAATAGATTCGTGTTTCGCTTCCTCAATAAATCCACAAGTATTTATAATTACAATTTCTGCTTTTTGAAATTCGGGCTCGAGTTTAAATCCATAAGAAGATAGCGAAGCTAACATTATTTCACTGTCTACCGTATTTTTAGAACAACCAAGTGAAATCAAAGAAGCTGATAGTGAGTTTTGAGATAAGTTTTCATTCGGATACTTCGCAATAGGCATCTCGGAAATAGGTTGTATTTGTAGTAATTCTTTTGATTCCATTTTAAAATCTTGAGTCCTTATTTTTTTGGATCAATATGCCACTCATTTTTTGGACGGTTATAGTATCTTATTGCCACGTTTGGTAGTTCTTTTTTTATTATATCTAATAATTTTTTCATTCCTACAGCATCGCCTTTTTTATCTATGTTTGGCAATGTTTTAACATACAAATCTGGGTCAATGCATAAATTCTTCATTTGGATAACATGAACTCCAGTTGATAAACAGGTTTTAATTAATGCTTCTATTTCTGCTTCCAAATCAGTTATTCCCGGAAAAACTAAATAATTTACTTGTGTATATAACCCACTATCTGTAGCCGCGCAAAGAGAATCATATATAGTTGTAATATCGTAGTCTTCCGGACGATAATATGCATTATGCCATTCTCGAATAAAGCTATTTGTGCTTATCCTAATACTTTCCAGTCCACCTTCTGCAAGTTTTTTAATAGCTTTTGTATTACTACCATTGGTATTTAAGTGGATAGTACCCTTATCAGTTTGGTTCCTTATCATTTGACAAGAGCGCTCTATTATACCTGCTTGCAGTAATGGTTCGCCTTCGCATCCTTGGCCAAAACTCACCATACTATGTTCTGCTTTTTCAAGGTGGGGTGCAGTAATCTCGGTAATTTCTTCGGGTGTGGGTACAAATTGTATTCTGTCATGACTAGCAGGAAATAGATCGTCAGTTTGCAAAGAGATACACCCACGGCAGTCAGCATTACATAGGGGGGCTATAGGAATACCAAATTCCCACCTTTGGTGGAAAAAATTTTTAGCTGCGAAACAATGAGATTCAGATGCACAGTACGCAAGATGTGAAATTATTCTGTTTTTTGGGAATTTCTTTTTCATTTTGCTAATTTCAACCCTTAAGTTAGAGTCATCAAAATTAAAAGGATCCCAACGTTTACAGTTGTCAACTTGTACTGCGGCACACATAAACTCTTCTTTTTCCTGATCAAACCCAATTGCGGTATATGCCCATAGTGGCAAAGTGTCAGTAGGCTTTGTTATATTCGAAAATGGAAGGAGTGTCCTCATCCATCCTGGTGCAGGAAAAGTACTTGCCGCTTGGATAGAAAATGATTCTTTTGTCCAATTTGATTTTTTGATAATTTTTACTTTATTGTTTTTTGGGTCAACACCTCCTGGATGACTATTAGGGATAGTAAAAAATTTACTTCCTTCGGGAAGTTTAGATAGTTCTTCTCTCTCAGGAATTTTTGCATATATCCCAGATGCTCCAACCATTTTGAGAGTTGGATGTTCAAATAATTCCCCTTTTAAATTAGAAACGACCATTAAAGGAAATGACAAAATTTAATCCTCTTAAAATTTAGATTTGATTTGTTTCCAATTTCACCATTAACATACTGTTTATACATTAATTTTTTGAAATTTTAATGCTAAATATTTTTTAAAGAAAACTAAATTAAGTTTTACTTTATGGTTTGAGGTTGTTTCATGGTGAATAGTGATTTTTTTTCAAGAATTCCATTGTTAGAAATTCTAACTAATCAATGTATTTCTTACTGGAAAGATTTTTCTGATAATGATTGGAAAAAGCAAACTTATTGTGAAGGTTGGTGCCCTAAAGATATTGTTAGCCACTTGGTTACTGGAACAGAGTTTTATTCATACTCAATTGAACGTGCTATAAAGAATCTCTCACCTGAACCTCCTTATGGAAAAGATATTGAGGAGTTTTATGCAATTAGAGACACAAAAGGGAAAGAACTTATGGAGTTGTCTCATGAATTGTTATTGGAACGATTTGTAAAATCATCGAATGATTTACAATCACAGATGAATAAAATCAATTCTGAAAATTCAGAACAACTTGGGTTTCATCCCAGAGGACTCATCCCTTTAGGATTTTGGATTGGACAGCGGTTATTTGAAATAGTACTTCATGATTGGGATATTCGTTATGGACATGATAAAGGGATTAATCTTTCTGTTGAAGGTGTGAAAGGAATTTTGCCTTTTCTTCCTATCCAAATCTGTCGTCTTTTCAATAGGCGCGAGAAAATTCCTTTTCAAGCTTCTTTTCTTTTTGTTTCACAAAACCCAAGAAAGAAATGGATTATTCGAATATCTGATGAAAGTGCAGTGGAAAGTTACGATTTAAAAATTGATATAGATGCTAAAATTGAAGTAGATTCAGAAAGTCTTATTTTGTTATTATTTGGAAGAGAAAGTGTAGAAGGCGTCGAACAAAAAAATAAATTAAAAATTGATGGCGACCGAGAAACAGTCTTTAAGTTATTCGATATTTTATTTACCAAATATTAGGTTTTAAAATGAACAAAAAAGTAGATGATTTTTATTTTTATAACAGTCCACGTGCGATTTCTAGGATGGAAAATATGCGATTTGCAGATCCATCAAAAACACCCTGGTCGCCGTTAACTAAACCTTTGTCTGAATGCAAAGTATCTTTAATTTCTACGGCAGGAATTCATTTGAAAACAGATAAAACCTACGACTATGATCGAGAAAGAAGGGAACCTACTTGGGGAGATCCTTCGCATCGAGAAATTCCCAAATACGCAAAACAAGAAGACTGCCTCTATACTCATTTGCATATAGATACAAGTTTTCTTTCAAAAGACAGAAATGTTTCTTTCCCGGTTGAAATTTTCTCTCAGTATGAGAAAGAAGGAATAATTGGTACTCTTTCTGAAACGCTCTACTCAACTATGGGCTATACTCCCAATTTTCATCCTCTTTTAAAGAAAACAGCTCCCTTAATCGCAGAAAAAATGAAATCTGAAGGTGTTGATGCTGCCTTTTTATTTCCTGTTTGACCTTTGTGTATGAGGTCTGGTGGACTTCTCCAAAGAAAACTAGAAGAATTTGGTATTTCAACAATTTCAATCAGCAACTCACCCGAGATGACTATCCGAGTAGCTGTTCCTCGAGCTGTTTTTATTCAATTTCCTTTTGGACGTCTATTGGGTGATGTAGACGACAGAGATCAACAGAGGGAAATATGTGACGATATGGTAGAAATGTTATCAAATGCAAATCAACCTAATTCTTATAAACATTTGGATTATAGTTGGCCTGATCCTCCAGAACTTACAAAATGGCGTCCAGAAATTCCTGCACCTCTAGGACTGTTAAGAGAGGAAGGTAAAGTAGACGAAGAATTAGTCGAAAAAAATTATAGGGATGAAGAACGTGAAGGTCTTTAAACGAAAAGTGTTTTGTTATTAAATTACTTCGTTTTAAGTCCTGCTTCTTCTAATTCCATTTTGAACTCTTTTTTTTCAACTTGTGACATTTCTGAAAGAGGAGGTCTAACATTCCCTCCTGCGAGCCCCATAATTGATTGCCAAAATTTCAAACGCGCAATAGGAAGATTGCCCTTTGCCCAAGGATCCCATATCCATTTTTTTGCAACACGACGAAGAGGATCTAAGGTAAATGAAATTTTTTTAGCTTCATTGATTTGCCCTTGTTGAGCAAGGGCCACATAAGATTTAATCGGGCAATGGTTTTCCCATTGGTATAGATGCAAAGAAGGTCCTGCTAGAAAAACTTGTTGTTTATAGAAAGCTGTATTTACTAAAAGGTTATCTTCTCTAGGGTCACTAACAACTATTTTATCGCCGACTAATTTTCGAATTGCATTAGTATGTTCAAGGCCACCATCATTTTTAATTGCACAAATATTATCAATCTCACTAAGGGACTCAATTTGTTCAGGAGAAAGTAAGTAGCCAGCTGTTGGCGAATTTAGAATAAGAATACCAATTTCAACAGAATTTGCGATCTCTTTAAAATAATTGAAAATTAATTCTTTAGTTCCTGCCGCGTAGTAAGGATTCATAACAGCTGCAAAATCAGTCCCAATAGATTCCGCATGTTTAGTTAATTCAATTGCAGTTTTTATTGAATGGTGTCCAGTCATAGATATAGTTTTAATAGTTCCAGCGTTTTCTTTTACTATAGTTTCTTGTGCTTTTTTTCTTTCTTCTATAGTAAGGGACCAAAATTCATTAATAATACCACCCATATATATCCCATCCGCTTTGAGAATATTTATATAATGTGAAAGATCTGATATAAGCCCCTTTAAATCTAGGTCCAGATTTTTCTTGAATGGATATGGTATCGCCCCCCACAGACCAAACATATTCTTTCTAGCGTATTCTTTTGTATCTTTTTTTGAATATTTCATTTTAACAAAGGCCCTTTTTAAAATTCTTAGATGCTACACCACCCGTCATCGACTATTAGGTCATGTCCATGAACTGCACTTGAATCGTCGGATGCTAGATAAACAGCAGCACCTGTCATTTCTTCAGCACTAATATATGCTCTGTCGGTTGGAGTAAAACTTTGCATGAGTTTTACGAACTCAGGGTCGTCCTGAAGATGCTGATTTAATGGTGTGGCAGTATTGCCTGGTGAGATGGAATTGACGTTTATACCATCTTTTGCAATTTCTGCTGAAAGCGCTTTTGTAAGCATATGGACACCACCTTTACTTGAACAATAAGGTATCGCATTTGGAAAGGCGTGTGTTCCTGCTATTGATGAAATAAATATGATTTTACCATTTTTTTTTGCCTTCATAATAGGGACCACTGCCTGAGCTAAAAGAAAATTTCCTTTTAAATTTATGTCTATAATTGAATCCCACTCAGACTCTTGATATTGTTCTATGGGCTTGTTAATCATCATCCCAGCATTTCCTACAACGATATCTATTGTTCCAAATTGACCTAAAACGTCATCGACCATTTGAAAAACTGAATTTTTTTGAGATACGTCACAAACAAAATTCATCGCATTTCCGTTTTGAGAATTGATTTTCTCAACAGTTTTTTTCCCTCTTTCCTTGTCTCTATTCACAATAGCTACTTTTGCTCCTTCACTAGCAAATCTTAATGAAATAGCTTGACCTATTCCTTGAGTGCCTCCCGTGACAATAGCTACCTTACCTTCAAGTCTCATTTTTCACTCCTTTTTCTTAGTGTTTATTGTCTTTAAATAAAAAAGAACACTCGCTTAATGTTTTTTTAAGGATAGTTTTTTTCGATTTTTTTCTGTTTTAATAAAATCAATTTCAAATTTATTATTTAAAACTACACCATAAATTTCTTTTGCTCGTCTTCTTGATATCCATTTTTCTATAACGTCTTTTTGTACTTTTTCTACTGGACGATCCCAAGGGTATCCATATCCCCCACCCCCAGTGCAATAAGACGCTATTGTTTCTCCATCCTTAAGGATTATGTCGGCACAAGCAGGCAACTTCTCTTTTTGCCCATTTTTTTTGAGTAAATAATTTTTTGATGCTGCTCCATGAAGGCCGCCTAATGTACCTTTTGCTGGATTAAACGCTCCATCGGAAACGTATGCTACTTCAATATCTCCACCACCAATGGGGCTATACTCACAATATCCAGAGGGAGATCCAATTGTTCTTCCTGCTCCCTCGGAATCGGAGACTAGTTTTCTAGTTTTGACAAGGATTGGAAAATGCAATTCATCTAATTCTATACTGTCTACAAAACACATGCCAGAGTTTCCCGCATGTAGAATTGTCAGCCAAGAATCTGTTTTAGCAGCCGCAGCACCTCCAGTGACCATTAAAAAAAGATGATTTACAAAAGGTTCATTATTATTTCTTGGATCTAAGCCTGAAACAACACCCATAGAAGCAGGAAAGATTGCACCGCATTCAGCTAACCCAATACCATCCTTAATTTTCGAAAAAGCTCTTTGTACTGGATTGGTCACACGGTCTGCTAAGTTAGTAGTAGCAACCGACATACTTACAGGATGTTTGCCACCACCTACAACGCAACCTTCTCTGATGTGAACTCTTATTCTTCTGAAACTTCCAGCATTAGTGGGTACTGAGTCTTGAATACTGTTGAAAATTCCAATCATAGCTCCTGTTCTAGCGCATCCTTCACTTAAATTTAGTCCGCAAGGCATAACATCGGGATTATCTTTCAAATCAACGTCTATCATTGCATTTTTAGAATCAATTTTTACTTTTACTTTTACTTCAATACCATTTTTAGGGGTACCTGGGACTGGATCATGAGTACTCTTAGCTTGAGAAGAACCGGTAGGTAATTTTTTGATGGCAGAAATCATTCTCTTTTCGCTATAGTTAAACCACTCGTCGGTAAATTTATGAAGAGTTTTCCATCCGTACTCTTTAGAAATTTCAATAATTTCTCTTTCCCCTATTCTAGCTGCCCCGATCATTGCTAAATAATCACCGTGCCACTGCTCAGGAACACGAATTCTCATTCTACAAAGCCTAATTATATCTTCTATATCTTTAAAGTTTTCTTGGACCTTTGTTGGAGGAAAAATCAGAGCACCTTCTTCGTAAACATCTCTAGCATGACCCATATAAGTTGTGGGTTGTCCGTTACCGCAGTCAGCTTGATGGGCTTTTACCCAGACTGTGAAATGGTGTTTTCCTTTCTCGTCTATAACAGGAACTAGAATTGTATGATCTGCAGGATGAGAGCAACCATGATAAGGAGAATTGTGTAGGAAAGCATCTCCTCTCTTAAGTTTTGGGTGCATTTCTAATAAAGATTTTGCCATTAAATCTGCGCCGCTTAAATGATGTATTGGTAAAGATTCAGCTCCTGTTAACAAAAAACAGTCATTGGTAATGATACTTGTAGAAAAATCTCTTGCTAAATTTAGAACCCCGGATCGTCCAGTTCTTAAAAGAGTATTTGCCATTTTAGATGTAACTGCCTCAAAACGTTTGCTTAGTACAGCTAGTGTTAAAGGGTCAAATTTCTTTATATTTATTTTTTTTTCATTTCTAATTTTCATTTAATTTCCTAATTTTTCTTTTTCTAGTTCGAACTAAAAATTAATTTTAAGACTAGCTCTGTTTGTTCTTATCGCTTTTGAACCTATATCAAGTACGATAGTAGTAAATGGTGATTCGATTATTGCGGGACCTTTTACTGTATGATTCTTCATAATATCTTCAAGTTTTATTACTTGAACCTGCAACAGTCCTTTTTTGTCAAAAAAAGCTTTTCTTTGCTTAGAGATATGACTTTTAGAAAATTTATGCTCTTTAATTTTCCCAATTGGTCTTGACCGAATTTTACAATTAACGGTCGAACGCCAACCAATAAATTCTATTGGGGAATTTGGATCACTAAATGCAAAAATATTCTCATGAGACTTGTCAAAATCTTTGCGGAATTTTTCAACTGACTGTTTTGTTTTTAAGAGATTTTTTGTAATTGGCAAATCAATCTCCCAAACTTGGCTTTTATATCGGGCTTCAACCCAAAATTCTATTTTATAATCCAGGTGACTTTCCGCAGTTCCTTTAATGAATTTTTCAGCTTTTATTTTTAATTTTTTTAAAGTTCGTTGTGCCCCTTTAAAATCAAAATTGTTACTTGAAGTAAAAAACAATGCCCTGAAATCTGCGTGCAGTTCTGACATAATTGCACCGGTCGCTGAGAGCACTGAACCAGTTTCTGGAATTATAAGTTCCTTGCAACCGAGTCTTCTTGCAATTGCGACGGAGTTAAGCCCTGCAGCACCACCACCTCCAATTAAAACTGAATTCCGAGGGTCGATTCCTTGATGTACAGTAATCTCTTCTATTGCACTAACCATATTTTCGGTAGCAAGATGAAGAATTGCTTTTGCCCCTTCATTTAGCTTTATTTTTAAGGGTTTACAAATGTGTTCGTTTATAGATTTTCTTGCTTTTGAGAAATCTAGTTTCATTTTCCCGCCAAGAAAATAATCTGCATCTATATAACCTAAAATTAAGCAGGCATCGGTAACAGTAGGAAAAATACCACCTTTCCCATAACATGCAGGACCCGGATTTGCTCCCGCACTTTTAGGACCTACGTGGAGAAGTCCTCCTTCGTCAACCCAAGCGATACTCCCACCTCCAGCGCCAATACTTTTCACATCAACAGAAGAAAAGCCGAGGATATTACCTTGATATTTTTCTCCAAGCCAAGTTTCAGGTGTCATTGGAATTTCGCCATTTCTTACTAAACTTACATCGTAGGTTGTTCCTCCAGTATCAGCGATAATTGCAGTGCTTGATTTTGAATCTATTTTTGCAAAATAGCGTCCAGCAATAGGGGCCATAGCAGGACCAGAGCCTACAGTATGAATAGGGGCTTCTGCTATTTCTTTATAATCCATAACTCCGCCCTTAGAAGTTAGCATAAGCATTCTTCCCTGAAATCCTCTTTCTTTTAAATTATCTTGGAGATTTAAAATATATTCGGTCATTAAAGGTTTTAGAGATGCATCTATGCAAGTGGATGAAGCTCTTCTATATTCTCTCAAAACAGGATTTAATTCATGGGACAAGGTAAAAGGTATTTTTGGCAATTCAATGTCTAAAATTTTCCCAATTCTTTTTTCATGTATTGGATTTACCGTAGACCAAAGCAAACAAACTGCAATTGACTCGATTTCTTTCTTCTTAATAAAGCTGATTACTTTTTGAAGTGAATTTTTGCTTAAAGGAGTAATTATTTTTCCTTGAGCACTTATTCTTTCTGTTACTTCAAATGTTAAAGATCTTGGAATATACGGTTGAGGAAATGGGACCGAAAAATTAAAGGGATCAGTTCTTCCGCCTTCTCGAAGAACAAGGATATCCGGATGGCCAAGAGTTGTCAGGAAAGCGGTTTTTGCAGTTCCAGATGTGACTATCGCATTTGTAGCCCTAGTTGTCCCATGCAAAAGAAATTCTCCTTTTGACAAGAGATCAAATGTTGAAATTGAAAAATATTCTGATGCTTTATCAAATGCAGATAAAATACCTTTTACTGGATTATTAGGTGTAGTTGGAGATTTGAATATATGAAGTTTCCCTTTAGAATCTTCTATTACTAAATCCGTAAATGTTCCACCTGTATCGACAGCAAAGCGCAATTTCTAGTCCTTTAATCGATTATATTAAATTTTTTAAGTATATTTTAACATGATAATACTGCATTAATAAAAAATTATCTCTTGGTCTTTTTTGTAATTAAATTTATATATAATTTAAGTAATATTGAAGTATGATTTATTTTTATTTTTCTCATATTTTACTAAATTAAAAAGGATTGAAATGTTTTTTCCTGAGCCGCTTAAAGCAGAAGAACTTTTTTTAAACTATGATACAGGTCTTTTGCCCTCAGATGCAGAAGTAAAAGAATCTGAAGGCAAATTAATAGGTCAGGAACGAGCCGAAAGGGCTCTTTCATTTGGTTTAGAGATGAGTTCCTCTGAATTTAATGTTTTTGTTGCAGGAATTCCAGGGACTGGGCGTCATACGATGTGTGAAGAATTTTGCAAACGAGTAGCTAAAAATCGACCTGCTCCTAATTCAGTAGTCTTTGTTCATAATTTTTCTGATTCAGACCGCCCTATATGGCTAAAATTTCAAGCTGGGTTAGGCCGAACTTTTCAAAGTGACATGCTTGCTTTAATTTCTGAGTTACAGGAAGTGATTCCAAAGGCATTTGAGGAAAAATCTAAGGATGAGGAAAGAAAAGAACTAATCGATTCTCTTCAAAAGAAACAACGTTCTTTAATGAGTGATTTAGAGAGCAAAGCAAAGCAATTAGGTTTTACAATAAAAATCGGTCAAGGAAATTTTACAGTGATTCCGATAATTAATGGTGAGTCAGCAACAGATGAAGTTCTTGAAGATCTGTCGGAAGAAGAAAAAGAAAAAATTAATACCGATCGTGATAAATTTTATGCTGAAGATATAGACGAGTTTGTTCGTAAATCTAGAGAATTAGAAAAAGAGATAAGAGAAAAATTGCGAGAACTAGAACAGGAGGTCGCTCTTACGGTTGTCCGTGTGCCGATGGATGATTTGCGTGAAAAATACAGAGATTTTTCTAAAGTTTTGGAATATTTAAATAGAGTACAAGAACATATTCTAGAAAATCTCTCTCCTTTTTTACCTTCAGAAGGAACAGATTCATCTAATCAATTTTCTCCTTTTTCAGGAAAGGCTCAAGACGAGAACCCTTTTAGTGTTTATGAAGTTAATTGTGTTGTAGATAATGCTGATCTTCAGAGTTCTCCCGTGATTTACGAGCCAAACCCTAATTTTACGAATCTGTTTGGTCGTGTTGAGAGACGTGCAGTCTTTGGGACATATACGACTGATTTTACACTAATTCGGGCAGGGTCTATGATTTCTGCTAACGGAGGATTCCTGATTTTAGATCTTCTAGATACATTAACTAATCCGGGAGTTTGGCCTGCACTTAAAAGAGTTTTAAGGAATAAAAGTGTTAGAATTGAAGATTTAGGAGAGACCTACGGATGGTCTACTGGTGGAATAAAACCTGAGCCTGTTCCAGTTGAAGTAAAGGTTATTTTAGTCGGAAGTCCAATGCACTATGAATTACTTTTACAATACGATGAAGATTTTGGAAGACTTTTTAAGGTGAAAGCTGACTTTAGTGAATCTATAGATAGTGATCACCATACGATTAGGGACTATCAGGTTTTCATTGAATTTCATCGACAAAAAAACGATTTACTCCCTTTTACCGAAGAAGCAATTTCTCGTGTTCTTCAGGAAAGTTCTCGATTTGTTTCAGATAAGGGAAAGCTTTCGACTCGTTTTGGTGATATTCGAGAACTTCTTATTGAGGCAGACCATTGGGCTAGACAAGAGGGCGTAACTCAGGTTGATAGGTTACAAATACAACGTGCGGTAGAAGAAAAAAGATTTCGTTCGGATCTTCTTGATGATCGTTTAAGGAAACAAATTGTAGAGGGGACTCTTCTTATTGATGTAGATGGTAAATCAGTTGGTCAAGTAAATGGTCTTGCTGTTTTAAGTTTGGGTGATTATAGCTTTGGTAAACCGTGTCGTATTACTGCACAGACTTTTATGGGAGAGCATGGGGTTATAAATATTGAGAGAGAAAGTAAACTGTCAGGTAATATTCATGATAAAGGAGTCCTGATTTTACAAGGATATATGGGTGGTCAATACGCCCAAAAGAATCCCTTGACACTGTCAGCAAGTATTTGTTTTGAGCAAAGCTATTCAGGAATTGATGGAGATAGTGCTTCGTCTACAGAATTATATGCTATCTTAAGTAGCCTTTCAGATTTACCTATAAATCAGGGTTTAGCGGTAACTGGTTCAGTTAACCAAAGGGGAGAGATTCAGCCAATAGGCGGAGTCAATGAAAAGATTGAGGGATATTTTGAAATATGTAAGGAAAAGAAAATATTAAATGGAGAACAAGGAGTTTTAATACCGATACAAAATGTCAAGAATTTAGTAATAAAGGAAGAAGTGGTTCATGCAGTAAAAGAAGGAAAATTCAAAATCTATCCCATAAAAAATATTAATCAAGGTATTTCGGTATTAACTGGAACAGAAGCAGGAGAAAGAGATAACGTAACCGGTGAATTTCCGGAAGATAGTGTGCATGGTAGAGTACAATCTAAACTTAACCGGATGTTTGAGAACTTAACAAATTTACGCAGAAACGAAGAAAATGAAGAGAACGAAGAGGTTAACGACAATTTATCTTCCTCGGAAGAATCTCCACCAACTCCTAACGAACCACCAGTTCCACCTCCCAGAAATTGATCATTAGTTTATTTAACGTATGTTTTTGTAAAATTTAGAGAGTTTTTCCTCTGAAAATCCTATTAAATATAGAAAACTCAATCCCCACCAAATGTAAAGAGTTTTTATTTTCCCCCAGTATTCTATTCTTCTTGAACTAGTAGAAATTTTGTTTTTAATTATTTTTGTCTTCCCATGTTTTTTCATTCGAGAACTAAAATCCCAATCCTCAAAAAGTGGGAGGTCTCTATATCCATCCATTTTATCGAAAATTGATTTTCTTATAAAAATTGCTTGATCACCAAAAAAAATGTGGGATGTAAAAGTACGAATATTTGCACTTAAACTAATTATTCCGCAAAAAATATTTTTTTTGTCAAAACTATGAAGAAAGCCTCCACCTATGATTTTGTTATCTTTAGTAGCATTTTGTATTTCTTGAATAGCATTTGGTGGTAAGGTGGTATCACAATGAAGAAAAAGTAAAACTTCCCCTTCTGAAAAAAATGCTCCTTTGTTCATTTGTTTAGCTCTTCCTGCTGTTTCAGAAAAATATTTTGCATTATTCCCTATTATCTTTTCTGGATTATCTTTACTTCCACCGTCAACAAAAATAATTTCTTTTTCCCCTTCAAGTTTTTTTATTTTTTCGATACAGGTTTTTATATTTGATGCTTCATTTAAAATTGGTACTATTATTGATATCAAGTTTTACCATCCTCATGATTATTAAGTTTTGGAGAAGTTTTGAAATATATTTTGATTGTTTTGAGTTTAACGTTTCTTTTTATTTTAACTTCTGAAGTTTATGCAGTTGAACAAAAAGAAAGTAGTATCTCGCGTCTTTCAAATCTTGTCTCGCATTTAAAAAAATTCAATGAGCCCTATCAATGGTTATTAGTGAGAAAACTATATTCTTCAAATAATAATATCCAAGAAGTTTTCTTTTCTTCCTGTCTTGGAAAAAGAAGTAATTTTCTTCCAAAGGTTCCTTATGGGCTTTTTAAAAAATTTCTATTTGATATTTATTTTGTTCCTTTAAATATGGATTTGGATACCAATTTAGAAACTTTAGTAATAATCAAATCTTATCCTATAAAGGTTAAAAATAAATTTCTCAAAAAGATTAATTATATGACATTTTGTTTATTAGATGACAAAAAAAACCAAAGAAGACCTCTTTCCTCACATTTCGCGGAGAGTATTAATTCTGTATCTAGTTATCAAATAACCGATTTAACCGGAGACGGAAAAAGCGAGATTATAGTTCATACAAATGAAATGGATCGCTCAGGAAAAGAATATAGTTTTGTGAGAATTTTAAAACTAAACAAGGAGAAACTCTTAAGAGGTATTTGGTCTTCTAAGCTTAAAGAAGAAAAAGTAATTATAAAATCAAAATTGAAGAAAAGTATAAAGACATTTAGAAAAATTAGATTTATCAAAGTCCTTCAATTTAATTTTCAAGCATCAAAAGATCCGACGGAAATAATCATGAAGGGAAAAAAAGAAATTGAAGAGACGACGATTGGATTAAAAAATGGAAGAAGTGTTACAACTACTACCTTCAAAAAAATCCCTTTCGAAAGTAAGTGGTATTGGAATAAGAAGGAATTTCGTTATTTTTTGTTAAATAGGTAATCAGAATTTATTTATTGATTGGAATTAAATTATGGAATTGAAGCCGTTAGTTATGCTGATAATTTTAGATGGATGGGGTTTTAGTGAAGACATTCAAAACAATGCAATTGAATTAGCGCAAACTCCGACAATTGATAAACTTTTTGAAACAAATCCATGGACAAAAATAAAAACATCGGGTTTATCGGTTGGATTGCCAGATGGTCAAATGGGAAATTCTGAAGTAGGACATTTAAATATGGGTTCAGGTCGAATAGTAAATCAAGATATTGTTAGGATAAATTCTTCGATTGAGAAAAATTCTTTAAATTCTAATCCTGTTTTATTAAATGCTTTTCAAAAGGTTTTTTCTTCTGATTCTTCTCTTCATTTAATTGGGTTAATTTCAGACGGCGGTGTACATAGTATGCATGATCATGCTCTTTCCATTGCAAAAATTGCAAAAAAAAGTGGAATAAAGAATATTTTTGTTCACGCATTTACTGATGGAAGAGATACTCCTCCAAAATCAGGGATGGAGTTAATTCAAAAATTTCACTTTAATCTAAAAAAAGAATCTGGAGGTAAATTAGCTAGTTTAGTTGGTAGATACTATTCTATGGATAGAGATCTTAGGTGGGAACGAACTAGACGTTGTTACGAGCTTTTAGTTGAGGGTAAAGGAAAAAAAACTGAGAATATTCTTGAGTCAATTTCAAGTTCTTATAAGGGCGGAGTAACTGATGAATTTTTAGACCCCTATCTTATTATGGAAAATTCCAGACCTGTCGGAATTATTAAAGATAATGATTTGGTTATTTCCTTTAATTTTCGTTCCGATAGGATGCGACAGCTTACAAAAGCTCTTACCGACCCAGGTTTTGCAAATTTTAAAACTAAAAAACCCCCTAATATTGATTATATTTGCATGACTGAATATAACTCAGAATTCGAACTTCCGGTTTTATTTCCACCCCTTAAAATGGATGGTCTTTTTTGTCATGTTTTAGAAGATGCAGGGAAAAAATGCTTAAGAATTGCAGAAACAGAAAAATATCCACATGTAACCTATTTTTTTAATGGTGGAATTGAAAAGCCTTTTGAGGGAGAAAAAAGAAAAATGGTTCCATCTCCCAAAGTAGATACATATGATCTAATGCCTGAGATGAGTGCAGACAGAGTGACGGATGCTGCAGTAGGTGCAATTTTATCGAATGAATTTGATTGTATTGTTTTAAATTTTGCGAATCCAGACATGGTAGGACATACAGGTGATAAAAACGCAGTAATTAAAGCAGTTGAAAAGGTAGATAATAGCCTAGGTAAAATTTTAAATGTTCTTAAAAAAAATAATGGGACTGCACTTATAACTTCTGATCATGGAAATTGTGAGAAATTGTGGGATGCAGAGTCTGATAGTCCACATACAGCACATACAACAAATGATACTCCTTGTATTCTGGTTTCTAGAGATCCTAGTCAAACTTTAAGGGATGGGGGGGCATTATGTGATATTGCGCCAACAGTTTTAAACTTAATGGGATTAACTAAATCTTCAGCAATGACAGGGAAAAATTTAATTGTAATATAGTGAATTTTAGTCCGAGGAAAAAATGTTTTTTGATTTTGTTAAAAATTTCTTTACTAGTTCTAAAAAAGAATCAACTGAAAAAACTTCATTTTCATTGCCAGTAATTGAGACGGTTTTTTTTTCGGAGGAAGATTTAGGAAAAATATTAAAGGAACATTCAATTTGGTTAAAGTCAAATGGTTCGTTTGGCAAAAGGGCTTCTTTTAATGGAATGACAATTCCATCGATAAATCTTTTTATGGCAGACTTAAAAAAAGCTGATTTTCAGGGGTCAGATCTTACAAAATCACAGTTTCAATGGGCTGATTTAAGTGGTGCAGATTTTACAGGAGCGAATCTTCAAGATGTTGACTTTTTTCAATCTAATTTAAAAAAAGTTTCTTTTAGAAATGCAAATTTAGTTAGAGCAAATTTGATGTCGGTTGAGGCAAGTGAAACTGATTTTAGAGATGCAAATTTGTCAATGGCCGATCTCAGATCTGCGAGATGTGACAATGCAATTTTTTTTAGAACTGACTTAAAAGATGCAAAACTTGACTCTGGAGAATTTAATGGCGTGGATTTTTCTTCGGCTTTAAATTTCAATAATAAATTGTCTCGCGAAATTTAAATAAATCAATTTTTTTTTTAAATAGTTTTTCTTTTATTTTATGTTTAGACTGTAACCTCTTATAAAGTTCATTAATTCAAGGAGTGCTTTTGTGAATTCTCAACACTCGGTCTTCAATTCTAAAGATATTTTAGAACAGGATAGTGATCATGTGTGGCATCCTATGATGAATCATTACAATTTAAAGAAAGACCCCTTGAAAATAATGACTCAAGCGAGTGGATGTAAAATTGTCGATTCTGAAGGCACAGAATATTTAGATGCTATGGCAGGTTTATGGTGTGTAAATATAGGATATGGTCGAAAAGAAATTGCTGAAGCTGCCTATGAACAAATGGTTGAGCTTTCTTATTATCCCCTCAGTCAGATTAATCCTCAGTCTGCAAAATTAGCTGCAAAGATTTCTGAAATCACACCAGAAAGTTTACAGCATGTCTGGTTTGTAAACAGTGGTTCTGAAGCAGTTGACACCGCAATAAAAATTTCGCGTGCATGGGGAAAGAGAAACGGCGGTCGTTTTAAAATAATAGCACGTTATCAGGGTTATCATGGAGCAACCTTTGGTGGAGTAAGTCTTACCGGACAAACTCAAAGAAGATTAGATTTCGAACCGCTTTTGCCTGGGGTAGTTCATGTTCAAGCCCCATATTTTTTTAGGAGCAGTGCTAATAATGAGGATGAACTTACAGATAGATGTATAGAAGAACTTGATTCTGTTATTCGTTATCAAGGCCCTGAAACAATAGCTGCATTTATTGCGGAACCTATAATTGGTGGTGGAGGTGTAATTTTACCGTCACGAAATTACTTTAAAAGAGTTCGTGAGGTTTGTGATAAATACGGCATACTTATGATATGTGATGAGGTTATCACTGGTTTTGGAAGAACAGGTGAACTTTTTGCTTCTAACTTATTTAAGGTGCAGCCTGATATAATGACAATGGCCAAAGGGTTAAGTAGTGGATATCTTCCTATTGGTGCGACAGCAGTTTCTGATCAGATTTTTTCGGATTTAAATTCAAAAGGAGATACGGGTTTTCTTCAAATAAATACTTATGGTGGACATCCTGTTTCTTGCGCTGCTGCAATTAAAAATTTAGAAATTTTACTTGACGAAAAAATGGTTGAGAATTCTCGTACTGTTGGAAAGTATTTAGGAAATACTTTGATGAAATTAAATGATTACCCATGTGTTGGTGAGGTTAGAGGTGTTGGTCTTCTTTGGGGTGTGGAATTAATAGAGGAGGATGGAACTCCGCTTTCAACAAAGGCAACATCAAAAATATTGAGTTTTGCGAAGAAAAAGGGAGTTATTTTAGGTAAGAATGCGGGGATCGCGAACGGTCCGAGTAATACTATCACCATAAGCCCTCCACTTATTTTATCAAAAGAAGAGGCAGATTTAATTGGTTCAGTTTTAAGTGACGCATTAAGAGATCATCTTTCTTAATTCAATAGGTGATATGAATGTCTAATATTTCTTTACTTACTTTAGATGAACTAAAAGAATCTTCTTTAGGACCTCTGGTAAAAAAATGTTTGAAACATAAAGCTCCTGATCCAGCTTTTCATGCAATCATGGGACATAATCCAGAGCTTTCAAAGTCGATGTATATTGCGTGGGGTACAGTTTTTAATACAGGCAAGATAGATCACAAACTTAAAGAGATAATCAGAGTACAGCTATCTAGGATGGCTGATTGTAATTATTGAGGAAATGTGCGATCTGCTTCGGCGAAGCAAATGGGATTAACTGAAGAAATCTTGGATGATGGTATTGAAAATTATCAAAAGAGTAAAAATTTTACCAAAAAAGAAAAAATGGCTTTACTATATAGTGAACTAATGGCCTTAAATCCTGAAAAAATCAATTCTGATTTCTATAAAAACTTAAAACAATTTTTTTCAAAAGAGGAAATAGTAGAACTGGGCGCATTTATCGGTTTTAATATTGGTTATCATACATTCTTTGGGACTTTGAATTTTTATCCTATGTTTTCCCCAGATGGAAGATTGGTAGACCAACATGAGTCTAGGAGGATTTATGGTGATAGTCCATTATCACATTTAAAAGGTGCAATCGAAAGATCGAAAAATACTGATTAGTTTAAATTCAAGGTGGATTTACATGTCCTATATAGAACCTGTGGATAACGTAAAAAGTGAAAAGATTCAGGAAATTCTTGCTGAATGTGAAAAGTATAATATACCCGGAGATCTGTTTTTGAGAATTCTGGCGCATGTGCCCGGCTATGCAGAAAGTTTATATGATGCAATGAAAAGGTCCTTTTATTCAGGGAATGTTAGTCATAAGTTAAAAGAATTAATTCGTATTCAATTAGCTTATATTTCAGGTGATCGTTATTCTCAGAGTCTTCGTTCTGAAATCGCGCAGGAAGAAGGTCTTACTGAAGATGATATACAATCAGCTTGCGATGATTTTAAAAAAAGTGAACGATTTAGTGAAGAGGAAAAATGGGCATTAAGTTTCTCATATTTTATGTATAGAGAGCCCAGTAAAATTGATTCAAAATTTTATAAAACAGGAAAACTTTTTTATTCTGAAGCTCAAATAATGGAAATGGGCTCTTTTATAGCATTACATTATGGTTTGCAAGTTTTTATGAGAACATTAAATTTGAATTCCATACAATAGAATTGTATGAGAAGTTAAATCTTAAAAAATTCTTTAATTCTTCTCGCAGCCTCTGAAGAAGTACCGTTCATAACTTCTTTTATCCTCTCATCAGAAGTATCATTAATTTTCCCGTACCAACCTGTCTTATACATACTTCTTACATCTTTAGGAATATAGTATATCGAAGGGTCTCTTCTAAATTTATCAGATTTTTGCCCCTTTTGGATTGGAGAAGGATCGGTTGCAAGTTCTAAATGTACTAACTCAGGTCTATCTGCTAGGACAGGTAGTATTTCAAGCTCTCCTCCATGTGTAAGACCTACGATCTTTCCATATTTCTCTTTTGCAATAAAATGAGCGTGTACAATTAAGATTTTTATTTCTTCAAATTCGTTTTGGGAATTTTCAGTAGCAATTTCAATCGCGGGCAAGTTTCGTTCATGCCAGTTTATAAAAACAATTTTTTTTGCTCCGTGTCTACAAAGACTGGAAACAATGTCGGTCATAAGAGAAATCATTGTTTCTGAGCGCAAGGTGACTGTACCTTTAAAACCCATATGAAGTGGAGTAACACCAAAGGGAGCAAAATCGACTAATAGCCCCCCAGTTTTTGAGACAATTCTTTTTGCAAATGACTCAGCTGCGTAATAATCAGTTCCTAAAGGGAGATGACTTCCGTGTTGTTCTACACTTCCTAATGGTATTATTGCCATTTGAGTTTCTTCCAAAATTTTTTCTGCTTCAGGATTTGTCATCTCCATTAAGGTTTTGATTTTTTTCATTTTTATATTCCTTGTTGGTAAAATTTTAGAAATATTATTATTTTTTTTCCATAAACTCTATAATTATTTGATCTGGTCCTTCGCAATAAAGATACTTTAGATGAGGCATGTCATCTTCTTCTATTATCAAGATATCTTTTTGAATCAGTGATTCTTTTATTTTTGCTAAACCCCCAGTTTCAACGTAAAAACCAATATGGTCGATTCCAAGACGAGGAGTTTTATTGGAACTTGAAGGTTTCTCTTTAGGCCGGATTCCTCTTACAATTAATAGAGAGTTTCCAGCAATTAGTTTGGTTTGTTGGGAACCTTTTCTAATTTGAGAATCTACGATTTTTGCTCCTAAAACTTTTTTATAAAACTTAACTGCTGAATCATGATTTTGATGAATTAGGTGTACATGCTCATAAGTAAGTTTCATAGAGTTTTTCCTAATACATTCCACATCAAAGAAAAAAATTTGAAATTTTTCTTTGAAAAAAATATGTACATTATATCAAATAATATTTTAGGCGTTAGTAATCAAATGTATTTTTGTGAGAAATAAATAGCTAATTGTTTTTAAGTGATGGTCGTGGTAAAAACTAGAATGTAAACTATATAACTGGTTTTGTTCGTTTTATATTTTAAAGGAGGTTTTGCGTGCCCCAGTGTGTTTGTAACGGAATACAAATCTTTTTTGATGATACAGGCGTAAGTTCAGGAAAGCCAACGGTAATATTTATACATGCCCATGGTCTAGATGGAACAATGTGGGACAATTTTAAAATTCCCTAAAGAGAAAGCTATAGAGTTGTAACTTATGATCTTAGGGGACATGGTCATTCCGAAAAGCCAGCAACCAGTTATGGAAGAGAATCAGAAGTGACAGATTTAGACGATTTGATTCAATTCTTAGGAGTTCAGAAAGTACATTTGATTGGTCTTTCAAGAGGTGCAAGTATTGCCTTAAGCTTCGCTGCATTGCATCCTGAAAAAGTAAATTCTGTTGTAGCTATTGGAGCAGGATTTGATTATTTGAATAATATACCTGATTTTGCAGAGCAATTATCTGAAACTATTTCGGTTCTAAAAACGAAGGGTTTATATGCTGCGAGAGAACATTGGTCCCAACTTCCAATTTTCTCAACTCTTAGAAATGAAGGGAATGAAGAAGCTTTGGAAATTTTTGAAGATACTTTACTAGGATACACAGGAAATCACTGGTTAGATCCAGACCCTCCTAAAGACTCTTCTCTCCTTGAACTAGTTGCAAGTATTAAATCTTCTGCAATGGTGTTAGTTGGAGAAAATGATTTGCCTGGTTTTGTTACATGTTCTGAGCAATTATCTGAAAAAATAGAGGGTTCTATTTTTAAGAAAATTCCAAATGTGGGTCATTTAGCTCCAATAGAAAATTCTGAAGTGGTTAATGAATTGATTCAGAATTTTTTGTCTGAAAGCAATTAGAATGGCGCGAGTTCCTTATGTCGAATATGAAGATGCTGGTTCTGAAGTAAAAAAAATATACGACAAACAAAAAGGCTCTTTGGGGAAAATTCTTAATACTACATTGGTTCGTGGACATTGTCCTGAATTACTCAAAGGTATTACTGGAATGCAAAAAGCTCAGGAAAAAACGAGCTTTTCTCCTCTTTCATTAAGGCCTTTGCTGACTCTTTTAGTTTCTAAACTGAATGGTTGTCCCCACTGAATTGATATTCATACGATGAGGGGTCTCCGATTCGGGCATGATGAAAAAAAGCTTTCAAATATAGAAAATTATGAAACTGAAAGTTCCTTCAAGGAAGAGGAAAAAATTGCTCTAAGATTTGCTGAAGGAATGTCTAAGACTCCAGTAGAAGTAGACGAAATCCTTTTTAGTAAATTGAAGAAATTTTACTCAGACAATCAAATTGTGGAGATTGCAACTATAATTTCTTTTCAAAATTTTAATGCAAAATTTAATGCTGCAATGAAGACGGATTCCAATGAGTTTTGCTCTTTAGATACTTAAAACTCTTGATTGTCACAAATTTTCTTTTTTTATAAGGTATTTGTTGACTTATTCTTGTTATGTAAATAGAACCTATATAAATATTACCAATTAAAAACTATATAACTAATAAAATTAGAAAGGCTGTTTATGAATTCTTTTCCTGATATTCAACACATCGAAACAGATGTTTTAATAATAGGTGGTGGTGTCGCTGGAATGATGGCGGCCGTTGGATGTGTACGATCTGGAGTAAAGCCGATTTTAATGACAAAAGCTACTTTCCCATCTGGGAGTTCTTCTATGGCAAGAGGTGGTTATAGTGCTGCAGTTTCCCGCTCGGATTCTCCAGAGTTTTATTACGAAGATGCCATAGCTGCTAGCGATGGATTGTGTAATCGACGTTTAATGAAAATAATGAGTTCTGAGGTTATAGAACGTACTTATGAACTTGATGAATGGGGTTTGGGTCTAGTCAAAACAGAAGATGGAAATTTTCATCAAAAAAATAGTGGTTCTCATAGAATGCCGCGATTGCTTCATTGTGGAAAGTTGATGGGAAAACCACTAATGAAAAGCCTAGCAAAAAAACTAAAAGAATGGGAAATCGAGACTCTTCAACATGTTATTTTTGTTGATTTTATGAAAGAGAATGGGAGAGTAACGGGAGCATGGGGTTTTTATTACCGGGACTCCCGTCCAGTTGTAGTTCATGCGAAATCTACTATTATAGCCACAGGGGGCGCACCACAATTACACGAAGTTAATGATTCCCCTCCTTATGTTTCAGGAGACGGATATGCAATGGCGTTAAGGGCTGGAGCAAAATTGATAGACATGGAATTTATCGATTATCAACTTTTGACTGCTGCTCCTTTAAAGATCAGGGGTTACCCTCCACATACTAGCGGATTTATTCACGCGGGAGCTTATTTGTTAAATAGAGATAAAGAACGATTTATGTGGAATTACGATCCAGAAAATGGTGAGCGCTCTAGTAGAGCTATGATTAATAGAGCTGTTGGCATGGAGATATTTGAGGGAAGAGGTACTGAGAATTATGGTATTTACCTAGATACAAGCCATGTTATAGACGAGGTTAACAATGGAGCTACTTCAGACGTTATCCGAGTATTTAAGAACTCAGGTGTTGATCTCTCTAAAGATCCAATGGAAGTAGCAAGTGGACCACACACCTATTTAGGAGGTGTCCTTATAGATGAATGGGGTAGAACAAATGTTGAAGGATTGTACGCAGGAGGAGAAGCTGCCGGAGGGGTTCATGGTGCTAATAGATTAGGAGGTGCAGCTTTAGCGGATAGTTATGTGTTTGGTTTAAGGTCGGGAATAGGAGCAGCTTGTGAAATTTCCAACTTAGAGAAGCCAGATCCAGAGAAAGGAAAATGGAAAGAAGGTATAGAAACTATTAAAGAGAAATTTTCTGTAAACAAAGGCCCAGACGACAAAGAAATTAGAAAACAAGTACAAACTGTAGCTGTTTCACTAATAGGACAGATTAGACATGGAGATAAATTGTTGAAGGCATTAGGCGAATTAGATGATTTGCAAAAAGAGAATCAGGGTTGTTTAATAAAGGGAGAATCAGACAAGGAAAAATTTGATACTTTAAGGAGAGTTCAAGAAACGGATAATTTAATTGAGGTATCGAAAATGTTGACTCTAGCAGCTCTAGAAAGAAAAGAAAGTAGAGGGGGGCATTTTAGAAATGATTATCCAGAAATTGACGAGAATTGGGAATGTAGTTTAGTTGTGTTTGAAAATCAGGGTGAAATTGCTGTTGAAAGACGTGAAATTGTTCAAGAAGATGAGGCTGTAATTGAGCCAGAAAATCAGCCAGGAACAGCTAGTGTAGTGTAAATTTGACAAGGAAAATCGGGCAGTTGAAAAAAAATAAAAAATAGATTGACAAAGTTTCATTTTGGAAATAATATCACGCCCTGTTTCGTTTTTAGAAGCAAGGATAATTTTGATTAAAAAAGTTTGATTTTTAATTGGTTTAGTTATTATATCTAGCCAGAATATTAAAAAAAGAACCTTTTTTATTGACATGAAGGTTCTTTTTTTTATAGTCTGGTTTATTGCTCTCTGTTTCAGAGGGTTTTGATCTTTTACATACGAATAGGGTGACACACACGTAAAAAAAACGACGGATTCGAATGGGTTCAAGTTATAATTTCCCGATTGACAAAAAGAGTGGGAAAACTGTAAGGGAAACTGATCAGTTACGTTCAATTTTGAACAACTCTTTTTAAAAGATACCAATTGGAGAGTTTGATCCTGGCTCAGAGCGAACGCTGGCGGCGTGCCTAACACATGCAAGTCGTACGAGAAAGCCTTCGGGCAAGTAGAGTGGCGAACGGGTGAGTAACACGTGGGTAACCTACCTTTGGATTTGGGATAACATTTCGAAAGAGGTGCTAATACCAAATATGACCACAGAGTCTAATGACTCAGGGGTGAAAGATGGCCTCTCCATGGAAGCTATCGTCCATTGATGGGCCCGCGCTCCATTAGCTTGTTGGTAGGGTAATGGCCTACCAAGGCGACGATGGATAGCCGACTTGAGAGGGTGATCGGCCACACTGGGACTGAGATACGGCCCAGACTCTTACGGGAGGCAGCAGTGGGGAATTTTGCGCAATGGGCGAAAGCTTGACGCAGCAACGCCGCGTGATCGAAGAAGGACTTAGGTTCGTAAAGATCTGTCGTAGGGGAAGAATAATCAATATTCTAACACAATATTGATCTGACGGTACCTTATAAGAAAGCTCCGGCTAACTTCGTGCCAGCAGCCGCGGTAATACGAGGGGAGCAAGCGTTGTTCGGATTTATTGGGCGTAAAGGGCTCGTAGGCGGATTGATTAGTCAAGATTTAAATCCAATGGCTTAACCATTGATCTGGTTTTGATACTGTCAATCTTGAGTTATATAGAGGTAAGCGGAATTCCTGGTGTAGCGGTGAAATGCGTAGATATCAGGAGGAACACCAAAGGCGAAGGCAGCTTACTGGATTTATACTGACACTGAGGAGCGAAAGCGTGGGTAGCGAACAGGATTAGAGACCCTGGTAGTCCACGCCGTAAACGATGAGCACTAGGTGGTGGGGGATTCGACCCTTTCACTGCTGCAGTTAACGCATTAAGTGCTCCGCCTGGGGACTACGATCGCAAGATTGAAACTCAAAGGAATTGACGGGGACCCGCACAAGCGGTGGAACATGTGGTTTAATTCGATGATACGCGAAGAACCTTACC
>PBKW01000016.1 GCA_002721615.1 Chloroflexota bacterium
CAAATAGCTCCAATGGATCCACAAAAAGCTCACTATAAAGCTTTGAGATCCCCTCCTACTAAAGATCATGTTATGGGCACTGATTATGCTGGTAGGGATATAGCTAGCAGAGTAATACATGGAGTGAGAACTACATTAATCATTGCATTTTCAGCAGTGATTTTATCTAAATCTATAGGTTTTGCTTGGGGGCTTGCTTCGGGATATTTTGGAGGTTGGTTTGACTTAATAACACAAAGAATAGTCGAAGTAATGCTGTCTATTCCTGGTTTAGTTTTAGCTTTATTATTGCTTGCTGGTTTGGGTAGTGGAAAGATGACTGTAATTGTCGCTATTGCTGTAGGAGGAATAGCGGGTACAGTTAGAATAATCAGGTCATCTGCTTTAACAGTAAAAAATTTAACTTATGTTGAAGCTTCTAGATCAATGGGAGAACATCCAGTTAGAATAATTTTTAAACATGTAGCTCCACAATGTATTGCTCCTTTACTTGTAGTTGCAAGTGTTAGTTTGGGTGGGGCTATATTTGCAGAAGCTGCATTAAGTTTTTTGGGCTTAGGAATCACTCCTAATGAACCTACATGGGGCAATATGATGTCAGTTGTTGCTGAAAATTTCCTTAGACCTTTATGGTGGATTGCTGTATTTCCTGGGTTATTTTTAACGTTTACAATTATGGCTTTTAATTTACTTGGAGATGAATTAAGAGATAGCTTAGATCCAAGATTAAAAGGTGAAATTAAAAACGATTAACAAGATGATTTGAAATGACTAATAATTCTGAAAATTTACTAAACATTAAAAATCTTAGAACAATCTTTAGAACTTCTGATGATCCAGTTATAGCTGTAAATGATGTCTCTATAAATATTAATAAAGGAGAAATAGTTGGAATTGTAGGCGAAAGTGGTTGTGGTAAAAGTGTTACAGCACTTTCTATAATGAGATTAGTTCCTAATCCTCCAGGAGAAATAATTTCTGGAGAAATATTACTTGAAGGAAATAATCTTCTTTCAATAGATGAATCAGAAATGGAAAAAATTAGAGGAAAGGAAATTGGAATGATTTTCCAAGAACCCATGACTTCTTTAAATCCTGTATTAACTATTGGAAAGCAAATTACTGAAATATTGGAATTGCATCAAGGGGTGGATGCTAAAGAGGCTGTTATTGAGGCTGTAAGACTATTAACTATTGTTGGCCTTCCTGATCCAGAGATTAGAGTAAATGAGTATCCTCATCAGTTGAGTGGAGGACAGAGGCAAAGAGTGATGATTGCTATTGCATTAAGTTGTAATCCAAAAATTCTTATTGCTGATGAACCAACTACTGCATTGGATGTCACAATTCAAGCACAAATTTTGGAACTCATAAAGGATTTAACTACAAAAATGGGAACTGCAGTAATTTTAATTACTCATAATCTTGGAATACTAGCACGTTATGCAGATAGGATATATGTAATGTATGGAGGTCATGTCGTTGAGTCAGGAAATATTATAGATATTTTTAATAAACCTAAGCATCCATATACAGTTGGATTATTAAATTCTGTTCCTACATTAGAAGTGAATTCAGATGTGGAATTATCAACAATTCCTGGTGAAGTTCATGATTTATCTTCAATAAAAGGATGTGTATATAGATCAAGGTGTGCAAACCCCACAAATGATTGTAAAGAAGGGAAAGTTGAAATGGGATTGATAGAAATAAAACCAGGTCATTGGGTGGATCAATGTTGTGTTAATTGTAAATAATTGTTTTAAGAAAGATGTAGGAAGTAATAAGTGAATAACAAAAGTATGATTAAAATTGAAGATTTAAAAGTTTATTATAATTCTGGATATAAAAAGCTATTATCAAATAGAAATGAAGTAAAGGCTGTTGATGGAGTAAATTTAGAAATTAATTCTGGAGAAACTTTAGGTTTAGTAGGTGAAAGCGGATCTGGTAAGAGCACAATTGCTAGAGCTGTATTAAGATTGGTAGATGCTAATAATGGCAAAATTCTTATAGATGATGAAAATTTACTCGAATTAAAATCATCAAAGTTACGGAAAAAACAGAGAGAGATAGGTGCAATATTTCAAGATCCTTATAGTTCTCTAAACCCTAGAATGAAAGTAAAAGATATTATTTCGGAACCATTAAAAATTCATGGTGTTTTAAATAATTCTAGTGATATAAAAAATCATATAAATGATTTATTAGAAAAAGTAGGATTGAACTCATCCATGGCAAATAGATATCCCCATGAGTTTAGTGGAGGACAAAGACAAAGGATAGGAATTGCCAGAGCTATAGCTACAAAACCTAAATTGATTGTTTGTGATGAACCTGTATCTGCATTAGATGTCTCAGTTCAGGCTCAAATATTGAATTTATTAAAAAAATTACAGAAAGATACCGGAATTACATATCTTTTTATTGCACATGATTTAGCAGTAGTAAAATATTTGAGTACACGAATCGCAGTAATGTATTTAGGGAAAATTGTTGAGTATGGTGAAACAGATACATTGTTTTCAAAACCTCAACATCCTTATACTAAAGCTTTAATTGATGCGATTCCTTCTATTGATCCTCAGCTTGAAAGAACAAAACCTAGAAATATTATTCAAGGTGATATTCCTAGTGCTACAAATCCTCCATCTGGATGTGTATTTCGAACAAGATGTCCAAAACCCACAAATGATTGTAAAGAAGGAAATATTGAGATGGGATTGATAGAAGTTAGTGCAGGTCATTGGGTAGATAAATGTTGTATAAATTGTAATTAATTTAAAAAATAAAATAATAAAAAATATTTTAGTTAAGGAGATTTTATGGATAAGCCGAATATGATTTATATTCAATCTGACCAACATAACCCTGCAGTCACAGGATGTTATGGGGATCCTGTAGTTGAAACTCCTAATTTAGATAAATTAGCTCGGAGTGGAACTGTGATTACAGGAGCTTATTGTGCTTCTCCTATCTGTGTTCCTTCTAGAATGTCTGCAATTACTGGTAGATATCCTCATGAGAATAAAGTTTGGACAAATGATCAAATTTTAGATTCAGCAATTCCAACATATGCTCACTCTCTTGGAGCAAATGGATATGACCCTGTCCAAATAGGAAGAATGCATTTTAATGGAATTGATCAGTATCATGGTTTTTCTAAAAGGTTAGTAGGAGATCATGGAAGGAATCATTTGGGTTCTCCAAGGCCTCCTGGAACACATGGTGATCTACATGGAACAGCTGGTCCTAGCAGATTTAGTTTAGAAAATTCAGGAACAGGTCAAACTGCATATGAAATCCATGATGAAATAGTTGCAGAATCTGCAGTTGAATATATTAATGAATTAGGGAAAACACCTGCTGAAGAAAGAAAACCAATTTCTCTTTCTATTGGATTAATGTTGCCCCATCAACCTTTTATAGCTAGAAAAAAAGACTATGAGAAATATGAAGGAAAAGTAGGGCTTCCAAAAGTTCCTGCTGAAGCTTTAAAAGATTGTCACCCGTATATTAAATGGTGGAGAGAAAGAACAGGTATAGAACAAGTTACAGATGAGGAGATAATGAGATGCAGAATTGCTTATTGGGCTTTAGTTGACAGAATGGATAACTTAATAGGACAAATTCTAAATGCACTTGAAGAAAATGGATTTATGGAGAATACAATGGTTGTTTATACTTCAGATCATGGGGAACAAATAGGTGAACATGGATTATGGTGGAAGCAGACTTTTTACGAGAATGCATCTAGGGTTCCAGCAATAATTTCTTGGCCTGGTCACTTACCTGGGGGTCAAGTTTTAGATAATGTTATAAATCAGTTTGATTTAATTGCAACTATGCTTGATGCCTCTGGGGCTCCAGAACTTCCTAGATCGAATGGTAGGAGTTTATTGAAATTATTAAAAGATCCTAAAAATGCAGATTGGGAAAATTTGGCTTTTTCAGAATATTGTATGGATGATTCTGATTATTTTTCAACATCAGGAAATTTGGGAGGATTGGACATTCATGCTATGTCAGGTGGAGTTCAAAATAGAATGATTAGATATAATGAATATAAATTGAATTACTATAATGGTTTTGAACCTCAACTTTTTAATTTAAAGGAAGATCCAGATGAATTAAATGATTTGGCTAAAGACAAATCTTATCAAAATATAAGAAAAGATTTAACAAATAAAGTTTTGGAGAATTGGGATCCAGATAAAATTGCAGAAGAAATGAGAGTTCTTAGAAGAGAGACAAAAATTCAGCAGGATTGGGGTAGAGAAACTGATCCTGATGACTCTTTGAGATGGGACCTTGATCCATTGAAAGATTCTACTCGTTTAGATAATTGATATGAAAGCATTAATTCTTGTAGGTGGTTTAGGTACTAGATTAAAGCCAATTACAGATTCGATGCCTAAACATTTAATTCCTTTAGGTAATAGGCCTTTGATTTTTTATGTTTTTGATAAAATTCTTGATTCAGGAATTCAAGACATTGGTTTAGTGGTTTCCCCAAATAACAAAGATTTTTTTCAAGATTCTCTAGATGAATATGATAAAGAATTAAATATTTCAATAATTGTCCAAGAGCGTCCCTTAGGTGTAGCTCATGCAGTATCTATATCAAAGGATTTTTTAGGAGATGAGAATTTTTTACTTTATTTGGGGGATAATCTTTTCGAAGATGACTTGAAAGTGATTGTAGATGATTTTAAGAAAGATTCAGCTGATGCATCTATTGTATTGAAGAAAGTAGAAAATCCTTCAAGTTTTGGAGTAGCAGAAAGAAATGAATCTGGAGTCGTTTTTAAAGTTTTAGAGAAACCTACTAATCCTCCTACTGATTTAGCTGTAGTTGGAATATATTGTTTTACTCCAATAATTCATAAAGCTATAGCACAAATTAAACCATCAGGAAGAGGTGAATTAGAAATTACAGATGCAATTCAATATTTATTGGATAATAAATTTGTTGTTTTAAGTAATCAATTTACCGGATGGTGGTTAGATTGTGGAACTTTTGATGATTTATTATTAGCGAATAAAGAAATCATTAAGAGTAAACTCAGTCATCTTGAAGAAAGAAATGTTAAATCATCTTTTGGGCCTGAAGTAATATTAGGAGATAATTCTAAGATTATTGATAGCATATTTAAAGGACCATGTATTATTGGAGATAATTGTTTAATAGAAAATTCTATTATAGAAGGAAATACTTCAATTCAATCTAATTCAATTGTAATTAATTCGAAAGTGGAAAATTCAATTTTGATGGGTAATGTGAAAATAAAGAACTTAAGTTTAATTTCTGACAGTATTATAGGAAAAAATTGTGATATAAAATCTCTTGAAAAAGGAAAATCTATAGCAAAATTGATTTTAGGTAACAGCACAGAAAAAATCATTAAATAATTTTTTTTTCAAAGATTATTTTATTCTCTTTTTTAATTGAGATTTTAGGGTTTTTTCATTTATTAGGTATAATTTTATTTATAAGAGAAATATTTTCTGTTATTAAATTTTACATACTTTTCATATTTTTTTGAGAAAATAATATAGGAACATAATTAAAAAAAGGATAAAAATGTCGACAAATGATCTTCAAAAAATAATTAATCAAGGAAGTAATACTAAGAAAAGATTCTTTTATATCTTTTTGCTGATTATTTTATTACTTGGAGTTGGGTTCTATTTTTATAATTCATCAAGTTTTGTAAAAGATTTAATTGGGAATCCTTTCTCAGACCCTGAAACTTCTTCAAATAATCAAGAATTTACTGTTACTAATGGAAGTTTAGCTGATACTTTAACTAGTTCTGGTAGTGCTGAATCTAATATTTCTATGGAATTATTTTTTTCAACTTCTGGAGAAGTTGTTGAAGCATATGTGGATGTAGGTTCAAAAGTTTCCAAAGGTGAAAAATTAATTAGATTAGATGACACTGACGCTTTGAGAGCTGTAGAAAATGCTGAGTTGAAGCTTGTACAAGCAAATCTTAATATGGAAAAACTTATTTCAGATCCAACTGATGCTGAAATAGTCTCAGCCAAACAATCTATTGCTTCAGCAGAGACACAATTAATCAATGCGAGATTGACTCTTTCTAAGTTGGAAGAACCTAATAAATCAGATATTTCTTCTGCAGAATCTTCTGTCGTAAAAGCAAGGTTGACTTTAGATAAAATTAAGAAAGATTCAGTTTCTTCTGAATCTGAAATGTCTTCTGCAAAAGCTACAGTTTCTCAGGCTGAACTGATACTTGATCAAATAATTAATCCTTCTCAATCAGAAATTTCATCAGCTGAATATACTGTTACTCAATCTGAAGCTAGTTTGAATTCTACAACAAAAAAAATTAACACATTTTATGCAAGTCTTTTGGATGCTCAGAATAACTTTTGTGAAGATATAGAAGATGACAAACCACCTGTCTGTAATACATCTAATATTCCATTGTCTGAATCATTAATAACAAGATTATTAAATGAGATAAAAAGAGAAAACACTCCTTCTGCAATTCGTGTTTCAAGAACTAAATCATTTTTAGATGCAAATAGTTCATATCAAAATTCTTTAAAAGACAAGGAAGTCGCTGAATCAAATTTAGAATCAGCTAAAGCAAAATTAGATAATCTACTTAATCCGAGAGATAGTAAAATTTCCCAAGCTCAAGCTTCTCTAGAATCAGCTAAATTAAAGCTTAAAGTTTTGGAAGATTCTTATGAAACTGATTTAGAAGATGCTCAACTTTCATTAGAAGTTGCAATAGAGAAAAGAGATTTGTTATTGAATCCAAAAGAGAGGGATTTAAATCAAGCTAAATCATCTATTGCTAGTGCTGAGGCTGCTTTACTAAGTGCTCAGGCAAAATTAAATGATCTCATTGAAGGAGTATCTGAGACAGATAGAAATATTCAAGAACAAAATGTTAAATTGGCAGAGCTTGCATTAGCTGAAGCAGTTGATAAATTAAACGATTATAATTTAGTTGCTCCGATTGATGGAATTGTTGGACAAATGAATGTTGATGTGGGAGACAAAGTGAATTCTTCTACATCAGTGATGATGATTTCTGATCCTAACTCAGTAAGGATTGATTTGACTGTTTCTGAAACTGATTTAATTGGATTGAACGAAGGTATGTATGGAATAGCATTATTTGATTCTCTTCCTGATCAGTTTTATGTCATATCTATAAGTAATGTAAGTCAAATTCCAAAGGTAACTCAAGGAATAGTAACTTATCCTGTTGAATCTGAAATACTTACTGGCCAAAAATTAATGCAAGCTTTTCCAGAACTTATGAGACTTGCTTCAGGGCTATCAATGACTGGGGATTTAGGTAATTTTTCTTCTATGATGCCAGGTGGAGGAATGGGTGGTCCTCCAAGCGGAGGAATGGGTGGTCCTCCAGGATCTAGTGGTAGAGGAATGCCTGATATTGATATTGAATGTGCACAAAAAGCTATTGGGAAAACGGATTTAGATTTTTCTGATTTTAGAAGTTTAGGAAGAGAAAATATAGAAAAATTAAGAAATTCTGGATGTATATCTAGACCTTCTGCTCCTCCGCCAGGAGGAGGTATGCAAGCAATGATGGAAACTTTACTTAATCCGTCTATACCTCCTGCAGGTATGACTGCTAATGTAATTTTATTGAAAGGAATAAAAGAAAATTTACTTTTAGTTCCTTCTAAAGCAATTTCTAGAAGAGGAAGAGATGCTTTTGTTAATAAAAAAGTTTCTGATACTGAGATCCAAGAGATGAAAGTCACATTAGGAGAATCTGATGGAACTAGAACCCAAATATTATCAGGGGTTCAAGAAGGTGAAACAATAATTTTACGTGTAAATAATTCTTCAGGAACTCAACAAGAATCTTCTCAAACTGATTCTGCTCGCCCTCAAGGTCCCCCTAGAGGAGGAATGGGAGGAAGAGGAGGAATGGGCCCAAGATGATAGAGCTTAAAAATTTAACTAAGATATATAAAACTGATGCAGAAACTGTTAATGCATTAAATTCTATAGACCTTGATATTTCTTCTGGTCAATTTCTATCTATAATGGGACAATCGGGTTCGGGTAAAACTACTCTTATGAATATACTAGGATGTTTGGATAACCCTTCATCAGGAAAATATTTGATTAATGGGTTAGATGTTTCTTCTTTATCAGATGATCAGAGAGCTAGATTAAGAGGAGAATTATTTGGATTTGTTTTTCAAAGTTATAATCTTATTCCAAGAATGAGTGCTTTAGAACAAGTTGAACTTCCATTAATGTACCAAATTGAAAATAAAGATAGGAAGTTAAAAGCTGCTCAGGCACTTGAATCAGTTGGTTTGGTTGACAGGATGCATTTTAATCCCAATCAATTATCTGGAGGGCAGCAGCAAAGAGTTGCAATAGCAAGATCCTTAGTAGTTAACCCACAAGTAATTTTGGCAGATGAGCCTACAGGTGCATTAGACTCTAACACCGGAGAAGAAATTATGGCTATTTTTAGAGAATTAGTTGAAATAAAAGGAATTACTGTAATTCTTGTAACTCACGAACTTCATATAGCAGAATTTGCTTCTCGAGTAATTACACTCAAAGATGGTTTGATTATTAGCGATAAGAAGGTTTAATTTGAAATTTTTAGATGCTTTGAAAGTATCAATTAGAGCAGTAAGTGCAAACAGACTAAGAAGTGGTCTTACCGCACTTGGTATTGTTATAGGTGTGAGTTCTGTAATTGTTCTTATGGCTATAGGACAGGGTGTTCAAAAAGGAGTAATAGAAAGGTTACAAGGTCTTGGAACTAATTTGATATTTATCAATCCTGGAGCTTTTGAAGAAAGATCAACAGGAAGAAGAGGGGGACCAGGAAGTGGACTTACTCTTACAGTTAGTGATGCTGAAGCTATTGAAAATATAGAAATCCCGGGTGTTATAGGAGTGGTATCTCAGATTGATTTAAGTGCACAAGCAATAGCAGGTTCATTCAATGAAGGTGTTGAAATTGTAGCTACAGACGATATGTATAGTACAGTTAGAGGCTTAAATATTGATGAAGGTCGTTTTATTACTCAAGAAGATGTAGATAAAAAAGCTCTTAATATAGTTTTAGGAAATAGAGTATCCGAAAAGTTATTTCCAGATGGTTCTTCTTTAGGAAAAATTGTAAGGATATCTATTGGTCCAGGAGGGTTTATTTCATTCAATTTTCGAGTAGTTGGCAATATGATGTTAGAAGGTTCATCTGGTGTGCTGAGTCATGATGATAAAGTTTTTATTCCTGTCTCTACTTTACAAGCTCGAATCAGATTTATACGTAATCCGACCGGTGAGACAAATGTTACACAAATAAGCATTCAGACTAGTGACGATACTGACCAGGACAATGTGAAGTTAATTGCAGAAGAGTTATTAAAATCAAGGCATTCTGTATCAGAACCTGATTTTGTGATTCAGAGCCAGGAAGATCTAATTAGTGCAGAGAAAGAAGTTGCTGCTACATTATCTATCTTATTAGGTAGTATAGCCGGTATTTCTCTTGCTGTAGGTGGAATAGGAGTAATGAATATCATGTTAGTATCAGTTACAGAGAGAACAAGAGAAATTGGAATCAGAAGAGCAGTTGGTGCTAGAAGTAGAGATATTGTACGTCAGTTTGTAGCAGAAGCTTTAGCTCTTTGTTTATTAGGAGGATTAATTGGAATTGTTTTGGGAGTTGGGCTTTCTATATTTGTTGATGGAAAGAATATTGCTGATATGGATGTTACTACAGTAGTTCAACCATGGAGCATAGGTATAGCTTTTTTGGTTTCTGGAGGAGTCGGATTGCTAAGTGGAATATATCCAGCTTTTAGAGCATCTAAATTGGATCCAATAGTAGCTTTAAGGACTGAATAAATTATAGTAAATCTCTTCTCTTGAAAAACCTTACTGATAAAAGCGTTAGCATTAAGCTTGAGATAATGAATACCGCCCAATGCCATTCATGGAAACCATTCATTAAAGGATTACTGTCTTTATAGTAGTGGAATAGAGAGAAAAACTTTGTGAAATTTATAGAATCTACTAGGGGAGCAATGTTAGCGATCAAATATGACGCTACCCCTATAGAAGATGTTATTCCTATTGATTTTGAGGTGCTTCCAGTTATAGTTCCAATTAATAATGAAATTAAACCAAATGTTATGCTCATTAATCCTAGTTGGAAACATAATATAGATAAATTTATGAATGACATTTTTAAACCAAACATTAAAGTTGCTAAAACATAGCTTAACCAATGTATGGCGCAAATAAAGATTACTTTAATAATCATGGAAAGAATTTTTTCTATTATGAAGCGTTCTCTAGAAATAGGAGTAGACAAAATAATATCTAAACTTTTAATAGTTTCTTCGTATGCATTAGCTTTACTAGCTGATGAAATTGCTATTCCTATTACAATTAATGGTGCCATAATTGTGAATATTTGGGCGTTTAAAAATCCTTCAATCGTACTAAAATCCAATCCAGCAGATCCACCTAAGAATTGACCTAGTGCATCAGGGAGACTGTTTATTATTGTTTGGAATTGTTCCAAAGGAATTTCAGAAATCACAAACATTATATAAATAGCAAGAAGGAAAATTCCAATGGACCAATATAAAAGAACATTTTTTGAATCTCTTAAAGATTTTAGAAGAATATTATTTAGCATTGGGGTTTTCATATTGATCTCCATAATAAGTCAAGAAAATATCTTCTAAGTCTGGATCAATAGTTCTGATATTTTGAATTTCATAGTTACTTAATTCTTTAATGAATTTATCAATATTTCCCTCTATATCAAAGGTATATTTTTTTGAATCTCCAGTTATTTTTGATATTCCTAAATCTTTAGAGAATTTGTTAATGATAATATCTTTTGCAAACTGAACTTCAATTCTATTAAGGCTTTTTTTCTTAAGGTCAGATACTTTATCTTCAGCAATTATCTTTCCATCTTTTATTATTGCGACTCTGTTGCATAGGGTTTCAACTTCAGGGAGAACATGGGAAGAAATAAAAATGGTTTTCCCTTTATTTTTGAACTCAAGAACTAAATTTTCAAACTCTTGTTGTTTCAATGGATCTAAACCACTTGTAGGTTCATCAAGAATAATTATTTCTGGATCGTGACAAAATGCCTGAATAATTCCAATTTTTTGTTTATTTCCTTTGGATAGATTTTTTGACTTTTTAGATAAATCTAGATCAAATCTAGAAGCTAAAATTTCTAAATTTGATAACTTATCAGATTTTTTTCTTAGATGTAAAATATGTTTAATATACTGTTCGCCATTTAAATTATCATAGATTGAAAATTCTCCTGGAAGATATCCAATAAGTTTTCTTATTTTTAAATAATCTTTTTTAGAGTCCAGGCCATTAATTGTTATCTTCCCATCCGTAGGTTTAATAAAATTTAAGATGCTTCTCATGGTAGTGCTTTTTCCAGCTCCATTTGGGCCTATAAGGCCGAAAATTTCACCTTTTTTAACAGAGAAAGATATATTAGAAACTGCTAAAAATTTTCCATAATATTTTGTTAGAGATTTTACTGAGATTAGTGGTTCCATATTTTCTATGATATTAATTGATTGTTTATTCAGAGTATTTATATTCAGAAACTCCTGAGAAAGTTTTCCATATAATTATCACTACAAAAATTGATAGAATTCCACCAAGTATCATAGTGTTATTAGCACCAATAATATCAGACATCACGCCAACTTCGAAATGCCCAATGTTATTGGCAGTCATAGCTGATACTGAATGAAAACTAACTGCTCTTCCTCTCATTTCATTAGGTGTAGTTAGTTGAACTATAGTTTGTCTAGTAGTCATTCCCACAGCATCCGAAGCTCCCAATAAAGCAATAATTATAGTTCCGATAATTAAAGATGATGATAAACCAAAAAATATTAATAAGATTCCATATAATAATGTTGCATATAGAACTACTATTCCTTTAGATTTTATTTTTGATGTGAAAAAAACGAAAAAACTTCCCAATATTCCTCCTAAGGAATTTGAAGCAGTTAGTATTGTTACTGCTCCTGCGCCTCCATTGAAGAGTTTTTTAGCTAATAATGGAATAATTTGTCTATAGAAACTAAAAATAGTTACTCCAAAATCTAAGAAATATAACCCTGGAAGTATTGGATGTGCCTTAACGTAATTAAATCCAGAAACGATATTTTTCAGAGGTCTGATTTTTGTATTATTTTGATGGACATCAGTATTAGTTTTAATCAATAGGGGCGTTAATGTTGCAGGGATAGAAATTAATGTCGCTAATAAAAATGCGTATGGGATAGATAGATTTATAACCAATAAACCAAATGCTATAGGTGCCAGTATACTGCTTGCCTGCATTGTTGCTGTATTGGTAGTTACAGCATGTAGCAAGAATTTCCTAGGAACAACATTTGCAGTTAATGCTGATCTAGCTGGATTTCCTAATACTAATGTTATTGAAAGTATTCCTGTTGCTAAATATATATGCCATGGAACTAAAATATTCTTGAATGATAAAATTGTGAGTACAGAAAGAACAATTAAACTGAATGATTGTGTTAGAGAGATTAATTTTTTTCTTTGTAAAAAATCAGCTAATACTCCACCATAAAGTATTGCAGGTATCTCTGCAGTTAACTGAATTATTCCAAGAATCCCTAGCTGCAATCCTGATCCAGTAAATTCATAAAGCCAAAACCCCGATGTTATCACTCTTATTTGCATAGTCAGTCCACCTAACATGCTACTAATCCATAAAAGTCGATAATCTCTAAATTTAAATGCGGACCAAAGTGGTATATTTAGTTGTTTTTGATTCATGAAATTGAGATGCCAAGTTTCTTGAGAATTTCATTAAGCATAGAATCTAATTGTTTTTGATTTGAAGATTCAGAGTAGAATCTTATTAGAGGTTCAGTACCTGATAATCTCAAAGCTATCCAATCTCCATTTTCAAGATTTATTTTTAGGCCGTCTGTTTTATCTAGCTTAGTTATTTTTTTGCCTAGAAAAGTAGATATCTTAGGATCTTTTAGAAATTGATTAATATTATTGATATTGTTCTTTTTTTCAATTGGGATATCAATTCTTTTATAAAAATGATTACCCAATTTTTTGTTAAGATCTTTTAATAAATCTGATGGCTTTTCCTTAGAATAACTAAGTGATTCCAATAATAGAAGAGCACTCATAATTCCATCTCTTTCAATTAGATGATTTGAGTATGCAAAGCCTCCACTTTCTTCTCCTCCTATGAAAGAACTAGATTTTTCCATTAAAGGTGCTACGTATTTGAATCCAATTTTTGTTCTTAATGATTTTACTTCATGAAAGGAAGCTAATTTGTCTACCATTGAACTCATGGTAATAGTACTAACAATAGGACCTTTATATTTTTGAGCAGTTACATGGTCTGCTATCATACAGAATAAGTATGGAGTGTCTATATATTTTCCATTTTCATCTATAACCCCTAAACGATCTGAATCAGCATCGAAAGCTAAGCCTATATCAGCTTTTTGATCTTTTACGGAATTAGAAAGATCTAATAAATTAGATTCGATTGGTTCAGGTTGTTTGATTCCTGGAAATAGTGGATTTCCCTCATTATTAATTTCTTTTATAAGTAGATTTTCTGATCCTAAAATTTTGGGCAATATTCCTGATGAAGTTCCATGCATACAATCTGAAATAATTTTAATTTTAGAAGACTTAATTTTTTCTACATCTACTAATTTTATGAGGTCTTTAATATAATTTTTTAATGGAAATATTTTGGTGATTAATCCCTTTTGTTCTGCTTTTTCTAAATCAATATATTCATCAATATTTTTGTTTGATTTTATATTTTGAATTTCTTTTTCTATTAAATTAGCTTCAATTTCAGAAATACTTTTCCCATTCGAATCTTTAATTTTAATTCCATTCCAAATCCCAGGATTATGACTTGCTGTAACAATAATCCCATAATCTGAATTATTTTTTAGTGTGGTGTAGCTTATAACTGGTGTAGGAACAGGATAACTACTTAAATCTACTTTTATTAAGTTTTCAGCTAAGATTCTTGAAATTAAAAAGGCTGACTCACTAGATAAAAATCTAGTATCATAACCTATTGTTACTTTGAAGTCTTTTGGGTTTTTTTGAGATTGATTCTTTATATAATTAGATAGTGCTTCTGATAAAGATTTGACGTTTTCCAATGTGAAATCTTCGCCTATTATTCCCCTCCAACCATCAGTTCCAAATTTAATTGCTCCCAATGTTATTCCTGATGAATTATTTTAGTTTTGTTACTTTATTAAGTTTTTCCCAAGGAAGATCTAAGTCATTTCTTCCAAAATGACCATAAGCAGAAGTTTGTTTATAAATTGGGTTTCTTAATTCTAAGTCCTGAATAAGACCACCAGGAGTTAAATCAAAATTGTCATTTATTTTTTTAATTATTTCACTTTCTGGAATTTTATTTGTTTTATGTGTATCTACCATAATTGAAATAGGTTCAGCCATTCCTATAGCATATGATAATTGAACTTCCATTCTAGAAGCTAATCCTGCAGCTACACAATTTTTCGCAACCCATCTAGCTCCATATGCTCCAGTTCTGTCAACTTTAGTACAATCTTTTCCTGAAAATGCTCCTCCACCATGTCTACAACTTCCTCCATAAGTATCAACAATGATTTTTCTACCTGTTAAACCTGCATCACCATGAGGTCCACCTACTATAAATTGTCCAGAAGGATTAACAATGAATTTTGTTTTTGAATCTAATAAATTATTAGGAATTGTTTTTTTACATATAAATTCCATTAATTGTTCTTGAATTGATTCTTGAGAAATTTCAGGAGAATGTTGAGTGCTAATTACTACCGTGTCTATTCGGTTAGGAGTTCCGTCTATATTGTATTCCATTGTTATTTGACTTTTTCCATCAGGTCTAAGCCAATTTAATGTATTACTTTTCCTTAATTCTGTAAGTTTTCTAGTAATAGAATGTGCAAGAGATATAGGTAAAGGCATGTATTCTTCTGATTCGTCTGTAGCATACCCAATCATCATTCCTTGATCGCCTGCTCCAATTCTTTTTTCTCCTTTTTCTCTATTTTCTAGTGCTAGATCTACGCCTGCTTTTATATCTGGACTTTGTTTTCCTAGAGCAGTTATAAGTTTGCATGTTTTACCATCCAAGCCTACTTCTTCGTTGTTATATCCTATAGAAAGTATTGTATCTCTAGCGATTTTTTCAAAGTTTACATTTGCTGTGGTTGTAATCTCTCCTAGTAGGACTACTAAATTTGTTGTAGTAGCAGTTTCACAAGCAACTCTTGCATATGGATCGCTCTTCATAATTTCATCCAATATTGCATCTGAAACTTGATCACAAAGTTTGTCTGGATGACCTTCAGTTACTGATTCTGAAGTTAATAAATATGTGTCCATTATAGATTCTCCTGATTAGATCCTGTTCCTAATTCCCAACTGTTGAAATAATTAATTTGTTTTTTATTTAGAGTATCAAAATTCATATTCATAGAATTTATTTTTAATGTAGCTATTTCCCTATCTACTTGTTTAGGAAGTACATGAACACTTTTATCTAAACTTGAATAATTTTTAATTAAGTATTCGCTTGCTAAAGCTTGGTTAGCAAAACTCATATCCATTACACTAGGTGGATGACCTTCTGCAGCTGCAAGATTTATTAGTCTTCCTTCACCAAGAACAAATATTTTCTTTCCTGATTCTAATGTATGTTCTTGTACATTGTTTCTTACAGTTCTGGTTCCTTCAGTCATTTTTTGTAAAGATTCAAGATTTATTTCTACATTAAAATGTCCTGAATTAGCTACAATTGCACCATCCATCATATTATTGAAATGTTCTTCGTCAATTGCATGTAAACCTCCTGTAACAGTAACAAATATGTTTCCAATTTTAGAGGCTTCATTCATAGGCATTACTTCATGACCGTCCATTATCGCTTCTAGTGCTCTTACTGGATCAACTTCACAGACTATTGTTCTAGCGCCCATTCCTTTAGCTCGAGAGGCTAATCCTCGTCCACACCAACCATATCCTATCACTACAAAGTTCTTACCTGTAATAAGGATGTTAGTGGCTCTAATAATTCCATCTAAAGTACTTTGTCCTGTTCCATATCTATTATCAAACATATGTTTAGTATCTGAATCATTTACAGAAATAACAGGAAATTTTAATTTTCCTTCTTCTGATAAAGCTCTTAATCTAATTATTCCTGTAGTAGTTTCCTCCATGCTACCAATCATATTTTCAAGACCTATATGATTACTTGAATGTAATTTTGCAACCAAATCTGCTCCATCATCAATTGTGATATGAGGTTTTTCTGCTAGAACTGATTCTAAATGATCATCATAAATGTCTTCTGATTCTCCTTTAATGGCATAAACAGATATTCCTTGTGAAACTAAATATGCAGCAATATCATCTTGAGTGGACAAAGGATTAGATGCGCACATAAATACTTCTGCTCCACCTGCTACTAGAGTTTCTACTAAATTAGCTGTCTCAGCAGTAATATGAAGACAACCAGAAACTTTTTTTCCTTTTAGAGGTTTTTCTTTCAAGAATCTGGATTTTATTGATTTAAGAACAGGCATTTCTCTAGAAGCCCAATCTGCTCTTAAGTTTCCTTGATCTGCTAGGTTAATGTCTTTGATATCATATTTGATAATTTTGTCTGACAATTTCTACTCCTTTATTTAAATTTTTATCTGACTCATTAATAGGTTTTTTCTTTCTTTTATATCGTTTTGGGACAAATTTAGTAAACGGGTTAACCCAAATTCTTCTATACAGAAAGAAGCCATTACTGTCCCTGTTATGCAAGCTTCTTTATAATTTTCTTCTGTTAAATTTTCTACAGTTGACAAGTATCCCATAAAACCACCTGCAAAACTATCTCCTGCGCCAGTAGGATCAATTACTTTATCCACTAAAACTGCAGGTACAAAAAACTTTGTTTTATTGTGTGAATACAATAGACCATAATTTCCTAATTTTATCACCATTCTTTTAACACCCATCGAATATAAATCGTCTATACAATTTTTCAATGAATTTTTATTAGTGAGTAGTTTCGCTTCATTTTCATTGATTATGAGCACATCGATTTCTGGGAATAATTTTTTTACTTCATCGGGAGAGTTATTTATCCAGAAATCCATTGTATCTAATCCAATTAATTCTGCTCTTTTTGTCATCTGATTTATTAAGTCTAGTTGATGTGAAGGGTCTCCGTTTGCTAGAAAAAGGTTAAATTTTTCTTCTGTGTTTTCATCTTTTGAGAACAGAGTGGGTTTATATGTATCTAGTACATTTGATTCTCCCTTAATAATGCTGTTACTTAATGTTATCGCATCATTAGGTGACTTTGATTCATATTTCCCTTCCCATCTAAATGTTTTTACATCTAAATCTACTATACCTTCAATATTTATATTTTTAGATGTTAATATTTTTAAGTCAGATTGATTAAAGTCATTTCCTATTGCTCCAGTTACTCTGACCTCTTTTGATAAGTATGAAGAGGATATTGCAAAGTAGGTAGCTGAACCTCCAAAAATATTTTCTTTTGATCCAAATTCAGAGGTGATTGAATCATAAGCAATTACACCCACGACTTTTAATTTCATATAATTGCCTCTAGAGTCCTTTTTCTGAAGGAAAACCTTTTTCTATCCAAGTAGGAGTACCATCATCAATATTAAAAAGACGATCTTCAGAAATACCTAAAGATGCAGCAAATTCGCAAGCTAATCCACTTCTAGCTCCAACTGCACAAATGAATAGTAGTTTCTTTTCTTGAGGTAGTTCATTGAATCTAGTAGTGATCTGATCAACAGGGATTAGTGTTGCTCCTTTTACATGACCTTTGATATATTCATCTTCTCCTCTAACGTCTATTACTATTCCTTCTTTATCTTCAATAATTTGATTTGCTTCTTCAGAAGTAATTCTTGTGTAGGGTTCATTATCATTTTTTCTAGGCATTTTTTCTCCTGATTCAACCGTTATTAAATAATCTTTCTTTGTAAAAATAAATTTTATTTTGAATTAAGAATAATCAGATAATAAGCTTAAAAAAGTGATTTATGCAAGCAAATCAAAAATTAATTGATAAATACCGGAAATATCCGTTGACAGCAAGTATCTCTAAATATAGACTTAAAAAGTTCTTTTCTAGAACGATTTTAACAACTGAATAGTGGAAAGAATTAAAGACGTCAATTAAATGAAGAGTTTGATCCTGGCTCAGGATGAACGTTGGCGGCGCGCTTAATGCATGCAAGTCGAGCGAGGGATATTTTCTTCGGAAGATAATACCTAGCGGCAGACGGCTGAGTAACGCGTGAGTAATCTGCCTTTAAGAGGGGAACAACTGTGAGAAATTACAGCTAATTCCGCGTAATGTCTAATGTCTAATGATATTAGAAGAAAGGATCAGGGTAACCTGGTTCGCTTTTAGATGAGCTTGCGTCCTATCAGGTAGTTGGTAGGGTAATTGCCTACCAAGCCGAAGACGGGTAACTGATGTGAGAGCATGAACAGTCAGAGGGGGACTGAGACACGGCCCCCACTCCTACGGGAGGCAGCAGCAGGGAATCTTGCACAATGGGCGAAAGCCTGATGCAGCGACGC
>PBKW01000017.1 GCA_002721615.1 Chloroflexota bacterium
ATTTTGGAGATCAAAATAAATTATTCAAGATTCATTTTAGGAATGTTGATAAACCGCTTCCTCATTTTAAAGAAACCTTTTTAGATGATGGATATATGAATATGTATAAGATTATAAAAGTACTAAAAGAAGTTGATTTTGATGGAATAATCATTCCTGATCATAATCCAACAATGGGATCACTTGCAGACAGAAACTCAACAGATCCTAATTGGCATCATAAAGAAGAAAAATATGGTGTAGCAAATAGAATTCCAACTGCATTTGCAATAGGGTACATGAAAGCCCTAATTGAAAGGGTGGAAGAAGAATAAATGATTGAGAATCTAACAAATATTCTTACTGACTTTCTTGCGATATCAACATTAATTGGATTGATAGTTTCTATATTTCTAATAATTCTCTTCTTTTTGAAAAAAACCAAAAAATTACCATCATTTACAGAAACATCATTATTAAAAAATATTACTAAAGTCAGCCTCCCTTCAGCATGGTTCATATCTGCTATATCAATGGTAACCAGTCTTTATTATTCAGAAGTAGCTGGGTATGAGGCATGCACTTTCTGTTGGTACGAACGTATTGCTATGTATCCACTAGTAATCATTTTAGGAATAGCATCATGGCGAGATGATTTTAAAATCAAAATTTACGCATTGCCGATTGCGACATTAGGTATGTTAATTTCTATTTATCATTATCAACTACAATTATTTCCAAACCAATCAGCAGTAAGTTGTAACTCTTCAGGTAGTTCGGTATCTTGCACAGGAACTTGGATTTTAGAATTTGGTTTTATTTCTATACCTTTTATGGCTTTTACAGGTTTTTTGTTGATAATATCTTTACTATTATTAACTGATAGAATTAGATAAAAACATTGAAATTTGATGGCAAAACAAAATATAAAAAATAAAAATAAATTTGTACTCTTTGCAACTATCGGGGTCATATCTCTCATATTTATACTGATTTTAGTATTGATATTTTCTGGAAATACATCTAATCAAACTACTGGATCTTTTAAAGGAAATATAAATATCCAAGGAGAAACAGTACCACAATTACCACAAAGCTTTGATAGAAATTGTATTTTTCACAGCATAACACTTTGTCAAAATTTTGAATCTGCTGCTAACACTATTATTCCTGATATCGAAGGAGTGTCAATATCAGGAGAACCATTTAAAATTAAAAACGATGGAAGGAAAAAAATCATCCTCTTCTTAGCACATTGGTGCCCACATTGTCAGGTTGAAGTTGAAATTTTTACATCATGGGCTGAAACACGTGGCCTTCCCAAAGATTTTGATATTTACACTATAGCAACAGCAAATAATTCTTCTCAGGAAAATTACCCTCCTCAAACTTGGTTAAACGAAGCAAATTGGCAATTCCCTACAATAATTGATACTGATTCAGATAATATAGCGAAAATTTTTGGTGTTACGAGTTTCCCTTATTGGGTTTTAGTAGACTCAGATAACAAAATCCTTACTAGGCTTTCAGGAACTTTTAAAGAAGAAGATATTGACGTAATAATTAGTAAAATACTTGAATTACAATAATATCAAAGAAAAATGAATTCAGAAACCAAGAAATTTAATCATTTATCGAAAATTTTCAAAAATTTTATCTCAGAATTTGAAGATTCTAATAGAGAAGGGTTAATTAATACACCTGAAAGAGTATCTAAAATGTATATCGAGCTATTATCTGGCTATAAGTTAGACATAGAAAAACTTCTTAATAACGCGATTTTTAATAGCGATAACGAAGACATGATTGTAGTAAAAGACATAGAATTCTTTAGCCTTTGCGAACATCATATTATTCCATTCTTTGGATCAGCTCATGTAGCATATATTCCTAAAGGCAAGATAATAGGGCTTTCAAAAATACCTAAACTAGTTCAAGCTCTTTCAAAAAAATTGCAAGTTCAAGAAAATTTAACTTCAGAAATTAGTAAAACTTTAAATGATATTTTACTTCCCCAAGGTGTAGGAGTAGTTTTAAAAGGAACACATTTGTGCACTATGATGAGAGGAGTAAAATCACTTAAATCATCCCTTATAACTAGTTCAATGTTAGGGTCATTCAGAAAAAACATGAACACTAGACAAGAATTCTTAAACCTTATAGAAAAATAGGTCCCTATAATGGATATAATTTCTATAAAAAAACTAAAGTCGTACTGTATAATTGGAGTCAACGACAATGAAAGATCAGATAAACAAGAAATATTAATAGATATAGAATTATTTGGAAATTTCAAAAATAAAAAAAATAATGACTCTATAGAACATACTCTTAATTATTCAACAGTATCAAATGAAGTTTTAAGTTATGTAAATAATTCTAAACATCACCTTATTGAAACTTTAGCTGAAGAAATTTCAATAATTTGCTTAAAATTTGATCTCGTAAAAAAAGTTTTAATAGAAGTACACAAGCCAAAAGCATTGAAAAATGCTTCAAATGTCTCCATAAAAATAGAAAGAAATAAATAGAAATTCACTCTGAAATACTCAAAAGTTGAATTTTTTTTCTAATGTATGTTAATATCTCTTCCAAGTGTTGATTTGAAAGTCAGCTTGCGGGCACTTAAAAATTCTGCTAAAGAGGCAAATTTTAATTTCGTGTCCGTGTACGTAAAGTATGCGGATTTTTTTATTGGCACTCTTAATTATTAATAATAAAAATAGGAGGTCATAAATGGCTAGTAGTATAAATGGCATAGTTAACCAGCCAGAAAAACAAGGTCTTGGAACCCTTGCACTACACGCGGGGCAGGATCCTGACCCATCAACTAATTCAAGAGCTGTACCAATACATGCAACAACATCGTATGTATTTAATGATACTGATCATGCAGCTAATCTTTTTGCACTAGGTGAATTTGGTAATATTTACACTAGATTGCAGAACCCTACCACAGATGTTCTAGAGCAGAGAATTGCGGCATTGGATGGAGGAGTCACAGGACTAGCATTCTCTTCTGGGCAAGCAGCTATTAATGCTGCTGTTCTAACTATCACTCATAGTGGTCAAAACTTTATATCATCAACTAGTTTATATGGTGGAACTTGGACATTGTTCACACAAACATTCAAAAAACTAGGAATAGAAGTAAGATTTTTTGATCCAGATGAACCTGAAAAAATTAAAGAACTTGTAGATGAAAACACTCGTTGTGTTTATTTTGAAAGTATTGGAAATCCTAAAAATGATGTTCCTGATTTCAAAAAAATTACTGACATTAGCCATGAAGTAGGACTACCTACTATATGTGATAATACAGTAATGACTCCTTATCTATTAAGACCAATAGAACATGGAGTAGACATTGTACTTCACTCAACAACAAAATTTTTAGGCGGACATGGAGTTCATATCGGTGGAGTAATTGTTGATAGTGGAAACTTTAAATGGGCAGATAATCCAGATAAATGGCCAGAATTTTGTGGACCATCAGAATCATACCACGGAGCAGTCTTGGAAGAAGCTTTGAGGCCCGCTGGAAACATTGCTTATAATCTTCATATTAGAGTACATTGGCTTAGAGACACAGGTGGAACAATGAGTCCATTTGGAGCTTGGGCCACTCTATTAGGACTAGAAACTTTACATGTAAGAATTCCTAGACATTGTGAAAATGCTCTCAAGGTAGCTAAATATCTTGAAAAACATAAAAATGTCGAATGGGTAAATTATCCTGGACTTAAGAGTCATTCTCATTATAAAAATGCAAAAAAATACTTACCTAATGGAGCTGGAGCAATTTTAGGCTTTGGAATTAAAGGTGGTAAAGATGCAGCAATCAAGTTTATCAACAATGTAAAACTTGCAAGTCATCTTGCTAATGTAGGTGATGCTAAAACATTAGTTATACATCCTGCTTCTACAACTCACTCTCAATTAAGTGAAGAAGAACAGAGAGAAACTGGAGTAAATCCTGAATATGTAAGAATCTCTGTAGGAATTGAAGATGTTGAAGATATCATCGCTGATATTGATCAGGCATTAAACGCTAGTTAATAGATATCAACTCCCTTTGGGAGTAAAATACCCAAAGGGAGAAAAAATATTATGACTACAGAAGAATTCCATAGTTCAGATAAAGCTATTACTTCTGAAACATCTTCTTATATGAAAGTATGGTCTGTTCCTTCAAGTATAAACTTAGAGATGGGTGGTAAATTAGATAATGTAAAAATAGCTTATGAAACATACGGGAAACTTAATAATAAAAAAAGTAATGCCGTTCTAATTTGTCATGCTTTAAGTGGAGATTCTCACGTAGCTAGTCACTCAAAAGATGATCTAAAGGGATGGTGGGAAATTTTCGTTGGACCAGGAAAATCTATAGATACAAATAAATATTTCGTAATTTGTTCAAATGTACTTGGAAGTTGCAGAGGAACAACTGGTCCCAACTCAATTAATCAAAATACAGGAAAACCATTTGGTAAAAATTTTCCCCTTATTACTGTAGGCGATATGGTCAAAGTTCAAAAACTTCTTGTAAATGATGCTTTGAAAATTCAAAATCTTCTTTGTGTAGTTGGAGGCTCTTTAGGCGGATTTCAAGTTCTAGAATGGGCTAAACAATATCCATCAAATGTTAAGGGGTGTATAGGCATTGCAACAAGTTCACGTCTTAGTCCTCAAGCTTTAGCTTTCGATGTTGTAGGTAGAAATGCTATTACTCATGACCCACACTTTAAAGATGGTCAATATTATGATACAAATGCAAAACCTGAAGATGGTCTAGCAATTGCTAGAATGCTTGGCCATATTACCTATTTATCTAACGATTCAATGAATAAAAAATTTGGGGAAAACAAGTTAAAACCTAGAGAAATAAAAACAGATTTTGAAAAAAGATTTTCTATAGGAACATATTTAGCTTATCAAGGAAAAAAATTCGTAGAAAGGTTTGATGCAAACAGTTATATTACTCTAACAACTGCAATGGATTTATTTTCTATAGGAGAAAATAAAAAAGAAATTGAAATTTCTTTAAAAAACACAAATTCTGATTGGTTATTTATAAGTTTTTCTAGTGATTGGCTATATCCTCCTAGTCAATCTAAAGAACTGGTAGAAGCATTAGTATCATCAGGAAAGAATGTCAGTTATACGAATATACCCAGTAAAGCTGGACATGATGCATTTTTACTAGAAGATGAATTAGAAGACTACGGAAATCTTACATCAGCTTTTCTTAATAAATTGACTGGAGATAATGAGAAAACTAGTTACTCTTTGGAACCATCTCAAAGAGAAAAAACAAATATTTTTTATAATAAAAGATTAGATCTAAATATAATAGTTGATCTTATTCCCAAAAATTCAGCAGTACTAGATTTAGGATGTGAAGATGGTGACCTTTTATCATTATTAAGAGAAAAAGGATTCACGGAATTGATAGGTATAGAAATTGACTATAAAAAGGTAGAAACATGTGCAAAAAAAAGCTTAACAGTGATCAATTATGATATTGAAGATGGCTTAAAAACTTTTTCAAATAAAAAATTTGATGTAGCTATCCTTTCTCAAACTTTACAAGCTATTAAAGATGTAGAAAAAGTAATTATAGAAATGACTAGAGTAGCAAAAGCATCGATAATCTCATTTCCTAATTTTGCTTATCAACCATTAAGAGAAATGATGTTCCAAGAAGGGAAGGCTCCCAAAACTGAAGGTTGGTATGGATATGAATGGTACAACACTCCAAATAAAAGATTCCCTTCAATTGCTGATTTTGAAGATTTTTGTAATCTGAAAAACATATCAATTTTAAGAAGTGTTTTTTTAAATAGTGAAAAGGGAATCCAAATCACTGAAAAACCTAATTTAAATGCAGATAATGCGATTTTTGTTCTTGGGGATCCGGAAAAAATCACTAGATAATAGTTATTTATATTTCTATAAATGCTATTATTTTAAGTATGTCTACTCATCAATTAAAACATAATATTCATTTAAAAAAATTAAAATTATTAATATTCGATTTAGATGGTACTTTATTAAACACAGAGAAGTTAAAATTTCTAACATACTATGACGAATTAAAATATAACATTAAGTTAAAACCAGAGAAATTAAGAAATTTAAAAGAATTATATATTTCTCTAGTAGGATCTACTGACATAGATGCTGCAAGAAAAATTTTTGATGCTTTTGAAATAAACAATATTAGCAACAATCCATTATATAAATCTCTAGAACCTTGGAATTTTTTTTATAAAGCAATATTAGAAAGATATTATATTTCTCATGGGAACGAGAATTCTCTAAAAAAGAACATATTTTTCGAAACTTTTAATCTAATAAAAAAATTCAAAAGCTTAGGGAAAAAAATTGCAATTGCAACATCTTCTACAAAAAAAGAAGCTTCAAGAATAATAAAAATTCTTGATTTAGAAAACCAAATAGACTTACTCATAACAAAAGATGACATAAAATTCCCAAAACCAAATCCTGAAATATATTTAAATACAATAAAAAAACTTAAAATTGAAAAACCAAATTCAGTAATTTGCTTTGAAGATTCTTTAATAGGTTTAAAGTCAGTAATTTCAGCAAATCTTCCTTATATTGCAGTACCAAACGAATTTACTGAAAAGAGTGTAAAAAATAGTAAAAAAATATCTCCCAAATGGATAATAAATTTAAACGATAATTTGGATGAAAAAATAATAACTAGAATTAAAGACTTTACTTAATAAAAAATAAATTATTTAGAAAGAGATATTCCTTTCTTATCTAAAGTTCTTATCTCACTTGCTGTTAACTTAATTTTGTATTTCTTTCCTTCAATAATTACAGTTCTTTTTTGAAGATTAGTTTTAAAAACTTTCTTAGTAGCATTTAAAGCATGACTACGAGATTGCCCAAACAAGGGGCTTTTCTTAGCTTCTAATCCTAATAATTTTCTAATATCTTTAGCCATAATGTCCTTCTCTACAATTTACATAATTCTAATGAAAAACGTAAACTAGAGGAATAAGATATCACGAGATAACAACTGAATCAATTATTAATAACATATTTTTAAATGAAAACTGCAATTTTATATGGAAAAGGTGAATTAAAATTTAATGTACCAGAAAACACTTCTATAATTGAGCCAAATTTCATTCAAGGATTAAAGAATCCTAAAGATTTCATCACCAATGCTTTAAGAAAACCCATAAATTCAAAACCTTTAAAAAGTAAACTTAAAAAAAATAAAACTCTTGCAATATCTGTGTGCGATATCACTAGAGCTCAACCAAGAAAAATCATATTAGAAAGCATTATAGAAGAGATAAAAGAAATCATTCACCCTTCTGACATTACAATTATTATTGCAACAGGAACCCATAGAGAAAATTCTAAAGAAGAAATAATAACAATGTTGGGTCCTGAAATACCAAAAATATGTAAAGTAGTTAACCACAATTCAAGAGATCTAACATCATTATTATATCTAGGCAAAATGGGCAATAATGTCCCAGTATACTTAAATAAATTATGGCTAGAAGCAGACTACAGAATAACTACAGGATTTGTTGAGCCTCATTTTTTTGCTGGATTTAGCGGAGGAGCAAAAATGGTAAGCCCTGGCCTAGCAGGCATAGAGACAGTTTTAGTGCTACATAACCCTGAAAGAATAAAACATCCAAATTCAAAATGGGGAATCATAGATGGAAACCCTATACAACAAGACATAAGACAAATTTGTAAAGAAACTGGAGTGGACTTCAGCCTTGATGTTACTCTTAATAAATTTCAAGAAATCACAAATGTTTTTGCAGGGGAGTTAATAGAAATGCATAAGGAAGCGTGTTCTTTCTCGAGAAAAAATTCTATGATTCAAGTTGATTCTCCATTTGATGTTGTAATTACTGGCAACTCTGGTTATCCATTAGATCAAAATTTATATCAAACCATTAAAGGAATATCCTCTGCATATCAAATAACCAAAAAGGGAGGAAAAATATATTGTGGATCAGAATGTATAGATGGTCTTCCCAACCATGGTTCTTATTCAAAATTATTAAAATCAAGAAAAACTCCTCATGAATTGATAAAAATGATAGAAGAACCTAGCTTTCACTCCCCTGATCAATGGCAAGTTCAAATTCAATCTCAAATTCTTCAAGATTGTAAAGTTTTCCTACAAAGTGAAGGGCTAACAAATTCTGAAATAGTAGACGCTCATTTAAATCCTATAAAAAGCATAGAAAATGAAATAAAAAAAATTCCATCATCACATTCTATTTGTGTATTACCTGAAGGTCCGCAAACTATACCTTACTTAAAATAAAAAAATAATTTATATTAAAAAAAAAAGTTATATAATTTAGATTATAAATTTCCAGAAAATACCAATTAATTCTCAATGTAGGGAGTAAGTCTATGATTATTAAAGATAAAAAAGAATATAAAGTTATTGGAACACGCCCTATAAGACATGATGGAGTGGAAAAAGTTACAGGAAGAGCTCTTTATAGTGCAGATGTGAAACTTCCCCAGTTACAAATAGGCGCTTTTCTTAGAAGTCCATATGCTCATGCAAAAATAGTAAGTATCGATACATCTGAAGCAGAAAAACATCCTGGAGTAACTGCTATTGTAACAGGAAAAGATTTCGAAATTGGTGAGAATAAAGAAATAGAAATAGGTGAAGGGATAGCAAATTTTAAATTTGACTCAATGAATATTATGGCTAAAGAAAAAGTGCTTTATAAGGGACATGCTGTGGCGGCTGTATGTGCTTCTGATCTAAATACTGCAGAGGAAGCAATAAGAAAAATAAAAGTAAAATATGAAGAACTCCAACCTGTTTTAAGCGTTGATGAAGCACTTTCTGAATCTGCAACTATTTTACATGAAGATTTTGTTGGTACAACACCTCAAGGGTCAAAAACACAAACAAATATTGCTGACTATTTTAACTATGAATTCGGAGATCCACAAAAAGGATTTAATGAATCTGACCAAGTAATCGAACGTGCTTTTACTATGCCGATGGTTCATCAAGGATATATAGAACTTCATTCCGCAACTGTAGTATGGGGAGAAGATGGAAGATTAACAATTTGGACATCTACTCAAGGTGCTTTTCCTGTTAGGACCCAAACAGCTGAATTACTAGGAATTCCTGAATCTATGATAAGGGTAATGCCTACTGAAATAGGAGGAGGATTCGGAGGGAAGACAAGAGTTTACCTGCCTCCTGTGGCTGCAGTTTTATCTAAAAAATCAAATAGGCCTGTAAAATTAACTATGGATAGAAAATCAGTCTTTGAAGGCACAGGCCCTGCACCTGGAGGAATAGTAACAATCAAAATCGGAGTAAATGATGATATGAAACTTAATGCTGCTTCAGCAGATATTAAATTTGAAGCTGGAGCTTTTCCTGGATCAGCAGTAGGTGCAGCAGCCAATTGTGTGTTTGCCTGTTATGATATCCCTAATACAAGGATTGATGGATATGATATTTTAGTAAACAAGCCAAAATCGGCTGCATACAGAGCCCCTGGTTCACCACAAGCAAGTTTCGCCATGGATGCCACTATTGATGAAATATGTAGTGAAAATGGATGGGATCCACTAGAATTCAGAATTTTTAATGCCTCAAAAAAAGGTTCTAGAAGAGGTGATGGCCCAATATTCCCTGAGATTGGAAACCTAGATGTATTAAATGCTGTGAAAAACTCAGACCATTGGAACAGTCCTATTAATAATGGATCAAGTAAAGATGGAAAATTAAGAGGTAGAGGGATAGCAAGTGGATATTGGATGAATGGAGGAGGGAAATCTTCTGCAACTCTTAGTGTAAATGATGATGGAACTGTTTCTCTACTTGAAGGCTCTGCAGATATTGGAGGAACTCGATCTTCAATAGCAATGCACGCTGCAGAAGTTTTAGGACTAAAAGCAGAAGATATTATTCCTCGTATCCCTGACACTGATGGAGTAGGTTATACAGGGATGACTGGAGGAAGTAGAACTACATATGCTACTGGAATGGCAGCATATCAGGCAGCTGAGAGTCTTGTCGAAAAATTAACATCTCGTGTAGCAATTTTATGGGATATATCAGAAAAAGATATTGAATTCAAAAATAGTATATTCCAATCAAAGAAAGATTCAGAATTAAGAATAAGTTTTAAAGAATTAGCAGGACAATTAGATTCTACTGGTGGTCCCGTAAGTTCAGTAGGATCAGTCAACCTTAGTTCAGCAAGTCATGGATATGCTACTCACATTGTGGACTTAGAGATTGATCCTAAAACTGGAAAAACTGATGTTTCCCGTTATACAGCCGTCCAAGATGTTGGAAAAGCTATCCATCCATCATATGTAGAAGGCCAAATGCAAGGAGGAGCAGCTCAAGGAATAGGTTGGGCTCTGAATGAAGAATATTATATTTCTGAAAAAGGAAATATGGAGAACTCTAGTTTCTTAGACTACAGAATGCCAACATCTTTGGATTTACCTATGATAGAAACAATAATTGTTGAAAACGAAAATCGAGATCATCCATTCGGTGTAAGAGGAGTGGGGGAAGTTCCAATAGTTCCACCACTTGCTGCTGTAGCCAATGCTATACATAATGCACTAGGTATTAGATTATATGATTTACCTATGAAGCCTGAAAAAATCATAAAAAAGCTTAATTCAAAAAATAATTAACGGAGAATTTTAATGTACTTAGGTGCAGCTGGGATGGTAAATATAGATTGCCTAAAGTATACGCCTGAAATACTTAAAAAAGTTTCTGCCGTAGGATTTACTGTTCATAATATTCTAGTATCTCACCCTGAGACTATCTCAGAGTCAGATATTTCAACAATCAAACAATCTTTTGAAAAATCTGGTTTAAAAATTGGTCAAACAAATGGTAGATATGGTGGAGGTCTTGTCAGTGAAAATGAATCAGAAAGAAATAGATCTATTAAATTCGTTAAAAAAATGTGCATTTTAACTTCCAAACTAGGATCTCCTAATACCTATCTAAGACCAGGAAGCCTTAATCAATCAGGTCCTTGGTTACCACACCCCGAAAATTATTCAAACAAAACATTTGATAGATTAGTAGACTCTACCAAACAAATCTGTCTTGTAGCACAAAATGAAGGAGTGAAAATAAGTGTTGAAGGAGGCATAGTATCACCATTAAATTCTGCAAAAAAAGTAAAGGATTTTATTGATGCAGTAGGATCAAAAGCATTAGGATTTAATTTTGATCCTGTAAACTTTATATCTTCGTTAGAAGATGCATATAATACAAAAAAATTTATGTCTGTTTTTTTTGACCTATTAAAAGACAATATACTTGGAGCACATATGAAAGATTTTAAAGTTATTGATTCTCTCTTAATACATTTTGAAGAAACAGAAATAGGAACAGGATTAATAGATCATTCCTATTATCTAAAGATGATGGAAAAAGTTTGCCCTAACGGAGATATATTAATCGAACATATTCCTTATGATAAATTCAAACCTGCATATAAAAAAGTTAATGAATATTCAAAAAAACTACAAATAAATTGGGAATCATATAAATCATGAGATTACAAAATAAAAAAATTCTAATTACCGGAGGGGCTACTGGAATAGGAAAAGCTAGCGCTATCGAAATGGCAAAACATGGAGCTCAAATAGCTCTTCTCGATATCAATGAAAAAGGTTTAATGGAAACAAAAAAACAAATTTCTATATTCAACGAAAATATTGATTATTGGGTAACAGATATAAGATCTGAAAGAGAAATGAAAAAAAATATATCCAAAGCAATCAAATGGTTAGGAAACGAACTAAATGTTTTAGCTCATTTTGCAGGAATACTTGAAGGTTCTCTAGTAGATTTAGAAAATTTAAATTCTGAAATTTGGAAAAAAGTTCTTGAGATTAATGTTACTGGAACTTTTTATGCAGTTAAATATTCATTACCGTGGTTAAAAAAATCTAAAAGTGTCCTTTTATTAACTTCTTCAGGAGCAGGAGTCACAGGAGCTGGCTCTGCAGCTCCATATAGCTCAAGTAAAGGAGGAACCCACGGTTTAACTTTATGGTTGGAAAACAACTTAAAAGATACTGAAATTCGAGTACATGATATTTTACCTGGAGGCATTGAAACTCCTCTAAAACTTGGACAACTAAATGAGGCTCTTGATAATAGTAAAGATACAAAAACATTTGAAGAGAATAAAAAATCTTTAGGAACCCCTGAAGGTGTTGCTAAGATTGTAGCTTTTATTGCTAGTGATGACGCTGATTATTTAAGAGGCAGCATAAGAACTCGATAAAAATATATAATAAAAATATGAAAGACATCAAAATACAAATAATTTCTAACAGTGATTTTCCTACACATGATTGTGCAGGAAAATGTTCTGGAAAAAATCAAGGAGATGGATATTGTTACCATGAAGATAACACTAGGCATCCTGTTGGAGCATGTCGTAATCAAGAAACATCTCAATCATCATATAAATCAACTAATTAATATTTATGAAAATCACTAGTGTTATAGCTACAAAAATTGAATATCCAAAAATAAAACAAAAAACTTCTCCTAGAAAAATCGACAAATTTAATGGTCAAATAGCTTTAGGAACACCTATGTCAAAAAATTTTGGAGGAAGATATTTTCACAAGGAAAATAGCCACAACCCTTCATTCAATGAAAGAAATGTAGGTTGCATTGTCACTTGTGAAGATGGAACTTGGGGTTTTGGATTTAGTGATAGAGGAGCCATCACAGCATCTATAATTAACGATTACTTAGCCCCTAACATTATAGGAAGAAATGTTTTTGAATCAGAAAAATTATTCGATATTATGTCAAGAACTTTATCTCCTGTTGGAGCAAACTCTTTTTCATCTCGTGCCCTAAGTGCTGTCGACTTAGCTATATGGGATTTAAAAGGAAAACTATTAGAAAAACCTGTATATGAACTATTAGGTGGATCCATTACTGAAAAATTACCAATATATGCAAGTTCTAACAATACAGAATGGTTAAAAGAACTCGGTTTTAATAATTTCAAGAGATTCGCTTCCTGGGGACCTAGAGATGGTATAAGGGGGCTAAATAAAATAGAAAAAGAAATATCAGATACAAGAGACTTAATAGGATATGATTCAGAATTAATGTTAGATTGTTGGTTAAGCTTGGATATTGAAAGTACAGTGAAATTATCTGAAAGACTGAAGCCATATAAATTAAAATGGATAGAAGATGCATTAATATCAGAAAGTATTACTCAGTATGAAATATTAAGATCTAGAATTCCTTCTGAAACCTTAGCAACAGGAGAACATTGGTATACAGTATATCCTTTTTTTCATGCAGCTTCTAAAGGAATAATTGATATTTTCCAACCTGATATTATTTGGGTTGGAGGGTTAACTCCTACAATTAAAATTGTGCATATAGCAGAATCTGCAGGCATTGATGTAATTCTACATGGTGGTGGCGGAACAGTCTTTGGCCAACATGCTTCTTATGGATTAACAGGAATTCCTATGATTGAATGCTCAGGTCCAGTAATCACTTCCATTGGGGTACCACTAAATGAAAAAGATAGATTCCCAGGAACTCCAGTTCCAAATGAAGGAACTCTTATTCCACCAAGTGCTCCAGGGTTTGGATTAGAAATCAAAAAAGAATGGTTCCCCCCTTTTTTTAATTAACTACTTTAATTCTAGAATGATGAATAGGAATTTTTTCTTTATCAAATCTTATCTTTAACCTTCTAAGCAACTCACCTTTTATTAACCATTGTTTTCCTGGTTTTGTAACACCCATGATTTTAATAGAAAGGCTAGACTGATCAAATGAATTAACTCTTAATACTTCTGGGTTTTCGTCTATGAATTGTGAAAAATCTGATTCTTCTCCCAATTCACGTCCCACTTCATTAATCAGTGCAATAACTTTATCTATATCCTCTTCATATGTCACTGGTATTTCTATATGAACTCTAGACCATTTACTTGTAAAATTAGTTATTACATCAGTATTGCTGTTAGGAATAACATGCAAAGCTCCTTCTAAATCTCTCAAAAGGATTCTTCTTAGATTTATATCCTCTACTAATCCCGCCTTATTAGCTATATTAACAACGTCACCTTTTCTCAAATGATTTTCTGAAATTATCAATAAGCCTTGAACTATATCTTTAACCACACTTTGAGTTCCTAAACCTACTGCTATTGCAATAACTGAAAAAGTTGCAACCAAAGATGTTATAGGGACTCCAACAATTTGAAGAACTGTAAACACTGCTATTGTTACAATGAAAACTCTCAAAATACTTCTGAGTACAATAGCAAATGTTTCTATTCTTTTATCATTTTCTTCCTTATCAATTATTTCTTCTTGGTTACTTCTTGAAAAATATATTTTTACCAATTCAGGAACAATATTAGCTGCTACTCTTAGTCCAAGGTACCCAATAACCATTACTAGAAAAATAGGCAAAGCCTTTGAAAAAAATAATCTATAAGCAGAACCCAAAGCCCATCCCAAACCTTCGCTACCAGATTCTATATTTAATATTGCCAATACACCAAAAAAACTAGGAAATCCTGCAATAAAAATAGACAAACTTATAATTATTATATTTTTAGTTAAATTAACTAGCTTAGAAGTTCTTGAATCTTTAAAG
>PBKW01000018.1 GCA_002721615.1 Chloroflexota bacterium
ATGAAAAATTAATGTCGGTTCTGACAGAACAAGAAGATCCTAGAGTTGTTGAGTTCCCTCCTAGGTTTGAAAATGCTCCATATGCTGGACCTGTGACAAAGGAATATTATGAAGAGGAATATGAAAATTCAAGAGATTTTTAGAAAAAATAAATAGTTTATAAGATAGTATTTCAGCAATAGACAAGACGATTTCATGGCAGAATATATTTTCAAAGCTTCAAATGTAGAATTAAATTATTTTAGTAATGATGTTCAATCTGATACAACAATAATTTTTATTCATGGATGGACGGGAGGATGGGAAGTATGGAAACCTTTAATAAACGAATTCAGCTCCAAAAAAATATATGCAGTTGATTTACCTGGTCATAATAAAAGTGACCACTTGGAAATTTACAATCTAAATACTTATTATCCACCAATACTAGAATTTGTTACTTCTTTAAAACAAGAGAAAATTATTCTTGTTGGGCATTCTTTGGGATCAGCCATATCTCTAAATATTGCTTCAAAATCAGGAACAAAAATTACTCATATGTTACTAGAAGATCCTCCTTGGTTTATTGAAGATAAAAATAAAATGGCTGAACATGTAAAAAAAGAAACTTTCTTTCTTGAACAAAAACCAAAATGGAAAACAGTTTTAGATGCAATATTTGATTACCAACAATATGATCCTCAATTATTCAAAGACAACCCTTATTGGGGAACCATCAGAGCATCTTATGCTTTTCATCATGATATAAAAATTTGGGATGTTGAATCTGATTGGATCTGGCAGGATGCCCCAAAACTATCTAAAACCATATATGCTAAAACAATTCTTTTAGGTGGCAATAACCAAAAAGGAGGCTTAATGAGTAAATCAATAGCAGAAAAAGTCAAGAAAAATATCTCAAATTGTGAAATATTATACTGGGATACAGGACATGGTGTTAGAGCTGAGAAACCTAAAGAATTTATCGAACTTCTGAAAAATTTTATAAAAAAATAGATCTGAAAGTTTAATATTTCAAAAGTAATTGGAATAAAAATGAGAACTCGAACAAAAATTATTATTTTGATAGTTGGAGTTGGGATTATTTTGGATTTAATTATTGGAACTTGGATATTTATAAAGTATTTCCAATAAAATACACCATCAAAACTCACATTTAGTAATAATTTCTTGGATAAAAATATTAGTCTCTATCCACATAAATCTTTAAATTAGATAATATGTAGGTGTCATGAAAAGGATACTATTTATAACACTTATAGGTATATTTCTAAGCTGTTCTGGGGAAACTAGTCAAACTGAAATAGATATATTTGATGGAAGATATGATAGTTTAATATTTTCTCAAGAATCTTTTGAAAAAATTGGTTTCAAATTTAAGAAAGAATATGATGTTAGTGAATTGCCTGATGCTGAAAATGCTTACTATGGATTTTGGGGAGAAAGTAGCTTTGAAAGATTATCTTATGAATTAAGATTTTATCCTTCAAATCAAATAGCAAAATTATCTGGATCATTTTATGCTGATGAAGCTTCTGGAGAAGATGCAGTGATCAAGAAATCTGATGCTACATGGAAAGAAGGTATAAAAGATAGATCTGGAGTGGAATTTTATGGTTCTATAATGCCCATATATCTTGATTATGTAATTTTAGGAAATATGATAGTTTTATGTCCAAGTGAAAAATCTACTGCGGTAAAAGATGTTTGGGATCCAATAGAAAATTGTAGAAAAATGCTTAGCAAATTACCAGAAATCAAAAGTAAATAGTATAAAAATATGTTTATATTAATGGACTTTAAAAGAATATTTATATTTTTAATAATGTTAATATTTTTAAGTTGTTCTTCTGAAATAAAAAAAGATGTAATTGAAGTAGGAAAAATCACATCTACTTCGACACAATTTTCGGTTGAAGATTTAATATCCATAGGATTCAAAAAAATAAAACTTATGAAGTAGATGAATTACCTAAATCATTATCTGCATATTTCGGATTTATAAAATTCAATGAACCAGCAAGAGGTGGAAAAACAAAAAAAGTTATTGAATATGAATTAAGATTTTACAATTCCCATGAGGATGCGATTCAATACGGGACAGATTATGCCCAAGAACGTGTTGGCCCTGAAGCTAAATTAAAGAAAACTCATAATCCTAGATGGAAAGAAGGATTAAAAGATGCCAGACTTTGTATTGGAGATCAATTTAACACTTGGAAAAATAGTGCTGATTGCGGACAACCTAAATTCAATGAGTTTTATGTTTTTGGAAATTTAATAATTTTATGTGAAGGAAGGACGATTGAAGAAGCAAAAGAAAATTGTGAAACTATCACTTCAAGACTAAGGTTATCAAAAAATGAATAAATTTAATGGCTTAACTATATCTGTAACTATCAATATAGTTTGGAATAAATACTCTTGTCTTTAATTACAATTATTGCCTATATTAGATAGGATATAAGTATTATGAAAAAAATGATTTTGATGATTTTATTGATATTTTTTGTTGGGTGTGGAGAAAAAACTTCTTATGAATCTAAAAATATTACTTTAGAAAAAATCACAAATGAAAACCAAGTCTATAGTATTGAAGATTTCAAAAACATAGGTTTCAAAATCAATAAGGAATATGATGTTTCTGAACTGAAAAATGCACAAGGTGTTTGGTTTGGATTCTGGAAAAATAATTTAAATAAAGCTATAGATTATGAAATTAGAATTTATCAGACTCAAGAATTAGCCATTGATCAAGGAGTAATTTTTGTTGAAGAAGTAATTGGAGAAAATGCCGTATTAAAGAAATCTACTTCATCTTGGAAAGAAGGTATTCAAGATAGAAGATCAAGGAATATTTCAAGTATGAGAGGAAGTGAATCCAATTCTGTAAGAGCTAAGTATATGGACTACATAATATATGGAAATACAATCATTCTATGTGCTGGCTTAGATTCAAATTATGCTAGGCAAAATTGTTCCGATTTGGCTAATTCTTTGAATAAATAATTTTCAAATTTCATTAATAAAACGTCAAAAATGTAGTGACTATGAAAACTGTTGATTTCAGTTTAAAATAAGCAAAATATGCGGAAGTAGCTCAGCGGTAGAGCATTACCTTGCCAAGGTAAGGGTCGGGAGTTCGAATCTCCTCTTCCGCTCCATTAAAATCAAATTTAATTTTCTGTTTGCCTCTTTTTAATAAGTTATGAAAATTTTTTCGAAAAAAAAATAAAATTCCTTATAATGCGATTATGAAAAAAATTAATTTTATGGATACTTCTTTTCGTGATGGATTTCAGTCATGTTATGGAGCCAGAGTCAAAACAGAGGATTTTATCCCGATATTAAAAGCTGCTGTTGAAGCAGGTAATGATAATTTTGAAATTGGTGGTGGAGCAAGATTTCAAAGTCTTTATTTTTATTGCCAAGAAGATGCTTTTGAAATGATGGATAAATCTCGAGAAATCGTAGGAAAAGATATCAATTTACAAACTTTAGCAAGAGGTGTAAACGTAGTAGGCTTAGAATCTCAATCTAGAGATATAATTGATCTTCATGCAAAATTATTTAAGAAACATGGCATAACTACTATAAGAAATTTTGATGCCCTTATGGACATTAGAAATTTATCTTATTCAGGTGAATGTATTACTAATGCTGGATTAAATCATCAGATTGTTATTGCTCTAATGGGATTACCACCTAGTTTAAATGAGAAGTATTTTCATTCTGCAAATTTCTATACTGAAAAAATAAAGGAAATTTTAAAAGCTGATATTCCATTTGATAGTTTAGCCTTTAAGGACGCATCAGGAACTACACCTCCATCAATTGTTTTTGAATGTGTGAAAAATGCTAGAAAAATATTACCAAAAGAAACAATGATTCAATTTCATACTCATGACACAGCAGGTATGGCTATTTCTAGTAATATGGCTGCAATAGAAGCAGGAGCTGATATGATTGATTTGGCGATGTCACCAGTAAGTGGAGGTACTTCTCAAACAGATATCTTAACTATGTGGCAGGCCTTGAGAGGTACAGAATATACATTGGATATAGATGAAGAAAAAATTTTGGAGGTTGAAAAAATTTTCATAGAAAAAATGAAAAAATATTATCTTCCACCAGAAGCTACAGAAGTTAATCCTGTAATTCCTTTTTCTCCAATGCCAGGAGGAGCTCTTACCGCAAACACACAAATGATGCGAGATAATGGAACTCTCAACCTTTTTGGTAAAGTTATTGAAAATATGAGAGAAGTTGTAGCAAAAGGTGGCTATGGAACGTCTGTTACTCCTGTTTCTCAGTTTTATTTTCAACAAGCTTTTACTAATACTATTCAAGGAAAATGGTCAAAAATATCTGAAAATTATGGAAAAATGATTCTTGGTTATTTCGGAAAAACTCCTACAGATCCAGATCCTGAAATTATTAAAATTGCCTCAGATCAATTGTCTCTAGAACCCACTAAAGAAGACCCTCATGATCTGAACGATAAAAACCCTAATTTAGGTATTGAATATAATAAAAAATTGCTTAAGGAAAAAAATTTAGAAATTACAGATGAGAATATTTTCATATCTGCTACTTGTGGAGCAAAAGGATTAGCTTTCTTAGAAGGTAGAAGTGAATTAGGAATAAGATATTCAAAAGATATGGAAAAACCCAAAGTTGATACCAATTCTTTAAACGATAAAAGTGACAGTAAAAAATATTCTCAGGCAACTGTATCTATAGATGGTAATGTATATGAAGTAACAGTTTATTCAGAATAAGAAAATTAATATTTACTTCAAATAGTAGTTTTACCAATCCGCTGAATCTCTCCAAGAAAATTGTGGTTCCCAACCTAATATTTCTTTAGATTTTGTGATATCTAATAATGTTCCGAATTTTTCAATTTCTTTTTTATAAGGAACATTGGGAAACAATTCACTGGTAGCATCTTTACTAGGAATATCTAATATTGTATCTTTTCCGTTAATAAAAAATACTTCATGACCTGTCCAATTTCCTTCAATGCTCATTACGCAAGCAGTTGCAGCATCTCTTCTATCAGTCCAAGCCCAAAATCCAGCTGCTGCATGTCCAGTCATATTTCTTTTATTTCCATTTTTTAAAAAATCTTTAGATGTTTTTTCATCCCACAATGCATGAAATCTCATGCTTGAAATTTGAACTGTTCTTTTTCTTGCAAAAGATTCGGCCATTTCCTCTCCAAGCCATTTAGTTAAGCTATACACATCTTTATTTCTAGTAGGATGTTTTTCATCTATAGGAAAATATTTTGGTGCTATAGGTGGTTCTCCCCATAGACTTGCTGGCCAACCTGCACCTAAAGCATTTACAGAAGAAGCCAACACTATTTTTTCTATTCCTTTTTCTTCAGCAGCTTGTAAAACATTAAATGTAGAGATCATATTTACTCGGAAAATTTCTTCATTGGGAATTGTTCCTGGAGAAGGAATAGCAGCTAGATGTATTATTGCTTCACAGTCTTCAGTTGCAAAAATTGTTTCTCCGTAGTCAGTAAAATTTATTTTCTTAAATTTTACTTCTGAGTTTTCTAAACTTTGATGAGATTCTATAATATCTCCATTTATAACTTGATGATTTCTTTTTACAAGTTCTTTTATTACGTATTTCCCAGCTCTCCCACTTCCTCCAGTAACTAGTACTTTCATTTTTTCTCCTTTTTATTGATTAATAATTATGATATATTTTTTATAATTTTTTTCCCAAAAATCAATCCACATATAATTATAAAAAATCCTGATAACCCTATAGTTATAGAAAGTCCTATAGATTTAGCTAAAAATCCTGAAAATATTGAACCAATAGCAGTAGCGCTCCAAATTAATTGATGCATACTCATCACTCTTCCTCTGTAAATATCATCAGTTAAATTTTGAGTTAATGTTGTACTTAGGGTTCCATAAAGTGTTTTTGTTCCTCCTAAAATAAAAGTTATAAATATTCCTAATAAAAGATAGGAAGTTAGAGACAGAAAAATAAAGGAAAATCCTAATAAAATTGCTGAAATTATGTAATAGTTTTGAATTTTAATTCTTGTTCCAAAAAATATTAAGAACAATGTTGCTGATAATCCTCCGAAGCCTGATCCTAATAATAAATTACTATATGCTTTAATTCCTTTTTCACTCATTTCTTCAGATAATTTGGGCAATAATGTATCGAAACTTGATGAGAAAATAGTTAAAAAGACTCCTAATAAAATTACGTATTTAATAGTTTTGCTTTTAAATACATATGAAAGCCCATCTTTTAAGTTTGATAGAACATTTTCAGTTTGTGCTTTAGTTTTATGTAAAGATGAGTTCATTTTGAGTAAACATAAAAGTGTAAAGATATAACATGATCCGATTAGATAAAAGATTCCTTGTATTCCCATCACATTGTTTATAGGCACAAAAATCATTGGCCCCAATATAGAAGAAATCCCGAATACGATTGAATACATTGCAATAGCACTAGATAATAGTTTTTGTTTTACTAATGCAGGTAGCATTGCTGATCTAGATGGGAGATCAAAAGATAGGAGAATTCCTGTGAGCACAGATATAAACAATAATATTGAAGGAGTCATAAATTCTATAGAAATTGTTATTCCTGTTATTAATGCTAATAAAGAAAATAACCCTCTAGTTAACCTTATGTTAGTTAATCTGTTAACTCTATCTGCGATTACACCTCCAAAGAATGAGAAGATTATCATAGGGGATAATGTGCAAAATCCTACTAATCCAACCATGATTGTAGATTCAGTTAGATCATGCATTAACCATAATCTTCCATACCCCAATGACCACATTCCTATATTTGAAAATGCTGCTGCTAACCAAAAGTATCTATATTCTTTAGATTCAAAAGCTTGTAGTCCAGTTTTTGAAGAAAAAAAATCTTTTAAATTTGTGAACAAAATTATTTTTAAAATAAGGTGCCGCAGGGCGGAATCGAACCGCCGACACATGGATTTTCAGTCCATTGCTCTACCGACTGAGCTACCGCGGCAAAAATTAAATAGATTTAAGGAGTTTACTACATTTTTACAATATCTAGTGTAAACTCAAAATATTAAATAAATCTTATAACTAAAAAGTATAATTTCAAATGAAAATTTTTTCAGTTACGTCTCCAAAACCAGGATTAGGTAAAACTTCTTTAATATCAGGTCTATCAAACATTTTGATTAGTCAAGGTAAAAATGTAAAGATTTTAAATTCTATCTTTTCTGATTCAGCTTTAAGCTATGAATTGTTTCCTGATGATGTAGTAGTATCTGGAAACTTCAAGAAAAATGGTTCAATTATTGATGATTCAGATAGAATTAAAGAAATTAATAAAGTTGTAAATTCTTTTGAAAATCAAACTGAATATTGCTTTGTAGAATCTAATTTTGATTCTTTGGAATACAATAATTCTCTTGTTGAAACTTTGAATTCTGAATCAATATTAGTTATTGATTATTCAAAAGATATTAAATCTAGACTAAAGCAATATAAAGAAAAATTATTTGGAATAATTATTAACAATGTACCTAAATTTAGAATGAATAAAATTCAAGATGATTTACTTAATTCTATTAGAAAAGATGGATTTAAAGTTATTGGGATAATTCCTGAAGATAGATGTTTGCTATCATGTACCATTGAGCAACTTTCTGAACATATAAATGGTAAATTTATTTATAAAAATTACTCTACCAATTCTCTAATTGAGAATATTTTAATAGGAGGGATGGTTTTGGATTGGAGTGTTCATTATTTTAGTTCATCATTTAATGTAGCAGCAGTAATAAGAGGAGATAGGCCAGATCTGCAGTTAGGAGCTTTACAATCAGGAAAAGTAAAAGTTTTAATTTTAACAAAGGCTATGGAGCCTATTGAATATGTATCTTATGAAGCTGAAAAATTAGGAATTCCAATTATTTTAAGTGAAAAAAATACTGAAGAAACAGTAAATTTATTCGAAAATATTCATTCAAAATCTAATTTTAATCATCCTGAAAAATTACAAAGAATTACTGATTTAATTTCAACAAATTGTAATATGCAATTATTTTAATTACTCATTACATTTTACCGTGTATTTACCTTTTTCCTGATTACACGGTAAAGGTATCCGATAATGGTATATTAGATTTTGGTATTATTTTGAATTAGAGAAATAGAGGATTCATTGACAATAATAGAAAAAAACCATCATTTAACGAAAGCACAGTTAGAGGCTGTAAACCATACTAAAGGTCCAGTTTTAGTTGTTGCTGGGCCTGGTAGTGGAAAAACTAGGGTTTTGGCTCATCGTATAGCCAATTTGATTAACAATCATGATGTATTAGCAGAAAATTTGTTAGCCGTAACTTTTACCAATAAAGCTGCTCAAGAAATGAGAGATAGATGTCAAAATTTATTACAATCAGCTTTTTCTTTAAATATTTATACTTTCCATAGTTTAAGTTCTTTTCTTTTAAGATCCTATGGATCTCATATAGGAATAGATTCAAATTTCTCAATTATTGATTCAAATGATCAATTAAGAATTATCAAAAGAATACTTAAGAGTTTAGACAAAGATCCCAAATTATTGCCATTTAAGATTAATACTTTGATTTCAGAAATTTCTTTAGCCAAGAATTTTAAACTTTCTCCTTCTCAATATATTAAAAAATTTGGTAATCAGGATTCTTTGGGAGGGTTTTATCAAAACATTTTTGAAATGTACGAATACTATGAAGATGAATTAAAAAGATCGAATACATTGGATTTTGATGATCTTCTATTGAAAACTGTTACTCTTTTACAAAATCATGAGGAAACAAGATCTATATGTGAATCCAAATTTAAATATTTATTAGTTGACGAATTTCAAGATACGAATAAATTACAGTTCGAGATTTCTACTGCTTTAACTAAAGATAACAAAAATTTATTTGTTGTAGGTGATCCTGATCAATCAATATATTCATGGAGACATGCAGATCCAAATAATGTAATCGATTTTGATAACTTTTTTACTAATGCAAAAGTTATTAGGTTAGATCAAAATTATCGTTCTACTAAATCTATATTATCAGCTGCAGATTCTTTGATTGCTAATAATAATATTAGATTTGATAGAGAATTATGGACTGATAACCCTGAAGGATCTTTCGTACAGATTGTTACTTGTTTGAATCCACCTAATGAAGCTAGTTTTGTCTCAGAGCAAGTTTTGAAACTTTTATCAGAAGGTTTTTCTGAAGAACAAATTGCAATAATGTATAGAGTAAATGCTCAATCAAGAAATATTGAAGATTCTTTTCAGCAATTAAAAATTCCTCACAGGTTGATAGGAGCAACTAGTTTTCGAGAAAGAAGAGAAATCAAGGATATTCTTGCTTATGTGTCTATATTAGTAAATCCTAAAGATGAAAATTCTTTACTTAGGATAATTAATACGCCTAGAAGGGGTATCACAGATAGTACTTTTAATTATTTGAAGCAAATTTTTTTAAATGAATCTAAGTATGATTCAGTTATTCAAGTGATTTTGGATAATAACTCTTCTTCATTGAATGGATTATCAACAAGAGCTAAAAAATCAGTTCAGAATTTTTCAGAAATTCTTTCTGACTTATTAACACAAGTAAATAATAAAAATCCTGATATTCTAATTTCAAATATATTAGATACAGTCAAATATAAAGAATATATAGAAAATGACACAGATTGGGAAAATAGATGGAGAAATATTGAAGAATTAAAAATTAAAGCAAAAGAAATTATAAACCCTAACTTAGATTGTCTTCAAAATTCTTTGGAATTTTTAAGTAGATTTTCTTTAATCTCTAAAACAGATGATTTAGATAATGAAATAGGTATTAAAGAGTCAGATAATCAGAAAAAAGTAACTTTAATTACTTTACATCAAGCAAAAGGGCTTGAATTTGATGTAGTTTTTATTTTAGGCCTAGAACAAGGTATTCTTCCTCATGTAAGATCATATGATGATCCTTCACAAATGGAAGAAGAGAGAAGGTTGTGTTATGTAGGTATTACTAGGGCAAAAAAACATCTTTATTTATCAAAATGTTTGCAAAGGATTCCATGGAGTGAAATAGGTAAACAACCATTTCCTCAATCTCAAATTCAATCTCAATTTATTTCAGAAATTCCTGATAAAGTTATTGAACAAAAATCATTTAGGATTAGAGGAAAATACTTAAATCGAAATAATCCTTCTGTGAAAAAAAAATTTGATATGTTGGAAAGCAAAATTAATTCTCAAAATAATGAATCAAGTAAAATTTTATTTAATCCTTCAGATGTTGTTATACATAAAATTTTTGGAAAAGGAATTGTTATTTCTGTAGAAAAATCATCTGGAGATGAAGAATTAATTATTAAATTTGATAATATTAGTTCCCCTAAGAGAATAATTCCTAGTTTTGGATCTTTGAATAAGTCTAAATAAAAAACTACAGATTATGATTAGGTTTTTTCAAGATTTTTTTTGATTTCCATAAACATGAAATTCATTCCTTCTTTTCTTACCTCTTTTACTTTCTTGAAACCAGATTTTTTAAATGAATTTTGGGCTCTTTTATTTGTTAGTAGTGTATGAAGGTAAAGTCGATGAATATTTGTGAATTCAAAAATATAATCTACTAGTGTATTCAGAGCATCGCATCCATAACCTTTATCCCAGTAATTCTTATCTCCAATCATTATTCCTACTTCAGCTTCTTGATTGATCATATCTATATCATAATACATACAATTTCCTATGTGTTTTCCTTCTTTTGTTTCAATAGCAAATTTTTCTGACCAAGGAACTGGGAATTTTAGATCATCTGTTTCTTGATTAATAAAATGTTTTATAGAAATTTCTATTGGAACAGTAGCATCTAGAGCACATAAAAGAGGATCCGTTCTCCAGATATAATCTAGCTCCAAATCATCGACTTTTTTGGTTCTTATATTTGTTATTGAACCTTCTATAAACTTAAATTGATTTTGCTTAAGTTTACTCTTCGGGGACCATTTCAATAGCTTTTTCCAATACATCAAGTTCATTTTCATAGGTTAGAAGAGTTTTTGCGACTTCAAAACCTTCCCAAATTACATTATCAAATTCTTTATCATGGTATTGTATATTACCACCCTTAGATTCCATTAAAAAAAAATGTACTTTTTTATGAATTTTTTTTCCTATATCATTTAGGAAAATATAGTTAATTTCATTAATTTTTTCAATTATGTGAGTATCTAAACCTGTTTCTTCTTTTACTTCTCTTAATGCTGTTTCTTCTATTGTTTCTCCATCTTCAGGTTTTCCTTTAGGTAAACACCAAAGATTTTCTTTTTTTCTATGACAGATTAGTACTTTATTACCATTATTAGAGAATTGATTGATTATCACTCCACCTGCAGCCCAAATGTTAATTTGATGTAATGCATCTGATTTATTTTTTGCCATTTTTTTTAACTCGAGGAATTTTCTTTTGAATATTCCTCTGTATACATTTCATCTAAATATTTTGAAGGACATTTAACTGAAAGGTCTTTTGTGTGAAAAACTCCATCATTAAGAATTTTTCCTCTCATAATTATTTCTGCGTTTTCATTAAAAAATATTTGCCCAACTTCCCCTTGATAGGATACATTCAAATTTGATTCTGAATTGTCATCTCTTACTTGGAAATATGCTGTAAGGCCATCTGAAGATCTATGGAATGTTTCAGGAACTAATCTTGCTATAATTCCCAATGTCTCCTGTTGATCATTATTTTGTTTTGACAAAATATCATTTACTGAAAAATATCTAGTAGTAGCTTCATCAAATGAAGTTATTGATAGATACCCAACTACTATTGCTATTGCTATTGCGATAGTCATGATTTGCAATCTTGTTGAGAAAACTTTCGGTTTTTTTTCAGTGGATTTTTTACTCATTTAAATTAGTTTTAATCTTACTTTCTAAGATTTTATGTCTTCTTTCTATAATATAAATATATCCGAAGAATGATAACCAAGCTAGTGCAAAAACAACTGCTAGATAAGTTAAATTTGTATCCAAGTTTCTTTTTTCTTTTTCAACTATTTTTAAAGCTATTTCATCTCTTATAGTCACTGTAATTGGAATTAATCTCTCTTGATGATCAAGTAGAATTTGATATGCTTTTTTAGGAGACTCTTTTTGATTCGAAACCCATCTTTCTCCAGTGATGTTTTCTAGCCCATATTCTGTATTGATATTTTCAGAGCTAACATTCAATTTAATTATATTTCCTTTATTATCTACAATTTCTAATGATTCTAAATGATCTTCACTATTCTTAGTAATAGAAGTTATTACTCCACTAATTAAAGAATAGTGATTTTTCCCATCATCTGCATTGACTATTTGAATGTTCAATATAGGAGTGATTAGTGTGAATATTATTAATGCTATTGTGGTATTTTTTTTAATCATAATTTGTATTTACCTCTAGGCTCTCTTTTGAAATTGTTCCAATTTAAATTCTAAAATCTTGTATCGTGTTTGTAGATAAACTATTGTGAAAAATATTAATGAGAAAGTTAATGCTGAGAATAATAATGTTAGGGCCAGGTCTCCTCCTAAATTTGATTCCTGAGTAGCAAGAGGTCCAATCACAATCGTTGGGTGATTTTGTTCCCAAATTTGGGCAGCAAAATATATGAATGGGGTGTCTATGGCACCAATAATTGCTATTACAGCTGCAGATTTTTCTCTTAAAGGTCCAGCAGGAAAATAACTTCTAAACATTAAGTAAGCACAATAGATGAAAAAAAGTATTAGAGCTGTAGTCAATTTTGCTTCACCTGTCCACCATACTCCCCATACTGGCTTTGCCCAAACAATCCCTGATATTAACATTCCAATTGCAGCAACTATTCCAACTTCTGCACATGATACAGATATATGATCCCATATAGGTTTTTTAGTAACTAGGTAGATGATACTTGTAATTGCTAGAATAATTATTGCTAACATAGAAATCCAAGCTAAAGGAACATGTATATAAAGAATTCTTTGTATAGCACCTTGGTTAATTTCTGTAGGTACCCACTTGAAAATCAGATAAACGTTTATAATTGAAAATATAGTACAGAGTAATACTAATATTCTTCTCATTAGTTAATTTTTATTTTTTTAGAGTTTTTTATCACAATTAGTATATATATAAATAATTATTTTGTTAGTCAATTATTATCTTTTCAAAGAAAAAGATAGAAATTGGAAAAAATATTAAATTATATGTAATGCCTAATCCAATCCATGGTAAACATTTCCCCCAATCATTTAATTGTAATGCTATTTCAGTGGATCCAATAGCAAAAATTAGTAAAGGGATAATTATTGGTAAGAAAAGTATAGGTAGTAGAAATTCGCTGCTTCTTGTTCTTATCATCATAGCACCAAATAAAGCGCCTACAGTACTATACCCGAATGTTGTGATTAATGAAATTATAATAATTATTGGGTTTAAAAGTTGGATGTTAAAGAGAATTATAGATAATGAAAATATAATTATTTCTGTGATAATAAGAAGTATGAAGATGCTAATTAATTTTGAAAAAAATATTAGATCTCTACTTATAGGTGTTATCAATAAACTTTCCAGAGTGTTTTCTTCTTTTTCTTTAGAATAAATTTTTGGAATACCTATAGATGCTGAAAAAGCTATAGAAACCCATAATATGGCTGGTCCTATTTCATTAGGATTCATAGTTGTTAAATTTATGGATTGACTGAATATAATTATCGTTAACAATGAGAATATTAGTACAGATACTATAAATTCTTTTGATCTGAATTCAAGTAATAAATCTTTCCAAATTAGATATCCAAGAGCTGATAATGAATGTTTCATGGGTTTTTTGAAAGAATTAACTTTCTATCTTTTATATATGCAAATTTCTGACCTATTGGTTCATTAAATTGTTCAGAATGAGTACATAATACAATTGATGCACCTTTTTTTCTTTCTTGAACAATAATATCTTTTAAGGTTTCAATCGTAGCTTTATCCAAATTTATTTCAGGTTCATCTAATAAGATTATTCGAGGTTGATGTAACAAGATTTTTGCTAATTCTGTCCTTTTTTTAAAACCTCTAGATAATTCTTTTACTCTTGATTTTAAATAATTAGAAATCCCTAATAACTCAGATACATAATTAATATTTTTTTGAGGATTTTTAATTCCATAAAGAGAAGAAGAAAAATTTAAATTCTCTAATATAGTCATATCTTGATATAACATATTAGAATCAAGTAATACTCCTATGTTTTTTCTAAATTCTTTGGAATCATGTATTGGTTTTCCATTGAAAAAAAAATTTCCAGAATCAGGGTTTATTAATCTTGATAAAATCCTGATTAATGTTGATTTTCCACTACCATTTCTACCTGAAACACAAAGCACTTCTCCATAAACTATTTTTAGGTTTAAATCTTCTAAAATTAGATTATTTCCGAAACTCTTTGTAATGTTTTCCAAACTTATGGCTTCATCCATGATTATTTTAACCCTATATAGATTTGGTCATCTATTATTTTTACATCAAATTTAGTTAATCCTTCATAAGAGGGTCCTTCTATTGAATCTCCATTTGATAGATCAAAAATATTATTGTGCCATGGGCATTCAATTGTTGAGCATTCCTTATCTAAATATCCTTCTTCAAGAGGGGCATCTGCGTGAGGGCAAATACCTGATAAAGCAACAATTTCCTTCCCACAATTAATTATAATTATTTTTTCTCCATCAAAATCAAAAGGTTTTATTTCACCTACCTTGATTTCTGATAATTTTGCAATTTTTTTCATAATTAACCTTTCAATTTAATTTAATACATTTATTTAAGAATATATTAATATTCCTTGAAATTTTAAATCAGTGAACCAATAGATCAAAAGATAAACTCCAACTATACAAAGTATTATTCCTGAAATACTGGAAGCTCTCTTACTTATTTGGCTTAAAAAAGGAATTTTAATATTAGAAAATATAGATATGAATCCTGTAACTATTCCTACTATAAAGATCATACCAAATGCATAAGAAATGAAGTGCGTAATAGATGATAGTATATTTTGAGATTTTAAGGAGTTAGTTATTAGTGCTATAAACAAAGGTAAAGAGCATCCTATAGAAGCTATTCCATAAGAAATTCCAAAAACGAAGAAAGATTTTAGGTTGGTATTTTTAGGATCTCCTATTTTTGATGCAATTTGTTGAAAAAAAGGTATATAGGATTGTTCATTTAATAATTGATTCGAGCCCATATATAAAACAATTATTCCTAAAGCTATTGAAATAATTGGGATAAAAACAGATAAAAATTCTCCTCCTATTCCAACTAATAATCCAAATGTTACAAATAAAAATAAAAATCCCATTCCTATTGTGGATACAATGAAAATTGAATTATTAAATTTATTAATGAATGATTTTTTTTCATTTCTGGATCTTTTTAAATACATACTTAGATAAATAGGTAACATTGCAAAACCACAAGGATTTACAGCTGTTAAAGCACCTGCTCCAAAAGAAAAGCTTAATGGTATTAAATCTAAAATTGCAGAGATAGAATTTGAAGAAGAAGATGAAAAACTCATACCTAAATTTACTACAATATTTGTAGGTTCTTGAAAAAACTTTACTATCAGGAATATAGAGATACTAACAAGTACAGTTATGCTTAAAGGGATAGTTTTTTTTATTGAATTACTCAAGAAATTAAGTTCTCAGTTAATTAGATTCTATAAAGGGTATTATTGTAGTTATATTTTTAATATATTTAATTATAATGATAATCAATTTATATATTTTTAAAAATTAATTCTAAAAATGCACTTATATGTGCTAAAGTAGATTGTTGGATTTCTCTAATTTACAGGAAATTCAATATTAGTTAAATATACAAGGGAAAATTGTCACAAGAAATAAAAATTGATGAAAAAATGAATATTGAAACTCTTTTTGAAGCAGGAGTTCACTTTGGTCATCCAACACGAAAATGGAATCCTAAAATGGAGAAATACATTTTTGGACAAAGATCTAAAACCCATATTATAGATTTAGATAAAACTATTTCTCAGCTTAATAAAGCTAAAGAGTATGTAAGAAAAATTGTATCCGAAGGTGGAAAATGCATGTTTGTGGGAACTAAATTTCAAGCACAAGCATGTATAAAAGAGGAGGCAATAAAATCAAATAGTATGTATGTAAGTGAAAGATGGTTAGGTGGAATGTTAACGAATTTTGAGACAATAAAGGATAGAATATCAAGGTTAAAAAATCTTGAGAAAACTGCTAACGATCCTTCAAATTCTCGTTTAACTAAGAAAGAGAGACAAGTTATTTCAACACAGATTCAAAAATTAGAAAAATTTTTTGGAGGAATAAAAGATATCTCTGATTATCCTGATGTAATTTTTGTTATTGATATTGAGAAGGAAAATATCGTAGTAAGAGAAGCTAAAACTGTTGGTGTTCCTGTAATAGCATTAGTTGACACTAATAGTGATCCTACTGGTATAGAAATTCCTATTCCAGGAAATGATGACGCAGTGAGATCTATAAAGTTAGTGACTTCTTTAATTTCAAATGCAGTTATAGAAGGAAATGGTATTTTCGAAAAAAATAAAATTGAACAAGAAAAAGAACAAAATCTTAAAAGTGTTCAAAATTCTAATTCTGAAAAAAGGCCTAACTCTAAAGAATCAGAAGCAAAAAATTCTAAGAAAGTCGATAAATCTGATTAAAAAATAATATTGAATTCTATTAAAATATTGGAGTGACCATGGAAATTACAGCTGAGATGGTAAAGAAATTAAGAATGAAAACAGGTGCAGGTATAATGGCGTCTAAAAAAGCTTTAGAGGATTCTAATGGTGATTTTTCTAAAGCTGAACAAGTTCTTCAAGAGCAAGGTCTTGCTCTAGCAGCAAAAAAAGCTGGAAGAGATACTAGTGAAGGAGTTGTACAGAGTTATATACATACAGGAGGTAGGATAGGGGCATTGGTAGAAGTAAAATGTGAAACCGATTTTGTAGCAAGAACCAAAGAATTTTTAGACTTATCAAAAAATTTGGCTATGCAAATTGCAGCTATGAATCCTGTTTATGTTGATAGAAATAATGTTCCTGACGATGAAAAAGATGATTTTTCTTCTGAGAAAATTTTGTTAGAACAAGCATTTATTCGTGATCAAAGTTTAACTGTTGAAGATATAATTAAAGAAGTAGTATCTAAAGTTGGAGAAAATATTATTATCAGTAAATTTCAAAGATTTGATTTATCTAGCTAGGATTTAGATGATAAAAGCAAAATATAATAATGTGCTTTTAAAATTAAGTGGGGAGGCATTGATGGGGAATACTCCTTATGGAATAGATCCCAAGGCATTAGGTTATTTGGCAGAAGAACTTCATAAAGTAAAATCTAATTTTGATTTAAGAATTTCAATTGTAGTAGGAGGAGGAAATATTTGGCGTGGCGCGGATTACGAAGAACAAGGTATGGATCGTTCAGTTGCTGATTCAGCTGGTATGTTAGGAACAATGATAAATGCTTTGGCTATTCAAGATAGTTTAGAGAGAAGAGGAGTTCCTGTTAGAACACTTTCTGCATTATCAACCCCTTCTGTGGCTGAGCCATTTATACGTAGAAGAGCATTAAGACATTTAGAAAAAGGTCGAGTTGTAATTCTTGCAGGGGGTACTGGAAATCCATATATGACTACGGATACTGCTGCTGCTCAGAGATCATTAGAATTGAATTCAGAGTTATTGATAATGTCAAAGAACAATGTAGATGGAGTATATACTGCTGATCCAAATAAGGATGAAAATGCAAAAAAATTCGATCATCTTACTCCTATCGAAGCTTTAGCAAAAAGAATTCAAGCTTTAGACAGTACAGCTTTATCCTTGTGTATGGATAACGATTTACCGATAATAGTCTTTGATATATTTAATAGTGGAAGTTTAGAAAAGATTCTGCTTGGCAATAAAGTCGGTACTTTAATTTCTAATTCCAAGTAGAATTTATAACAAAAGAGGCTTTGTATGAATCAAGAAAGCATTTTAATTGACATGAAAAAAAGAATGGATGGAGCTGTATTATCATTAGATAAAGATTTATCTTCTATGAGGACTAATAGAGCTCATACTGGTTTAGTAGAGAATATAATTGTTGATTATCAAGGTATGGAAATGCCAATTTCTCAACTAGCTCAAGTGAGTGTTAGTGATGGCCAGATGTTGATTATTCAACCTTGGGATAAATCTATTTCTCAGAATATTGCTCGTGCTATTTCTACTTCTGATATAGGTATGCAACCTAATGTAGATGGAGAGATAATAAGATTAACGGTTCCTGCGTTGACTCAAGAAAGACGTAATGAAATTGTAAAATTAGTAAAAAAAAGAACTGAAGAAGGGAAAATTTCTGTTAGGAATGTTAGAAGAAGTTGTATAGAGGAGATAAAAAAATTAGAGAAAAATTCAGGATTATCCCAAGATGAGAGTAGGAGAGCCCAGTCTAAAATCCAAGAAATCACTGATGAGAATATAAAGATTATTGAAGAAAAGTCATTGAAAAAAGAAAATGAAATTTTGAATGATTAATTTTATGTATTTTGATCTAATGAAAATTTATAGGTTTAATATTGATTCCTAAACATATTGCAATAATTATGGATGGAAATGGAAGATGGGCTTCTGTGAGAAACAAAGCTAGAGCAGTAGGCCATCAAGCTGGGGTAGATAACATAAGCAGAGTTGTTGAAATAATGATAAAAAAAGAAATTAAGTTTTTAACTCTGTTTGCTTTTTCGACTGAAAACTGGTCTAGGCCTATTAGAGAAGTAGAATTTCTTACTGAACAACTTTTAGCAAAATCAATTTCATTGAATACAGAAAGATTGCACAGTGCAGGAGTAAAAATTATTCATTTAGGAAATAAGGATAATCTTAATGGTAAATTGAAATCCAAAATTAATGATTCTATAAAACTTACTAAAAATAATAAGAAAATTACTTTATTAGTGGCTTTCGATTATGGCGGAAGACAGGAAATAGTACGAGCAACTAAAAAATTGTTGAGTTCAGGGATATCTTTAGAAGAAATAAATGAAAAATCTTTTTCAAAATTTCTTTTTACTGGTCAAGTACCTGATCCTGATTTAGTTATTCGTACAGCTGGAGAATTTAGGATTAGTAATTTTTTATTATGGCAAACAGCATATAGTGAGTTTTATTCAACTGAAACTTTTTGGCCAGATTTTAATGAAAATGAAATAGATAAGGCTCTTTTAGTTTACTCAAAAAGAAAAAGGAAATTTGGAAATGTCTGAAATTTCATTGAGGTAACGTGAAACCAAGAATTGTCACATCATTAATTGGATTACCTATAATCTTAAGTTTCCTTTTTTCTTTTCTTTTTTTGAAAATTTTAATTTTACTCTTAATGATTTTGTCATCATATGAGATATTTCAAATGAGTAATCTTAAAAAACAAAAATATCTAATCATCTCTATTTTCTTAGTTAATTCATTGTTTCTATTAAGTGTGGGATTTGATGCATTATTTACAACTTATTTTATAGGAGTTTTTTCTTTATTAGCAGTTTTTTTATTAATTTTTCTTATCTTTACAAATTGGAGATTTAGAAATTCTGTATTTGAAAATTCTTCAAGAAATAATACCTTTTATATATTTTTGATATCTATTCTTTATTTTTCATTAATTTTGATTCATATAGTATTTCTAAGAGCTGAAGATCAAGGCTTTAGATTTTTGATTTTTGTTTTAGGAGTCACTTTTTCGGTTGATACTTTTTCTTATTTTATAGGGTCATTAATTGGTAAAAGAAGAGACAATTTTCTATCTTTAATAAGTCCTAACAAAACTATTGAAGGTACTTTAGGGGGACTATTAATAGGATGTTTATTTTCAATATTCTTAAGTAGAATTTTAGACATTAATGGTCCTTGGTATTCTTTATTAATTGTTTCATTGTTGGTACCATTCTTCGCTATAATAGGAGATTTTTTACAATCAGGATTAAAAAGATATTTTGGAGTCAAAGATTCAGGAGGATCTTTGCCTGGTCATGGAGGTTTTTTAGATAGGATTGACTCTTTAGGATTATCTGCTTTTTCATATTATTGGATATTGGTATTTATATAGTGAGTAAAAAAATTGTAATTTTAGGTTCCACAGGATCAGTAGGAACACAATGCCTAGAAATAATAAGGAATTTTCCTGATGATTTTTCTGTTTTAGGATTATCTGCAGGCAAGAACTTTAAATTATTGAAAGAACAGGTCCAAGAATTTTCTCCTAAATATTTTTTTATTGAAAATTATGATCAAAATATTGAAGAAGCCAAGAAGATTAGCCTTGAAGAGATGGTTACATTAGAAGATGTTGATTTAGTTGTTATGGCATTATCTGGATCTATTGGTTTAGTTCCTGTTCATGAAGCAGTAAATTCTGGAAAAACTATAATTTTAGCTAATAAGGAATCTATGGTAATGGCTGGAAAAATGTTAGTTGAAAAAGCTAAATTAACTGGTGCTACTATTTTACCTGTAGATTCCGAACCATCTGCTATTTGGCAATGTATGATGGGAGAGAGAAAAAATATTTCAAAATTAATTTTAACTGCTTCTGGAGGTTCGCTAAGAAACTATTCTATTAATGAATTAAAAAATATATCTCCAGAATTAGTTTTAAAACATCCTACTTGGAATATGGGAGCTAAAATTACAGTTGATTCAGCTACCTTATTAAATAAAGCATTTGAAGTAATTGAATCTAGTAACCTTTTTTCTGTTCCTTTAAATAATATAGATGTATTAATTCATCCTGAAAGTATAGTGCATTCTTTAGTTGAGTTTATAGATGGTAATTTGAAGGCATTATTAAGTATTCCTGATATGAGATTTCCTATACAATACGCTATGTTTTTTCCTGATAGGAAGGCTAATGTTGAATTACCAGAGTGTAATTTGGCTGAATTGGGATCATTGAATTTTAGTCCTGTGATTCCAGGAAAATATCCTCTTTTTGATATGGCTATGTCTATTGCGCAAAATAATAATTCCCTCATGTCAGTTTTAGTAGGTGCAGATGAAGCTGTAGTAGATCTTTTTATTAATGGTAAAATAAAATTTCTAGATATGAATTATTTAATAGAAAAAACTATTCAATCTCATCAATCTATAAAAAATCCTTCTTTAGAGGATATAAAAAATGCTTCAGAGTGGGGATTTAATAATGTTCATCAATTAATTGATATTTAACATGAATCCTTTTTTAATAAGTGTAATAACATTTTTAGCTTTGCTGTTTCCATTAGTAGTGGTACATGAATTAGGTCACTTTTTTACTGCTAAACTAATGAAGGTGAAAGTTCTAGAATTTGGTTTTGGTTTTCCTCCAAAGTTATATTCCCTTTGGACTGGTAAAACTAAAATTATTTTTGATGAAAATACAAAATTTAAAGATGAAAAATCTTTAATACTATCAAAAAATACAATAGTAGAAATAAATTTTCAGAGAATTTCTAAAGGGATCTATGCTAGGGAAATCAATTATGAAAAAGCATTAAAGGATTCTAAAGAAAATCAAAATCAAGATAAATTATTAACAGGTAAAATAGCGCAGTTTAATAATGATCATTTAATTCTCAGAGATATGCAATGGTCTTTTAACCTTTTACCATTAGGCGGATTTGTAAGATTATTTGGAGAACAAGACAACGATGATCCGGAATCATTTTCAGCTAAAAATCCATTTTCTAGATTAGTAATATTATCTTCAGGTGCGTTTATTAATGCAGTTTTTCCAATAATTTTATTATTTTTTCTTTTCTCATTTCCACATGATGTGGTAGAAAGTGATTTGATAGTTAAAGCTGTTATGCCTAATTCTCCTGCTGAAAAATCTGGATTAACATCCGGAGATAAAATTATTTCTATAAATGGAAAAAATATTACATCATTGAATGATCTTCATCAGGAATTAACTTCTAATCTTGGTGAAGAGACTATATGGGAATTGAAAAAAGGTGTTCCGGATCCATTTGCGAAAATAAATGAACCTCAGTATCAATATAAAGATTCTTCAATTGTTAATTTGGTTCCTAGATGGAATCCACCATCTTTAAAGGTAGTTAAAAATTCCCCTGGACTTAATGAAATATCAATAAGTAAAGCTAGATTATATGACCCATATGTCGGGGTTTTTGATCAATTTGAAGTAGTAGGAACAATTTTAAAAGACAATCAAATAAAATTTGAAGATATTCAAAAGAATTATCCTGAAATTTCAATAGGTGATAAGTTGAAAGTTGTTAATAAAGCCAATATTACTAAAAATGAAATTTCACTTGATCAAGCTAGAATTTTGAATCCTTTATCTGGTACACATTATATTTTTACTGAAGGAGCTGTTGGAATAATAGTTTCAATAACTAATAATAGATTAGTCAAAAATGAGATTAATTTGTTATCTTCATTTAATAGATCGATAGAATATTTATGGCAGACTCTTTTAATAAGTAAAAATGCATTTTGGGGATATTTTTCAGGAAGTACTCATCCTCAATTTCAAGGTCCGTTAACAGTAGGCCCAATTGGAATAGGTCAGATTACAGGATCTATAGCTACAGCAAATGTAAGTATATCTGATAAGTTAGTTACTTTCATTAATCTAGCTAGTATTTTAAGTCTTAGTTTAGCTATAATAAATATTCTCCCAATTCCTGCTCTTGATGGAGGGAGAATTTTATTTGTGTTCATAGAAATTTTAAGAAAAGGAAGAAAAATTTCTCCTCAGAAGGAAGGAATGGTACATGCAGCAGGATTTGTATTTCTTATTTCTTTAGCTTTATTTATTTCCTTCTTTGATGTTGCTAGGATATTTGATGGAGGTTCAATATTTGATTAAATATAATCATAGTTGAGGAATATATGAGAAAGAAGACATTATCTGTAAAAATAGGAAATTTAACCATAGGAGATTCTAATCCTATCGTTGTGCAATCCATGACTGATACAGATACTACTGATATAGAAGCTACGGTTTCTCAGATTGAGCATTTATTTTTGGCTGGTAGTGAGATGGTTAGGATTACGGTGAATAATGATTTAGCGGCAAAGTCTGTGCCTGATATCAAGAAAAAATTGATTGATAGAGGAATAAATATTCCTATAATCGGAGATTTTCATTTTATTGGACATAGATTACTTACTCAATATTCTGATTGTGCAGAGTCACTAGATAAATTTCGTATTAATCCAGGAAATGTAGGAAGAGGATCTAGACGCGACTTAAATTTTGAAACATTTATTAAAGTTGCTAAAGATTTAGATAAGCCTGTAAGAATTGGAGTGAATTCAGGAAGCTTAGATCCCGAATTAATGCAATCGAAAATGGATGAAAATGCAAGATTATTAGAACCTCGTGATTCTGAGTTGGTGGAAAGAGAAGCTTTGGTAGATAGCGCTCTTCTCAGTGCTGACCGTGCATTAAGTATAGGATTACCTGAAAATAAAATAGTTTTATCTTGTAAGGTATCACGTATATCTCAAATGGTTGAATCTTACAAAACTCTTTCATCTTTATGTGAATTTCCGTTACATCTAGGATTAACAGAAGCTGGAATGGGCTCTAGTGGCTCTACCTCAACTTCAATAGCATTAGGATTATTACTATCTCAAGGAATTGGAGACACTATTAGAGCTAGTTTAACGCCAGAACCAAAAGGAGATCGAGCAAGAGAAGTAAAATTATGTCAAGAAATATTACAGTCTTTAGGCTTAAGAAGTTTTAGACCTTCAGTAACTTCTTGCCCTGGATGCGGGCGAACTACTTCTTCTTTTTTTAGAGAATTAAGTGAAGAAATAGAAATATATTTAGAAAAATATTCTAAAATTTGGAATCTTGAATACCCTGGTTCCTCAGAATTGAAAGTTGCGGTTATGGGTTGCGTGGTTAATGGTCCTGGTGAATCAAAATATGCAGACATAGGGATTTCTTTACCTGGTTCAGGAGAATCACCAAAAGCACCAGTATTTATTGATGGTGAACGAGAAATGTTTCTTGAAGGTCCAAATATTGCAAAAGATTTTATTGATTTAGTAAATATTTATGTTCAAAAAAGATGGGGGAAAAAAGTTAAAACTTAATTTTAGATATGCGTTTAAGTAAATATTTTTGGAAAACTCTTAGAGAAATCTCTTCAGATGCAGAAATGGAAAGTCATAAGCTGTTATTAAAAGCTGGTTTTATTCAGCAGGTTACATCTGGAATATTTAATTATACTCCAATGGGCTGGAAGGCTATTAATAAGATAAAAGAAATTATTTTTCAAGAAATGAATTTAGCTGGTGCTCTTGAAGTAAATTTGCCTGTTAATCAACCTATAGGTTTATGGAAAAAAAGTGGAAGAGCAAAAACTTTTGTGCCTCCTCTTGCGAAATTTGAGGATAGAAGAGGTAATGAGATTGTTATAGCCCCTACTCACGAAGAAACAGCGACTTTATTAGCAGCTTCTTATTTAAATAGTTATAGAGATCTTCCATTTATTATTTATCATATTCAGACTAAATTTAGAGATGAAACTAGACCTAGGGCAGGATTATTGAGAGTAAGGGAATTCGAAATGAAAGACGCATATAGTTTTGATAAAGATGAAGAAGGTTTGGATGATAGTTATAAAACTATGATAAGAGTTTACCATAATATTTTTAGAAGATGTGGTTTAGATGTTATTCAAGTTGAAGCAGATAGTGGTCCTATAGGAGGAAAGGATTCTTCTGAATTTATCTCCATTGCCTCTAGTGGAGAAGATACAATTTTTTCTTGTGATTCATGTGATTATGCTGCAAATTCAGAAAAAGCAGAATTTTTTAAGTTAAGTACTAATAAATCATATGATAATGAAGATATAGAAGAAATTGAAACTCCCAACATAACAACTATTGAAGATTTATCAAAATTTTTAAATTTAAATAAAGATCAAATTATTAAAACCGTCGTGTATAAATTTAGTAAAGGTTTAATTTGCGTATCTATTAGAGGAGATTTAGATATAAATGAAACTAAACTTAGAAATTTTTTAAATGAAGATCCTAAAATTGCATCTAAAGAAGATTTAGAAAAACATGATCTAGTAGAAGGTTTTCTCTCAGCAAGAAATATTAGTATTACTAGCATTATTGATGATTCTGTAGAAGTTAATTCATCATATGTGACAGGCTCAAATAAGGATAACTATCATTTAAAAAATGTTATTCCTTCAAGAGATTTAAATTATGATGAAATTATTGATGTTTCTTTGGCCCAAAAAGGATTTAATTGTATAAAATGTAGAGGAATTTTAGAGGAGAAAAAAGGAATTGAGGTAGGACATGTATTTAAATTAGGTACTGGATATAGTGAAAAACTAGGTGCTAATTTCATAGATCAAGAAGGTAATTCTTTGCCTGCTGTAATGGGTTGTTATGGTATAGGTGTAGGAAGATTACTAGCTGCAATTATTGAATCAAGACATGATAAAAAAGGAATAATATTTCCTGAAACAATTGCACCTTTTCAAATATATTTAATTAATATAAATAATGAATCTAAAGAAGTTTTAGATAAATCATTTTTATTGTATGAAAAGCTTAAAGAACTTAATTATGATGTTTTATTTGATGACCGTGATGAAACACCAGGAGTTAAGTTAAATGATTCTGATTTACTTGGGATTCCACTTAGATTATTAGTCAGTAAAAGAAGTTTAAGTAAACAGTCTGTAGAATTTAAACTAAGAGATGATGAAGAATCTAAATTAATTAAACTAGAAGAAATTTTTAATGAAGTTGATAAATTCTATAACTCAATTGATACTTGAACTCTAAAATGTTAGAATAAAATCTATATAATCTGGTATAAGTAAAGGAAGAAGTGGGCAGTGCCCACTTTTTTTCTTGTCTTTAATTTTGAAAAGGATTAATTATGAAAAATGAAATGTTATTAGCAGTTACACAGTTAGCGGCAGAAAGAAATTTGTCTCATTCAGTAGTTGTGTCTGCAATAAAATCTGCACTTGAAAATGCGTATAAACGAGACGAACTTGCGAAAGGTCAAGATGTTAAAGTCGATTTGAACCCTAATACAGGTGAAACAGTTGTAAGGACTGTTAGAAGAGTAGTTGAGATTGTTGAGAATATTAATGAGGAAATTGCTCTTTCTGAGGCTCAAAAACAATTCAAAGAAGTGAAAGTGGGAGATGAAATTACAACTGGGTTTATAGAGCATAATCCTGGTAGAATTGCTGCTCAAACTGCTAAACAAATTGTTATTCAGAAACTAAGAGAAGCAGAAAGAGAGTTAGTTTTAAAAGAATTTTCTGATAAAACTGGAGAAATTTTAAATGGTACAATTCAGCGTTTGGACCCTAAACATATTGTGATTTCTTTAGGTAAGGGTGAAGGAATAATGCCCATAACAGAACAAGTTAATGGAGAACGATATAGAGTAGGTCAACAATTAAAATTTTTGGTACAAAGAGTAGATAATTCTGTTAGAGGACCTGAAATAATATTATCTAGAAATGATCCAGGTTTATTAAGAGAATTATTTAAAACTGAAGTTCCAGAAATTTTTAATGGTGTCATTGAAATTAAAGCTTTATCAAGGGAAGCTGGTTCTAGAAGTAAAATTGCTGTTTTTTCTAATCAAGAAGGTGTTGATGCAGTAGGAGCATGTGTAGGTTTGAGAGGACTCAGAATTCAGAATGTTGTAAATGAACTTTTGGGAGAAAAAATTGATGTAGTTGAATGGAGTGATGATGATTCGGAATTTATTAAAAAATCTTTAAGTCCTGCAGAGGTCCAGAAAGTTGTTTTAAATCAAATTACTGGATCTTCTTTAGTAATTGTTCCTGAAGATCAATTATCATTAGCAATTGGAAAAGATGGTCAAAATGTAAGATTAGCAGCTAAATTAACTGAGTGGAAATTAGATATTCAACATCAGGGATCTATTTCTTCTGATCAGGATTTTGTCGAATTAAAACTCGAAAATTCTACATCTGTTTCTCAACTTGGTTTTGCATCTAGAACTGAAAAAATCATAGTTGAACAAGGTATAAACACATTAGGAGAATTAGCTTCGAAAAAAGAATCTTTACTAGAAATTAAAGGTTTTGGTCCTAAATCTCTTGAGGAAGTAGATTCTGTTCTTAAATCTTTCAAAGATTTTTCTGAACCAATTAAGCCTAATAATGAAGAAGAAGTTTCTTCAATTGAAAAAGAACAAAACATTGTTTTGGAAGAAACTGAAAAAATTAAGGAAGAATCAATTGAAGAATTGAATCCTGAAGAAGAAATATTAGAATTAGAGATTTTAGAAAAATCTCAACAGAAAAATTTAGAAGTGGAAAATCATCCTGTTCAAGAAACTGTTCCTCAAGATGATATTTGGAATATTGGAAAAATCTCTAAGAAGAAAACTTCTGATAATTCTCAAACATTAAGATTTGCTGAAGATATTGAAGGCATTAGAAATTCAAATGAATCAACAACTAAAAAAGGTAAAAAGGAAAGGACTAAAGCAAAAAATCGTAAGGGTTCTTCTAATAAATCAAGATAAAATATATCTCTTTAATTTTAAATTATATTCTTTTTTATAATGGTCAATGAAAAAGCTGAAAATATAGAAAAATCTACACAAGCAGTTAATTTGCCTCCTGTGATTACTGTAGGAGAATTATCTCAAATAATTGATATTGTCCCTTCTGAAATTATTAAGGAATTAATGAGAAGGGGAGTTATGGCAAACATTAATGAAACTATAAATTTTGAAATGGCAGCTATAATTTCTACTACTTTTGGTGTTCCAGTTTTAAAACCCAAGGAAAATCAAGCTGATTTAATTTCAAAACCTACTCTTTCTGATACCGAGGTTATGTTAAGACCTCCTATAGTAACAATATTGGGGCATGTAGATCATGGAAAAACTACTCTTTTAGATTCAATTAGAGGAACAAAAGTTGTGGATTCAGAACATGGGGGTATCACTCAAGGAATTGGTGCTTATCAAGTTAGTCATAATAATAATTTGATTACTTTCATAGATACTCCAGGTCATGAAGCTTTTACAAATATGAGGGCTAGAGGTGCTCAGGTAACAGATATTGCTGTATTAGTAGTAGCTGCAGATGATGGAGTAATGCCACAGACAATTGAAGCAATTAATCATATTAAAGCTGCTGGAGTTCCAATGATTATTGCTATAAATAAAGTAGATGTTCCAGGTGTTGATATTAATAGACTAAAGGGTCAATTAGTTGAACATGAAGTTATACCAGAAGAATTAGGTGGAGATATATTATGTGTAAATGTTTCTGCTATTAAGAAAGAAGGTATTGAGGATCTTCTTGAATCTATTTCTTTAGTTGCTGAAATTTCAGAATTAAAATCTAACCCTAATGATTTGGGTGTTGGAGTAATCTTAGAAGGTGAAACAGATAAACTTAAAGGAAATCTTGCTACAATTTTAGTTCAAAATGGGAAAGTTTTTTTAGGAAATTATTTGGTAGCAGGAGATTCTTCTGGAAGGATAAAATCTATGATAGATGGGTTTGGGAATCCTGTAAAATCTATTGATCCAGGTGCTCCCGCTCAAGTTCTAGGAATTAATCCAGCGCCAAAACCTGGAGATATATTCAAGGTTTTTGAAAAAGAGAAAGATTCAAAACAATTTCTTGGAAAGAAAAAGAATAATCAATCTTTAAATGTTAATAATTTCTTTTCATCTGATATGGATTCTAATTCTTCTGAAACTTTCAATTTAATTGTAAAAACAGGTTCTCAAGGTACTATGGAACCAGTAAAAAAAGTTTTGGAAAATGTATCTATTGATAACAAAAATATAAAAATTATACATTCTGATATTGGAACAGTTAATGAATCAGACATTATGCTTGCAACTGCTTCTGCTTCTACTGTTGTAGCATTTCAATCTGATGTAGAACCAGGAGCATTGAAACAAGCTCAAGCAAATAATATTCTTGTAAAAAGATATGATATTGTTTATGAAATGATTGAAGAAATCGAAGATATTGTCTCAAGTTTGGGAGAAGAAGTTGTTGTAGAAAATAAATTAGGGGAAGCTACGATTTTAGAAGTTTTTGACATTGACAAAAGAGGAAAAGCAGCAGGATTTAGAGTAAATTCAGGTGTGATAAAAAGAAATGGTTATATGAAAATCCTTAGAGATGGAAAAGAATTATTTAATGGTCAAGTTGGTTCTCTAAGACACTTTAAAGAAAATGTTAGAGAAATTAGAAATGGAATGGAGGGCGGAGTGACTTTAGAAAACTTTAAAGATTTTCAAGAAAATGATGTTATTTATTGTTACGAGTTAAAAAAATCTTGATTTTTAAAGGATAATTATGACTAATAGAAGACTTGAAAAAGTCAATGTTAATATTCAACGTATTTTAGGAACTTTGATCAATATGAAAAATCAAGGAGAAGTTTTATCTCCTATAGTTTCTGTTACAGAAGTAAAAATAAGTCCTGATTTTGCTATTGCTAAAATATTTGTTTCTATCATGGGTGATGAGAATTCTGTAAAGTTGTGTTTAGATTCTTTAAAAAATAATTCTAAGGTTTTTAGAAAGGAATTGTCAGAGAATATTTATTTGAAAAAAGTTCCAAAATTGATTTTTCTTCTTGATGATACTTTAGATAAAGTAGAAAAAATGAATAAATTGTTTGAAAATTTAGAAATCCCTCAAAAATAACTTTTCTAATACCTGATAATGTCTTTAAAAAGAAATTTCCATGGTTTTATAAATTTAAATAAAGATTCAGGTCCCACATCTTCTTTTGTAGTTTCATCTATAAAAAAGATGATTAACCCTAAATTAAAAGTTGGACATTGTGGAACTTTAGATCCTCTTGCCTCTGGAGTATTACCTATTTGTATTGGGCATGCAACAAGACTAAGCGAATTTTTTCTACTGGAAGATAAAGGTTATAAAGTCAAAGGAAAATTTGGATTGTCCACAGATACTTATGATTCAACTGGAAAGATAATTGATAAGTCAGATAAAAACATCAAAAGAGATGAATTGCAAAAAGCATTAGAAAACTTTAAAGGAGTGATAGACCAAAGGCCTCCATTATTTAGTGCTTTGAAATTTAAAGGTGAACGTCTTTATAATATTGCAAGAAAAGGAGGTAATTATATTCCTCCAAAAAGAAAAGTAAAAGTTATTAATATAAGTCTTGTTAAATTTGAATTTCCAATATATGAGTTAGACATTTTAGTTTCTAGTGGATTCTATGCCAGATCTTTAATACATAATTTAGGTGAATATTTGGATTGTCCATCTCATATGATAGCCTTAGAAAGAACTTCAGTTGGAGGATTTCATTCAAGAGAAGCAATAAAGTTGAATCAATTAAGTGATTTAATGGAAAAAGAGAAATTGGAATCTCATATATTTTCTATTGATTATGTTTTGAAAAATTTCAAGAGAGTAGATATGAATTCAGATGATACAATTAAATTAAAGAATGGAGTTAAAATCGATATTCAAGATTCTAAATTTCATTATCAACAGAATTCTAAAAAATATTCTAATTTAATTAAAGCTTACGATACTCAGGGAAGATTTTTTGCGATACTAAGAGTTTCTGAAGATGGAAAATTTCTAAAACCTGAAAAAGTTTTTCATGAAAACTAAAATAGCATTAAATTTTAAAATTCACTTAATAATTCTTCTATTTATTGTTTGTTTAGGGTGTGAATCATCCGATGTGAAGAAAATAGGAGAATTGCCTGCAGTTACAAATCATTTAGATCAATCTTCTATTGATAATGGAGAATTATCTTTAGAAGAAATTATTCAGCATGGGAAAGAACTTTTCGTAATTTCTTTTAATACTTTAGATGGTGCAGGAAGACCTGAGGCGACAGGCTCTAATAAAAAAAGACTTAGAAGGGAAAGTCCCCATAATTTTAATAGGATTTCAGGTCCTGATGCTAATGCTTGTTCAGGTTGTCATAATTTACCTAAGATTGGTGGAGGTGGTGATAATGCAGCAAATGTTTTTGGACTTGTTACTGATGTCTCCTTTGCTACTCTAGAAGGAAATGTGGGAAGTAATGAAAATGAACCTAGTTTGATTGATGTTACTAATGAAAGAAATACTTTAGGAATGTTTGGAGCTGGGTTAGTAGAATTACTTGCAAGAGAAATATCTCGAGATTTACTTGAGGTAGTTCGAGAAACTAAAAATAATGCGAAAGAATCACAAAAAGATGTTACAGCTTCTCTATCTTCTAAGGGAATAGACTTTGGAACTATTAAAGTGACAGCTGATGGTTTTTTGGATGTTTCCGGAGTTAATGGAGTTGATACAGACTTTATAGTCAAGCCTTTTATTCAAAAAGGTATAATTGTTTCACTAAGAGAATTTTCTAATACTGCATTAAATCATCACCATGGGATTCAATCTGATGAACTTTTTGGAGAAAATTCTGATTTTGACAAAGATGGTGTAGTGAATGAATTAACCTCAGGAGATATTACTGCTTTAACAATTTTTCAAGCAACTTTACCATTTCCAGAAAGAGTGATTCCAAATGATGACTATTTGAAATCAATTATTAATGAAGGAGAACAAATTTTTGATCAAATAGGATGTACAAGTTGTCATATTCCGAATTTACCTTTGGAAAATACAATGTTTTATGAGCCTGGGCCATTTAATCCAGAAAATACTTTGAAATTATCAGAAGCTAATGAAGTTTTAATATTTGATCTTTTAGACTATGTAGGAAAATTAGAAAAAAATGAGAAAGGCCAATATTTAGTTCCTCTTTATTCAGATCTCAAAAGACATAAGATGGGATTCGAATTAGACAATGAAAGGTTGAAGCAAAAAGGAATTCCCACGGACCTTTGGGTTACAAAAAAACTTTGGGGCTTTTATGATGAACCTCCTTTTCTTCATCATGGGAGAGCGACTCTTTTATCTGAGGCTATTTTAATGCATTCTGGAGATGCAGAAGAATCAAAGAATAAGTATAAAAAATTAAATGAGAATCAAAAAGATTATTTAATTGAATTTTTAAAAACTTTCAGGAATGATATTCAATAATATTGAATAAATAATTGGGATTTATTTATATTAGTAATTATTAATAAAAATAATAAAAATATTTTCAAATGCATGATTCACCATTACATTTAGTAGCCAGTTTAATTTTATCTCTTTCAATAATATTGATTTTTGCGAAATTAGGAGGGGAATTTTTTGAAAGAATTTTAAAAATGCCTCCTGTTTTGGGAGAATTAATTATGGGAATAATAATAGGTCCATTTGCACTTGGTGGAATCATATTAGGTTTTGAGGTTCCCATAGATTCACATTCTGGCAAAGAATCAATGATTCCAGTTGATTCATCATTGTATTTTCTAGCTCAACTTGGGGCTGTTATATTACTTTTTGAAGCTGGTTTAGAAACCAATAAAAAACGTTTTTTCCAATATCTAAAACCTGCAACTGCTGTAGCAATAGGTGGAGTATCATTACCTTTTATATTAGGTGTTTTAGCTACGGTATTGACAGGATTTGCTAGTTTTAATTCACTCTCAGAGTTACTTCCTGCTTTATTCGTTGGTTCTATAATGACTGCTACATCTGTAGGAATAACAGCAAGAGTTTTAGGAGATATGGGAAAACTTGATTCTGAAGAAGGAGTAACAATTTTAGCAGGAGCAGTAGTAGATGATGTATTAGGAATATTAATTCTAGCTATTATCGTAGCTATTGAAACTACTGGAGTAGTTTCAATAGGAGGAATAACATTGATTGCAGTTAAAGCTATTTCTTTTTGGTTTGTGTTAACGTTTTTTGGAGGTTTGGTGGCTCCATGGATTTCAAAAATTATTTTTTGGTTTAAGGGAGCTGGAGTAAGAGTATGTTTAAGTTTATCATTAGCTTTTATTGCTGCAGGAATAGCAGAACTTTATTTTGGTTTAGCAATGATTATAGGATCATATTCTTTAGGTTTAGCTTTGTCTTCTACTCACTTAAAAGAAGAAATAGAAGAATCTTTGCAAAAAATAAATTATTTTTTGGTTCCTGTTTTTTTCTGTGTGATAGGAATGCAAGTTGATCTTGGTGCAATATTCTCAGGTAACGCAAGTTTGGCTTTGACTATCTCTTTTGTAGTGGTTTTAACTATTTTTGCTATTTTAAGTAAATTTGTAGGTTGTGGTATTCCTGCTTTTCTTTTTGGTTTTAACAGAGTTGGATCATGGCGTATTGCAGTAGGAATGTTACCTAGAGGTGAAGTAGCTTTAATAATTGCTGGAATAGGACTTGTATCTGGAGTAATAGATAAACAAGTTTTTGGTGTAACTATTTTTATGACAATTATCACTACAATTATTGCTCCTATTCTACTTTCTCCTGCTTTCAAATCTGATAAATCTGGTTTGAAGTGAACTACAATTTCTGATAATTATTTATTCTAAATGATTAAAATTATGTTATCTTAACTAAGATACATGAAGAAAAAAGAAGATAAAAAATCACCTCCATATATATCTGTTTCTCAGGTAAGAACATACCTTCAATGTGGGATGAAGTATTATTTTAGATATTTTGAAAAAATTCAAACTTCTCCTACAGGACCAATGATTCGTGGGTCTTCCGTAGATAAGGCTGCTAATGATCATTTTGATATCAAGGCAGATAATGGCTTTGGTTTGAAAAGAAATGATTTTATTGATCTTGCTGTTAGTGAACATGATTATAATGCTGATAATGCAGAAATGGATATTACAAAGCAAACTAGTAGAGATAGATTGGCAGAGATTTCAAAAAAGTATCATGTAACACATGCTCAAGAATTAACTCCATTATCAAAGAATGCTGTTCAATTAAAAATTAATGGTGATATTGGTTTAGATATTCCAGTATTAGGATTTGCGGATTTAATTACAAAAGATGGTGTTGTGATTGATAATAAAGTCAGAAAGCAAAATAGAGTTAATGATTTAACTAAAGATATTCAACTTGTTACCTATGCTGACGTAGGAAATTTTAATAAAGTTGGTATTGCTTTAGTAACTGATAATAAAAACCCGAAAGCTGAAATTTATACGGCTCAAATATCAGATTCTTCAAAGACTCTTGTAAGGGAAAGGATAAAATCAGTAAGAAATGGAATAAAAAAGAATGTATTTTTACCGGCTCCAGAAGGCTCTTGGTATTGTTCTGAAAAATGGTGTTCTTTTTGGAATATTTGTCCCTATGGAGATGGTTAGATTAAAGGAGAAATAATGAAATTGTTAGATGGTAAGAAGGCATTGGTTACAGGTGCTAGAAAAGGTATAGGAAGAGGAATAGCTTATAAGTTAGCTGAACAAGGAGCTGACGTAGGGATTAATGATTATATAGATGATGAAGAGACTCAGAAAACTTCTAGTTTAGTAAAATCATTAGGAAGAAAATCCTCTATCCATATTCAAGATGTTAGTAAAAAAGAAAATATTGATAAAATGGTGGATGATTTTCTTAGTGAACATGGAAATATAGATATATTGGTAAATAATGCAATCATGCAACCTCAAAATAAACCATTTTTTGAAATAGACGAAGAATGGTGGGACTATATGATGGATTTATCATTGAAGGGTTATTTTTTTGCTGCACAAAAAGCTTCAATGGAAATGATAAAAAGAAAAACTTCTGGTTCTATAATTTGTATTTCTAGTGTTCATTCTTATAGAGCATCAGAAAATTGGACTCCTTATGGTATAGCAAAAATGGGTTTAAGGAGAATGGTTAAAGGGTTGGCTGCTGATTTAGTCAATACGGGTATCAATTCTAATTGTATAGCTCCAGGTTGGATAAATAATACTATTCCTTCCGATGACCAAGTTGAGCCAGACTCTTTTAATGCACCATGGGTTCCTACAGGAAGACAAGGGTTGCCCAGTGATATAGCTAATGCAGTTGTTTTTCTTTCTTCAAAAATGGGTGAATATGTGAATGGTGAAACTTTATTAGTAGATGGCGGAATGATTGCTACAGGTAATTTAGGGGGAAAACCAAATGTCTGAAGGAATTATGAAAAAAGAGATATTTTTTGAAGCGCCAAAACATGTCTTAAGCGCAGATACAATAAAAAAATTAAAGGAAGTTAATACTTCTGCTTTTGTAGATGTTCTTTCTAGGAATGGTTATGATGCTAGACATGTTTTAATGGATAATATTTTTCCTTTAAATCAAGGAGAAAGATTAGTAGCTAGAGCTATTACTGTAAGGTATTTGCCTTCTCGCCCTGATGCTGACTCTGAAAAACCCTCAGGTGAAAAATCACCTGAGTATGCTGCTTTTGAAGTAGCTGGACCTGGCGATGTAATTGTGATGGAGTCAATGAGTACAAAACTAATGAGTATAGGTGGAGATATAAAGTTTTTAAGATTAAAACAGAGAAATATTGATGGTTTGATTTGCGATGGAGGGGTGAGAGATATGAAATCAGTTGATAGGTATGGAATAAGAATATGGGGGTATGGAAGAACTTCTAATTTAGGTACTAGAGTAGGAACTCCTTATTCTACGAATGAACCCGTGAGAGTTGATGGAGTTCTTGTAAGACCTGGAGATTATATGGTTGCAGATGATGATGGTGTAGTTGTGATTCCTAGAAGTATTGCGGTATTAGTTGCAGAACAAGCTTTGGAATACACACAATTGGAAGGATGGATAAAGAAAAAGCTTTCAGAGGAAAACCTGTCTCCAGGAAAATATTATCCTCCTGACGATAAAACATTTGAAGAATTTAGAAGGACAAAAAAATAAATTTTATACTTCTATCGATAGGCCATCATAAGCTAATTCAACATCAAGGTTAAAATTTTGTAGATATTCATTTATTCTATGATGTTCAATGTTACAGGTGATATCAGTAAGAAAAGTTTTTTTGGGTTTATATTTTCTTACTACTTTTAATGATTGTTCTAGTGTGAAATGAGATCTATGGGAACCTTGAGGTCTAAGTGCATCAATGATTAAGATATCTAAGTCTTCAAATAATTTTTCAGATTCTTTGGGAATTCCAGAAATGTCAGGAATATAAGCGATATTCAAAAATTTATAACCAAATGAAATATAATTATTTCCGTGAAAAACAGGAATTGGTTTGTAGGAAATACTATTAATAGAAAATAAACTATTTTTATCAATTAGTTCGAAATTTAGTTGTGGAATTGCATATCTGGAGGGAGGATTATTGTCGAATATGTAGAAGAACATTTTTTTAACTCTTTCTAAATCTTCTTTTCTAATAAAGATTTTTACTTGATCTTGAATCCAATTGGTCCAATCCCTAAGATGATCTAGTCCTCCTACTGCATCAGCATGTGAGTGAGTAATAATTACTCCATCTAATTTTCTTACATTATGTTTAGGGAATAATTGGATTGCTCCTTCCCAAAAAGTTTTTCCTATATCTATTACTGTGTTATGAATTTCATTATGAAAAGTATTTTGAATTAATAGAGAAGTATTTCTTCTTCTGTTTAATGAGTTAGGTTTTATTGAAGAAACACATGTTTCACAAATATCATTTGTTTTTGTCAGACAACTTACTCTAGGAATACCATCAGAAGATCCTGTACCCAAAAAAACTATTTTATTATTTTCTTTATTTTTCATTTATAAATCTTATTTTGATTGTTGTTTACTTAAACATATATATATAATCGTTACAGTTGTATTTTATTACTTTATATCTATATCCTAATATATTTTTGATAATTGGAGGCAAAATGGTTAAGCAAAATTTGCTTAAAGGAAAATTAGAAAATGGAGAAACGGTTATAGGTCCTTTTTGTATCGTTCCATCGATGACAATGATAGATACCTTAGGTTACTCTGGAATGGATTTTTGTATTTTGGATACAGAACATGGTCCGATGGATTTGCAAACAATTACAGATTTATGTATTGCTGCAGATGGAACTGGAGTATCACCCATTGTAAGAGTAGGTGAAAATAATGAAAGGCTAATTTTAAGAGCACTAGATGTAGGATCATCAGGAGTTCAAGTACCTCAAATAAATCAAAAATCTGATGCTGAGGAAGTAGTTCAATCTGCAAAATATTCTCCTATAGGACATAGAGGGTTATCTATTTTTACTAGAGCTGGTGAATACTTTAAACATGCTGGAAAAGATCATACAGATAACCAGAATGATAATACTCTAGTAATTGTTCACATTGAAGGACAAAGAGGTTTAAATAATTTAGATGAAATAATGTCTGTAGATGGAATTGATGTATTATTTTTAGGTCCTTATGATATTTCTCAAAGTCTTGGAATTCCTGGACAAGTTACAGATCCAAAAGTTGAAAAAGCTATTAGAGAAGCAACAGATAAAGCTAGATCTTTGGGGAGATATGTTGGTTCTTATGCCAAAGATGTAGAAATGGGTAAATGGTTAATAGATATTGGTGTTCAGTATTTATCGATAAATACTGATGCCACTATATACATGCAGTCATGTGAAAAAATTGTTAATGATCTAAGAAAATAGATAGACAATCAATAGTATAGTTGATTATTATTTAAATTTATTCGGGCGGGGCGTGGCGCAGCTTGGCAGCGCGCCTGCTTTGGGAGCAGGAGGTCAGAGGTTCGAATCCTCTCGCCCCGACCATTAAATTTAAACTTAGAAACCCCTAGAACCGGGGGTTTTCTTTCTTTTGTAAATAACCCATGTCCCCCTATTTGTCCCCCTATGATCAAAAAAACTATACATTTTTAATAATTGTTGGAGTGCCGATAGGTAATGTGCCCCCTTTATATATATAGATGTGGGTGTCAGGGCGTTGAAGGATAGTAAAATTTCTTGAAATAGAGTGCTATACAAAAAAGTTATAATGTCTTTATGGCTAAATCAAATAATCTTCCAGATTTAACGTTGAAGGAAAAAGGATGTAGTAAATGTAAAGAACTTTTGCCTATTTCAAATTTCCACTTAGATCGATGGAGCCCTAATGGATATCAATATATTTGTAAGAGATGTAGATCGGAACTAAATTACCTTATAGATGAAAACTTAAAAGAAAAAATATGTAGAATTTGTAATGAATTATTACCTATAAATAAATTTTCTCGTTCTAAAATAATAAAAGATGGGTATGACAACAGATGTAATAGATGTCGATACATTACAGGTGATGTAGTAAGAAAAAAAAGAGACCGAGAACTTTATCATAAAAAAGTTAGAATAAACCTTAATAAAAGAAGAAATAAGCCTCAATCAATAGCGTCAGAGTTATTAAAATCAATTAAGTTTAGGTCTAAATTAAAAGGTGTTCCATATGACCTTGACCAAGATTGGCTTATACCTAAGTTAGAAAAAAAGGTTTGTGAAGTTACAGGATTATCTTTAGCTTTCTCTGGGACTACTGATATAGCTCCTACTCACGGAGGATCTCAAAGAATAAAAACAGCTTGGTCTCCTTCTATTGATAGGATTATTTCAGAAAGAGGTTATTTAAAAGAAAACTGTAGAGTAGTTCTTTCTATTTATAACACCTTTAAGAATTATTGGAATGATGAAACAGTAAAGATTTGGGCTAATGGGTTTTTAGGTAATAAAGTATCAGTTGATTTTTCAGATCCAAAAGTTGAACTTCATTCAATCAAAACCAAAGTTAGTGGGTTATGGAATAAGAGTAGGCAAACAATCAAGAAAAAAGGACTATCATCAAATATCACTAAAGATTGGATTAGAAATGAGTTGGAAAAAGGAGAATGTGCAGTAACAAAAATTCCTAATGATATGAGAAAGGGATTAAGAAAACCAAGATATGTTTTTCCTTTTACCCCTTCTATAGACAGAATAGACTCATCAGGTGGTTACACAACAGATAACACTAGAATTGTATGCTTTATACATAATTGGGGTCGGCAAGATACACCTGATAAAGATTTGATTTATTTTGCTAAAAGTTTAATTAAGTAGCTTTGAGATTATTTTCTACAGGACATAGGAAGAGGTTCTCCTACTATAGCATCTTGCCAACATTGACTATCATTTGTGCGACCCATTCTGAGACTAAGTGTTTCTTCTTTATTAGGCGTAATTAGTAAATATTTAACGTTGCCACAAGGATAAACATAGCCTAAGTTGCCACAACCATCTTTTTGATATACATCTTTTTCTACAACCATAAAATTTAACGAATTTGGCTGTTGTGCTTTATCCATCAATTCTCGATTCTGCTCAATTAGTTGTTGGTTCTGCTCTAATAACTGATTGAACTGTTCCTCACTTACTCCTGATGAACAAGCAGATAGGATTAAAATGACTATTGCTGTAAATAATATCTTTTTCATATTTACATATTATCTAATTCAGATATTTATGTGGAGAGTAGGGGATTAGGAATAAAAACTATAAGCGATAGAAATCTTTATTTGGTGAATTTGTTCCCCGTAATTTCTTCATAAATTTTATCTCCAAGTCCTTGGAGAAACTCTAAATGTTCTTTTCTGCCTTCTTTAGGAGTGTTATTGAATAGATCTCTTCCAGTAGATTTATAGTATTCAATCCCTGCTTTTGAATCCATTAATCTTTCAAAGTGTAATCTGTAATAATATTCTTCTTTTCCTACTCTTCCTAACCTGTAATCTGTATTAATTCTTCCTAAAGATATGAAGAAAAAATTCTCAAGAGCTGATGCTTCTTCAGATGTTAAAGATTTTAATCCTTTGTGTCTCTTATCGTATATTTTTCTAAAATCATCGTTTTGAATTACAAGATAAAATTCATCTATCATCATTTGCCAAGATCTTAGAGATAAATCCCTTTCAGCATCTTGATGAGAAATTTTGAGACTTTTTCTTTGAAGCATTAATTGCCAAAGTAAAGCTATAGCAACAAGTAAAGTAGCTATTCCTGTAATTATCTGTGCAATTTCACTTATGTTCATATATTTATATTACCTAATACAGATATTTATGTGGAGAGTAGTGCCGATAGGCGTTGGGTGGCATATGTATATATAGATGTAGGTCTGTGAGTGCTGAGATTTAATAACTCTTATATCAATCCCACAAAGGGTCAACTTGAAATAACTGACAATGTTTAGCAATTCTTTGTTCTAAACATTTAGTCTTTACTTTTTCGATTATTTCTTGTCTTTTTTCTATGTCTTTTTTAATACATTTAAAATACTTTTCATTTTCACCATAAAATATGTCTATTTTTTTAATCTCACCATTTTCATCTTTGCATTTGCTAATAATTTCTTCCGTTTCATTTTCATATCTTGGTAATTTTTCTTCTGCTAGTTTATAAACAGAATATTTTGCTTCTTCCCAATCATCATAACCTTTAGGCTCAATTGGTATTAAGCTATACAATATTGAAAGGCGAGGGTCATTCTTTACTCCATCTTTTAGTATCCCTTCTTTTACTCTATCGTATTGCTGATAACGAAATTCATAATCCCGAAATCCACTCTCTATTAACTCTGCTATCTTCTTATCTTTCTCAGATTCTCCACAAGCTCCTACTAGAGCTAAAAGTGATAGAGATATTATTAAAATTCTTTTCACATCTTTTTTATCAATCGCCAACATTTATCATTTAATATCCTTGTGTAAATCCTCAATGTTGCTTGTATATTTAGGCTTTTCTTCACCTTTTATTCTCTTTTTTGTTTCCTCGATTTCTTTTTTAAGCCTTTCAATTTCCTTTTCTTCCTCTTTTTTCTTTTTAGCTATTTCTTCTTGTGCCAGTCGTTCATCTTCAGCTTTTTTTTCTTCTACCTTCAATGTATTTAGTTCATTTTGTAATGCTTTTATTTCTGGTGACAATAACCTTTCTTTTATTTCTTCTTGTGATATCTTTTCAACATCAGCAGAAGGTTTTGGTATAGCAGAATAAGCTTCCTCTTCCTCTATTTCTTCTCCAGTTACCAAAGAATATTTTTTTGACTCAACATCAGCAGAAGGTTGTTCACCTAATGAAATTCCAAAAGGAGCTACTGATGGTTCTTTAATAGGTTCTACTTTAGGGGCATTAGGTGATACAGGTGTATTCACTTCAGATGCATTCTTGTTTATTTTTGAAATACGAACAATTGTAAAAATAAACCAAAAAGCAAAATTAATGAAATTTAATGTGTAAAAACCAGCCTGGTATTCAGTTCCTCTAGCCGAACCAAACAATAAAGAGATAATTATAGCAACTCCAAACCAAGCACCAACACCAATCAATATGTTTTTTATGATAACCATAATTTTATTCTTCAATATAACTTTGGTTTATTTTACCTAATTCAGCTATTTATGTGGAGAGCACCGATACACGTTGGGGGCTATTGTATATATTAATGTGGGTGTACAAGTGCTGAGTTAAAAATCCATCATACCTGATACATATATTCATATGCATAAATTCATGATGCACACATCTCGTATGCACGCGTAAGAAAATAGTAGCTCCAATCTAAGAGATTTTATTGTCCCCGATTGATTGTGATACCGGGAGCGTTGATACCCCCGGGTTTATCTACTCGGATAACTCGGAAAACTCAACTATTAAGTAATTTAGAGAAATCATCAGCTAAAGTATCTGTTTCCTGATTCGGGATGTAATGAACATAGGTTCGAGAAGTTACTGTTATATCTTGATGTCCTAAATATCTACTTACTTTTAATATAGGTGTTCCTGACATAAGCATTAATGATGCAAAAGTATGTCTTAGAGTATGAGGAGTTCTATCAGTTAATCCGGATTTCTTTAGGATAACATTGAAACTTCTATTCCTAAGGTTGCTCTTGTGGGAGTATGAGCCGGTAGAGGAGGGGAATACTAAATTCAAATTTTCCCAGTATCTTCCCAATGATAACTGTAGCTCTAGTTGTTTGCTTTGGTGTTCTCTTAGAGCTTTTAAACAATCAAAATTAATTGTAATTTTTCTTCTAGAGCTTTTACTTTTAGGAGTCCCCAAACCATGTTTATCATCATAGCTTTTATTTATATCAATTACTCCTGTTTCAAAATTAATATCATCCCATGTTAGAGCTTGAAGTTCGCCCAGTCTCATGCCTGACATAGACTTAAGTAACCACAAGGCATAGAAGGGGTCATCTACTGCATTATCTAAGAAAAGATTAAGCTCATCTTTAGAGAAAGGGTTAATTTCATTTTTCTCATGCTTTACCCGGTCAATATATGTTACTGGGTTCTCTGATATCCAAGATAGTTTCATAGCAAGTGTCATAGCTTGATTTAGGATCTTTAAAGTTCTATTAACTGTAGCTGGTGTCCTACCACCATTTAATAGCTCATCTACATAATCATTTAACCTATCAACATTTAGCTTTGTTACTTTTACATTTTTAAGAAAGGGAAGGACATGAATATTAATAGTGTTAGTGTATCCATCTAAAGTTTTACTTGATGTAGATTTAGCTTTTATCTTTAAGAATTTATCAGTTAATTCAGCTATAGAAGATTCTCTAGTAACATCTAATCCATTTTTTTTAGCAATCCTAAAATCAAACATTTTCTTTTGGACTATTGCTGATGTTTTCCCGGAGAAAAAATAGAACCTACTGAATAGCTTGCCCCCCTATTTGCCCCCCTATACAGATAATCATTAATGTAATTATGTGGATAACAATGGACTAGATTAGCTCCTACTGAATTAGATGACACTAATAATAGGAAATAAAGAAGATTAAAAAATAATTTGGGAGCAGGAGGTCAGAGGTTCGAATCCTCTCGCCCCGACCATTAAAAATCACCCCTTTTTAGAATTATGGGAGTTTTATATACTCAAAACAATAAAATTATTTTTGTAGAATATATAGTTCTTTTTTAAACAAAAGTGTAAACTTTTAAAACAAATAAAGCCTAAATTGGAGAAATAAGATTATGAATG
>PBKW01000019.1 GCA_002721615.1 Chloroflexota bacterium
CCTTTATTTCAATATCATGATGCATTCAATCCAGATAAAGAAAAGGTAGATGATTTTAAGAAAAGGTATAGAGAAGGAAAAGTAGGAGATGTCGAAGTAAAAAAGGATCTAGTTGAGTCTTTAAATAATTTCCTTTTGCCTATAAGGGAAAAGAGAAAATATTATGAAAATAACCCTAAAGAGGTAGAAGAAGCTCTGATGAATGGAACTAATAGGGCAAGAGATGTAGCAAAAAAAACTATGGAAATGGTTAGATCAGCAATGAAAATAAATTCTTATACTTCTAGTTGGAAATAACTAATGAAAAATTATTTTCCTGGCAAAGATGAATTCTTTGAATTATCTAAAAATTACAATTATATACCTGTTTATATTGAGTTAAATTCTAATGGTGAAACTCCAGTTTCTATTTATAAAAAAATTGTAAAATCCCCTTACTCTTTTCTTTTGGAATCAGTTGAAGGAGATGAGAGTGTAGCTCGATATAGTTTCATTGGAATAAATCCTAAAGAAATTATTAAAACAGGATCTAATGAAAAAAATGGAGAAATAGATCCATTAGGATTATTAGAAAGTGCTATGAAAAACATTAATTTTGCTCCTTTGAAAGAATTGCCAAAATTTCATGGTGGTGCTGTCGGATTTCTTTCTTATGAAACAGTTACCTATATTGAACCATCAATTAAAAAAAGTGCTAAATTACTAACATATACTCCCGAAAGTGTATTTATGATTGGAAGTTCGTTAATAATTTTTGATCATGTAAAAAAATCAATAATTATTGTAGTTCATGCTGATTTAAGAAATAGTAATAATAATGAAGATACTTATAAAGAAACTCTTGAATCAATTGCTGAAATAATCAATGATTTGGAAAAGGAGATATTACCAGAAAAATTTCAAGAAAATTCTGATTTTGATAATTCTTCTATAGTTCATGTTACTGAAAAAGCAAAATATCAAGAAATGGTTAAAAAGACTAAAGAATTAATTAATCAAGGAGAAATGATTCAAGCTGTATTGTCTCAGAAATTAACTAAGAGAATTAATGTTTCTCCTATAAATATTTTTCAATCTCTTAGGAAAGTTAATCCTTCGCCTTATATGTTTTTATTAGATTTAGATGACTTTCAAATTATTGGATCTTCTCCAGAATTATTAGTACAAGTTGTTGATGGTTTAGTAGCTGCACATCCTATAGCTGGAACGAGGGCTAGAGGTAAAGATGAGAAAGAAGATCAAGAATTAGAGAAAGAATTACTTAACGATGAAAAAGAATTAGCTGAACATTTGATGCTTTTAGATTTAGGACGAAATGATGTAGGAAAAGTTTCTTCTCCTGGTTCTGTTAAAGTGACTCAACAGATGGAAATTGAAAGATATTCTCATGTAATGCATATTGTTTCTCATGTTACTGGAAACTTATCCAATGAATTTAATCCATTTGATGTCTTAAAGTCAGCTTTTCCAGCAGGCACAGTATCTGGAGCTCCTAAAGTTAGGGCAATGCAATTAATTTCTGAAGAAGAGGAATATCAAAGAGGCCCTTACTCTGGAGCAGTAGGTTATTTTAGTTTCAACGGAAATATGGATACTGCGATAGCTATTAGGACAATAGTTTTGAAAGATGGTATTGCTTTCCTACAAGCTGGAGCCGGAATTGTGTCTGACTCAGTTCCAGAAAGAGAATATCAGGAATGTTTAGATAAGATGGGTGCATTGATAAAAGCTATAGAATATGCTGAAGAAAATTATTAAAGATAATATTCCCAAAGTTTCTATTTCATTAAATGAGATAAGAAAATTAGATGATAAATATGATTTTGTAGAAATTTTTATTGAATTAAAAAATATTATTTCTGACCCAATTTCTATATACAAAAATATAGCCAATAATGAAGAACCAGGTTTTATTCTTGATTACCTTAACCCAGTAGAAAAAACTGCTTCTGTGAGTTATTTAAGTCATGAAATAATGGAAATAATTGATGTAAATGATGAAGATCCTGCTCAAAAACTTAGAAATTATTTTCAAAATCTATCTATTTATTTGTCTGATGAAACTAGAGATTTTTCTTTTGGAGCGGTAGGTTATTTTGGGTATGAAACATTAAAATATTTTGAACCTTCAGTAGGATTATTAAAAAAGGATCCAAACAATTGTCCAGAAGCATCTTTTATGATTCCTAAGTCATTAATTTCATTTTTTCATAATGAGAAAAAAATAATTATTTCAACAATATTGAAGCTTGATCTAGAAGATTTGGAAAAAGAATATCTTAAAGTAACTGATAAGTTAACTTCTTTAAGTTTTTTGATCTTGAATAACACAACTTTTCAGAAAAAAGATATTTTTGAATATGAAAACGGTACTAATTTTAAGCCAAATATTGAAAAAAAAGATTATATTTTTATGGTTAAAAAAGCTAAAGATTATATTCTAAAAGGTGAATTGATTCAGTGTGTTTTATCTCAAAGATTTTCATTAGAAAAAAATATTAAAAATTTTAATTTCTTAAAATTGTATTCCTATTTGATGGAAAAAAATCCTTCTGATTATATGTACTATTTTAATTATGGTAAAAATTTTAAAATTATAGGATCTTCACCAGAAATGTTTTTGAAAGTTAAAGGAAAAAAAGTAATGATTCGTCCTGTGGCTGGAACTACAGGGATAGATAAAGATAAAGATTTTTCTAAAAATTTATTTAATCTAAAAAATAGTGAGAAAGATCAATCTGAACATATGATGCTAGTTGATCTAGCAAGAAATGATCTTGGAAGAGTTTGCAAAACAGGAACAGTAAAAGTTTCTAAATTAATGAATATTGAAGTTTATTCTCATGTAGCTCATATAGTTTCTGAAGTTGTAGGTATTATTAGTCCAGAATTTGATTCTCTTGATGCATTTGTTGCATCATTTCCTACTGGAACACTTGTAGGCGCCCCTAAAATCAGGGCTGCAAAATTGATTTCTCAGTTAGAGCCTGAGGGTAGAGGTCCTTACTGTGGAGCTATAGGGTGGTTTGATATTAGAGGAAATCTAGATACAGGAACAATTATTCGTTCAGTAGTAATAAAAGACGAAAAATTCTCCTATAATGGTGGTGGAGGAATAGTATTTGACTCTGACCCTGAGTTAGAATATCAGGAGACTTTAGACAAAACTAAAATTTTTAATGAGTATTATCAATGATATTATTATTAGATAATTATGATAGTTTTACTTATAACCTTTTCCAGTATATTACTGAATTAGGTGAAGAAGTAGAAGTTGTAAGAAATGATGAATTAGATCTTCAACAATTAAGATCTTTGAAACCAAATAAATTGGTTATTTCACCTGGACCTTCAAATCCTAATAATGCTGGGATTTCTAATAATGCAATAAAGGAATTTTCTAACAAAATTCCTATTTTAGGAGTATGTTTAGGTCACCAGTGTATTGGTCAAACTTTTGGAGCAAAAATTGCTTATGCGGGTGAAGTAAAACATGGAAAAACATCTTTGATTAAACATGATGGATTGGGTATATTTAAAAATATTGAAAACCCAGTTGAAGTTGTAAGATATCATTCTTTAGCGATTCTCCCAGAATCGATTCCGGAAGATTTAGAAGTTTCAGCAACGACAGAAAATGGAGTGATTATGGGTGTAAGACATAAAAAATATCCTATAGAAGGAATACAATTTCATCCAGAATCAATTTTTACAAAACAAGGAAAAGAAATTTTAAAAAACTTTTTAGATTATTAGATTTTAATTTTATGAAGATTTTAGAAGCAATAAAAATTTTAATAGAGAAATCAGATTTATCATTTGATTTATCTAAATCAGTTATGAATGAGATTATGGAAGAAGATGTAACCCCTTCTCAGTTTGGATCATTTGTTACTGCACTCAAATTGAAAGGTGAAACACCTCAAGAAATAGCTGGAATGGCTACTGTAATGAGAAGTAAATCATTATCTATCTCCAACAATTCAAAGTTATTAGACACTTGTGGTACTGGAGGAGATAATAAAGGAACATTTAACATTTCAACTGCTTCAGCAATTGTATCTTCATCCTCTGGAGCAAAGGTGGCTAAACATGGAAATAGAGCTATGTCAGGTTCTACAGGAAGCGCAGATGTTTTAGAAAAATTAGGTGTAAAGATAAGTCTTTCTCCTGATTCAGTAAAAACTTGTATTGATCAAATAGGAATAGGTTTTATATTTGCTCAATCTTTTCATCCGGCCATGAAATTTGCTGCTCCACTTAGAAAAGAGATAGGAATACCTACAATTTTTAATATATTGGGCCCTTTAACTAATCCAGCAAATGCGGAGAGCCAGTTAATTGGGGTGTCAAATCCTGAATTAGCACCAAAAGTTGCAGAAGCTTTAAAAATTTTAAATATTAGAAAAGCTTTAGTGGTTCATGGTTTTGACGGTATGGATGAAATTAGTGTTGAAGGAAATACAATTATATGGGAAGTAACTTCTGAAATAGTGAAAAGACGAAAAACAAGACCATCTGATTTTAGTCTTTCTGAAGGAAGAAACTCTGATTTAATTGTTTCTTCTACAGAAGAAAGTGCTGATATCATTAAAAAAGTTTTTCAAGGTGAAGGTTCAAATCCAAATGACTCTTCTCCTATATCTTCATGCAGGAAAGTAATCATTATTAATTCTGCAGCATCTTTAGTTGCTTATGGAATTACAGATAATTTCCAAGAGGCATCTAATTTGGCTTCTCAATCTATAGATTCTGGAAAATCTTTTCAAAAATTAAATCAGTTAATCAAAATAACTAATGAATTGGAATAGTCTTGAATTAGGAGATGTGCTCCTAAAGATCTTAAATTCAAAAAAAGATTCTATAGAGTATAAAAAACAAAAAAATCCTTTAAAAAATTTAATAAAACATGTTTCTGATGAAATTCATTTTGATTTTTATGAGGCGATATCTAATAAACCTAATATTCAAATTATTGCAGAATTAAAAAGATCATCTGCTTCTGCAGGAAACTTGCAAACAAATTTATCTATTGAAGAAATTGCTAAAATATATCTTGATAATAATTGTGCTGCAATTTCTGTACTTACAGAGAAGACAAAATTTTCAGGAGATATTGAAGATTTAAAATCAATATTTAATCTGTCTAAGAAATTTAAAACTCCTCTTCTTCAGAAAGATTTTATTTTTGATGAATATCAAATATATGAAGGAAAGTTGAATGGAGCTTCAGCGGTTTTATTAATTCTATCTATATTAAAACCTTCTCAATTTAAAAGGCTTTTTGAATTAATTGAATCTTTAAATATGACTCCATTGGTAGAAATATTTTCTGAAAAAGAATTAGAGTTGGCAATTAACCAAGGATCTAAAGTTATAGGAATAAATAATAGAGATTTGAAAAAATTAGAAACTTCATTAAAAGTTTTTGAAAATTTGGCCCCCTTAGTTCCAAAAGATTTAACTTTAATTGCAGAAAGTGGAATTAAAAGTGTTAAACATGTTAAATTGATGGCAGACTTAGGGGCAGATGCAATTTTAATAGGAGAAACATTATTAAAAGCTGGAAAAAATTGTGATCAAATTATCAAAGAGATGTCATCAGTAAAAAAATATGAAGGTTAAAATTTGTGGAGTAAAAACTGAAGAAGTAGCTATTCATGTTGCTAAACAAGAAGCTGATTTCATTGGACTAGTATTTGTTGAAAATGTTCGAAGAATGATTTCAGTTGATCAAGGTAGAAAAATTGTTGACTCGTTAAAAAAATCTTTTAATGAATCTCCTTTGGTTGTAGGGTTATTTCAAAATCAATCATATCTTTATATCGAAAGTGTTGTGAAAAAAAGCAAATTAGATTTAGTTCAAATATGTGGAGAAAATGATAATCTTCAAGGTTTATCTGTTCCTTCTATTAGACAAATAAGAATAATGACAGATGATTCAACACAACAAATTCAAGACAAAGTACTTTCTGCATTAGAAATTCATTCTTTTGTAATTTTAGATTCATATGATTACAAAAAACCTGGGGGCACGGGAAAAGTATTTGATTGGAGAAAAATTTTAGACTTTAATTCTTATGAGAATATTTTTATTGCAGGAGGATTAAATTCTGAAAATGTAAATTCGATGATTTCTTTAGTAAAACCATGGGGTGTAGATATTTCAAGTGGAGTAGAAACTAAAGGTGAAAAAGATTTACAGAAAATATCAAATTTTATAAATATTGTTAAGGATTCTGAAAATTTTAATTCCTGATTTATTCGTTATTTTGTGGAATTTCAGAAGTTTCTAAATATTTAAAGAAAGGACTCTGAGATGATAAAACTAGAGTGTCTTTGCCTGTTAAACTTTTCTTGTAAGCTTCTAAAGATCTTTGAAAATCATATAATTCAGGATTTTTGCCTAATGCATTAGCTAAAATTTCAATTGCTTGTTGTTCTGCTTCACCTATTAATTTACTTGCTGTTCCTTGAGCATTTTGAAGTATTACAGTAACTTGTTTATCTACTTCTGCTCTTATTTCAGCATCTCTTTGAGAACCTTCAGCTCTTAGACCTGAAGCAATTCTTTGTCTTTCAGCCTGCATTCTAGCAAAAACAGAATTTTCAATAGCATCTGGGAAATCAGTTCTTTTCATTCTTACATCAATAATGTCAACTCCAAAAACAGAATTTAATGGAACTCTGTATCTAACTTCATAAGATTCATCTAATACTTTAGGGTTACTTTGAAGCATTGAAATTTCTTCAGGTGTAGCAATTCTAGATCTTTCTCCACCAACTTTACTAATTAATGAAATAGAAATATTAGAATTTGAGATCCCGTTGTTTAATTTTTGTGCTTCCGAAAGAGGTATATCATATAAGTTACTTTCAAAAGTTACTCTATTCATTATTTCTTCTCTAACTTCTGAAATTACTTCTGATTGATCATCTTGTGCAACTTCTTCTCTGAGCCTGGAGTTAACAATATCTCCTAACTTTGCTTCTGCTTGGTTTTCACTTCCAATTGCTTGGAAGAATTTTAGAGGATCTACGATTTTGTATCTTGCATAAGCATCAATAACAAGGTTTCTTTTATCTTTAGTTAAAATAGAAGTAGGTGGCGCATCTATTCTGAGTAATCTTTTATCAAATCTTGTTACAGTATCTACAAAAGGAGTTTTTATTCTTACTCCAGGTGTTTTGTAAGCAACTTGAAATTCTCCAAATCTTGTAATTATTACAGACTCAGTTTCATCAACTATAAAAGCTACTTGAGGAATTAATATAAAAGATGCTATTACAATAATTAAAATTGTAAAAATTAAACGTCTCATTATTCAGTTCCTCCTTTTTGGTTAATGCTGGATCCTTCATCTAATGGAAGGAAAGGAAGAATTCCTTCCGGATTAGTAATTACAAATTTTTTCATTTTTGCAAAAACTTCTTCAACTGCTTCTAAATATAATCGAGTTCTAGTTACTTCTGGGGATTTATTATAACCTTCTAGAACCGCTTCAAATCCCAATGCTTCACCTTCAGCTTTTGCTAAACGTCCTTGTTTAAATGCTTCAGCCGCTTGAATGATTTTTGCTGATTCTCCTTCAGCCTTAGGGATTTGTTCTGCCTGGTAAGCTTCTGCCAAATTAACGATTCTATCTCTATCTTCTCTAGCTCTTACTACATCTTCGAAAGCATCTTGTACTGCTGAAGGGGGGTTCACATTTTGTAATAAAACTTGTTGAACATCTATTCCAGCTTCATATTCTCCGAGAATCTTTCTAATAATTGATAAAACTTCTTGTTGCACTACTTCTTTTTCTGTTGTTAAAACATCATCTATTTTTCTAGCACCTACAATTTGTCTTACAGCAGTTTCTGTAGCATCTCTTAAAGTTTTTCCATCTGGTTGTCCTTCTAAAACTTGTCTTTCTGCTTCTCCAGGGTCACCGACATTGAATAAATATGCTCTTGGATCACTAATTCTGTATTGAACAACAGCTTGAACTTCAACTATGTTTTCATCTCCAGTGATCATTTTAGATTCAACCGTTATAGGTTGAATTCCTCCTCCCTGAACTCCACTTGATCTAAATCCTAATTCTAATCTCCTTGTTTTGGTTACAGAAATAATATCTCTTTGTCCAATTGGAGAAGGCCAATGCCATCTTAGTCCTTGTTCTCTTATTCCATCAAATTTTCCGAAAGTACGTACTACTGCTTGTTGATCTGGGTCTACAGTGTATACACCTGACCCTATCCAAAAAAGAGCAATAATTAAAATTACAAAGAATATTAGTAAAGGGGATCCTCCCTTGAATCCAGGAATTTTAGGAAATGAAGTTTTGAATTTTCCTAAAAGTTCATCAATATTTACTTCATTTTCATCCCTATCAGGAGGACGATAAACCTTATCATCTCTTAATGGAATGTTTTCTTGTTTAGATGGCATATCTTTAATATATATATTTTATATCAATAATTATAGTTATTTTTTTCCATATTTGTAGGATTTATTTGTAAAAGTTCTTCATAGCTATCTATATTTTGTAAAATTTCTATAAAATTTTTAAGATTGTCAGTGTTTTCTTGAATGTTTTTTAATATTGAAAATACAGGACTTATAGAAGTTGGGCTATCTGCATAAGTACCGTTAAATGCAAACCAAGCTTGATTAATTTTTCTAATAAAAATACCTTTCTCTAATAATTCTTTTCTTCTATTCTCCATGTATTCTTCTGCCTCAATAATATTGTTATTCTTAAGTAAAACCTCCACATTTTTTCTTGTTTCTTGCATGAAAGTATTGTAATCAAATGGATTTTCAGTGAAATTTTTATCATTATTTTCACAGTAAATTTTGTACAATTTGTTCTTACATATTTTTTTAGAAATCTCTTTTCCAAAAATATTTGCTAGGGTTTCATTTATTTCTGTCATTTTATTGTTTTCGAAAATTGATCTTCCCAGTGGATAAAAAATTAAATATTGGTGTAACCATTCATGTGCAGCTAATTCAAATAATCTTTCTAGATTAGTATTTGGTTTAATCATACTAGGGTAAGTTGCTAGGCCACCTATTTCTAATATTATTGCAGAAAGATTTTCTTCTTCTAACATTTTGTTTTCTATAAGATTTTTTCTAGAATTTTTCATATTAGGATTTAATAAAATTTCATGTTCTCTTGAAATTACATTTCTAGGAGAAGTGATTAATAGTAAAGGAGGGTCAAAAATTTTTATTAATACTGGAGGAAAAACCAATCCTTTAAAATTTATCCCTTCAATTTTTATCTGATTTTTAACTATTTTTTGAATTTCTTTTTCTATTTTTAATGAGATAAATTTTCTTTTATTTTTTAAATCTGAAATTTCATTATTTAATTTATCTAATGTTTTATTTGAATTATTTAAAATATTTATTTCTTTTTGTTTTTCAAGAGAATTGATTTTTTTTGTTAATAACTGAAATTCGATGAAAGTATCGTCTATTTTAGATTCATTGTTTTCTGAAAATAAATTGTTTATAGCAAAAATATATTTGTTTCCAATTGTTAAGATTTCATATCTTAATATGCTGAAAAGTTCTTCTTTTTCTAGATGAGTCTTTAAAGGATATTTTTCACAACCTAGAGAAATTAAAATTAAAAAAGTAATAATGAAAATATTTAAATATTTTTTTTTCATTTTATTTCTCATTTAATTAATAAAATAATTAATGCGTGCATTTTTTTTCTTTATCAATAATAATGTTTCAAAGTATTTTTTATTAGATATTTAGAAAATTAAAAATTTATTGGAGATAGAATTGAAAGTTTTTGAGACACAAAATATAAGGAATATTGTATTAACTGGTCATTCTGGATCTGGAAAAACTTCACTTGCAGAATCAATGTTTTTTAAATCTGATGGTACCACTAGGTTAGGTAGTGTGGATAATGGAACTAGTAATTCAGATTTTGAGCCAGAAGAACAAAAGAGGAAATCTAGTATTCAAAATGCTATTCTCCCATGTGTTTTTGAAAATACCAAAATCAATGTTATTGATTCTCCAGGATATTTTGATTTTAAATCTGAAATGATTTCAGCACTCTCAGTAGCTGATTTGGCTATAATAGTGGTTTCTGCTACTTCTGGAATAGAAGTCGGTTCTAGTCAAGCATGGAACCTTTGTGAAAATGCCTCAATTCCTAGAATTATAGTAATCAATAAACTTGATAGAGAAAATACAAATTATGTAAATGTTGTTGATGAAATTCAATCTAATTGGGGAAGAAAATGTTTGCCAGTTCAGTTTATAGATGGTAATGATTCGTCTTTTTCTAAAACTCTTTCTTTAATATCCTCTGAATCAAATAATGCTCCTGAAAATTGGAAAGAAAATTTTGACGAAATGTTAGCAGAATCTGATGATTCATTGATTGAGAAATATTTAGAAGGAGAACCTTTACTTGAAGACGAATTAAATTCTGCATTAAATAAAAGTGTAGGGTCATCTTCTATATATCCAATAGTTTTTTGTTCTTCTTTAAAGGAAATCGGAGTAATAGATTTTTTGACTCTTTTAAAAAATGTAGCCCCAGATCCATCATTAAATAGAGAGAAAATACAAGATCAATCTAATTTTGTTTTTAAAACTAGTGCAGATCCTTTTGTAGGTAAACTTACATATGTAAAAATTAATGGTGATCCTATGAAATCTGATAGTCAGATTTGGAATATTAATAAGAATTCTGGTGAAAGATTTGGACAACTGTTTGTTCCTTCAGGAAAAGAACAAATTCCTGTAGATTCTCTTTCTACAGGAGATATTGGTGTAATAAGTAAGCTTAATGATACCCAAACATATGACACTTTAGGTGAAAAAGGTAAAACTGAAGTTACAAAATCTCCTAATTTACCTGAACCAAGTTTTAGTTTAGCAATCTCTCCAAAAAATCAAGCAGATACAGATAAAATGTCTATGGCTCTATCTAGATTAGAAGAAGAGGATCCTACAATTTTAGTAGAAAGAGTATCTGAAACCGCGGAAACTCTTCTTAAAGGTCTAGGTGATCTTCATGTAGAGATGGCTATAGAAAGAACAGAAAGAAAATTTGGAGTTTCTCTAACTACGGCTTTACCCAAAATTCCATATAGAGAAACTATTACTTCAAAATCATCTGCAGACTATAAGCATAAAAAACAAAGTGGTGGAGCAGGTCAATACGGCCATGTAATCTTAGAAATTAAGCCTTTAGAAAGAAGTGGTGGTATTAACTTTTCTAGTAGCGTTACAGGAGGTAATGTTCCTAGGGAATATATACCTGCAGTTGAAAAGGGTGTTGTTAAAGCCGCTAGTAAAGGTATTCTCGCAGGATATCCTGTTGTAGATGTTGATATTAATCTACTTGATGGTAGTTCTCATTCTGTAGATTCTTCTGGAATGGCTTTTGAAATAGCTGGTTCAATGGGTTTTAGAGAAGCCCTTAAGAAAGCTAATTCAGTATTGTTAGAACCAGTAATGAGTTTTTCGATTTTAGTTCCTGATAAATTTACAGGAGATGTAATAAGTGATTTAAATACTAAGCGAGGTAAAATTCTCGGAATGACTCCTCAAGGAAATTCTGGAAATACATTAATAGAAGCAGATATTCCTATGGGAACCACTCAAAGTTTTGCTTCTGATTTGAAGTCTATTACTCAGTCAATGGGAACATTTTCATCGAAATTTAGTTATTATGATCAAGTGCCTTATCAGGAATCTGAAAAGATAGCTTCAGCTTCCACTTCAGAAGAATAAATTAGAAATTTTTAGCTATCCTGAACCCCATATTTGCTGTACTAGAATCAGTTGTATTAGAAGATCTAGCAGCTACTCTATATCTATTACAATAAGACTCATGACATAAAAAAGAACCACCCTTAATTACTTTTGTGTTTCCAGTTTTTGGAGGTTTCGAATTATTATTATTGTGGTATCTTGTGAACCAATCTGATGTCCATTCCCATACATTTCCTACTACATTATAAAGACCAAAATTATTTGGCTCATAAGATTTAGCTGGAGCAGTTGTAAAATATCCATCGCTACATTCATTTTTTGAGGGAAATGTTCCTTGCCAAATATTGCACATATGCTTTCCTTCAACGAGTAATTCATCGCCCCACGGATACAAAGCTTGTTCTAATCCTCCTCTAGCTGCATATTCCCATTCAATTTCAGAAGGTAATCTATTTCCAGACCATCTACAATAAGCATTTGCATCGTTCCATGAAATATGAACTACTGGATGATCCATTTTGTTTTCTATGTTTGTTTTAGGTCCTTCTGGACTATTCCATTTTGCTCCATCTACTCTACACCACCACTCTGACCCTTGAGTCCAAAAGTTTACCTTATTTTTTTCATTCTCAGATAAACTATCGAAAAAGCAAAAAGACCATCCGAATTTTTCTGCATCAGTAATATAATTAGTGTCTTTAATGAATTTTAAAAAATCTTTATTGGTAACTGAAGTTTCTGAAATGGAAAATTTTTTAAATTTTACTTTTCTTATTGGGCCTTCTCCGTCTGACACAAAACTTTTTTCGTAATCAGTGCCCATTAAGTAATCTCCATTATTGAAATCGATCATTTTTCCTTCGAATTTCTTTTTTGAAGTATTATTTGATTTGATTTTTTTATAGTCTATAGGTTTAGATATATTTTTTTTAACGGAATTTTGTGGTGTACAACAGGTAGGATTTTCTTGAGTCATATTAAACCTTTATAAATCAAAATATTTTCTATTATTATAATCAAATATTAATTATCAATTATATAAAGAATAATGGAAAAACTTGAAGTAGCAATTAAAAGAATCGGAATTGATACAAAACCTGAAATCATTGAAAAGTTGAGAACTTTTGGAGATTTTATTGAAAAATATAATAAAGTTCAAAATTTAACTTCTAATAAATCTTGGGATGAAATCAGAGATAATCTTTTTATAAGGTCATTATCAATTTATAAAATTTTAGGAAGATTAAATTTAACTAATTTGAAAATTATTGATGTTGGAACTGGTTCAGGGATACCTGGTCTTTTAATAAAAATTTTAAACCCAGAAACAAATATGTGTCTTTTGGATTCAAATAAAAAGAAAGTAGAATTTTTAAAAATAGTTGTATCTGAATTGAAAATAAATGGCATCGAATTAGTTCATTCTAGATCTGAAAAATTAGGAAAAAATTCTGTTTATCGGGAAGAATTTGATATTGTTGTTTCAAGAGGAGTAGCAAAGCTGAATCAATTAGCAGAATTAACTATACCTTTTTGTAAACTACAAGGTTTAGTGATTTGCCTTAAAGGTAATAATATAGATCAAGAATTAAAAATTTCACAATATGCATCTAATATATTAGGTGCTGAAAAATTAGATGTTATTCCTGTAGATTATGATGAAAATGAATTATCAGATTCTTTGGTAGTATGGGAAAAAACTAAACTTACTCCTCCAAAATTTCCAAGAAGAGATGGTATTCCTAAAAAAACACCATTAACTAAAAATATATAAATGATATGAATATAAAGAATTTCAATTTTTCATCAAATAATAAATTTTTAATTTCTTCTTTTTTTCTAGGTATTCTCATAATATTTTTTGTGATTCGTTTGTCTAATGTTGATATTGGAGAATTTTGGAAACAAATAACAAGAAGTGACTTTAAAATTTTAGGATTGGCTTTGATTGTTTATTATTTAGGTTTTTTACCTAGAGGATTTAGATTTTTATTAATGACTGATCTTCACTCCAACAATAAGAATTTATTTAATAACTTCTTAAAATCATCTGTTTTTTTACTTATTGGGTGGTTTATAAATTCTTTAACACTTTTAAGGGCAGGTGATTTATATAGAATCTGGTTATTTACTAAAGAATTTAAATTAAAGTTTATAAACTTGTTTGCTTTTTTACTTTCAGAACGTTTACAGGATTTAATTATTATTACTTCTATATTGCTATGTATTTTTCTTTTCGCTTTTTCAGAGACTCAATTTCCTTTTTGGATTGTTTTAACATGTTTGGCTATATCTTTGATTTTAATTTTTTTATTAATAGTAGGAGTTGCTACATCTAGGTTAATAAAATATTTTCCTCTGAGTAAAAATTTAGATTCATCTTCTTTTCGGGAGAATTTTTATAAACCTTTAAGATCTAAAAATTTAATTTTTCAATTAATTTGTGGGATTTTGGCTTGGACTACTGAGATTTTTAGATTAGCTCTTGTTTTAATGGCTTTAAATATAGAATTATCTTTTTCTTTAATAATTTTAGTCACTATTTTAGGGACCATATTAACAATTGTTCCTCTTCCAGGAGGCTTAGGGATAGTAGAAGGAGGATTAATTGGAGTATTGATTATTATAGGTTTTGATTCTACAACTGCTTTAACAATTACTATAGTTGACAGAAGTATTACCTGGTTTAGTATTTTATTTACGGGTTCTATTGCTTTTATTTTTTGGAATATTACTAAAAAAACAAAAATGAATAATTTTTTCCCCTATTCAAAAGACAATCAAGAGTTTAAAAAAATTGAGTAATTGGGGCTGTAGCTCAGCTGGGAGAGCGCCTGAATGGCATTCAGGAGGTCAGGGGTTCAAGTCCCCTCAGCTCCACCAAATTATCATTGTAAAGCAGAAAATATGTTAAAATTTAATGAGATAATAATATATTTAAAAACATAAATTATTTTTCTATGTAAATATTTTTATTTAATTTGACTGAATAAATGACAAAAAAAATTTTATTTCTATCAAGAACCCCTTCAATGTTTAGTTATTATAAATCTACTATTGAAGAGCTTTGTTTAAGGGGAAATATGGTAGAAGTATGTTTTTTAAATTACGATGACACATCTCCTAATGGTTCTAGATATTATTTTGATATTAATGCAGAGAATAAAGAAATTATTTTAGAAAATGCAAAATTGAATCTTGAAAAGGTTGTTTTAATTTCTGAGTCAACGAATCTAAAATTTGGAATGTATTCTACTAGAAATGATATCTGGACTAGGTTAATAGGAATTATTCGAGAATTAATTACTAGATCGAGCTATATAAGAAGAAATGAAAATTCAGTATATTCTATTAGACAAAAAAGGTATTTAGAAAATTATTTATCAAGATATTTTAAATTTATTTCTTCTTTAGATTATATTTTGAAATCCAAATCATTTTTTAGAACATTGCAGTTTATTCACTCATTCATGCCCAAATCAAATGAGATCAATAAATTTTTAAGAATTAAAAAACCTGATGTTCTTGTTGTAACACCTGCAAATTTATCTTCAAGATGGAAGAGATTCTCTAGTGAAACTGATTATCTTTATTCAGCTAAAAAACTTAAAATTCCTACTGTAGTTCCTGTATTGAGTTGGGATAATTTAACAACAAAGGGTTTCATGCATCATTCTCCGACAATTACTTTAGCTTGGAACAAAATTCACTTACAAGAAGCTGTTAAAATTCATGATATTAAAGAATCACAAGTTATTGTTACAGGCTCACCTTTTTTTGATAAATGGTTTGATGAATCTACAAAAGAATCAGATAAGAAGAAATTTTTTATTGAAGCAAAATTGGATTTTAACAAGCCATTTGTATTGTATTTAGGGTCATCTAAAACAGTATCTCAAGAAGAATCTAAGATTGTATTAAATCTTTTTGAAAAATTGAAAAATAATAATATCCAACTTTTAATTCGTCCACATGGACATAATGTTTCTCAATTTGATGATGTAAAGGAAATTATTCCTTTATATCCTAGTGAAGGAGGACTACCTGATAATGATATAAGTAAGCAGGTTTTCTTTAATAGTATGAAATATAGTATAGCTACTGTAGGAATTAACAATTCAGCTATGATAGATTCTTTAATTAATTATACTCCTTGTATAACGATTATTGATGAAAATCATCATAAATCTCAATTAAATGTGCCTCATTTTCAACATTTAAAAAACTACAATTTACTTTATGAAGTTAAAGATGTTTCATCATGTACTGATTTTATAAAACAATTAATTGAAAAAGGAGAATCAGATAATAAAAAAGAACTAAATAGGCAATTTATTAAAGAATTTATTCGTCCATATGGAATTAAAAAATCTGCTGGATATATTTCTGCAAGATCAATAGAGTTAACTGGTGAAGGTTTTACAGTAGATAAAATCAAACAACAAATAACTAATTTTTAATAATTTTTGAACTAAAGCGCATTTCCTGCCAAATTTAATTCTTTTTATTACCTTTGTAGAACATAGAGATAAATGGGTTAAATGAGAAATAAATCAGAATCTGATAGAAGAGAAAAATTTATAAAGAATTTGAAATCAAGACAAGTTGAAGATTCTGGTTTTTTGAATTCAAGACCCTTAGGTTGTGGTCTAAGTGTATGGGTAATGATCATAATTTTTCTAGGAATAGTCTTAGGGATGATTTTTACAGCTTTCTCTTTAGAGAGATTGAATTGGTGGGTTAATCGTTTAATTAATTTAGATTGGTTTTAATTCTAATCTTTCCATGAAAATATTTAGGGATAAACATTTATTTTTATTTATCTACGTATTCTGAAGCTAATCCACATCCTGGCTCAATCTTTTTAAGAAAATTTAATTTCAATATCCAAACTGGACAAGTAGCATTGTGAACTTTAATTATAAAAGGGATTTTCTTTTTCTCTGTCATAATAAATACTCCTAAATGTGAATTATTTTTATAATCCTATCTTATACTATCTCATAGAGTCTAGTAATGCTTGTATATAACCTTGAGCAAATATTCTAGATCTATACCCACCTAAGTTTCCTGGGAATTCTTTATCGTTTTCGATGTCTGGGCAGTGGTCATCCATAAAACATC
>PBKW01000001.1 GCA_002721615.1 Chloroflexota bacterium
CTCGTCATAATCATCATAATACGGCGTAACATTGAAATTAGTAGAAAGTGGCATTCAATCTATCCTCTAGTATAAAATGATTAGAATTCAATAATTAATTTAACATCCTCTATTTGGTCATCCGCTCTTGTTACTGGTGAACGATTCTCAATGTAAAGTACATCACCTGAGAACTTCTCAAGATCACCACCGGCTACACCATTAGTGTTTGCTGATGCTCCACCCGCTCCTGTAATAGTTTCATTTGTTTGAAACGATCCTGCGATAGAATCATATCCAGTAGTGGTATTTGCACCATGAGTAACATCAATTAACCTCAAGGTTGTATTATTCTTGAAGTCAACAACTTTACCAGTAGCGGCTGATTGTGCTCCAGTTACAAGTTCATCTTCTGCAAATGCTGTACTATTCCAAGATTGAACAGTTATGGTTACACATTGATCCGCTGTTGTTGCGGTTGCAACATCTCCATTGGCATATAATGGTTGTGCCAAAAGACCAATCTTACGGAAATCGTTATTTGTAGTGAAATTTCCAGACTCACCATATTCTAATCGACTGTTAACCATTACAAAGAAACCACCAAGTTCCTCAATTGCGTCATCTCCATGTCCACCTCTTGGGCCGATAATTGGAGTAATGGCTCCAGAAGAACCCGCATTTGTATGAATTGATGCTACGGCATTACCATAGTTATTTCCACCTGCGACCACTACGATATCACCGATTACACCAGATGCGGTGTTTGTGGCACGAGCATTTGCTCCATGTCCATCACCAGTGATTATGATTTTAGGTCCGATAGAATAACCATCACCATCAGCAGGAACGTTGGCACTTGCTAATGCAGGTGTGAAAGTTACAACTTTAGTACCAGATTGAAAATCGGTAATTGTTCCACCTTTTCCTGTTACTCCACTTCCTGAATCAGAAGTAAAGTAGATGTCGTTATTTACAATCGAGTCTGTTGCTAAACCAGAACCAGTAATCTTACAAGTAGTTGTAGTTTCTGTATGTCCTGATTGAACTGTTCCAGTCTCAAATGTGTATGAACTTCCACCATTGGTTACGTGCATAACTTCAATTGCACCATTACCTGAGGTATTTGCTGCAACTTCGACATCATACTGAAAAGATGAATCGGTAGTATTCGCAATTGCATTGTTTGCTTTCCTTACTCTTTGAGTAGGAATGTAACTAGGTGTTACAAACTTAAGTGCTCTTGCGGCTGAGATCTGATACATGAACTTCCACTTGTAACTATCAGCAGTTGAAATGATGGTTGTTCCTGTTCCAGTAGGTTTGGTTGTTGATGTTCCACCAGAGTTGTTATTGGCGAGACATTTGTACACGTTATAATCATCAGTCATTACATAGTACTGTTGATCAAACAAGGCGTTATTTGCATGAGTATATGCAAAGTAATTAGATCCTGTAGTCCAATTATATCTTGGGGCTACATGACTTACATCTGTTGATCCAATTTTCTTAGCTGCAATCATATCTCTCCAGTGATTGTAAACTGTATTGGAAACAGAATCAGTAGGTGTGGGCGGTGCTGTGTCATCAGCCCACGCGGTTACTTTACCAATAAACAAGTACATATTAGTATTAAGTACACCGTTTGCATCAGTAATCGCAGCGCCGGAAGTTGCGGAAACTTCATCAAAAGCTTCAACAAACTGCTTGGCGTTGTGAATCCTGAATTTATTGGTTACTATAGCAGGCATTTTGTTAATCCTCCATTATTATTGTATAGATTAGTTAAAAAATCAATGATTCCTCATTGTTATATTTATATCTTTTTTCAAGTTACAATTGGTATACTGAATCAGTAGTACCTCCTAAATGTTTTCTTGTAACTGTTAAAGAAGTGTCATTAGTAATTGCACCCACAATAAAAGCTTGTGGTTCTGTAATTAATTGTTTTGCTCCGTCTTCCCAAAGCATGTTGTTATTTTCCCATTCAGGAGCTTCTCGTTCAATACCGCCGGGATAGCCAGCAGTATTAGTTTCTGTACCAAGAGTTTCACCCGCATTAGAATCTGCAGTTATAAACCAAAAACTCTCTTGTGAAGTGTCCCATTCAGAATATGATCCTATCACACCGGTATGACTACCATGTGCAGAAACAGTAGTATCTTCTGCGGTTATAAGCCAATAAAAGTCTTCAATTTTCATGGCCATGAAATCTGTTGCAGTAAGTTGTTCGGCTTTCATATCATCAATAATTGGTGCTTCGTGTAGTATTCTTTCATCAGTTTCTAATAATATACCCCCACCAGAATCTTCAGATATAATATTTTCATCTGCTGTTTGAAATTCATCTCCAACTTTAAGTTGTGTAGTAAATGCCGAACCAGATCCAGTACCAGCAGTTCCCCCATCTGAAAAATTAATTGTACCCTGTAATCGTGTTAATTTTCTAAAATAACGATATGCAGCTAAAACTGGGTAACTTTGATGTGGTGTAAGTTCTACACCAAAACCTACCCTTTCAGATGTTTCTAATAATATTCTGTTCTGTCCTTTTGGATCAGCTACCGTACCTTCTTCACCTATAAGATAATCAGTTATACCAATATTTCTAGGTTCATCCTGATTAAAATCTTCTAATACAATAAAATCCAAATCTTCTCGTTCAAGATTTAATGAATCTTCTTGTGCAAAAGGATAATCTTCTTGAATTAAAAAATTTTGATTGGTTACAGGATGTTCTAATATTATAAGTCCAGAATCATCTTCTTGTAAAAATTTATCATCAACTAAACCTAAACCAGCAGTAGACCAATTAGTAATAAAATGTGGTCTAAAAGGTTGTAACCCAAAAGTATCCGTAATTCGTTTATCTTGATAACCTGAAATAGTACTTGATAAGTGATTATTCGCATTCCAAGTTATTAAATCACTTGCCGCATCTTCTGTTATATAATGTTTAGTGATATCTGGAGTTTGAAATTCAAGTTGATCTAAAAGTAGATATGTTTCATCTTCTTGAGTAATGTGATCATCATTTTCATACTTTAAATGATAACCCATAGAATCATAAATTTCATATTCTTTTTCCCATGCATCATTACTAGCGTCTATATTTGGTTTTTCAATAAGTATTCTATTCGTCCCATCTTCACTTAAAACAAACTCATCAGCTTCAGTCATGAGATGCCAATGTCCTAGTTGAACATCGGTTGTAAACTCTAATTCTTTCTTTTCAGTTTGAAATGAAATACCTTCTACTAGTCCAAAAGTTCCATCTTCGTATTCAAGATGATCCTCATTTTCCATTCGGAGATGATATCCCATAGAATCATATGCACTAAATTCTACTTCACGGGCATCTGGGTATTTAACATAACCCTCTTCAGATAACATCCTTGTTTCATCTTCATATATGATATGAGATGAATCTTCTCCTCTTATATGCCAATTAGTAGTCTCTACAAGATTAAATATTATTTCTACATCGTTACTTTGATCTACATTATAAAAATCTTCTACTAAGAAATAGTTGTTAGCAATTCCTGGGCCGGTACTGTCTTCGTTAATTAGATATTGTCCATCTTCTGTGACAAAATGATTATAGTGTGCAAACAATTCAATCTTTTTACAGAATCTATTATCATGTGTAACATTTATAGTATCTAAAGTCAATAATGATTCATCTTCCATCATAAAACGATCTAGGCCACTCTCAGAAATTAAATGATTTCTAGATGAATTATACCAAGTTTCAATTACATGAGTATCTACAATTGGTATACTTTCATATTGATGATCTGGTCCTTCTGTATCTTCTTCAAGAGAGATATATCTCTGTGGGCCGTTTCCTTGACCGGCGGACTCTTCGTGTAAGAGATATCCAGGACCATAAGTACCATTATCATCTTCAAGAAGAATATCACTATTAAAACTTACATCGATGGATATAGTTCCTGTATCTGCTTCTGGAAATTGTAATCTTGGATAGAGATAAGTTCCACCTTTTTCCAACTGAATATCTGTACCATCCTCATTTAAAATATTTCCAGAAAAAGGATTATCCCAATTTGTAGCTTGTGTCCTGAAAACATCTACATATTCAAGTACTTTAGATTTCAAATAAGATGTTGGCTCCATCATCAAATCATCACCATCTTCTAAGAGAATAGTATTACCAGTAGGTTGATCTTCTAAGGTGATATACAAATTTCCATCATACATAGATTGAGATACTGCTGTGCCTGTATCTGGTGATGGAGTAATGGTATAAGTATTTGTAGTGGGTACAGAAGTAACTGTATATTCATTATTAAATCGTTGATCTGATTCATCACCACTCCATTGAATTGTATCACCAGTTTCTAATCCATGTAATGTCTGTGTAACCACATACATTGTAGAATTAGTTCTTGATATAGAATCTACCTCTGCATAATCTTCTAAGAGAACGTTTACTTCATCACTTATTTCTATCCTTGCATCCATTGCATGCCAAGGAGCCTCATTAGTATAAATTTCTAATTCATTATTAGCACCGAATGTTTGAAACTGAACATTCATAGAAGCGGCATTAGAAGATAGAACAAGAGTATGATATTTTTTATCTCCATCTGAATTTACAGTATCTACATTCCTTTCACCTTGATCAAACATCTCAACAGAAACTTTACTTCTTATAGCCAACTCACCAAACATTATTAAACCTGATGGGTGAGTTAATCTTTTCACTGAATTACGATAATCGTTTACATCAAAATCGGTTTTTAAGACATAAGAAAAGTTCTGATAATATTTGTTATCTTGAAGTTTTGGTACACCACTAAGTAATCCTTTCGTACCACTATAATATCCAGGATATGTTGCATAAGCTCCTAAGTGTGCAGTAAGTACTGCATTCTTATCTCCTTCAGTAGTACTAACTGCGGGAACTGTAGAATAACCTGCACCGAAATTATAAACTTCAACAGATTGAATTGCACCAATTGCAATTGCTGATACTTCAATTATGGCATTGTTTCCTCTTGGTGTAATATCTTGAGAAACTGCATTTGTTGTAGCAAGCCAATGAGCAGCAACAGGTCTTGATCTAAGATCACCAGGAGGTGTAGTTGTTCCAGGCGTTTCAGGTAATGTATAAACGTATGTACTATTATTTGAAACAGTAATAGGATAAACACCATTAAAAATAGGATTAGCATTAGAACCTGAAATTCTAACTTTATCTCCTGTTCTTAAATAATGTCCAGCTTCGGTTACTGTAACTGTTTTATTTCCTGTACCACTAGCGGCTAACGTAACTGTTCTATTTGTACCTGCTGATAATGCTTGATTATAACCGATTGAATATGTGTTACCTGCTCCTACTGTTTTTGAATCTTCAACTGTAATTGTTGTGGCATTAGTATAACCAGTTATTGTAGTAGTAGTGTCGTCATGGTGTGTAAGTGTTCCACGTACACAATCATTAGGAAATACAGTACCAACTCCTGTTACTGTAGTGCCTGATTGAGAATAAGTTCCTGTGGTATATGTGGAAGTTGCATTAGAATATGCGGTAATACGTTCTCCACTTGTATCTTCTGTATAAAATCTTGTTTCATCTTCATTTAATATATGAAAATCATCTTCCATTTGAAAGAATGTAACACAATCCTCTGTTATGAAAAATCCACCTCCACCTTGAGCTGATCCTACTGTATCAGATTCAAGTAAAAGTTTTTCGTGGGAGTACCTATCTAGATGAAAATCTTTTTCTTCTAATAATATATTTTCTACTGTTGAACCAAAATCTTGAGTGGTCAACATATCCACTCTAAGAGATGTATTACCATTTGCAATTGTTAATGGTCTAGAACCAGTAGAAACATGTGCTTTGTCTATAAAATCAAGAACTCTACCCCTTGCAGTATAATCATCATTATAGAGTAGAGTATTCTTTGTAATATTATTTGCTAGAGCCATATAGGTAAGAGTAAAAGTTTCCTTATCAGGATTGTCTCCTATACCTTGTCCAAAAATCTTTTCTGAACTTACTCTAATAACACTAGAATTAGTAACTTCAGTTACATGATCTGTAGCTCCATTTGCATACGTAATTTTGAGTAATCCAGAATTTGCTTCCGGCCATGCATCATCACTAGTTAAGGTAACAACATTACCATCTTGTGCTATTAATCCTGTAGACCCAAAAAATGAATGTAGATTTAAATTAAGTATGGAATTTGGTGCACCGACTACATCTAATGCATTTCCTAAAGTTGGAGTGTAATTATTAGCTACTGAAACGGGAGGTGATGTTTCATATCCACCCCCACCCGATGTAAGAACAAATGAATCGATTGCTCCAATATCAACTGAAGTCATCTGAAGAGCACCATTACAAACTAAAGTTAAATCTGGACTTGCTCCATGAGCATCTACCATAACAAAAGTATTTGTGGTTACAGGCGCGGGAGTATTACCAGCTTGTAAGGTAACACCACTATGCATATTATGAGCATCTACACCCGACCCTGCGGCCGCTGCTCCTAATTTAGTAAATTTAGAATTATATACTATGATATTATCATCATTGACAAAGTTTTGTACAGTCAAAGCATCTATATCATTATCACGATAATAAGATCCAACTGAATATAAGAATGCAGTAGTATTAGCACTAATAATTGTACCCCAATAAGTATTACTTGCATAATCGATAGAGAATGTTTGACCTGATCCAATCGTGTGAGTATCCCGAACTGTTAGAACAGTATTACTAGAAAACCCTGTAATAATATTTGTATTAGCATTTGCATAAGTTAGTTTACCACCTACGACATCTCGTTTTTCTTCTTCGGAAAGTCCTGCAGAAAGGGTAACAGTTTTTACTGATTGTGTAATGGTAACATCTGTTGTGTTTACACTTGCTACCTTTGCAACTTTGTCTCCGGCAAGAAGATGAGTAGTTGCATTATATGCCCCAGTCGTGGGTGCCGCACCATTACTTGCAATTGCTTTTGCAGAAGATCCCTTAATTGCTGCAGAGAATATTAAAGAAGTGTTTCCATATAAATGTGTATTTGCATTATGTCCATCAAATGTATTATCATAATTAGCGGCTGATATTTGTTTTGCTTGAAATGATGAAAGTAAATCTGTATTTCTTAATATTGATCCTGTAGAAATAATTGTTTCAACTTGAGCTGCTGCTCCCAAACCACCTGTTCCATCATTAATAAAATCTACTTGATCACCTACTGCATATCCATCTCCAGAATCTATAATAGTAATTCCCTCAACAACAGAATCTAAAATTGATGCAACTCTTGCTTTTGCTCCTTGTCCTCCACCACCTGTAATGTGAACTTCATCACCAACAATATAATTAGTTCCACCAACATCTACTGTAATACTTTGTAGAATACCTGTTACTGTTGCTTCTGCATATAATCCATCTGAATCTGTTTCTGAAGTAATAGTTTCATTCTCTTTAAAGAATAATAATTCTCCATCAACTACACCCTGTACGACATCCGATAATGTCAATTCTGTAACTTCAAGAGCTCCCGCAAAAGATGTAATTTGTTTTTCAACCATTGCGGTACATTTGGAAAGAGTTCCTGTAATTTTTCTTCCCGTAAATAGAGTAATATTATTTGCACTAGAAGTTACAATTTTGATTGATTTGTCAAGTGCCCATGTACCATCGGACATCTTTAACATATCCGCTTTAGGATAATAAAATTCTATATCTTCTTTACCAAAGAGTGTTCTAAACAACCAACCAAAAGAAGCTTCATTACCTTTTGACCGATAGACTTGTTTCATTCTTTTAAGAAGTTGTCGTCTATCAGCAACAGAAGTTTTAGGAATATTTGTATAAAATTCCTTTTTCCATGCATCATCAATAAGGCCTGTTTCAGAAGTATCAATATCTTGAGATTCGGTTAATTCTCTTATTGCTACAGCTGGAGCTTTTGATTGAAATGAGTCTATGGAAGCACTATCAAATGTTCCATCAAGAATACCATTTGCTAAATTACCATAGGAACGAGTATCACCACCAGTAACTTTTTCATTGTACAGAAAAACTGCTTCGTTAGTCTTTTTTACAAAGGCAGTAGTATTACCTTTTGTACCAGTAACAACTGCGGTTGCACCACTATTAGCACCTGTAAGAGTTTCCCCCACAGTAAACATAAGGTTTGCATTAGTGGCAGTTTCACGTTCTGATTCTAATTGAAGACGATCTCCATCCTCATAAGATAGATAATCTTCTCCTGATTGATCTTCAGCTTGGAGCTTTGGTTCGTGGAATGTAAATGTAGAACCAAAATAAAGTTGGTGAGATTCCATAAATTCATAGTATTTCTCTATGAATTTTTTGAATTTTGGATGTTCGTTGGTAATAAACTCTGGTAATTGAGTTTCAATTAAAACTGATACATCTTTTTTATCTTTAACTTCAGGCACGATTAATATCCGGTTGAGAGAGTTGTACCATCAGTAGTTGAAAGAGTTCCTTCAACATAAGTTCCTGTTCCTGCATCATCTAACATTGTAATATTAACATCTCCTGATTCTATTAATATAATTTGTTCTCTAAGAGGATTAACATCCGATGAAGATGGAGTAATACAAACATCTAGAGGTGTAGTATTTCCTGTGGTTTCTGAATTCAAAACCATAGGTTTAAAACTAGTAAGTGATATTTTTCCTGTAAGATAATTTACTGTACCTACATTGTTATTAACAACAATTCTTTCTTCTCCTGAAAATCTATATACCTCGATAGTTCCATTATTATCTTGTAATCTACAACCTTCCCATTGAGTATTTGCAGAATCTATATACGAAAATGTATTACTAGTTATTGCGCCCCAAAAAGTATTAGAAGGATGATAGATTTGATTAGAAAATGGTAAGGTATATGCTTCACTTGATCCTAAATTTGGATAGAGAAGTCTTTTCAATTGAATTGATGTTTGATTACTTTTAACAGAAATTTCAGATTCATCAATTTCTTTAATTAATTTTGAATATCTAAATGATTTATCAAAAGTTTTTAAATTAGTATCCCCAAAACTTGTAATCTGATTGGTCACTGTTGATTTAAGTACAGAAGCACTGTTTGTAGTTAATCCAGAATCATATTTAACTGTACTATTAACCTTTAAATACATATAATCTGGATCTACAACCTCTGGAGTAATTCCTACAATATTACGTTTTTTTAATATTTCATCTTCAACGTACTTTTTATTAGCTTCAGAAAGAACTGAACCTGAGGTTGGTTTAATTGCAACATAAACTTTTCCATAAACTGCGGGATCTGCATCTTCTCCACCCCAAGCAACAACCGCTTGTGCATCCCCATAATCCCTTTTAACTAATGCTACATAATCATGAATTGTAACACATCTATTCTGTGCATCGTAATTTTTAGGAGCATTAAATTTTATTTCTTCAATATCTGCGGCAACAGCTCCACCTGCTGAAACTGATGTAGTCTGGATTGTTACATTAGAATATCCACCTACATCTGACACTACTGAAAAGGCTCTTGCACCATTAGTTGCATCAGCTTCACATATCAAACTAGACAATATAACAATATTTCCATTTGCTAATTGTTTACCTAATGTTCCATCACCAAATTGAACCTCATACCTTCCATTTTCGGCCTCATCTATAAAATAAATTTTTGAACTAGAGTTTACAGTAGTTATATCCGTAGCTTCTGTCCATACAGCTGTATCAGTATCAGTAGAACTATTTTGAATAGTAACTTCTAAGGTACTGATATCTGTATTTTCATTAGGAAGAATAAATTTTTGGTCTGGATCTCCTGTGTTTGCAGTATATCTAAATGTTGTGGGAATTCCTTGTGAAAGAGTTACACCCGCAACTGTATAAACACCATTAGCATTAACATTTACAGAATAAGAATTAGAAGTACACCAAATATATGTTACACCCTCAACCTCTCCTTGAAATTGTGTATTTTTAGCAATACTTATAGCTGCTGGTGCATCTGTTGGTGTAATAGTAAGGGTTAAGGTTGCCAATGACCCTTGAGCAGAACGTGGTCTATATCCTAGATGTTTAGCTCTTGCTACAACAGAATTTCTAAGAGATGCCGAATCTAAAAACATTTCATTAGCAATCATATTTGCATAATATGAATTGTAATGAGTATTATAAGCTAAAATATCAAGTAGAACATCAAAGGAAGATCCTTTAAAATCATATCCTACAAAATCAGATTGACTTGTTAAGAATCCTTGAAGGTTTTCTTTAATCTTAGTAAAGTCTAATTCTGATATATTAAGTTTACCATCTGAACTTGCCATGTGTTATCTATGTCCTCTCCAAATAGACTTCTAAGTTTGTTTCTCTTGCGTCATTATCAGGCATATAAGTTATTTTTACTTCGTATGCATTCTGATCTTCTTTTGCATTCACTGTTACATTTCCTACTCTTGCTCTAGGTTCATATTTTTCTATTGTATATCTAATAGCGTCTTCTAACCTAGCAGTAGTAAGTCTACTAAAATTTTCAAATAAAAGAATTCCTATACCATTGTTAACATCTGGCTGAAATAATCTTTCATTTGATCTTGTACTTAATAAATTTTTTATAGATCTGCTAATAGCTGTTGATTTTTTAACTTTAGATAAGTCTCCATGAGATGGATGTTTTGTAAAATCCATGTCAAAATCAACGTAATCTTTTCCGTATGTAGTAGCCATATCTTGCTCTTAATATTTAGTTAATTTATGTTAAAGTATCTTATCATGTTAAAATATCTTATCAATTAACATACTTCCTAATTTGTCTTCTGTACTTTTTTCTTTCCATTCATCTTTATCACTACCTTCAGCTGCTTCTCCAAGTGCACTTGCAAAGTCTTTCGCTTCTTGCTCTACAGTTTTCTCTGGTATTTCTGGATTAACTGTATCTTCTTCACTACTTTCCAACTCAAGACCTAATATTAATGCTAATAAATCTATTGGATTTTTACTACCTCCACCTGCAATCGGTATTATACCTTCTACTCCAACAAATAATATTCCTGAAGCATAACTTAAATCTGGTATTCCTGTTGCGTTTTTAAGTTGAGTTTTCAATCCTTCGTTTCCATCAGTTTGATTTGCAAGATAAAGTGCATATACTCCTTCTGATGGTAACGTTATTTTAAAGAATTCTAAAAATTTATCAATAAGATCAATCAAATGTTGTAAATATGCTTCAATATCCGCAATCATATCAATCATCTCTTGAACAAAAGTAGCTGAGCCACTAATATAACCTTTTATTGATTTTACAAAATTTTCTAGTTCTTGGAAAAATTCACCCCACCCTGGAACTATATCATCAATTAATATTCCACCAAAATCAGGTTCAACAGGATCAGGAAGTTTTTCCAATGTTTCCTGTAGAACGTATGCATACTTTGAATATATTCTATTTGGTTTTGGTTTTTCTTTTGTATGTATTCCTATAAAACTATAATTACTAAAATAATCTTTTCCTGTTTCTGCAGTAGTTGCGGCAGAATTCCCAATCTTTCCTCTCTCTTCCATTGTCATGACCATATCACCAGCAACCCATACATCGGAAGCCGGAACTCCCCCTATTGGTTTCACTCCTATTTCTAAATTTACATATCTACCTTTTGGATATTGTTCTGTTATAGGATTTCCATCTACAAGTTCTATAATTTCAATTACAGATTCATCATTTTTTTTAAGTTCTTCTCCAAGATCATCAACAGGAACTATTCGTTCTTTTTGCGGCATTTCTGTTGTAGTTATAGATTCTGTATTAACAGAAACCACCTCACTTAAAGTATGATATTGTTCACCCCCTATAATATCTCCAACTTTAAATTGACCATATTTTAAATCATGTTTCACTAAACTGAGTTTTTTTGCAGGAGGTTCAATAATTGCTTTAAGAGTATTTAATAAATTCTCTCCTGTAACTCCTGGCGTAAGTTCAGGAATATCAGAAAACATTAGAGCAAACTCATTAAAGACTGAACTAAATTTATCAAAATTACTTGCTCCAATAATGATTGCAATTGCTCCAACGCCAACCGCATCAGCTCCTTTAAAATTCGGCCTACCTGGAGTCTTTCTAGTATTGAGAGGTATTCTTGAATCTTTATAATTTATTGTACCTTCTCCTATATCAAATAATTCTTGTCCATATTTTATATTTGGGTCCCATCCCTTAACTGGCTGACCATCGACATCATATACTATGTCACCTTTCGCTGGTAATTGTGAGACTTTTTCCCTTAATTCAAATCTAGGAACATCACCCTCATCATCAAATGCTTTTACCATTTCATCGACTACATCTTTTGTAGAAAATACAGGAAATTTAGCTGTTGTTTTTAGTGGATCAGGTATTGGATCAAATATATTATATCCACCTGGAATTAATCTTCTTGGTGTAACGTACGCCGGTCTTACATTTTTCTTCTCTAAATCTCCCAGTGTTGGTTCTGTAGTTGTTTCTTGTTCATTTCCATTTCCATCTTTTGTTATCCAAATTCTTTTTCCTCCCTCATCTCTTAATTGTTCAAAACCCAAATCAAAACTCGCTTTTGGAGTTACATTTGGTTTATAATATGGATCAATATACAAATAAAAAAATCCTGCATTCTTTAAATCAGTAATTTGGACTAGTACTTCATCAGCTACTGCATCTAATGCAGTTAAAAGTGGATTAATATTTTGTAGTGCAGCTAAAAGTTTAACAACTTCCATTCCATTTCTAGAAAGAGAAAGAGCTGATTTTACAGTTTCAGCAAGAGCTGTAGCAGCTTCTGCTAGTTTAGCAATGTCTCCTGCCTTTGCAAGTTGATGAGGTTTCCATTCTGCCGATCCCCTTAATAATGCTTGAAATTCAGCCATTTTTTTCTTGCTCCCTTTTTGCTCTCTTCGCCTGTGCTTTTAATACTCTTTCCCAACCTGTTCTTTTTATTTTTAGAACATCTGTATACATTGCAGCAAGTTTTTTTGTATTTTCTAATAACTTCTTGATATCATCTCTTCTTAATTCTGTTTCTTTCCATCTAGGTTCTTGTTCTGCCATTAGCTGTACTCCTTCGCTCTACCATTATAAATTTCATATTTATTTCTAGCCTTTTTGACTAGATCTACCAAATCAGTTAACCCCTGAATATCTTGTATTAATTGTACTCCTAATTTAAGTGTATCACCTAATAGATAATTACAACTATCATAAATTGCTCTACCATAAGGAACATGTCCACTAGTAGTATTTGCTGCAGGAACTGCTGACACATAAATGCCAGGATATTGTTTAAAAGAAGATGATTGTGTTCCCGATCTTGTTGGTACACCAATACGTGTATCAATTTCTGTAGTTCTCTTTCCACAATTAGTACCAAATGTAGATAATTCAGTATGAAAAGCCGCCCATGTAGTATTAGCAAAAGTTATGAGTGTTCCTTTTCCAGAATCACTATTATCATCACCGGTTCTACTTTGTGCTGGAAGTAAATCACGAAAAGTTGTTAACGCGGATGACAAAGCTGCCAAATCTGCGGAAGGTTCAGTTTGAATATAAGTATCAAAAACATCATCAGCTATTCCACTTCCACCGGCCTGTGCTCCTGTAATAATCGGATCACGAAAAGGTGCAAGAGTTTGTAAATCATTTACTGTATCTTTTATAAACTGAACATCGGCATTCATTATATTATCTCCAGAACCACCAGCTTCATATAAATGTTTCTGTACGAAATTATATCTACATGGAAATACTGTAGTATCTGTAGCTAAAGTTGCAACCCAATTAGTTCCTGAAGTAGTAGTAACAGTCTGATAATGTAATCTGTTTTGATAAATGTAATTATTTGCACCAAGTGTATAATAAGTACCTATAGTTGCATCTGCAGAAGGGGGACTTGATGATCCACTTAAAGCGGGATGTGTCGTATCGGTATCAGCTGGTATATCTCCCGTATCTCCTACACTAACTGTAACACCATCACATGTAACTGATGTTCCTTGTACTCTCGTTATAGTAGCACTTAATCCAGTTTTAGTCATGGTTGTAGGGGGTTCTCCAACATTTGGCATAGTGTGATTTGTACCTACTGTAACTGTACCGCAAGTATATGAGACATTAGTACAAGGTACTTCATAATAAAACTTTTCAGCTTGATCAATATAATACCTATTTTCTGGCATCACACTTGAATTGTTTGCTCTTTCATAATCAAATCTGATATATCTTCCACTAGGAATATCTTCATCACCTAATCCCGTAGGTTGTGTTCCTACAATTTCACCATTATCTACTTCATAGGCCTTAACTGTTCCTCCCATTGCTGGGAAAAAGGGATTACGTTCTTTATAGGGATATGTTGTTCCAGAAATTTCTTTTTGTAAAGAAACCCAATCATTTCTTGCCCCCTTAGTTATATCATTCGTTGCGTTTGAACTACCATTGTCAGGATCAAAAAATCCAAGAAGACCTACAAATTGAGAAGTATTGGCATTTAATAAATCATCTGCTCCCGCATCTGATCCACTATAATCTCCTGCATCATCACCTACTGGTTTCCAATCTGGATTTTTAACTAAACCTTCTCCTACTACTTCTACTTGACAAAATATATCATTTTTTGCATATCCAAATGGAACACTATTTACTGTAATGGTAACTGTTCCATCTGCTGTTGCTATTCCTGTATTACTTAATCTAATTTTACTACCAGCAGATTGCACTGCAGCAATAGACACATTATCATCTGGGATCCCCGTTCCACCAATCACATCTCCATATTTAATTTTAGCAAGGTCTGTATCTGATACATTTGTTATCTCTAAACTACCAGTAGTGGTTGTACCTGTGATAGTGAATGTATTTACATGATCCTCATGTCTTTTCAAATAAAACTTTTGACCAAAAGAAGGACCTACAGGAGTATATGAAGTATTACTTCCTGATGTCAAATGGTCATTTAATCTAATAACAGTTAATTCATTATAGGCACCTGAACTTTGTGGAGATACACTTGCAATGTTCGCCTTTGCATAATCAGCATTCCATGTTCCTGCTTCTGTTGTTATGGATTGACCCCAAGCAATAGCATTTCCAAAAGGGGTATCATCATTTGGTGTAGAATACGGACCCATATCATCATTAATATCTACTAACTCTCCATCTACTCTTGATCTAACTACATAATAATCATTAATATAAGTACTAAATGTATTACTACCTTGTGTTTGAGTTGAATCTTCTGAACTAGTTAAATTAATACTATAAGTTTCTCCAATATCTGTAGCTTTAATTCCAAAATAAGATGTATTTGGTTCACTAAGACCTAGAGCACCATTTACTGTTTCATAGGAAGGTAAATCAAATTTTCTAAAAGTATTTTGTAAATCTCTGGCACCATAACATATCAATCTTTGTTTTGCAAGGTTTTCACATATTTCAGCAAGTGAATAATTTGCACCTATAATAGATGCTTCCATTAATATTTCATTTTCATCTTCCAATAAAAGATTATTACCCGTACCCTCATCTTCTAATTGAATATAAAGAGCATAATCCACGGCAGTGAACTTTTCACATAATGCATTTAATCTACTCTCAGAAAATTCTCTTATCAATGTAACAGAGCTAAGAATCCCATTTCTCGCAGACAAATGCGTAGAAGGAGAATCTTCTAATTCCTTTTTCACTTCAGCTATTTTTTTATCAATTGCTCCTGCCATTGTATTCCTATGATAAAGGTCCTGAAAATGGAACAGGTGGTGTACCTGGAATTAATCCACTCACTACCCATGTCTTTGTCCATGTATCTAAAATGTTAGCTAACTCTTTTGAAAAACTTACACCTGAAGGTTGATAACTAGAATATAATTGTATTAATTCAGGCGTATGTGAAGGTGACACCGCCGGTGGCCCTATTTGATTTGTAGATAAAAATGTTGCTGCCATAGTTGTTAATGCTGATGCTATTTGATTAGCCACTGCTGCACCAGATGGTAATTGTTGAGCATAAATTCCCCCTATTGTCACCCCTGTTGGAGCATCTATCACATTTGAAGCAGGGAATCCTCCTTGATTCTGTGCCATCATTAAATAATTTTTAAATGCTTTTGCTAGATCTTTTCCTGGCTTCATTGGATCAGGATTATGACCCCCATAAGTTGCCATTAATTCACTAAATAATGTTGCTTTAACTAGTGCCATATTATTCAAAACTCCCACTAACTTTTAGAGATTTCAATAAGGATAATTTAGCAGTAGCAGGAGGCATTGGTGGTCCAGATGGGCCTGTTCCTGTTGGATGTGTATGTTCTGTTATTATATCTATTAGTTCATCTAATACTTCTTTCAATGTAGCAATTAATCCTGCTACCTTTACTTTACCTCCCGAACTTACTGATACCTCACCTAATAATCCTTGTAGGGAAGCTGCTCCTGAACTTTCTAATTTCATCGTAGATAATAAACTATTCATTTGAGCATATCCTGCTATAGATTCAAAGAGAACATTTCCTAACAATGAAGATCCTGTAATACCACTTGTTCCCAAATTAGAAGTTAATTCTATATTGCCCGGAGGAACTATTGATAAAGATGCTCCTAAACCACCAAGTCCTAAATTAAATTCAATTCCACCCGAAACTAAATTATCTGTCGATTCTACCCCAATCTTACCCAAAGTGGCTGTGGTCTTTTTTGCATAATCTAAAGTTATTGATGGTAACACTCCAAATATAGATTCATTTACTGAATCAGTAATATTGTATGATAATCCACCACCACTCTGTATACCAAGACTACCTTGAGAATTTAAACTATAAGCTCCTGCCTCTATTTTATATTTACCACCTACTTTTTTTCTTTCATCTCCTGTTGTTATATCAGAACCAGAAGAAGATTTCTTTTCAATTATTACTCTATTAGCACTTAATATAAGTTCATCTGTAGCAGTTATATTCACCTTTGAAGCTGCTAGGTTAATTGCTCCTTGTGTATTATTAACTGCGAATCTTCCTTTACCTACTGCAACAGAATAATCACCACCAACTCTATCTACTCTATTACCAAGAACATAATTTTCTTGTGAACCATCAACTGTTGTAGAATCACTCGCTTCAATATGAGTATATCTTGCACCTAAAATAATATTATAATAATTGTTTACTATCTTATCAACTTTAACTCCAACAGGGTGTATCTCTGTAAATGTTCCTGTTCGATGATACCAATGTAATCTTTCATGATCTGGTGTATCATCCATTTCAATAATATGTCCACTCTCTGTTTGGTGAACATGATTATATGGATAAAGTGCTGCATAAGGAATTGGAGGTTCATCCCATTTTCTACCATCTGCAGTAGGAATACCCATTTGACCTACGAACCTATTCTGTTCCTTTTCAAAAACAATTCCTGCGGCTTTTGGATCACTTGTATCTGTATTTCCACGGATACCTCTCGCCAATCTATTTGTAGTAGGTTCTTTTAAATAGTTTGTAGCCCTTGTAGTTGAAAGTTCTGTATTTGCTAAACCAGTATTAGGATATGTTGAACGTATTGGTTGTTCTACAATTTTAACAGTATATGGTGCATTTGGAGTTGCAACTCCAGTTTTAGTTATTAAGTTTTTTACTGCTATTCCTTTTACAGTAGCGCCTGAACCAAGTGTAACTGAATCGGCGGCTTCTGAGGGATTAGGATTAGAATTATGAATAATAGTTGCAGGTTCTCTTGGAACAAGATCAACTCCTTGTTCATAAGCTAAATTTCTCGGTCCTAATTCATCAATAAACCCATCATGTCCAGGTTCATTGCCAGGGTCTATGTCACCTTTTTTTCTTCTTGGATCTAGAAACCCTTGACCACCTACTGATGTTCCATCATTATTAACTCCCTTTGCATCTAATTCTGGAATACCACCAATCGTTCCAAAAAACATCGGTTCTTGTCCTGCTTCACCATCGCGATAAAATCCTACTACCCACGTTCCTTCAACTGGACCTAATGGTGTTGTACCTACTCCTGTTTGACTTGCTGAAGTAATTGGAGCAACAGGATACGCCCACGGCAAACCAACAGTAGGTTGATCATTCTTATCTTCTGAATGCCATCCTAATATTCTAATTTTACATCTACCAAGAAAGAGGGGATCATGGCGGTCTTCGACAACTCCTTGCCACCAAACAAATCCATCTTTTCCCATAAAATATGACATATATTAAAACCCTCTACTTGTATCGCCTGTATTTTGAAAATCTGCTACTCTACTACTAGTATATTCTTCCGCAGTTTGAGTTGAACTTGAACTGGCTTCTGGAGCTGATCTATCTTTACCAACAGATTTATTTAATGAATCTTTTACTGCTTCAAATTGTATTTCATATTTTTCTTTATTAAAATGATGTCGTAATTTGGTAATTAAATAATATCCACTTAAATACGTATGATGTTGTGATTGTGTCCGTCCATCTCTATCTTCAAGATATTGTGTAGGTAATTTAAATTCAATTAGATCTCCTACTGTTCTAGTAGATAATCCAGGCGCCCTAATATTTAATTTAATATTATCAATTTCTTGACTTTGAACCATTCTTGATTGCATCCATTGTTCTACTCTATTTGGTTGAATATTAGGAGCTGCATCTTCTTTAGGTTCTCCATGAACTCCTAGTGTTCCTACTGATTCTTTAAATACTTCATCATGTGCAAAATTAGTAGGATAAAAAGCTATTACCGATTCAGGTGAACCTAATGCATCTTGTTTTTCAGTAGCTAATTTTCCTTTTCCTAAATGAGTAAATTTATCAGTAAAGTTTTTTGCATCTTCAGATTGTTCTAAAAATTCTATTATCTCTTCTGCACCGATATTATCATTTTCTTTAAACTGTCTCTTCAATGCCGCTTTATTTACCAAATTAAAATCTAATGTATCATATTTCATTCTAATTAAATCATGAGTAAGTAACCTATTAGCATACATTCCTTTTTGTAGATTTTCCATAATATCAAAATTAGAAGAAAATTCATATTGATCAACGGCAGTCATTTCTATTGCCACATTTTTAGGTTCACTTTTTTCAATTCCTAATCTTTTAGGTTGAACTACATAAGTTTCTTTTACAGGATCTTCAGGTATTGTATATACTATTTCTCCTCCGGATGTTCTTTGACTAGAAGTAGTAGCATCTTGTGCCTCTGTAGTACGATATCCTAAACCACCACCCACCATAAGAGTTTCCAAAGAAATAAAAAAGAATCCCCTTATAGTTTCATAAAAAACAAAACTAGATCCAACTGCATGTTTTTCCTTTGCAACTGCTCTTGATGCCAAAAAATTAAAGGCTTTAAATGGTGTTTGATTTGGTATAATTAAATCTGTATTATTTTTAGTGGGCTCAATAAAGATTTTTTTCGCGTCTGGTCTACCCCTTTGAAAAAATTGTTTATAAAGTCTTTCAACTAACTTAGATATTGTACTTGGTTCAAAATTTTGAGCTGGATCTAATGCTGATTTTCTAACTTTTTTCTTTAAATTTAAAATAGCTTCTTCAGAAACTAAATTTAATGTATAAGTCAACATCTGATCATTAAGTTTGGTAATGTTATGAATTTTAACTACTCTAAACTTTAAACTAAGTCTTCCTTCATTTTGACTACCTTCAAACGGTCCTGGATGATTAGTTTCAGGTGGCCTTTGTTTTACAATACCTTTTGTTTTTACTTGAATGTGTATAGTTTCTTCACCAATAATAGGAAGACTTTCCATTAATCCAACACCATCTACTATTTGTATATCTGCGGTAAGATAATTTCTAAAAAGATTTTCATAGATATTAAAATCTGACCACGCAGCCTTCAAATCAATATCACCTTTTTTATGGGGAGAAGTAATGGTAAGTTTTTGAAGTTCAAAATCGCCAGGAAATGAAGGGAGTTGTCCTTGTTGTGGATTTTTTAGAAATTCAGATTTTGTTCCATGATCTGTGGTTTCAGGAGTTACACCTATTCCCTTATTATCTCTATCGATAACAGTAAATTGATTAGACATTATCCAAGTTTCTCCGAATGTTCAGAAAGTATGTCTGCAGCATATTTCTGATCAATTAACTTAATAGATCGTTTATCATCATTTCTTGTTACTTCCCAATCATAACAATATACAATTTTTCTATCTGCCGCATCAAGTGCATTATACGATGTTACATCAACTTCAATAACCTTTTCAGGAAGTGATTCTGAAGTTCCAGTTGCTTCTACTCTAGCTCTAACAATTTGTTCATAGTGATGTATAGTATTCTGAGCATCATTAAGAGTACCATACTTATCACTAATAAAACCTCCAAATTCCCTAGAATTTAATGGCCACTCAAAAACAGGATCTTGTATATCATTAATCAAAAATATTAACCATGTATATTTTACATCACCATACATTTTAAATGCGGTTACATCTGGTCTTTCTGCTTCTGGTATTGTATAGGGAAAATAATTAACAATAGAACTTGTAAGTATTTGTCTTATTTTCGCTTTAACCATAATGTTAATAGCGGTCTTAGTCTTTATAGGTCTAGCCCCAGAAATATCATAATTTATTTGTGGATAATGTTGAAAAAATTCGGACATTGTTAATCTCTCCTCTTACATTCCTTTATCTATTCTTTCTCTGTACATTATATCTAATTCCATAAACGAAAGTTTCATCGCTATGGAAACAGGATATTGTGTTCCCTTAAAAAATAAAGGTACATTTTCTGTATCAAAATTTAATTCACAAGCGGTTAATACAGATTTTCCTATATTAAACATGGGATTCTTATTGGATGATGGTAACTTTTTTCCACCAATATAAAACGTAATTTCAAAAGTATCAGGATATCCAAACAACATTGAAGGTGCAGTACTACTATCTCCACCTGAATGTGAAGGTAACATGGCCTTTTTAAATGCATTTGCAATTTTTAAACAAGATTTAGATTCATCTTCATTTTGTGGTAACATTTGAAAATCAAAACTAAAATCTCTCATATCAGTAGGACCTTTATATGCTGCAACAGTAAATGGATTAAGTACAGCACCGGTTGTTCGTTCCATTAAAGTCTTCGTACCCTCCAAGCCACGTAACCCACTTGCAGCTTCTGCCACTTTAAGTGTACTTACTGTTCCCATTTCACTTTGTAAACCAGATTGTGTTGCTCCTGCAATCTTTGTAAATGCATCCAAACTAAATCCTGCTTCTGAACTAACGGCCTTTTCTACTGCTCCAGCAACATCAGATGCTACCGAACCTGCACCACCTAATTGTACAGATTCATAGGATGATTTATAAGATGTATTTAATGCGCCTCCAGGAATATACATTGCTATATTAAGTGTTGGTTTTTGCAATTTAAAATCTGTCGCCTTAAATATCATATAATTATCCATCGATGCATCTCCACTCTGTCCTTCAGAGTGAGCCAGTAAAGAAGAAGGATATTCGTAATATTGTACTTCCTGTGAAGCCGATTCTTCTGGTGTTGGGGATGTGTCGTGGGGATTGGCCATTCCTTTTCTCCATTATTATTTAATTGGTATTATTGAACTATCTATATATTTATATGGCATACAAAGGAAAATTTCGTCCTCAAAATAGAGACAAATATAAAGGTGATACAAGTGATATTCGATATCGATCTGGGTGGGAATTAAAGTTCATGAAATACCTTGATCGACAACCTGAAGTCTTGCGATGGTCTAGTGAGGAAATCATTATACCATATAAAAGTCCAATCGATGGTAAATGGCATCGATATTTCCCTGACTTTTGGGTTAAAACCGCTAAAGGTGAGACACTAATAGAGATTAAACCAAAGAAACAGACAAAACCACCAAAACTTAATCCCAAACATAAAAGAAGATACCTAAAAGAAGTTAAGACATGGGGAATCAATGAGGCCAAATGGAAAGCTGCTGAAATAGTATGTGAAAAGAGAGGATGGAAATGGCAAATCCTAACAGAAGATACTCTCAATAATACTAAATAGTTATATTATGGCAGAAGAACAAACGTATTTAGAAAAATTAAGGGATGTAATTGGAACAGGTCAGGCCACTGCGCAAATGCGAGCTGCGATAAGCTGGTTTCGTTCAATGATTGAGAATTATGGAGTAACAGGTATAAGAAGATCACTTTCTTCTGAAACTCCGCAAAGTATTATGGCACAAGGAGATTATTCTCCACAAGCATATCTTGGAAATATGTATTTTTTCTTTTATAATCCTAAACATAAAAAAACTCTTCCCTGGTATGATACGTTTCCTTTAGTTTTTCCTGTTAAGAGTTTTTCTGATGGATTTCTTGGTTTGAACATGCATTATCTTGCTCCAAAAGATAGAGCAATATTAATGGATCAGCTCAAAGAATTTGCGAGCGATACAAATTATGATGAAAATACTAAATTACGATTAACATATAATATGTTAAAAGGATTTATGGGAGGTAGAGCTAAAAGGGCAAGACCAACTATACATCGATATTTAAATGGTAAAGTTAAATCACAATTTATTCACGTTAGTGCTACCGAGTGGGAATCTGCACTATTTTTACCTGTTGAAAGATTTAAATCGCAAACACAAGGTGTAAATAACAACATGGTATGGAATCATAGCCGAGAAAGGTTTTAATGACAACCGTAGCAAATCCACCATATTCAGAATTCGGAATAAGTGAATTTATAAGTAGAGTAGGCGCCAAGGGTTATTTTGCAAAGAGAAATAGATATACTGTTGAAATTACACCACCAAGTGGTTTGCTATCCGATCCCAATATTACCGATACTCCCGATCCTGCAAATATACAATTTCTCATTAAAGCAGTATCTTTACCAGCTAGAACTTCTGGAACATCCACCTTTAGATATGGCGGTAAATATGGTATGGAAGTTCCTTATGAAGTCACTCCATCAGAAGGTGTATCGATTACCTTTCTAGAAACAGATCAATGGCAATGTCGAAAATTTTGGTATAATTGGTTACAGTATATACAAAATACTGATTCATATAACATGACCTATTATGATAAGTTTAAAGGAGGTCTTAAAATTTCAATTTATAATGATACACAAGGGGAAGCAATGAATCCTATGCATCAAGTTGAATTAATAAATGTATGGCCTAAAGGAATAAGTGCTGTAGAATTGGGATGGGAAAATGCAGAACTATTAGACTTTACTGTGGATTTAGTATTTAAAAAATGGGAAATTGTATAAGTTAAAATTATTTTATTATAGGAGAATATTATGGCATTACCAAGAGTGGCAACACCCACTTATGAATTGAACATACCTTCAACTAAAGAAAAGGTTAAATTTAGACCCTTTCTTGTGAAAGAAGAAAAATCATTATTAATGGCATTGGAAAGTGGAAATGAAAAAACAATGTCTGAGGCTATGATGGACATTATTGCGTCTTGTAGTCAAGGAAAAGTAGATACTAAAAATCTTGCTCCTTTTGATATTGAATATATCTTTCTTCATCTTAGAGGTAAATCTGTTGGAGAAAAATTAAATGTAAAAATTCCAAGACCAGAAGAATTAAAATGTTGTAAAGATGCGGCTGAAGATGATGTTTTTGAAATAGAAATTAATATAGATGATATAAAGATAGATACTTCAAAAGCTGGATCTTCAGAAGTACAAATTACTAAAGATATTGGATTGAAATTAAAATATCCAAATCTCGATCTAGTAAATAAATATGCTACAGCGGGTGAAAATATATCTGCTGATAATGTCTTTAAATTAATTACTGAATGTATTGATTACATCTGGGATGGTGATGAAATTTACAAAGGAAAAGATTCCACTAAAAAGGAATTAGATGATTTTGTTGAATCTCTTAGTTCTGGACAATTTACAAAAGTAAGAGAATTCTTTGAAAACATGCCGAGATTAGAACATAAAATAAATTGGATATGTCCTAAGTGTAAGAAGTTAAAACCTCTAATGTTAGCAGGAGTTGATTCTTTTTTCGGATAGCGCTGAGTCACGATTCCTTGGCGAACCATTTCCAAACAAACTTCGCCATGATTCAGCATCATCAATGGAGTCTAACAGAGTTAGAAAATATGATACCTTTTGAAAGACAAATATATGTATTGTTATTACAAAATTGGATTAAAGAAGAGAATCAAAGAGTAGCGGCAGAAAACGCAAAACATAGGTAAAGGATTAAATGGCCACATTACAAGATGTAGTTGATAGAATAAAAGAATCTCATGGGGAGAATCAGTCTCGATTTCAAGATATAAGAGATGGACAAGATGAGACAATTCGAATTCAGAATGCTACGCTTAGTACTCTACGAACTATGCTCGATATTCAGGCCGATGCACTAACTGATGCTAGAGAAGCTGCAAGAGAAGCTGCTAGAATTAAAGGTGATGATGGTGATGGTGATATACCAGACGCAAAAGTAGAAGAAAAAAAGGCCGGAGGTTTCTTCTCTAGAATGGGCAAAGCTATAATGAATCCTGTTGGCGCCATGGGTAGAGGTATGAAATCAATGGGTAAAGGTATTCAAGGTTTTCTAACAGGTCTTGCAAATGGATTAATGGCCTTTGCTAATCCATTGGTATTAGTAGGTGTATCATTTTTATCAATTTCCCTTCCAATATTCGCCGCAGGACTTGCCGCAGCATTTAAAGTATTTGATATGATTATGGGTAAAGGTGAGGCAATAAAAATGGTTACTGCTATAATCGAATCATTTGGTAGAGCAATCGGATCTATTCTCAAAGATATATTAGAAGGTATAGGACTCATGGTTCAAAGAATGGGACCATTAATTACTAAGTTCTTTGATGGGCTCGCCGTTGTAATTAAAGCATTACATCCAATCATTGTAGATATATTTGAAGTAATAAAAGATATTATTACCGATCCTGTCTTCAATAAAACTATGATGAAAGTATTAGATCTTATGGGTATTGCACTTGAAGAAATTAGTGCAATAATTCAAAAGACGGGTGATGTTATAATAGCCGTCATGACAAATGTTGATAATATTCTCACATCTATATTTGATGGTATATCAAAAGTTATTAAAACTATAGGTGATGCAATAATAGGAATAATAGATAAAATCGTTGAGGGAGTAGAACGATTAGCAGAGCTACCTGCAGGAAATATGTTGAAGGTTGCGGGTGCTCTAGGAGTATTGGCCGTTGCTCTTGTTGGATTTTCTGCCGGTGCAGCAATTGCTAGCGGTACGATGCCTTCTGCAGAAGACTTAGACAAAATAGCAAATTCAGTTAAAAAGTTTGCAGATCTTGAACCTGGAAATCTTGCAGCAGTTGGTGATGGAATGGAAAAAGTTGGTTTAGGATTAGCTATTTTTGGAGGCGGTAGTAAAGTAGCAGAACTTCTTTTTCCTGAAAAAGCTGGGGCATTAGATGGTGTTGCTGAAGCCGTACAGAAATTTGGAAAGATTGATGCAACAAACTTCGCAATGGTTGGAGATGGAATTGGTTCTCTTGGAGTAGGATTAATGAAATTTGGTGGCGGAGGATTTCTTTCTAGTCTTGGTGAGGCTTTTGGAAAACTTATAGGTTCAAAAGATCCTGTTGAAAAGTTTAAAAAGTTTGCTGAGATTGGGCCAGAACTATCTCAAGCAGGTATGGGAGTTACTGCACTTGCAAATGCATTTGATGCATTCGATGGAGATAATCTAGAAAAGATAGGAAATAGTCTTGATAAGTTTCTAGGTGCTACTGATATGGCCAAACTAAAAGCCTTCTCTGCAGCAACAGAAGGACTTGTAAGTGGTCAAATGTTAGCCCAATTACAAGTCCAAACCGCTGAAGCTGCTAGAACTGGAAGACCTCTTATTATTCAATCTAGTACAAACACTAATGTAAATAATAATTCATCAGCAGTACTTGCAGGATCACCAATATCTACAGAAGACAATTCAAATACTTCTAAAATGAGTGGAGGCTAAGAGGATTTATAAAATCCATCTGACAAATAATATATCCAAGCATCCACTAAATCAGGTGATCCCCAACAAGCAACACTAAGTAATAAAACTATTACACAAAACCAAAATCCATACATAGTATTATTTTCACTAGACATTAATCTTGCTCAGCTAATTTTGCAAAGTA
>PBKW01000020.1 GCA_002721615.1 Chloroflexota bacterium
ACAGGTAAATTGAAGATTAAAATATGTAAAATTTGAAAAAGAAAAAAATTTAAAGGGTTTTTAAATGCTAAAAATGCATTTTTTTCAAATCCTTTCCATATTTCACTCAAAGACTCGTACATCCTTACTTGAATGATGTTCATTCCATTGATACATATTGATTTGTATCCTGATGCTCTCCATTTCCTTGCAAGTAAGGTGTCTTCAAATATTTCCTTTTTTACTAATGAATGTCCTCCTATTTTTTTATAAACATCTTTATTTACTAAAATACATGCCCCATGGGCTAATCCTAAAGAACTTTTATTAGAAAATTTGTTAATTAATGTAGGGTAAAAAGTGAACACAACAAAATTCAATAAAGGCATCATTAGTTTTTCAGAGAAAGATTTCATCTGAATTTTTGGCCATGCTGAAATAAAAGTAAATCCATCTTCAGTTTTTTTCATTAAAGAAGTGATGGAATTAGGTAGTAATTCAGTATCAGCATCAATAAACAATAACCATTTTGATTTTGCAAGTTTTGAAAGTTCAAAACATGCATGATTTTTCCCACTCCATCCTTGAGGTAGAATTTTTCCTCTAATTACTTTGATAATTGAATTTGAGTTGGATAATGCTTTTACAACACTATATGTATTGTCGTCTGAGTTGTCATCGTAAATTATTATTTCTTCTATTCTCTCTGATTGATTTAAACATTTTGAGATACATTTGATGATTTTAGATTCTTCATTCCGTGCAGGTATTAAGATAGAAATTTTTTCATTGGTATCGTTATTTTCTGATTTAACTATATTCCACGTCCAAAAAACTAAAAAACAATTTACAAAGCTTATAGAACTAATAACAAGTATGAGAATCTGTATGTAATCTATTATCATATTAATTTTGATTAGAGTTGAAAATAATTTTACTAATTTTCTTTGGAGCTTCTTCTATAGGGAGATGCCCAACTTTTTTTAGTTCAATTATTGTGGAGTTTTCCCAAATTTTTTGATAATAATTTAGGCTTTTGAATACGGATTTGAATGTTTTGTCTCCATGAATAATGGTTATGGGGCAACTAATGTTTTCAAGAGCTGTTGTGTTCTCTAATTCTACAAGCATTTTAAGATAATTTAGAGAAACATCAGAATCAATATTTTTAAAAGATGAAGTCATATTAGTTTCCTTTTGTTTTTTACTTGATAAAGATAAATTAGTAATTATTCTTCCAAGAGGGTTTTTAAATGTAGTTTTATATGCATATTCTCCAAAAAATTTATTTGTGAAAATTTTAAAATACCAAGGCGCATATGAAAAAGGATCAATTAAATACATGTGAGACACGTTAATTTTCATGGATTTAGAAACTAATACTGCTAGTAGAGCTCCACTACAATTACCTAAAATTTTCACCGGTTTATTTTCAGATACTTTTAATATTTTCTCTGTGATATGTTCAATTAATTTGGGAAGGTTCCATTCAGATAAAACAGATGATTTTCCATAACCAGGGAGATCTAGATTTATCATTGAGTAATCTTTATGTACTAGATTTTTTAGAGGAAGAAATGTTTGATGAGAGCCTCCCCATCCATGAATTCCAATTAGTATTTGCTTACCATTTCCATATTTTTCAGCGTAAATCATTTTCTATCCTATCTGCTGTTAACTTTCCACTAATGGTAACCATTGGTAATCCTGTTCCGGGACTCGTGCTCGCTCCAGTAAAATATAGATTTGAAATTTTTGATTTATTTTTTTTTCTGAAAGGGCCAATGTTACTTAAGTTATGTGACAAACCAAAGGCTGAACCTTTAAATAAACCGAATTGAGATTTCCAATCTTGAGGTGTTAAGACTTTTTCATAACATATATCTTCTTGATAAAAATTTATATTATGTTTTCTAAATTTTTCTATTACTAAATTTTTGATTTCAGGCACTGATTTTTCTAGGGTGATATTTGAAGAATGATTTCCAACAATTGGAAGAGGAATTAATACAAATAGTGTTGAATGGTTCTTGGGTGCCAAATCAGGATCTGTAGTAGTAGCAGAACTTGTATAAAAAGGTAATCCTGAGGGAATTATTTTTTTGTAAAATAAATCTTCGAAAGTTTTTTTATAATCTCTAGGTAGAAAAATCATATGATGAGGAAAATTTATCTTCTTTTTTACTCCCCAATAAAAAGTTAGTACAGATGGGGTCATTGGCAATTTTTCATAACTTCGTTTTTGGGCGTTTGTTGGGTTTGATATTAATTCTGTCATTGTAGTAGGCAAATCTAGGTTAGAAACAATTAGATCAAAATTTAATTCTGTTCCATCAGTTGTTTTAATACCTCTAGCTTTTTTATTATTTATAATTATTTCTGAAATATTTGTGTTCTTATAGACTTGAACACCTAACTTATTCAATATTTTTTCCAATGATTCTATGAGAGAATACATGCCTCCTTTAGGCATCCATAATCCATACATAATTTCTCCATAAGGCAAAATAGAAAAGAAGCCTGGAATATCATAAGGAGAACCACCTAAATACATAGAATAAGAACCGAATGCTTCAATCACATGATTGTTTGAAAAATATTTTGATAAGTCTTTATGCATCGAAGAGATCATGCTTCCTGTTATGATTTCTCTAATCCCTAAATTTTTGGCCCAGGATAATGGGTTATCGAGGTTTTTATTAAGTAATTTTTTAAAAGCTATATCATATCTAGATTTATTTTTATTAAGAAATTTTTGAAGATTTCTATTATTTGAACCCTCTAGTCTTTGTATTTCATGATTTAAATCTGCATAATCACCAGAAATATTAAAATGTTCTCCATTATCCCAAAGAAATTTAACTCCTGATTTTACTTCTAATAATTCAATATGATTTTCAAAATTTTCTCCTGCAGCTTTGAATAATTCTTTAAAAACCCAGGGATAATTTAATAAGGAAGGACCTAGGTCAAATTTGAAGCCTTCTTCTTCAATTACATTACATCTTCCTCCCAAAGAATTATTTTTTTCAAAGATAGTTACTTCAAAACCTCTTGATGCTAAATGAATCGAAGCTGATATTCCTCCCATTCCAGCTCCAATAATTGCTATTTTTTTTTGAGACTTTAATTTATTTTTCATTTCTTCAAATAAGACATTGGTAATTTCCAATATTTACTAAATGGTAAAGCTGTGAGTTTTTCTATTATTGAAAGACTTTCCCTATGAGAAATTGATTTCTTTGAGATAAGAATTCTTTGATTTAATTTTCTGTATAAATAAGTACATGATCTTATTGCTACATGACTGTCTTTTGAAAAATATTTCAAACCTGTCAAAGATTTTTCATAGTATTCATCAGCTATTTTTGCCATAATTTTTCTAGCTTCGATAATTTTTTCTTCATCTGTATAGTAGAAAAAATCCTCATAATTTAATCCAACTTGATGAAGTATGTCTGTAGGTATATAGCATCTTCCTCTGTTTCTATCTTCATCAATATCTCTAATAAAATTTGTTAATTGAAGTGCTATCCCTAGATTTCTAGAAGATTCAATAGCTAGAGGGAAGGAACCTTTGTTTATAGAACCATAAACATAAGCTAAAAAATATCCTACAACAATTGCACTTCCGTAAATATAGTTTTCTATAAGATCTTCTATATTTGAAAAAGGTTGAGGGTTTGAATCCCTAATCATGGCATCTATGAAAGATCTATAATAATGATAAGGAATATTGTAATTTTTTATAAGTTGTGTAAAGCCTGATATAGGAAAAGGAACATTGTTTTGAACTGATTCTTTTATAGAATTTGACCTTAATCCTAATTCATATTTTTCAGACCATTCATATAATAAAGTTTTCTTTTTTTGTTTATTGATTTTAAATGAATCAACTATTTCATCAGGATACCTAACAGCACAATATATTAATTCAACATTATCTCTTTTAGTTTTGGGTAAAAATCTTGTGACAATAAAAAAACTAGTGCTATGTGCTCTTAGAACTAATCTAGCTAAATTAACTAAGTGTTCTTTCATCTTTAACTCATTTTCCATTTTGTTTAAATGAGAAGTAGATTTTTTTTCCATTTGTTCCCAGTCTTCGAAAGTCCAGACTAAGGAAATATTATTTGGGTCTTTCATTTAATTTATTTTGAAATTTTAATCTTTAATTGTTAATTCAATTTTATAAGTATTTTTATCTTTGAAAAACATATTCTTAATAATAAACTAATAAATATTAAAGTTCTTACATGTTAGGAGAATAAAATGTTAGAAAGATTTCATGTTGATAAAAAAATTGCTGTTTCCGTTTCAAAACAAAAAATGAAAACTACAGTAGAACAAATCTTTTTAAAAATTGGTTTTAATAAAAAAGATGCTAAGCAAGCTACAGATGTTTTGATCTATTCAGACATTAGAGGAATAGAAAGTCATGGAGTTAGCAATATGTTAAGAGAATATGTGAAAAGTGCTAATGATGGTGGAATTAATACTAATCCAAAATGGAAAATCACAAAAGACTTTAATGCTGTTTGTTCTATAGATAGTGATCAAGGTTTGGGTTTAGTCGTAGGTCCTCATGGAATGAAAGAGGCTATTAAAAGAGCTAAGAAATTTGGTATAGGAGCTGTAAATGTTTATAACAGTGGACATTTTGGCCCTGCTGCTTATTATGCCCATATGGCTGTAAAAGAAAGTTTGGTAGGTTTTGCTACTACAACAGGTGGAATAGGTGTTGCTCCTACTTTCGGTAAAACTCCAATGGTGGGACTCAACCCTTTAGGTTTTGGAGCTCCTACATCAAAAAATCCTCCTTTTATTTTTGATGCTTCAACTAGTTCTGTAGCTGGAAATAAAATTAAACTTGCGAAACGCTTAAATGTAAAAGCTATGGGAGGATGGATATCAGATTCCTCTGGAGTACCTATAATGAATGAGACTGAAATACCAGATGAATACAATATTTTACCTTTAGGAGGAACTAGAGAGATTGGTTCCCATAAAGGATATGGATTAGCAGTAATGCTTGAGATTATGACTTCAATTTTATCTGCTACAGGTGGAGGCTTAGGCCGTAGAAAAGGTTCAGCTCATCATTTTATAGCATACAATATAGATGCTTTTTCAAATCTTAATGATTTTATAAAAGATTTAGATGATTACCTAGATGATTTGAAGAAAAATCCACCTGTTCCAGGACAAGAAAGAGTAGTATATGCTGGCCTACTTGAGCATGAAACTGAAATAGAAAGAGAACAAAATGGAATTCCTTATCATCCTGAAGTTATAGATTGGTTTAATAGTATTACTAGTGAACTTAATATAGATTGGTAATAAATTGTGACAGGAGAAATATGAAAGTATTACTAACAGGTGGTTCAGGTATTGTAGGTCATTATGTGATAAATGAACTTCTTAAAAATAATCATGAAGTAGTTAATGCTGACAAGATAAGAATGGGAACTCTTTATCATAGTGGAACTACTGCTACAGCAAATGCCCATACAGCTATTAAGATGAGAGAGTCTTGGAATAAAATCCCTACTTTTTTTGAAGTTGATGTTACGAATTACGGTCAAGTAATTTCTGCTATGGATGGATGCCAGGCAGTAATACATCTTGCAGCATGTCCTAGCGCAGAACACTACACAGAAGAATTTGTTTTTTTTACCAATACCACATCAATTTGGAATATTTGTAGAGCCTCTGAACAACTTGGAATAAATAAGGTAGTTTTAGGTTCTTCTTATAATTCAATTGGAGCAATGGGGACAGCAGCTAGATGGAAGTCAAAAGAAGTTAAACCTCCAGATTACTTTCCAATAGATCAATATCAGGGAACAAGGAGTGAAGATCCTTATTCTGTTGCTAAATGGATAGGCGAGCAAGTAGGGGATGCATTCGAAAGAAGAAATCCCCAAATGAGTATAGCCAGTATGAGATTCAATGGAATGTGGGATGACACTACTTTTAAAAATCTTCATAGTAATCCTATCTCAGATCCTTGGGAGAGATGTCAGGGTTTTTGGACATATCTTCACATTAAGGACGCTGCAACAGCATGTAGAATGGCTATAGAAAGTAAGGGATGGATAGGACATGAGAAATTTTTTCTAAATGCTAAAGATACTATGATCACTTTAGATACAATGGAAGCTATTAAAACTGTATATCCTAATGTTCAAATTCGTGAAAAACTTCAAGGTCATGATGCTCCTATAAAAATAGATCTTGCTAAAGAGAAATTTGGATGGACTCCAAAATATTCTTGGAGAGATAAAATTTTTAGTTAAATTGACTTAAATTGCAATTAATATTGCTCCCAAAATTATTAATGAAGTTCCCAGTATTTTGGGAAAAGTAAGGTCTTCTTTCAGAATAAAATATCCTAGAAATATTCCTAATATTAAACTTATTTCTCTAAATGCTGAAATATAATTTAAATTTGTGAAACTATAACAAATTATTATTAATGAATATCCAAGATACTGAAATGTTGAAGCAAAAATCAAAGATTTCCAATGATTGAAAAAAAATGTTTTCGTTTTTTGAATTGCAATTTTTCTGATCATTGGAATTAGAATTCCAATAGCTGCAGAATTCACAAAAAATACATATAAAAAAGGGTCTACTTCATAAGATCCTTTTTTATCAATTAATGAATAGCAAGAAATTGTTAATCCCGTTAATAAAGTGAGTAAGATACTTTTATCAATGATTTTTTTAGTTTTTCTAACTGAAATAAATATTTGAGATATTTCAAAAAAACCTACTCCCAATATCCCTAATATTATGATAGATGATCCTAAAATAGCTGTTAATGTAATGGATTCTTTTAAAATTAAAATAGATAAAATTTGAACTAATAGTAAACCAAATCCTCTTGAAATAGGGTAGACGATATTTAGATTAGTTCTGTTGTATGATTGCCCTAAGAAAGTGAAATAACCTAGATGTAGAATCCAAGTTAAACCTATTAATATAAATCCTAAAATATTAGGTGTGTTAAATAATAATTTGTAAACCGCTAGAGGGAAAACTAATATTGTTGTGCAAAATCCTATTAATGAGATAAATAAAGCAGGATTAGTAGATTTTTTAATTAAAATATTCCAAGAAGCATGACATAAAGCTGATATGAAAGTCAGAATTATAGCAGTAATAGTCATTTAAAATACTCGAATTAATTTAACTTAATTTAATTTGTGGTTTTGTTTCACAACATTGATAATTAGTATTAATTATATTTTAAAAAGGAGCGATAATGCATTATCAGAATGAAAGAAATTTTGGTTGCAGAGTATCTGATGATTGGAGTTTTAGGAATAATAAGGTAGCTATAATTGAAAACGAATTGATTCGGGTTGTAGTATTAGTTGATAAAGGAGCTGATATATATTCTTTTGTCCATAAACCCTCGGATACTGATTATATGTGGAGAAGTGTTTGGGGTGTGAGAGATACTTCAAAATTTTTATCAACAACTGGAGATTCTTCTTGGATGGATACTTATGAAGGCGGATGGCAAAGTTGTGCTCCAACTGCAGGTAATTCTCAACAAGATTATCAAGGTGCTCCAATGGGTCAACACTCTGAAATTAGTCATATGCCTTGGGATTCTCAAATTATAAAAGATGATCCAAAAGAATGTTCAATAAAATTTTGGGTTAGAACTTATAGAACTCCTTTTTATATAGAAAAAACATTTACTGTGAAGAAAAATGACCCTTCTTTACAGATTGATTTTAAACTTACTAATGAGTCAGCAGGTAACTCTGATTGTGTTTGGCTTGAACATATTGTCTTTGGGGACCCATTTTTAAGTGAAGAATGCAGAATTGATTTACCGAATTCAAAAATTTTAAATTTAAATGAAGGTACCTCAGGGAATAGACTTAAATCAAAAGGAAAAGGAGTTTGGCCTTTTACTGAAGGTCCAAACGGAGATGTTGATATGAGAGAAGTTCCACCAAAATCTTCAAAACTTGAAGATTTAGCTGTGTATCATGATTTATCTGATGGTTGGTACGCTATTACCAATAAGAAAAAAAAGGTTGGTATAGGAATGCTTTTCTCAAAAGAAGTTTTTAGATATGTATGGAATTGGCAAGTTTTTGGAGGAGGTTCTGGGTATCCTTGGTATGGAAGACATTACAATCTTGGTCTTGAATTGTGTACTAGTTTACCAGATGGAAATCCTTTTCCAGGATCACAAGAGAAAACATCTTTAAATCTAAAGTCGGGAGAATCTATAGAAACATCATTGAAAGCTATAACATATGAGAGTGATACAGGTGTTAAACAAATTAAAAATAATGGCACAATAGTAATTAATTAAGGAGTATCAATGAAAGCACTGGTATATTATGGAAATAAAGATATTAGGCTTGAACAAAATTGGCCTGATCCAACACTTAAAAATTCTGATGATGTTATCTTGAAAATTAATTTCACAGGTATATGTGCTACAGATATTGAAGAATGGCAGTATGGTCCACTATGGATGCAAAGTGGAGAAAAAAATCCATATAGTGGAAGAATGATTCCTTTGATCCCAGGTCATGAAATCACAGGTCAGATTGTTGAGATAGGAAAAAATGTTAAAGAACTAAGAGTAGGGGATAGAGTAGTAGTAAATAACGTTATCCATTGTAATAAATGTTTTTGGTGTCTAAATGGTCAAGGGGGTGGTTGTTCTGGGATGTGTGTTGCAGGTTTTATGGATGATGGAGGTTTAGCTGAGTTTATGAGATGGCCAGCAAGTCACCTTATAAAAATTACTGACAATGTTCCATCAGAAAATGCACCATTTATGGAGCCTACGATGGTTGCTTGTCACGCTGTTAGAAAATCTGGATTAAAACCAGGAGACAAAGTTTCAATATTGGGTTGTGGTACAGTTGGGCTACTCACGCTCCAAGTTTTAAAAGCATCTGGTGCAGTTGTAACAGCTTTAGATGTTAGAGAAGAGAGTTTAAAACTTGCAAAATCTATGGGAGCGAATTTTACTTTTAATACTTCAAGATCAGATATTTTCGAAAAACTACTTACTGTTACTGATGGTGTTGGTCATGATATTGTTTTTGAAACTGCGGGTGCAGCTGAAACTCCTAGAATGGCTATTAATTACACTAGAAAAGGAGGAAAAACTATCTTAGTTGGAATTTATTCTGCAGAACCGAAAATGGATTTTAATGAAATTGTTAATTTTGAAAGAGAAGTGATAGGGTCGGTTGCTGCTTCACCAGGAGATATGGAAACAGCAGTATATCTTTTAAATGAAGGTAAAATAGACCCTTCGCCATTAATTTCAGATGTAGTTTCTCTTGATAATGTAATAGAAGAAGGTTATGAAAGAATGAATAAATCAAGTAAAGATGTTTTCAGAGTATTGGTGGGTTCTTGAAAGATAATGATTTTAGAATAGTAGACACTCACTGCCATGCAGGAAATAATTGGTTTGAACCTATAGAATCACTAATTTTTCAAATGGAAAATAATGGAGTTGATGGTGGAGTTTTGATTCAACATGGAGGGAATTTCGATAATGAATATCTTTTTGAGGTCACTGAACAATATCCTGATAAGTTTAAAGTCGTATGTTTAGTAGATCCATCTGAAGAAAATCCTATAAAATATTTAGAAAAATTAACTAAAAAAGGTGCTGCTGGGATTAGAATGTCTCCAAATTCAAAGTTCGATAGTATTGATGTCAAAGATTTATGGTCAATTTGTGGAGAACTTGGATTAGCCGTTAGTGTTATAGGAGATTTAGAAGATTTTTCAGCAATACATTTCGCAGAGATTATTGATAAAAACCCCAAAACAAAAATAGTTTTAGAGCATTTGGCAGGATTTAGTAACTATAAAGCTCAGAAAGGTGAGTTAATGTCATTTCATGAATTAATTATTCAGTATAAAAAAGTTTTAGAATATGGTTCTAGAGATAATGTTTATATGAAAATTCCTGGATTAGGAGAAATAGAGCCTAGGCCAGGAATTTTATCTCCTTCATTTACTCTAATTGATTCTAGAGGAATTGTTGAAATGACTCTAGAGATATTTGGTTCTGAAAAATTAATGTGGGGTAGTGATTTTCCCCCTGTGTCTAACAGAGAAGGTTATAGAAATGCCTTAAACTGGATAAAAGAATCAAAAACTTTTTCAAAAAATGAAAAAGATGACATATTCAATAATGTACCTAAAAAAGTGTTTGGAATTTAAAAATATTCCACCTAAAATCACATCATTTTCTACTTAATAATATTATAATGTATGAAAACAGTTATAAGTGGAAAATGGAAAAAACACCTCAACCAATCGAAATTTTAAAACAATTTTCAGATAAAGATCAAAATTCTGTGAATGTAATTAAGAGATCATCTGATTTAGTGGAATCTTTTTTGTCTTCAAGAGGTTATGTTTCAATAGATACTCCTATTATTGAAAAAACAGAGTTATTTATTAGAAAAGCTAGTGGAGATATTTCTTCTCAATTATATACTTTTGAGGATCCTGAAGGAGTATTAGTTAGTTTAAGGCCAGATTTTACTGCATCTGTAATAAGATCTTTAGGTAATAAAAGATTGTTAAATGATAAAGATTCTTTAAAAGTTTGTTATTCAGGACCTGTGTTTAGATTTTTTAATGATGATTCTAATTTCAGACAATTTAACCAAGTAGGATGTGAATTTTTTGGATCTAAATCTACTAAAGCAGATTCAGAAGTTATTGACTTAGCTTCTGGATCAATAGAAAAATTAGGATTAAAAGATATAGAAATTAGAGTAGGTCATATAGGAGTTCTATTAGATTTATTGAGTCATTTTGATTTACCTAGTAGATCTAAATTGTTTTTGATAAATGAATTTCGATTAGTTGATAAATCTTATGGTTTAGAGGAAATTTTAAATAAAGCAAAGAGCCAAAATTTACTAAATGGAAATTTAAATTTTCTAAATGAATTGGAAATATCTGTTAATAAGACAAATGATATAAAAAAAATAAAACAAGAATTAACTATGAACTTAGAAAAGAAAATTGATGGACCTTTAGGATCAAGAAGTATAGAAGATATTAGAGAAAGAATCATAGAAAAAATTATATCTAGAACTTCATTTGAAGATTTTAATGAAGCTACAATAGCTCTTCTTGGATTAATAGAATTAAATGGTTCTTTAGAAAAATTAAATAAATACTTTAAAAGTAGAAATATAAAAACTGATCAACTAGAAAGATTAGAAAATATTATTGAAGGAGTATCTCAAAAAGATAGTATTGTCATAGATTTAAATGTTACTAGAAATTTGGCTTATTATAATGGAATGGTTTTTGACATTTTTTATGAAAATTTTGATAAATCGATAACAATTGGGGGAGGAGGACGGTATGATGAATTACCTAATAATTTGGGTTATCAATTTAATTCCGGGGCATTAGGTTTTGCATTTAATATAGATTTAATATCTGAATTAATTGAGAAAAAATGAAAATATGAATAAATTAAGATTACTTTTACCTTCAGAAGGTGCTCTATCAGAGGGAGCATTGGAATTACTTGAGAATAATAATATTTCAGTAATTAAGGAAAAATCTCGAAAATATCTTGGTTATATTCAGGGAATGGATGTAGATGTACTATTTCAAAGGTCTTCAGATATTACTGAAGAAGTTGAAAGTGGAAATGGAGATTTAGGAATTGTAGGACTTGATAGATACTTTGAATATAGAAAAAACTCATATTCTACAAAGGTTATTATTGAGAATTTAGGTTTTGGAAAAGCAAAATTAGTACTTGCATGTCCTAACTCATGGATAGATGTATCATATCTTTCAGATCTAAGTGATGTTGCTATTCAGTTAAGGAATAAAGGTATGGATTTGAGGATTGCTACTAAGTATCCAAAGCTTGTTAGAGATTTTTTAAAACAAGCCGGAGTAAATTATTTTGTTTTAGTTTCAGCAAGTGGAGGGTTTGAGGCTGCTCCGATATTAGGATATGCAGATATGATTGCAGATATTACAGTTACTGGTACAACTATAAGAGATAATGATCTTAAAATTATCAAAGATGGTATTGTATTTGAATCTCAAGCTTCATTAATTGGGAAGAAATCTTTAATTCCTGAAGGATTAGATTCATCTAAAGATTTAAAGAAAATTATTAATCAGATCTTAACTAATAGGATTTAAAATTTTAGAAATATGAAAAAAATTTTAGGTATAAAAGAATTAAAAAAAATTTTTACTAAATCTCTGAGAAATTCTAATATTTCAAATCAAATGGTTCAAGATGGAATATTTAAAATATTCGGTAAGAAAATGAGTGTTAGTGAAGTATGTTCAGGAATATTAAATGATATAGAGGAAGATGGAGATTTAGCACTAAGGAAACTTTGTGAAAAACTTGATGGGAGTAACTTAGAAAATTTTCAAGTTTCAGAAAAGTTAATTAATAGATCATTAGATCAAATTTCCCCTAAAATAATAAATTCTTTGGAAGTTGCAGCTGATAGAATCAAAGATTTCCAAATGAATATTATGCCTTCTTCTTGGTTTAACAAAGAAAAAGGTTTAGGAGAAATTGTTCGACCTATAGAAAGAGTTTTATGTTATGTCCCTGGTGGTTTAACGCCTCTAGTTTCAACTGTATTGATGACGGCTATTCCAGCAAAAATAGCTGGTGTAAAAGAGGTAATTGTTACTTCACCTGTTAAAAATAATATGAACGAAAATCCCCATATTTTAGCTGCTTGTAAGATTTCTGGAGTTGATAAAGTTTTCAATATTGGTGGTGCACAAGCTATAGCAGCATTTGCTTTAGGTACTGAAACTATTCCCAAGGTAGATTTGATTTGTGGACCAGGAAATATATTTGTTACTGAAATGAAAAAGAAAATTTTTGGCAAAGTGGGAATAGATGGATTATTCGGCCCCACAGAAACAATGATAATAGCTGACGAAAAAGCTAATCCAGAATTATGTGCAGCAGATTTAATTGCTCAAGCTGAACATGATCAACTTGCATTCCCTATTTTAGTTACAAATTCATTAGATTTATTAAATAATGTAGAAGAATTATTAATTCAACAATTAAATAAAATCAGTAGAGGTGATATTGCTGGAAAATCTCTACAAAATAGAGGAATGAGCATTCTAGTTTCAGATATTAATGAAGCTATTGAAGTTGCTAATTTCATTGCCCCAGAACATTTAAGTTTATTAGTAGATGATCCAGAAATTTATATAAAAAACTTAAATAATTTAGGTGGCTTGTTTTTAGGAGAAGTTTCTGGAGAAGTTATAGGTGACTATATAGCTGGTCCTAGCCATGTGATGCCTACAGAAGGATCAGCCAAATTTGCCTCTTCTTTAAGTGTAAGAAATTTTTTAAAATTCATACCAATTGTAAATATTAAGGAAAATGATTTGGCACTTTTATCTAATGATGTAATAAATTTAGCACAATTAGAAGATTTACAAGGTCATGCTGAAGCAGCAAAATTAAGGAAAAAAATTATTCTTGAAGATTAGTAATGTTAGATTTAGATAAATTTTACAATAAACACATACAAGAAATTCAGCCCTATATTCCAGTAGATCCTACTGAAGAATTAGTTAAATCTTCGGGAGTTAAATCTCAAGATGTTATTCGTTTAAATGCTAATGAGAATCCTTATGGTCCTGTTGAGGGTATTTTAAATGAAATTAAAACTTCAGATTTAAGTATTTATCCAGATTCATTACAAAGAAAATTAAGATCTTCTCTAGAAAATTATACTGGTATGAATTTTTCTGAATTAGTGGCCGGTGCTGGTTCAGATGAATTAATTGATTTGTTGTTTAGGAGTTTTGTAAGTGTAGGAGATTCTATTATAGACTGTGAGCCGACTTTCGGGATGTATAATTTTGGAGCAAGAATTATTGGGGCTAAAATAGAATCTGTTCCACGAAATAATACTTGGGATGTGGATATAGTTGGTATTTTATCTAAAGTAACACCAAATACAAAAATGATTTTTTTAGCTTCACCCAATAACCCAACAGGTAATTTATTAAATGAAAAAGATTTATTAGAAATATTAAAAACTAGAATTATTGTTGTTGTAGATGAAACATATTTTGAGTTTGCTGGTGTTTCTTTAGCTAAATATGTCAGAGAATACCCAAATTTAATTATACTAAGGTCATTTAGTAAATGGGCTGGAATTGCTGGTTTAAGAATTGGATATATGATTTCAAATTCTAAAATTATTGAAAATATTATTAAAATAAAACAACCTTATAACATTAATGTAGCAGCAGAGATAGCTGCAATTACTATACTATCAAATCCTGAATTATCCTTAGAAAAAGTTGGAATCATGCTTAAAGATAAAAGGAAATTTGAATCTGAATTGAGTAAAGTTAAAGGTATAAAATTATTTCCATCAATGGGTAATTTTGTATTGATTGAATTTTTAGATTTTAATTCAACAGATGTATATAATGAATTAGCTTCCAATGGGATATTTGTAAGAAAGTTTTCTGATACTAAATTGCGTAAAATGTTAAGATTTTCTATCGGTACAACAAATCAAATGGAAATATTGATTTCAATTTTGAAGAAAATATTAAAAGTTTAATAGGTGAAAAAATGGTAAAGTCTAAAAAGAGAACTGCTGAATTAAAAAGAGATACTAAAGAAAGTTCAATATTTGTGAAATTAAATTTGGATGGTAATGGTGTTTCAAAGATTGATACTCAAATTGGAATGTTAACACATATGTTAGAGCAAATTTCGAAGCATGGATCAATTGATTTAACTGTAACAGCCAAAGGAGATATTGAAACTGGCCCACATCATTTAATCGAGGATACTGCTATTGTTTTAGGAAGATGTTTAGATATGTCATTAGGGGAAAGAGTAGGTATTACTAGAATGTCTGATTGTAAAGTTGTTTTAGATGAAGCTTTAACAGAAGTGGTAATGGATTTAGGAGGTAGAGGATATCATGACATAAGTATTATTCCATCCAATCAAATAGGAGAATTTCCTACAGATCTTGCTAGGCATTTTTTTGAGAGTTTGTCTGTAGAATCAAAAATGTCTCTTCATATTTCGGTTCTAAAAGGTAAAAATGAACATCATATTATTGAAGCTACATTTAAAGCATTTGCTAGAGCATTAAAATCAGCAATCAAAATTGATGATTCTTATAGTGTTCCTAGTACAAAAGGTGTTATTGGTTGAATTCATAAACATCAAAGCTGTATTGTTCAATTACAGGATTAGTTAGAAGTTGATTGCAAATTTCTTTTATTTCATTTTTTGCACTTTTTAAATCTTTTGATTCTATTGTGAGTTCAAAAAATTTTCCTGTAGAAAGATTTTTAGCATTATTAAAACCTAATTTATCAAGGGCAGACAAAATGTTTATACTTTCAGGATCACTTATACCTGACTTGTATTTAACATAAATTTTAGAAAGAAAAATCATTAATTTTGAGGCCAATAGTTTCCAGGAATACTTTGCGGAGCTCTATCTTTGTAAGAGTCGATGAATTCTTTGATTCTTTCACTATCAAATTCGTCTAAATACATCAAATGTCTCCAAGAAGTAATAGCTATTTTCGAAGGCATTCCTGAATATGGAGACATAACAAATTGTGATTTGTTTCTAGGAATTATATCTTTCAAGCTATTTACTAAAGTTTTACAACCATTTGGACAGTTATAATGAATACCTATTCCACCTCTTATTAGATTGTGAATTAAAGCTTCATCTGGTATTTCTTTATCGTAAATTCCCCATTTTACTGGAGCTCCTTCTTTAGCTAAATCTTCAACATCTGGTTTAATATACCAATAAGGTCCTGATGTAGCAGGTTTCGTTGAATAAGGTACATGCGAGGAACCTACTGGAATTACTTGGCTTCCCATGTCTTCTAATGCAGGAGTTGGACCAGAAGCATTAAAGGGTTTGGGGTCTCTGGAGATACTTTTTTGAGTATTTCTTGTAGCAAGACTAGGCAACAAAAGACTTAAAATTAAAAGTAAGGCGATGATAATTATTACTGAATAAATTATTATTTGTTTCCTTTTTTTCCTTGATTGACTTCTTTGTCTTCTTTCAGCACGTATTTGTCCTTTTGTCATACCTCTTCGGTATTCAGGTCGTGAATTATTTTGTGATTGTTTTTGTTCTTTTTTCATAATAATTATTTAGTAGTTAAAATTTGAAAACTTTCTGAATATTTTTCTATTGTTTGATTAATTATTTTTTCTGGAAGATTAGGAGCAGGAGGGTTCTTGTCCCAATCTTGTTTTATTAACCAATTCCTAAGGTGTTGTTTATCAAATGGTTCAGGTGATTTACCTAGTTTATAATCATTTGAAGACCAAAATCTACTGGAGTCTGGAGTCAAAAGTTCGTCTATTAGTATCAATTGATCATTTAAAAATCCAAATTCCATTTTTGTGTCCGCTAGAATGATTCCTTTAGATAAAGAATATTGATGGGCAAAAGTGAAAATATCTATACTTATTTGTTCAAGCTTATTTGTTAACTCTTCACCAATTAGATCATAGGTTTCCTGTGGTGATAAGGGTTCATCATGTCCTATTTCAGCTTTAGTACTTGGAGTGAACAGGAATTTTGGAAATTTTTGAGCTTCTAGTAAACCAGGCTCAATGTTGATTTTATTTATTTGCTGTGTTTTTTTATATTCACTCCAAGCAGATCCTGTAATATATCCTCTTACTATACATTCTATATCAATTCTTTTTGCCTTTTTTACCACCATAGTTCTTGCTTTGATTTCATCATCTAATAAAGAAGATATTTTATTCTCTTTAATTAGATCAAAGGTTTCTGGCTCTGATGCTAAGCCAATAAAATGATTTGGAATAATGTGTTTAGTAGCGTTGAACCAAAACTTCGACATAGAGGCAAGAATTTTGCCTTTTCCAGGTATTGGATCAGGCAAAACAACATCAAAAGCAGAGATCCTGTCAGTGACTATCATCAATAACAAGTTGTCGTTTAGTTCATATGTATCCCTTACTTTTCCTCTATGAGTTAATCCTGGTAAATTTGTTTCAAATATTGAGTTCATCTTTTCCTTTAAAATTTTAATCTAGAAAATATTTCATTTGTAAACCTTAAATAATATGAGTAATCGAACAAAGAAGAAAGTTCATTTTTTGTAAAATTATCATTGATTAACTTTTCTTTTTGTATTTCTTCTCTAAAGTTTTTTGAATTATCTACAGAATCCAATGCATGTTTTTGGATTGTTTTATAAGCTTGATCTCTAGAAATTCCTTTTTCTACTAAAGCAAGCATGATTCTTTCAGAAAAAATTATTCCTCCTCCTTTATCAAGATTTTCGTACATCTTTTTAGGAAAAACATTCATTTTACTTATTATTTTTTCAAAAGTATCAATAATATAATCAGTTGCTAAAAATGAATCTGGGAAGATGATTCTTTCTGAAGATGAATGAGAAATATCTCTTTCATGCCATAAGGGGATATTTTCTAGGGCAGTAATAGAGTTGGATCTTACTATTCTAGCAAGACCACAAATCCTTTCAGAAAGTTCTGGATTTCTTTTGTGTGGCATTGATGAAGATCCAGTAGAGACAAATCCCTTAGTTCCAAATGGTTCTTGTACCTCTGCTATTTCTGTTCTTTGTAGTGCTCTGATTTCTGTTGCAAATTTTTCTATACTTGAACAAATTAATGATAATTTTTGAATACAATCTGCGTGTCTATCTCTTTGTATTATTTGATTAGAAACTGGTGCTGGCTTTAAACCTAAATACTTACATACTTTTTCTTCTATTAATGGAGGAATACTAGCGTGGCTCCCAACTGGACCAGATATTTTTCCAACACTTATTACACTTCTTAATTGGTGAATTCTTTTTTCATGTCTATTTAATTCATCCCACCAAAGGGCTAATTTTAATCCGAAACTCATAGGTTCAGCATGTATTCCATGAGACCTTCCTATACATGGAGTATTCTTAAATTCTATAGCTCTTTTTTTAATGGAATTTTTTAGTTTTTTAATGTCTTCATCAATAATTTCTAAACTTTTTACAAGTTGTAAGCTTAATGCAGTGTCTTTTACATCATTGGAAGTAAGACCATGGTGAATCCATCTTTTCTCATCACCTAAGCTTTCTCCTACTGCTCTTGTAAACGAAACTAAATCGTGTTTTGTTTCGGAAAACCAATTATCATATGATTTCTTATTGAATTTTGCTTTTTTAATTTTTTCTATATCACTCTTTGAAATTAAACCTGTTTCAGCCCAAGCCTGACATGTAGCAATTTCAATTTGTAACCAAATATCAAATGTGGAATCTTCATCCCAAATAGATTTCATTTTTTTTCTACTGTATCTATCTATCATATTTGTCCTACGATAATGCTCTTTCTGATATATCTTTTCTAAAGTACATATTTTTAAAATAGATATTTTCTATATTTTTATATGCTTTATTTCTTGCTATAGTCATTGTTTTACCTATACCAACTGAAACTAAAACTCTACCACCATTTGTAGTGATTTTTCCATCATTTTCTATTTTTGTACCTGAATGAAAAATTAATGAATTACTAATTGGGCTACTATTTAATTTTATTTCATGTCCAATTTTATAATTTTTAGGGTATCCTCCAGAGGTAATTACTACTCCTACACAATTATCATTATTCCATTTAACAAGAGTTTTTTCATTGAGAGTCTTTTTTGCAGTATTATAACAAATTTCAAGAATGTCAGAATCTAATTTTGGAAGAATTACTTGTGTTTCAGGGTCTCCAAATCTACAATTAAATTCTAATACTTTAGGTCCATTACTTGTTAACATAATTCCTCCGTAAAGCATTCCGTGAAATGGCACATTTTCTTCAACTAGAGCTTTTGCAGTAGGGATCATTATTTCTTCACTAATAGTGTTTGAAAGATTTTCATTCCAAAATTCTGGTGGACTATAAGAACCCATTCCACCAGTGTTTAAGCCTTTATCTCCATCATGAGATCTTTTGTAATCACATGCTGAAATTTGAGAGGAAACAAATTTACCATTTACGAATGAAAATACGCTAACCTCTTTACCAAATAACATTTCTTCAATGATAATTTTATTACCTGCATTTCCAAATTTCTTATCAATCAATATTTCTTTTAGAGCATTCATAGATTCTTCTTTATTATTTGTAAGAATTACTCCTTTTCCTGATGCCAATCCATCAGCTTTAATTACCCATGATATTTTTTTTTGAGACAAAATAAATTTTTTTGCTGAAGAAAAATCATTGAATGAAAAGAAATCTGCGGTAGGGATATTATGTTTTTTCATAATATTTTTTGCCCAAACTTTTGAAGTTTCAATTTGAGCAGCTTTTTTAGAAGGACCAAAAATTAATTGGTTTTCTGAGATGAATAGATCTACTATACCGTCTTCTAGTGGTGCTTCTGGACCTACTAAAGTTAGATCAATGTTGTTAGATTTTACAAACTTTAAAATTTCTGTTTTTTGGGAAATATCTATTTCAATGTTTTTTCCCAATCCGTAAGTTCCTGCATTTCCAGGAGAGATAAAAAGATTTTTGAGTAGGGGACTATTTTTTACTTTCCAAGCTAAAGCATTTTCTCTTCCGCCATTTCCAATTATTAATACGTTCATGAATACCTCCTCAAAAGATTTGATCTATCTTAATCTTAAAAGGGCTTAGTAAACTCAAAACTTCTGGTGAACTGAATTTTGCGCCCTCTATAGAATTTTTTAAAGGATCTATATAGTAATTTATTGCTTCTTCGAAGTTACATTTGTCTAGCTTAGATAAAGAAAATCTAGAATCCATAAAATCTGTTTCTAAAAATTTAGATTTATCAAATTGTATTAAGGTGAGGTCAGAATTCTTGAATTCACAATCTATGAATTCACATTCCCAAAATTGTGTTACTGTTAAATTACAGTTAACAAACTTACAATCTTCGAAATTACTTAATTCTACTCTACGACTATGAAGATCGAAATCAGTAAAATTTTCATTAGTATAATTACTATTGTTATTAATTTTCATTCCCACTCAATAGTTCCAGGAGGTTTACTAGTAATGTCATATACTACTCTATTGATTTCAGGTACTTCGTTAACTATTCTTGTAGAAATATCTCCCAATAAATCATATGGAAGTCTAGCCCAATCTGCGGTCATAGCATCTTCACTTTGCACGCATCTAAGAGCAACAACATAGTTATAAGTTCTTTGATCTCCCATTACACCAACTGTTTGAGTATTAGTTAATACTGCAAAGCTTTGCCATAATTCATTGTAAACATCATTCTTTTTAATTTCGTTCATTACTATCCAGTCAACATTTTTTAAAATTCTTAACTTTTCTGAAGTTACTTCACCAATAATTCTTATTGCTAAACCAGGACCTGGAAATGGTTGTCTATTAATAATCTCTTTATCTAATTTTAATTCTAATCCAGCTAAACGAACTTCATCTTTAAACATGAATTTTAAAGGTTCAATTAAACGCATTTTCATGTTTTCAGGTAACCCTCCTACATTATGGTGAGTTTTTATTTTGTCGCTTGTTGACATATCTGAAGTTTTTGACTCAATTACGTCAGGATATAGTGTTCCTTGTGCTAAAAATTCAACATTACCTAGTTTTGAAGAATGTTCTTCAAATACCGATACAAATTCCCTTCCAATAATTTTCCTTTTTTCTTCAGGATCAGTGACTCCCTTAAGAGCTGAAATAAAAGTTTTTGATGCATTAATGAATTTTAAATTTAACCCAAATTTTCCTTCAAAAACTTTTCTTATTCTTTCAGGTTCTTCTTTTCTCATTAAACCATTATCTACAAAAATACATGTAAGCTTTTTTCCTATTGCTTTATCGAGTAATATTGCAACTACAGATGAATCTACTCCTCCTGAAAGGGCACAAATTACTTTAGAATCACCAACTTGTTCGCGAATATTTTTTATTGAGTGCTCAACTACACTTTTCGGGATCCAATTTTTCGGGCAATCACATATTGAAATAAAATTATCTATGATTAGTTTTCCTTGAGGAGTATGAGTAACTTCTGGATGAAATTGTATTCCTATGTAGTTGGAATCATTAGCTATTACAGAGTTTTGACTATTTTCAGAGAAAGCATAAGATTTAAATCCAGGAGGAAGTTTAATGATTTTATCTCCGTGGCTCATCCATACTGGAATATTATTTTTTAAACCTTCAAGAATTTTATGTTTTTTTGAGACGGTAATTGTAGAATATCCGTACTCTCTTTTTGAGCTTTCTGAAACTTTTCCTCCTAGTTGAAAGCTTAATGCTTGCATTCCATAACATATACCAAGAATTGGAAGATTTAATCCGAAAATCCAATCCGGGATTTTAGGACTATTTTTTTGATAAATACTAGATGGCCCTCCTGATAAAATTATTCCTTTAATATCTATAGAAGTAATATCATTTAAATTTGATTTAGAGTTTACTATTTCACAATAAGTGTTTAATTCCCTGATTCGCCTAGCTATCAATCTACTATATTGAGATCCAAAGTCTACAATTAAAATTCCAGGTTGAAATAATTTGTCTTTATCTAGTTTTGATTTACTCTCATTTTTAGATAGTTTTTGTGCAATGCTTAAGTAAGTTCCAACTTCTAAGTCATCTGAAGCTGAAATTCTTTTTGATTCTTCAGGATTTACCATTTTTGATTATAAATAAAATTAATTTATTATTGATGATATTGTTTAACTTATATAATCAATTAAGGTTACATAAATTGTTAGAAAAAGAGTATATAAATTATTCATTAAATAAACTGAAAGCCCATGGTGTAATTGTAACTCCTACAGATACATTCTATGGAATTTCTTGTGATGCTTTTGATTCTTTAGCTGTTGATAAAATTTTTAAAATAAAAAAAAGACCTAAAGACCAACTTTTGCCTGTTTTAATTTCTGAAAAAAATGAATTGAATCGATTAGGAGTAAAAAATAATGAAATTATAGATATTTTGACAGATAATTTTTGGCCAGGAGCTCTAACCATTATTCTAAAAAGTGAAGCTCAATTTCCCAATACTATACAGGATGATTTAGGTTTTGTTGGTTTTAGAGTTCCTGATATTTCTTTTACTAGAAATTTGATTAAAGAGTTAGGTAATCCTATTACAGGAACTAGTGCGAATATTTCTGGAAAAAAAGAAAGTAAAGATATTTCTGTAATAAAGAATTATTTTCAGAAAGGAGAAATTGATTTTTATGTTGATTTAGAATGTGGAAAAGCTAAATACTCTTCAACAGTAATAAAAATTATTGATAATAAATTTTCAATAATTAGACAAGGTGCAATAATGAAAAAAGAAATAATAAAAAAAGTTCCAAAACTAATTTATTCTGAAGATCTGTTATAGGTGAAATTTTATGGTTGAATTAAAAATTGATTTAAATGAATTTGAAAAGTTTATTAATGAATTTGTTAATAGAGATATTGAATTATATACAATCATTAAATATCAACTTGGTATTTGTGATGAATATGGACAAGATTTAAATGAATCAGTAATTAAAGAAAGAAATTTTGCGATTTTGACTTTAATGGTAAATAAAATTCTAATGAATGATTCTCAAAAATCAATTCCTTTAGCATCTGGCATAGAATTATTAGGTAATTCTTGGTATGTTCATGGAGATGTTCAGTCCGGTATTACTCATAGAAATCATAAACCTTCTGTTTGGTGGATTTGGGGTCCTGCTCAAGCTATAAATGCTGGTGATGGCTTTCATGCATTAGCAAGATTAGTGATAGTAGATAATTCTGAAAATTATGGTGATGAAAAAATTTTAATAGCTTTAAATAGATTTGATTTAGCATTCTTAGATTTATCAGAAGGTGAAAGCTTAGATATTAGTTTTCAAGATAAACCTATTGTAACTATTGAAGAATATATGAAAATGGTAAAAAAAAGATCCGGATCTTTAACAGGTTGTGCATTTGAATTTGGACTTTTAGGATCAGATTTACCTGAATCAATGAATGATGAACAAATAAAGATTTTCAATCAAATTGGGTCAAATTATGGGGTTTTTTCTCAATTACGAGATGATTGGAAGACAATTTTTGAATCTGAAACTCCAAGTCCACAATTATTTCATAGGTTTACTTCTAAGAAGAAAAACATTCCTGTTTTATATGGGCTAGAATTTGAATCCGCAACTATTAAGAGACAGATAGGAGAAATATACCTTAAAAGAGTATTAGAAGAAGAAGATAGAAAACAAATTGCAAAATTAATACTTAATACTGATTTTCAAAATTATTATAAAAATTTAATACAAGAAATTAAAAAAGAGTTATTTTTTGATGTTGATAGATCTTTTTTGTCTTACAATCAAAAAACATTATTAAAATCCTTTTTTGAAAAACAATATTTCGATTTAGAAATCTGATGAATTTAAAAAATATTCAAAATATAGTTGAAGATTTTAAAGGGCAGAAGGGAAAAACTGTTTTACTGAGATGTGATTTAAATATCACTAAAGAAGATAATACTAGAATATTAATTTTAAAACCTACTATTGATTTTTTATTAAAACAGGATTTTATTTCTAAAATAATTATTTGTTCTCATTTTGGTCGTCCAAAAGGAAATTTAGAAGATTTCAAGAATTTTTCACTTTTGAATAATGTTCTTCCTCAATTAAAAAAAATTTGGGAAGTTTTTATTCTAGATTGGCCTAATGCTAATTCTTACCAAGAAAAGCAATTTAATGAAATTCCGTTTCAAAATTATCAAAATATTTCTTCTCAAAAACCTATAATTTTATTAGAAAATTTAAGATTTCATCCTGGAGAAGAGACTAATGATTTTAATTTCGCTCAAACTTTAGCAAGTTTATCGGATTTCTACGTTAATGATGCCTTTAGTGTATCTCACAGAAACCATGCTTCTGTTTCTTCAATATGTGATTTTTTACCTTCATATTCAGGTTTTTTACTTCAAAAAGAAATGGAAGTTATAAAAAATTTGAATAATAATGAAAAAGGTTTCACGACTTTAATAGTTGGTGGTGCAAAAATTGAAGATAAAATTGGAATAATAAGTAATTTATTGGATAAAGTTGATAAGATTTTAATAGGAGGGGGGATGATAAAATCTTTTTTACAAAAGAATTTTATTAATAATGAGATTTCTAAAAAAATTATGAATAATTATGACAAATTTCTTTTACCTCAAGATATTATTGAAGCTGAAGAATTTTCTAATGATACTAATACAAAAATTATTGATATATCTTCCTTTTCAGATTCTGGAATTATCATGGATATAGGGCCTCAGACTATATCAAACTATACTTCATTAATTAATCAATCTGATTATATCATTTGGAATGGTAGCATGGGTGTGTTTGAATGGCCAAAATTTGAAAGAGGTACAAAAGAAATTGCACTATCAGTATCTCGAAATTACTCTGCTAGAAAATATGCTGGAGGAGGTTCCACTATAGAAGCTATAAATAAATTTAATTTAAAAGATGGTTTTACACACATTTCTAGTGGGGGAGGTGCTTTCTTAGCTGCTTTAGAAGGAGAGTATTTACCTGGAATAAAACCTTTATTGGCGGATTAAAATGAGAGAAAAATTATTAATTGCAAACTGGAAAATGAATTTTTCAATTAAAAATTCTATAAAAATATTTGAAGAAATGAAAAAAAAATCACTTGAATTTAATTTTTCAAATAATAATTTAAAAATCATTATTTGTTCTCACTATTTATCAACAAAATCATTATATGATATTTCTGTAGAAAATTTATTTCTTGGAGTACAAAATATTACTCATTTATCTCAAAATGAAGGTCCTTTTACAGGTGAAATATCTGCAGAATTAGTTAAAGACTATGTTGATTATTCTATTATTGGACATTCTGAAAGAAGAAATCTTTTACATGAATCAAATTTTAATATTTCTGAAAAATTAGCATCGTGTGTAAATGTTAATATTAACCCAATACTTTGTGTTGGTGAGAATGAAGAAACTAGATTAAAGTCCAATCATATTGATTTTGTATTGAATCAATTAACTGATTCTCTAAAGGGTTTTAAAAATTGGGATACTTTAAAAGTTGCATATGAACCTTTATGGGCTATTGGTACAGGTGTGCCATGTGAACCAAATGATGCTAAAGAAATGATTCAAGCTATAAGATCTGAACTAAATAATCTTTCTAATACTAATGAAATTCCTATTTTGTATGGAGGTAGTGTCTCTAGTACTAATATTAGTAATTTGATTGATTCTGGAGAAATTGATGGAGCATTAATTGGTTCTTCTAGTATGGATCCAGAAGAATTTTTTAAAATTATAGATATATGTAGATCAATTTGGAAAATATAACTAAAATTCCAACAATAATTGGCCCAACCGGAGTAGGGAAGTCATCTTTAAGCTTTGAATTAGCTAAGACAATTTCTGGAGAGATTATTAATACTGACAAAAGTCTATTTTATAAGCTTCTTAATATAGGAATTGATAAACCGACAGAAGCTAAAATGGATCTGATTAAACATCATTTGATTGATTTTTTAAATCCCAAGTCTAGATTTAGCCTATTAGAATTTCTTGAATTAGTGAATTTTAAAATTAATACTTTTGAAAAAAAAGGTATTACACCAATTTTAGTTGGAGGAAGTGGTCAATATATTATGGCGTTGTTGGAAAATTGGAAAGTACCAAAGGAGAAGCCTGATGAAAAATATAGAGAAAAATTAGTATTATTATCTGAAGAAAAAGGAAAAGATTTTTTATATAAAAAACTCAAAAAAGAATTTCCATCTATTGCTGAAAATATTGATAAAAATAATACTAGAAGAGTAATTAGAGGATTTGAAGTTGGTCGTTCCGGATTTAAATTAGAAAAACAACAGGAGAAAAGAGAATTTACTAAATTTAAAGTTTATGGTTTAACTATGGACAGAGGACTATTATATAAAAAAATTGATAGTAGAATTGAAAAAATGTTTAAAAATGGTTGGGTTGAAGAAGTGGAAAATTTAATTTCTAAGGGATTAAATAAAAAATCTCCATCATTTAAGAGTATTGGTTATAGTGAAGTATATTCATTTATTAAAGAAGAAATATCTTTTGATGATGCAGTTAATCAAATTAAAAAATCTACTAGAAATTTAATTAGGCATCAATATAATTGGTTTAAATTAACTGATAATAGAATTCGATGGATTGATATAAGTGGAAAAAATGACAATAATTATGCATTAAATATTATTTTAAATGATTTGAGATGAATTATGGAAAAAAGAAAAACTAAACCTAACAAGATAAGATTTTCGAAATTACAAGGCGCGGGAAATGATTATATAGCTCTAGATGGAAGAGATTTGAGTTTAGATTTCGGTTTATTATCTAAAAATATGAGTAGACCACATTTTGGTGTTTTTAGTGATGGAATTGTTGTTGTAGAAGATTCAAAAATTTCAGATATAAAGATGAGAGTTTTTAATCCTGATGGATCAGAGGCAGAAATGAGCGGAAACGGAATAAGACTTTTTTCTAAATTTGTTCTTGACAATAAAATTGTCGAATTTGATCCCAAAGGACTTGAAGTTGAAACGTTGGGTGGTATTAGAACCGTATTTCCAAAGATGTTTAAAGGAAAAATGGTATCTGGAAAGGTAGCAATGGGTATTCCTAAATTTAAAAGCTCAGAGATACCTGTTTTACAGGATATATTATCTAATGATGAAAAAATATTCGATTATATATTAGATCTAGGAGACGAATCTATAAAAATTTCATGTGTAAATATAGGTAATCCTCATGCAGTTCACATTACTGATACTCCTGTGGAGGAGTTCGATTTAGAAAGAATTGGTCCTATCGTTGAAAATCATAAATTTTTTCCAAATAGAATTAATTTTGAAATAGTTAATGTGATATCTGAAAGTGAAATTAAAGCAAGAATTTTTGAAAGAGGTGCAGGGGAGACACTTTCTTCTGGGACTGGTTCTTCAGCTTCTGCCATTATTTCTATGACTCATAATTTGGTGACCAAAGATGTAAAAGTAAATGTTCCAGGAGGATCTTTATTTATTTCTTGGAATCAAACAGATGAAGTTTATTTAGAAGGCCCTACTCAAGAGGTTTTTAAAGGAGAATGGTTGATTAAAGACAATATTGAAATATAGGAGAAAACATGAAGTTATCTAGTAGATTTGAAAAAATAGAACCATATTTGTTTGTAGGAATATCGAAAACTATTGCAGAAAAAAAAGCGCAAGGTATTGATGTGATATCTTTTGGAATTGGAGATCCTGACATTCCTACTCCTGAATTTATAATTGATTCTATGAAAGAAAATTCTAATGACCCTTTAAATCATAGATATCCTGAGTCCGAAGGTCTTCCTGAACTTAGAAGTTCAATAGTTGATTGGTATCAGAAAAGATTTAATGTTTCTTTAGATAGTGAAAAAGAAGTAGTTAGTTTGATAGGAGCTAAAGAAGGTATTGGACATGCTTCTTTTTGCCTTATTGACTCAGGAGATATTTCTATAATTCCTGATCCAGGATATCCGGTTTATGCTGCAGGATGTAATTTTGCTGGTGGAGAAGTATATAAAATTCCATTATTAGAAAAATTTGGATGGCTTCCTGAATTATCAAAAATTCCAGATCATATAAAAAAAAGAGCTAAAATTTTATGGTTGAACTATCCTAATAATCCTACAGGAGCTGTTGCTGATTTAGATTTTTTTAAAGAAGCAATTAAGTTTGGAAAAGAAAATGATATAGCAATTATGAATGATGCTTGTTATACAGAAGTTACTTTTGATAATTATACGGCTCCATCTATATTACAAATACCTGGAGCAAAAGAAATAGCTGTGGAATTTCATTCTTTTTCTAAAACTTTTAATATGACAGGATGGAGATTAGGTTTTGCAGTAGGAAATGAAAAATTAGTTCAATCTTTACTTACTGTTAAATCAAATTTAGATTCAGGTGTTCCTCAAGCAATTCAATATATGGGAATTGAAGCATTAAAAAGATCAGAAGAGTTTTTAGATATCAATAATGGTATTTATGAGAAAAGAAGAAATAAACTTGTAAAAGCTTTAAGAAAAATTGGATTAGAAGTTCCTACTCCTAAAGCTGGTTTATATCTTTGGTGTAAAATTCCAAAAGAGTATACTTCTGCACAGTTTACTGAGTTATTATTAGAAAAATGTGATGTTGTTGTTACTCCAGGCACAGGTTATGGTTCATCTGGAGAAGGGTTTGTAAGGCTATCTTTGACTACACCTGATGATTTGGTTGATCAAGGAATAGAAAGAATTTCAAAATGGAATTTAATTTGATATTAAGTCATAAAGTAAATATATGGCAATAAATACAGTTAAAAAAATCGAGAGAGCAATTATAGTTGCTGTTAAAGTAAGGGGAAATGGAAAATTTGAGGATTGGACTTTACAGCAAAGACTTGAAGAATTAATCAATTTAACTATATCAAGTGGAGCTGAAGTTGTTGAACAATTTGTCCAAATAATTAATAAAAATTCTTCAACATATATTGGCAAAGGGAAATTAAAACAATTATCACATCTTGTAAAAATTCATTCTATTGATGTTGTTATTTTTGATGATGAACTAGATCCTACTCAACAAAGAAATATAGAGCAGATTTTGAATGTAAAAGTTATTGATAGGACTGCCTTAATATTAGATATTTTTGCATCAAGAGCTAAAACTAAAGAAGGTAAGCTACAAGTTAATTTAGCACAATCTGAGTATTTGTTGCCTAGATTAGCTGGTCAATGGTCTCATTTAGAAAGACTTGGAGGAGGAATTGGAACTAGAGGCCCAGGAGAATCTCAGATAGAAACTGATAGAAGATTAGTTCGGCAAAGAATAAATCAAATTCGTAAAGATTTGAAAAAAGTAAAAAACACTAGATCCTCACTTAGAAATAGGAGAATAAATAAAGCATTCAATGTTTCTTTAGTTGGTTACACTAATGCAGGAAAAACTGCAATTTTTAATTCTTTAACAACAAATTATTCTGTAAATCCATCTAATAGATTGTTTGCCACATTAGACACAAAAACCAAGCAATTTTATTTACCATCAACTTTCAATGCTACTTTAAGTGATACAGTAGGATTTGTGAATAAACTACCAACTGTTTTAGTAGCTGCATTCAGGGCTACATTAGAAGAATTATGTGATTCAGATTTATTGTTACATGTTGTAGATATATCTCAACCAAATTTTATTTCTCAAATCAATGTAGTTAATGATGTTCTTGGAGAATTAGGAATAAATTTTTCTGAAAATATTTTAGTTTTAAATAAAATTGATAAATTAACATCATCGTTAACAGATATTAGAGAAACAATATTACAATTAGTTGGAAAAGATATTCAAAATATATTTACATCAGCTTCTAAGAATCAAGGAATAGATGATTTGAGAGAAACTATAAATAACCATGCTGAGAACTGGAAAACAAGGGTAGGGTAAAATAAACATGTAATGTCGCACTATATATGTTATGTAAACTAATAAGGTTATATTTAAACAAAGAGGTGAATTATGAAGAAGAAAATCAATAATTTTTATATAAAATATTTCGTAATACTTATATCTATTTTTATTATTTCCTGTTCTTCAGGTGATATTAATAATCCCGAACCAATTCCTGAAATAGATATTTCTGAAGTTACCTTAACAGAACCTCCAGCTAATTTATCTAAAGAATTACAAATTATTTGGGATACATATCAATATCTACTTCAAGATCATGTTGATCAAAAAAACTTAGAATTAGATTCACTAGCTGAAGGAGCAGTTATAGGTATCTTTGAAAATCTTAATGACCAACATTCTGGATATATTTCTCCTGAACGTTTTGCTCTCCAACAATCTGGCTTTGAAGGTAAATTCGAAGGAATTGGTGCCACTGTACAACAAACAAAGGATGGTAGAAGAGTTGTAATTGTTGCTCCAATTGATGGTTCTCCTGCTGAAGAAGCAGGAATTAAGGCTGGTGATATAATCCTTGCTGTTGATGGAGTTGATACCGATGGCTGGACTGTAATGGAAGCTGTTAATAAAATAAGAGGGAAAGGAGGTTCACCTGTTATTCTTACAATACAAAGAATAGGTGAATCCCTACCTCTAGATATAAAAATTATTAGAGGTGAAATAAAATTACCTAGTGTAAGATCTACTCAACTAAAAGAAGCTCCTTATGCTCATATACGTGTTTCATCTTTTACTAAGGAAACTCATACTGAATTAAAAAATGTAATGAAAAATCTTGATAAAAATAATCAAGGGATTATCCTTGATTTAAGAAGAAATCCTGGTGGTTTAGTAACTTCTGTTGTTGACATAGCTAGTGAATTTTTAAAGGAAGGCTCAATGGTCATGTACGAGATTAAAGGAAATGGACAAAGAAAAAATTGGTTAGTTAAATCTAAAGGAAAATACACTAATATTCCAATGGTAGTTTTAGTTAATGAATATAGTGCGAGTGGTAGCGAAGTATTGTCAGGAGCTCTACAAGATCATAATAGAGCCGTTGTGATTGGAACAACTACATTTGGAAAAGGAAGTGTAGGGATTCAAAGAAGATTAAGTAATGGAGGAGGAATTTTTTATACAGTGGCTCGTTGGTATACGCCATTAGGTAGATTGATTGAAAATGTTGGTTTAGAACCTGATGTGATTCAAAAACAACCTGGAAATGAGACTGACGATTTGCAACTAGATGCTGCAATTACTCAACTTAATTTTCAAATAGATGGTGAATCTTAATACGAGGTAACAAATTACTACTAATCGTAAAGTAAAATATAATTTTGACATAATTGAAACACTTGAAGCTGGAATAGTTTTAAAAGGAACTGAGGTAAGATCTTTAAGGAATGGAAGTGTTAATATATCTCAAGCTTTTTGTAAGATTATTAAAGGAGAAATATGGTTAATAAATTCTCAAATTTCTCATTATCCATTTGCTGGAATTTCATTACAACATAACACCACTAGAGACAGGAAATTACTACTAAACAAAAAAGAGATCAGAAGATGGAATCTAGATGTGGATAGAAAAAGATTATCTATAGTGCCTACTAAAATATTTTTCTCAAAAAGATTAGTAAAAATTGAAATTGCTTTAGTTCGAGGTAAAAGAAAATATGATAGAAGACAATCTATAAAAAATAAGGAAGCAGAAATAGAAATTAAAAGATCATTAAAAAGATCAATGTTTTAAATTTATTTATTTTTTGGTTATACTAATCGTGTTCTTGGGGACGCGTGGTTTTGACAGAAGAAGCCTGTGGTTTAATTGCGAATCGAGATTCCATCTACCTCGTAAACGGTGGAAAAACATAAACGACGAAAAACAAGTCGCTTTAGCTGCAGTTTAAGTAGCTAACATCTTCTAATGCTTATCCTTAGAAAGCACTAGAAAGATGCCGAAAATCTAAGGTGCATTAAATGAATTTGGTGACATTTAATAAAGTTTAATTCCAAAAACTTAAATCATGTTATTTGTCATTGAGTATGTGATTTAAGATAAATTCAATGACTATATTCGTAGAAGTTAAATTATGACTTTTTTTGGACGGGGAGTTCGACTCTCCCCCGTCTCCACCATACTAATTTGTCAATAATCTAATATAAAAATTTTGACTAATCCAGTTAATAGAAACATAAAATAATATAATTGTGATAATTATTAATACATACCATGTAGATTGGGATTTAGGAATAGATTTCTTTTTTTCTACAAAAGTGGGTATTTCTGATGATATTGATACTATTTCGCTAGTTATTTTTGGAGATAATATCCATCCAATTATTAAACCACTAAATAATCCACCTGCGTGAGCAAAGTTATCTACTCCGTCAATTGTAAATCCAAAAATGAGATTAATAAAAATAAGTAAAATGATTCCAGTTAAAGTTTGTCTTCCATATTCTCCTAATGATTCCCTATTAGAAATTAAATATGATGCATATGCGGCTATTATTCCAAAAAGTGCACCACTAGCACCCGCCCCTAGTGCAAAACTATAAAAATAACTTGCTATATTTCCCCATATTCCTGAAAAAATATAAATAGTGAGATAAGATTTTTTGCCAAATAAAGTTTCTGCATATCTTCCAAAAATGAATAGTCCAATTGAATTTGTTAATAAATGATAAAAACCTATATGTAAAAAAATGGGAGTAAGTAATCTCCAATATTCTCCTCCTGTTATAAGAATTCCCTCTTTAGCTCCAAATTTTATTAAGGTCATTGGATTTTGTGATCCTCCATTAATTTCCATAAGGATCCACAAAATAAGATTTAATAATAACAATATCCAAGTAATGGGGTAATTATTAATTTCTTTTTTGTATTGATAAGAATTAAATTTAGGAATGGTCATTTGTTTTTCTATTCCAAAGTTCCTCGAAATCCTTAGTAGGCTTCCAACCTAAAATATTTTTAGCTTTTTTATTTGAAAATTTATTGTGAGGTAGATTTGAATTGATAAAATAATTTTCACTTCTAGATGGTAATTTATTTAAGTTAATTTCTAGAGCTAACTTTATTGCATTAGCAGCATCTGTCCAGGTAACACTGAATGGAGCTGGATCTGTTCCTAATGGTTGTGGGTTTTTCTCTGCCGCTCGGATGTAGTTTTCATCATAAAAAATATAAAAAAGTAAGGTTTGTAAATAAATAAATTTATTTTTTCTAGTGAACTGATAACAAATTTCTTGACCTAAAGATTTACTCAATGCATATAAATTTACACCGGGTTGTGGAGGCATATCTGGATTAAGTTCAAAGTCAAAATCTTCATATGTGGGACCAGCAATTTGAAAATGAGGACCTGTATTAATAATTCGGGTAATTTTATGAGTTTCAGCGGCTAACATCATATTATAGTTTCCTAATGTATTTACATCGAATGCTAACTTTCTATCAGCTCTTAATACAGATAAATTAATTATTGCATCTACGCCTTCAGATATTTTTAGAACCTCTTTAGTATTAGAAATATCAATTTTTTGAAAATTTCTATTGGTAGAAATTTTTTCTAAGTCAGTTTCTATTATTTCATGATGGGACAAAGCTTTTGATACCCAAGGACCAAGCATTCCATTAGCTCCTAATATTAATACTTTCATATTTTTGAAACTCCTGGTTTTGGATTATAAAAAGGTTCATTTATGGGTTTCCTATTATCTATAGGTACACCTAAAATTGAATTTGTTTTATTTGTAAGAAATTTTTTTGTTTTTAAATCAGATTGTAAATGATATATTTCCCATTTTTTATAATTTTTTAATGAAATTATTCTTTCTAAGGACAGAAATATTTCATTAATTTTTACAGAAGAATTAAATTTATTAGCTTCATCAGAATTATTATATTTTATAGGATATCCTAGTCTTAAAAGTGAGATATTTATAGGAAAAGTTCTAGCAAATTCTTTAAAGATAATTTCTGTTAAATGGGCAGATAATAATGATATGTCTGTCTTAGGGGTAGATTTCCATGTTTCAGTAACAGTATTTGTGTCATCATAAGATTTGATAAGTTCTAAAGAACTAAGAAGAATAAATTTTGATATTCCTGTTTCAATAGCTGCTGAAAGCAAATTATATGTTTTTTGAATATGTGAGTTTAAATCTGATGGTGAAATATTATTCTCTATAAAGCCTTGATATATTACTAAATCAATATCTTTAAGAATTTGATTAGTTTTTATACTAGCATCCAAAGATGTGAATTTGATTCCCTTTAATTCCGTGAATGAATTCTTTTTTGAAGCATCTTCAATAAATTTAATATTATGATTTTCTAATAGATGATTCCCAATTCTTTGAGATAATTTATTATGAGCGTTTGTTATGAAAATGTTCATTTTTATAAGAGTAGATACTTAATTATCTGGTACACATAATTCTATATTTGGTTTTTTATCTATTATTTCTGATTCTTTCGCGAATTGGAATAATTTATTTAAAGCATCTAGTCCTTCTTGTCCCATATTTAAAGTATCATTATTTACATACATTCTTACAAATTTTCTACCTTTATTTTTCTCTATTCCTCTTCCGAAACTAAGTGCATATTCTAATGCTTTATCTTCATTCTCAATAGCGTATTTTATACTTTTATAAAACGCAGTAGTAATTTCTTTTCTATGTTTCGGAGAGAACTTTTTATGGACTAAATCCAATCCTAGTGGTATAGGAAGACCTGTTTTTTCAAACCATCTTTCTCCTAAATCTAGAATTTTGTTTAATCCATATTCTTGAAAAGTTACTTGACCTTCATGTAATAATATTCCCGCATCAGTTGAACCAGATTTAATGCTATTAATTACATCATCAAAATGCATAAAAACAGGTTCAATATTTTGGTGAATAAAAATCTGAAAAAGTAAATATGATGTTGTGTATTCTCCTGGGATAGCTATCTTTAATCCAGATAATTTTTTTTCATTAATTTTTTTCTCTGAAACTAATATAGGACCATAGTTTCTTCCTACAGAAGAACCACATGACATTATTTGGTAATTATTAGAAACTTTTGGGTAATGAGCTGCGGAAATCGCAGTTACTTCTAATTTTCCTGATGTTGCTCTTTTGTTTAATGATTCTATATCATCCATGAGGTGATTGACCTTAAAAGTTGTTGTGATTTTATTTTTTGCCAAGCCATAAAACATAAATGCATCATCAGCATCAGGACTATGACCAAAAGTGATATTTAAATCCTTGAGATTTTTTATTTTATATTTATCCAACTTTCGTCTTCTCCCCTACTATTTCATATTCAGTAGTTCTCTGGGAAGGATTAAATCCTGCATCATTAATTAAGGATTTTATTCCTTCAATTGTTGTTCTGTTGTAAAATCCTGCAGCTAACATTACATTTTCATCAAAAAGTGTGCCTCCAAAATCATCTGCTCCATAATGTAATGCCATTTGTCCTGTTGAATATCCTTCTGAAAACCAGCTTGCCTGAATATGAGGAATGTTGTCTAAAAATATTCTTGAAAGTGCTATGATTTTTAAATATTGATTTGCTCCTGCTTCTTTTAAAACTTTTTTAGATAATGGATTATGTTCTCTTTTGTAAGACCAAGGGATAAAAGCTGTAAATGATCCTTGTTTATTTTTAGAATTATCTTGAATATTTCTTATATGAGATAGAGTTTCAATAATATGATTAGACTTTTCTATGTGTCCATACATCATTGTTGCTGTAGTAAAAAATCCTACTTCATGGGCTATACTATGTACTTTTGTCCATTGATCTATATTATTTTTAGGTTTTAATCTGCTAATTTGAGATTTTATTGAATTTGAAAGAATTTCAGATCCTCCACCAGGAATTGTTCTTTGGCCTGAATTTTTTAATTCAATTAATACTTGTTTAATAGATTTTTTTGAGACTTCAGACATTTTCATTATTTCAGGTGCTGAATAGTAATGTGGGGTAATTTCTGGATAAAGCCTTACAGTTTCTGAAACCATTTTTTTATAATAATCAAATGGAAGTTCACTATTTAATCCTCCCTGCATTAAAACAGTAGTGCATCCTTTATCTCTTGCTTTTTCTATTTTTTTCATCATTTCTTCTACAGAGAATGTATATGCTGAAGGATCTTTAGGGTCAGTCCTATAAAATGAACAAAAACTACAAAAGGCATCACAAATATTTGTGTAATTTAAGTTAGTGTCTATTACAAAAGTAACAGTATTAGATGGGTTGATTTTTGTTCTAATATTGTTAGCTAATTGACCTAAATCATAGATACTTACTTTTTCAAGTAGATATAGGCCTTCATCAAATGTGATTCTATCGTTGTTAAGAACTTTCTCTCTAATATTATTTAACATAATTTAATAATTGATTTTTAG
>PBKW01000021.1 GCA_002721615.1 Chloroflexota bacterium
CATTCCACCACCTCGGCAATTAAACCAATGGAGGCGACGGGCGGATTCGAACCGCCGAATAGAGGTTTTGCAGACCCCCGCCTTAAACCACTTGGCTACGTCGCCATATTTTTTAAATTTTCTTGCTATTCTACATGGTGCCGAGGGCGAGGATCGAACTCGCACGCCCATAAGGGCACAGCGCCCTCAACGCTGCTTGTCTACCAATTCCAACACCTCGGCTACAATCTAGCATGATTGTATCCAAATGGACTTTGGCAGGAGCGGGAGGACTCGAACCCCCGACCTGCGGTTTTGGAGACCGCCGCTCTAGCCAGCTGAGCTACGCTCCTTTACCTCTAAAAATAGCATCATACTCGAGGAATTGTAATTATTATAAAGATTTATTGTCAATCTTTATAATTTTTTAATGATGATTCAAAGGGCCTTATTATCTTTTTCTCCAGTTCTAACTCTTACTACCTCGCTAACCGGAGACACAAATATTTTACCATCACCAATTCTTCCTTCTTCTCCTGTTCTATTCGCATCTATCAAAGCTTCAATAACTTTATCTTTATCTCTATCTTGAACTACAGTTACAACAAGAGTTTTCGGTAAAGATGACCTAGTTGCAGAGGAAGTTCCTCTTCCCACAAATATTTCAATACCTTTTTGATTACCTCTTCCAGTAACATTTAAGAGATGGAATCCACCACATCCTACCTTTTCTAATGCTTCAACCACTACATTTACTTTTTCTGGTCTGATTACAGCTTCTATTTTGACCATTTTATATATTCAATAATTTTAATTAGTTTAATGTTAACAGATTAATTTAAGTTGTCCTTTAAATTTTTACAAAAAATATCGGGAAAGATTTCTCTAACCCGATATTTTAATAATTTTATTATTTTATTAATCAGCTACGTCTTGAACATATCCTCTTTCACCATGTTCAGAAACATCTAAACCTGCAGACTCAGTTTGTTCTGCTACCTGAAGTCCTAAACCTGGAATAACATCCAATATTTTCAAAATTATTAAAGTAGCAATTAGAGAGTAAGCACCAGTAGCAAGAACAGCAATAATTTGTTCTATCATTATGGCACCATTACCTTCAATTAATCCTTTTGTCCCTCCAACAGATTCCAATGCAAAAACTCCAGTCATCAATGCTCCCCAAAGACCTCCAACTCCATGTACCCCAAAAACAACTAAAGCATCATCCAATTTGGAATTTTCCATAAATTTAGCAGAAAAATAGCAAACTAAAGCTACTGTAACCCCAATAGCCAATGCTCCACTAGCATCAACGAATCCTGATGCAGGGGTAATTGCAACCAAACCAGCAACTGCTCCAGTAGCTGCACCAACGGCACTAAATTTCTTAGTTTGTAGATATCCTACAATTGTCCAAGTTAACATTGCTGCTGCGGCAGCTGTGTTAGTTACCAAAAAGGCATTCACTGCTTGAAAGTTAGCACTTAAACCACTTCCGGCGTTAAATCCAAACCATCCAAACCAAAGTATAGCTGCACCTAAAACTACAAAAGGAACATTATGAGCAGATAATCCTTCAGTTTCTCCTCTTCTCTTCCCAACTAACCATGCAGCTGCTACTGCTGCCATTCCAGCATTTAAGTGCACTACAGTTCCACCAGCAAAATCTAAAGCTCCCCTTTTAAATAACCAACCATCTGATTGCCATACCCAATGACAAATAGGAGCATATACCAAAGTAATCCAAAAAACTAAGAATACTAGATAAGTAGAAAACTTAAATCTTTCAGCAAAAGCTCCTGTAATTAAAGCTGGAGTAATAATTGCAAACATCATTTGAAAAACAACAAATAATAAATCTGGAATACCCTCTCCTCCTGCACCTATATTTGATAAAGCAAAAAACTTGAAGTCTCCCAGTAAACTGCTACCTCCTATATCAATTAAACTATCTCCAAAAGCTAAACTGTAACCCCATAGAATCCAAACAATACTTACTACAGCCATAGACATAAAGCTATACATTATAGTACTAACTACATTCTTAGCTCTTACTAAACCTCCATAGAAAAAAGCTAAACCTGGAGTCATAAATAATACTAATGCTGAAGCCACTAACATCCAAGCAATGTGACCCGTATCGAAATTCATAAAACCTCCTAAAATATATATGAAAAAAATCTTCGTTGAACTTGACCTTATATTTTATTTGTTAACAAAATGTTTCGAAAATGTATTAATTTAATTAACAAATATTCTTAATCAAGGATTTGAATAAAAAACTTGATAATTACATTATCCTTTATAACAATATATTTATGATTAAATTCTTTGGAGGTACGAATGATTATAGATAGTCACTGCCATGCTTGGACATATTGGCCATATCAAACTAGCAACTCACACAATCCTGACGAACCAGGTGTTCCTAACCCTGAAACTCATGGAAATATAGATCAACTTATTTATGAAATGGATAGGAATAAAGTCGATCAAGCGACTGTAGTATGTGCTCAAATATGGCATAATCCAGATAATAATGATTATCTATCTGAGAATGTGAAAAAATATTCTGGGAAGATTCATCAATATGCTGATGTAGATAGTAACTGGTCAGATACTTACCATAAACCTGGAGCAGCTAAAAGGCTAGAAGAGGCCTCTGAAAAATGGCCAATTAAAGGATTTACACATTATTTAGATGGAAATGATGATGGATCATGGATGGACACTCAGGAAGGACAAGATTTCTTTGGAGTAGCTAACGAGAGAAAATTAATCGCTAGTATTGCAGGCGCACCACATCACCATACTTTTTTAAGGAAAGTAGCAGAAAGATATCCTGAATTACCTATACTTTCCCATCATCTTGCAGGTCTTAAATGTACTGAAAAAGAACCTTATGAAAATATTAATAATGTAATGGAATCATCAAAACTTCCAAACATATATCTAAAATTATCAGGTTTTTATTATGTTCAAGATACCCCTGACAAATGGGAATATCCTTACTCAAACACATTTTGGGTATATAAAAAAGCATATGAGAATTTTGGAACAAAAATGGTATGGGGATCAGATTTTCCAGTTGCAAAATTAGCTACTACATATAGACAAACATTGGAAAACTTTAGAACTCATTGTGATTTCGTTTCTGAGGAAGACAAGAAAGAAATATTAGGTGGAACTTTATCAAAAATTCTTTCTTGGGCTAGATCAATTTAAATCTCTTAAAAATATACTTAGAAATTATTAAAAAGATCACAATCAAAAATGAAATATCAATACTTTTTCCGCCTGTAGAATTACAATTATTAGCATCGATAACCTCTTCTGAAGGTTCAAGTTTTTCCAATTCTTCCTGTTTTTCAGAAAAATCCTTCGGCTCAGGAGTTAAAGAATAAGGTTTTAATTCCGGGACAGAACCACCCTGCTTAGGTTTCACTTCAACAGTAGATTCTTTGAGCTGTTTAGCTCCAATTTTTTCTCTCCATAAATTTTCCACTTCCTTTAAATCAAAACCTATCACGGATTGAAAAGCTCCTTCAATCCGTTTACCTTCAGAAAGTTGATCTAAAATTTTTTGAATAGTATCTGAACCAAATTCATTAATAATAAAATTGACAAAACTTTTAGATTGACCATAAGCAACTATTGTTAAACTTGGTTCTCCTGGAAATCTATTTAGTGTAGAAAAGGGCATGATTCTTTCAGTATCTATAGCCCACTCAAGAAATCTATCATAACTATTTCCAGGATCAAGATTACCATACTCTGCTAATCCTTCATTAAGCCACAAGGGGACTCCCAAAAGTGACCCTTTTGATGCTCTACCTACTAATATATGAGTAAGTTCATGGGTGGCAGTCCCTACTGATCTTCTACCTGAACCTTGTACCAAAACAACATTTTCTCTATCAAATGCCTGGCCCTCTGTAATTAATTCTCTTGACTGTTTACTACTTTTGTGAACAACTGCATCAAACATTTCAGAATTATTATTATACATTGTAATAACAATGTTATTGAACTCTGCAGAAGGTAAAATATCTTTCATTCTAGTATTTAAATCTTCTGCAGAATTCAGAATTCTTAAAGCTCTTTTCCTTACTGGTCCATGAAAGAACACCTCAACATTATCATTTTTTAAAGATTCCCATTCAAACCTAGAATCTAAAACTCGAGATACTACAGGATCAGTTTTAATTGATTCATTATCTGAATGAAAAATTTCAAAATAATATTCAACTAAACTACCAGGAGGAATATAACTATTGGGAGAAATAGTTTTGAAATAGTATTCTTTTCGATTATTGTTTTCATAATCATCTAGATCAAAATAATCATATTGGAGAGCGCTTCTATCTAAAACTTTAAATTTAATTGCTATATCTGAAATTTCTATTTCTTCGTTAATATCAACAAAAAACTTCAATCCATATGGAAGATCACTAATCATTCCTGAATTGTTAATGAAATTTTCCTTATCAGCAAGCACTATATCTGATCTAAAAGAAAGGGTGAAAAAACAAATTAATAATAGAGTTTTGAGTATTTTCATCAATTAATTACTTTTTAATCTAAGCCAAATAGAAATAAATCTGTGAACTGAACCAAAGATGGTAGCAATTGCCAATATCCATAAAGTTTCAAAAGGTCTACTAAATAATAAACCAACCATAACTACAAATACTCTTTCAGGTCTAGTAAAAAAACCTGGTGATCCTTCAGTACCTAAACCTTCCATTCTTGCTCTCATATAACTAGTCATCATAGATCCAATAAGAGCAATTAAGACTAAAGTCACAGGAATTAATGGTTCTTCAGATGTTCTTAAAAAATATACTCCTATGCCTGTAAGCACTATTGCTTCATTGAATCTATCTGCCACAGAGTCAAAAAAAGCTCCCCTTTTACTTTTCATATTTAATTTTCTAGCTAAAGCACCATCCATTAAATCTAAAAAACCATTAACAAAAATCATTATTCCTGCAAAAAGAAATTTTCCATATAAAGCAAAAACACCTGCACCTAATCCAAAAAAAATACCAAGAAAAGTAATGTGATTTGGATTTAATCTGATTTTAGATAAGAAACCAGCTACAGGCTCTTCTAAATAAGTTGAAAGAAAAGATCTAAATGAATCTCTAAGTTGTTCAATATTCATTTCCATTCCGTTTTATAATCCTACTGCTTCATATTTATTCAAAATTAATTCAACTAATTTTCCCCAATCATGTTTTTTAGAAAAAATTTCACCTTCTTTAATCAATTTTTCACTAAATTTTGAGTCATCAAGAACTTTCTCTAATTTTTCTGCTAAATCTTCAGAGTTTCCTTTTTCAAAAAATACTCCTCTTTCACCATCTATTACTAATTCATTATATCCTGAGATATTAGATACGACTACAGGCAAAGAACTAGCCATAGCTTCAAGGATCACGATACCAAAACTTTCATTGCCTATAGCAGGAGAACAAAAACAATCTGAAGAATAAAAATACTCTGGAAGTAAATTATAATCTACTTCTCCTACGCATATAACATCTTTTAGAAATCTATAATCCAAATATTCAGAAGTATCTATTTTGTCAGTATCGGGTCCAGCTAATATTAGTCTGAAATCTTTTCCTCTTGATTTGAGAATAGAAAAAGCTTTTAACAAAATTGAAATCCCTTTTCTTGGTTCATTGCGACCAAAAAATAAAATATTTTTTTGTTTCCCAAAATTCAATTTTGTCCTTTTATCGCTTTTTGAAAAATGATAATAATCTATTCCATTAGGAATAATTTCAAATTTTCCAGAAATATATTCAGAAGCTGTTCTTAATGCTTCTCGAGATACAGCTATTTTCTGAGAAATTTTTTCTTCTATAAGATTATTAAATATTTTACTTATCACCTTGTATCTAAAAACATTTTTACTAGAAGCATGAAAAGTAGCAACTATTGGAATATTACAAAAAAGTAATGCACCCAAAGAAACTAGAGGAGCTAAGGGTTCATGAATATGAATTACATCAAATTGGTATTTTCGAAAAACTTTTCTTATCTTCAATAAAACAAAAGGAGATAATGAAATATTAGAAGTAGTACCTCCAAGGGAAAAGGGTAATGAATTTCCAAGATTTATAAATTCAACTTCTTTTTGTAATTTAAAATCTCCTGATGCTATGCCAATTATTTTAACTGAATGACCTTTTCGAATTAATTCTTCTGAAAGCCCGATAATATGTCTATTCACTCCCCCTGGACTTAAAAAATCATAAGGAGAAACAAATGCTATTCTCATGAATTACCAGCCTACCACACAACCATCTTTTCTAGAATCAGATCCTCCTACAATTAATCCGGAATCTGAATCTTTCTCTAATATTTGCCCTCCACCAAATTGCATTCCTTCAGAAATTACTTCTACTTGATGACCAAATTTATTTAGTTTATTAACTATTTCATCAGACAAGTTATCTTCTAACCAAACAGAATCTGAATCTAAATCTACTCTAAATCTTGGAGCATCTAAAGATTGTTGGGGATTTAAATCAAAATCCACCATATTCATCACAACTTGAAGATGCCCTTGTGGTTGTTGAAAACCTCCCATGACTCCAAAGCTAAGCCAAAGTTCTTCATTTTTAGTGGCTATAGCAGGAATTATAGTATGATATGGTCTTTTTCTAGGAGAAAGATAATTTGGGTGTTTTTCATCTAAAGAAAAAAGAGATCCCCTATTCTGCAAAAATATTCCTGTACCTGGAACCAACAGACCAGACCCAAAACTTTCATATAAACTATTAATTAAAGAGCAAGCATTACCTTCTCCATCAATCACTGAAATATACACAGTATCACTATAATTTAATGGATTCCCAAAACTGACATCATTAAATCTTTGGTTAGGATTAATTAATTTACTTCTAGACTTAGCATAACCTTTAGAAATCAACTCATTTACAGGAACATAATTAGTTTCTGAATCTGTAACATATTGCAAAGAATCAGCAAATGCTAATCTCATAGATTCTATTGAATGATGAAATGTTTTCGCCGTTTGAAATCCAAATTCAGAAATATTAAAATTTTCGATAATATTCAAAGCTATTAAAGCTGCGATACCTTGACCATTTGGAGGACACTCCCAAATACTTACATCTCTATATTTCGTGTGAATAGGTTCTACCCAATCGGTAGTATGATTCAATAAATCTTCTTTTGTAATCCATCCTCCTAAAGATTCAACAAATTTAATAATCTTATTTGCTGTATCTCCTTGATAAAATTCTTTAGACCCTTTTTCACTAATTTTGGTTAAAGTTTCTCCTAATTCATGAAGTTTTAATAGAGAACCCGCTTTAGGAGCTTTTCCTAAAGGCAAAAATTCATTAAATCCATTTACAGATATTTTATTCATTGAATCTTTCCATGAATTTGCAATTTTTTCAGATACTCCAAAACCTTCAAAGGCATATTTTATAGCTGGTTCCAAAACATCTTTTAAATTCATATTACCTTCATCATTTAAAAGTGTTTCCCATCCATGAACAGTACCTGGTACTGAAACAGAATAAATACCCTCAATTCCTGATTTTGGAATAAAATCATAACCTTTTTGTTTTAAAAAATTTGAATTTGCATAAGAACCAGATCTACCACTACCATTCATGGATTTTATAATTTTATTTTTTGAATTTCTCACTAATGCAAATATATCTCCACCAATACCTGTAGACATAGGTTCAACAACATTAAGTACTGCAGCAGTAGCTACAGCAGCATCTACTGCATTCCCACCTTTCTTCAATATTTCTAAACCTGCTTGTGCTGCTAAAGGCTGACTAGTAGCCACAGCACCATTTTTAGCAATCACATTAGATCTTGTAGAAGAAGAATTCACTTTACTCTTATTACTCTTTTATCTAAAATCAATTAATTAATTTTAACTTTAATTACGAAATATAAAAAACAATTATAAATATATTCTAAATGAATAATAAAAATCCAAATATAGGCTTAGCTTGCAATAAAGAAGTAAGAAAAAATTATCCTATTGATCTTGAATTATCACGATTGAAAAATTTTGCTAACTTTAAATGGCAAGAATTCAATCAGACCTCTGATTGGGATAATCATCCATCTTTCTCAAAAGAATCAGAAACTAAACTAATAGAATTCACTAAAAATTTGGATGCTTTAATTGTATCTCATGGATCTCCTTTAATTAGTAAAAATGTAATAGATAATTGCCCAAATTTAAAATTCATTGGTGAATTAGAAGGAGACAGATTTTCTCAAAGAATTGATCTCGAAGCTGCATTCAAAAAAGAGATTAATGTTGTAGACACTACTCATGGATCATCCTATCCTGTAGCTGAATGGGCTTTAGGCTTAAGTATATTAGGATTGAAAAATGCAGGAGAACATTTCAGAAACCTTATAGCTGGAAAAACAGTTTTCCCTGGTGGATCTAGAGAAAATGACCCTGGATTTAAAGCCGGAGAACTTTGGGAAAGAAGAGTAGGTCTAATAGGTTGTGGACATATAGGTAGAAGATTATTAACTTTCCTTAAACCTTTTAAAACAACTAATTTTGTGTATGATCCTTATTTAGATTCAGAAATTGCAGATATTTTTGATTTTACCCAAACATCACTTGAATATGTACTATCAAACGTTGATGTAATTATTTGCCTGGCTCCATTAACTCCAAAAACCAAAAATATGATCGGTGAAAAAGAATTAAATTTAATTCCACCAGGTACAGTACTAGTTAATGTCTCTAGAGGAGCAATTTTCAATTCAGAAGATTTAATCAAAAGATTATCTAAAAAAGATATTATTGCATCATTGGATGTCTTTGAACCTGAACCAATACCTGAAGATTCCCCTATAAGAAATATGGAAAATGTCTTCCTGTCACCTCATATAGCTGGAGTCACTAAAGCTTGTCAACCAAGATTTTTCTCAATTATGGTGGACGAATTAGACAGATTTTTTTCCGGACATAAAACTAAATATAATTTGTCTTATAGAACTATTTCAAACAGGAAAGGTTTATAAAATCATCTTGACCTAGGATTAAAAACATCTGTAAGAGCATCTCCTAATAAATTCCAACAAAATATCAATAACCAAACAACAATTATAGGGGCTAAAAGTTGTTCTGGATGATTTTTAAGAACAGATACACTAGCAGATCCTCTTCCTGTAACATCACTAATCATAATACCTAAACTTGGTCTTGGAGGCTGTACTCCTAAACCAAAAAAACTTAGAATTATCTCCGTTCCCGCTACTGCTCCTAATCCAAAAGTAGCAGAAACTATGATAGGACCTAAAATATTTGGAAACACATGTTTAATTAGAATTCTAGTCCTAGAAACTCCCATAGCTTTTGCTGATTCAATATATTCACTATTTGCAACACTTAAAACTTGACCTCTAACTAAACGCATCATGCCAAACCAACTCAATGGGAGTAGGGCAAAACCTATGACCACATAATCAATAAATCCTGAGGAAATTAAACCTGAAATTCCAGTTTTTTCTTCAATATCTCTTGCAAAATCTACTATTCTCGGTCTAAGTGTAGCTGCAAGAAGAATAATTAAAAGTATATCTGGAAAAGCAGAAGTTATTTCTCCTAGACGCATAATTAAAGCATCAATTTTTCCTTGAAAATAACCAGAAATTAAACCTAAACTTACTCCCAGTATTAAACTACCAGTCAACAATCCAACAAAAGTTACTATCACAGTTGTTTGGATACCCCACAATACCCTAGTAAATATATCTCTTCCTAATCTATCTGTACCAAAAAAATGTTCTTTTGAAGGACCTTCTTGAGTATTTACCAAATCTGTTTCTGTATATGGATAAGGGGAAAGAAATGAAGCAAAAATTCCTGATCCATACAATATTAATAAAATTATCATTGAAGCAACCGCAAGCTTCTTCTTAAATAACTTATTAAGAGTAATTTTAAATGGACTATTTGAATTTACTTTTGAATATTTATTATTATCCATACCTGATACTCAATATCTTATTCTTGGATCCAAAATCACATAAAATATATCTACAATTAAATTTGCAACAATTAATGAAATAGCCCCTATTAAAGTTAATGCCATTATCACAGGGTAATCCCTAGAAAAAATTGAATCTAAGGCAAATCTACCTACACCTGGAATACCAAAAATCAACTCAACTATTAAAGCTCCCCCTAACATTCCTGCTATAGAAAACCCTAAAATTGTTACAACGGGAATTAAAGCATTCCTCGCTACATGTCTGTAATTTACTACCAAATCTGTAAGACCCTTTGCTCTAGCAGTTCTAACAAATTCATTACCCAAAACATCTAAAGTACTTGCTCTCATTATTCTTGTTAAAACAGCAACTCCAGGGATTCCGATTGTTATAGCTGGTAAAATTATTCTTTTATCAAAGAACCCACCCCATCCAGAAACAGGAAACCATCCTAACTCTAAAGAAAAAACTATAATTAAAACTGGTGCTATAAGAAAAACAGGCATGGCATAAAGTACCAAAGTAAGTGCAACAACTGATGGATCAATCCAAGAACCTTGCCTTAAAGCTGAATAAAAACCTAAAGGGATCCCTAATAAAATAGTAATAAATATCGAAGCTAAAAAAAGTTTAGCGGAAACCACAAGTTTTGGTTTTAATAACTCAGATACTTTCTTACTAGGATATTTATAACTTTCTCCAAAATCTCCTTTAAGAGCATTTCCTATATATCTAAAATATTGGATATAAAGTGGATCATTTAAACCTTTTGCTTCTCTTATTCTTTCAGCTCTTTCTTCAGAATAATTTTGACCTAATTGAACTTCTACGGGGTCACCTGGTCCATATAACCCCATAATAAATACTATTAAAGAAATTATCAGTAATAATATTGGAGTCCAAATTATCCTTCTTAGTATGTAGTAAAACATACTTTAACCTACTTAATTAACTTTTATCGATATAGACATCTTTCATCTTAGGAACAATCATAGGAGTAAAATTAAATCCCTTTACCCATGGTTTTATTAAAGCTAAACCTTCCTGGTCAAACCACATTGGCAACCAAGGTGCATCATCTATAATTAATTGTTCTGCTTGATTGTATAAACTAATCCTTTTATAAACATCTTGCTCAGTTCTTGCATCTTCAAGAAGTTTATCAGCTTCTTGATTAGTATAATTTCCATGGTTATTAGTACTATTAGAATGAAAAAGGATATCAATAAAATCTTGAGGGTCAGGATAATCTGCTTGCCAACCTGAACCTCCCCAAACTTGAAGTCTTCTTCTATGTAAATCTTGTAAATAAGTTGCCCATTCAACTTGTTGAATTTCTACTTGAACTCCTAGAATTCTATCCCACATATCACTTACTACTTCCATATCTAAACTTGGAGAACCTCCAGTTCCTGGAACTGTAACAATTATTGGTGGCCTATTAGAAGAATCAGCATATTTTGACTCAGCAAGTAATTGAACTGCCTTGTCAGGATCATATCCTATTCCAGTGATATCAAGTGAAAAACCTGGAAAATTCGGAGGTAAAATACCATAAGCAGGTTTAACTAATCCCGAATAAACCTGAGAGGCTATAAGTTGTTTATCTACTGCATAATTTAAAGCTAATCGAAACTTCAAATCATCAAAAGGAGGCTCATTAACATTAAAACCTATATAAGTAACAGTGAAAGAAGGAGGTACAGATACCAAGTCATTATTTAAAGGATCATTCACATCTTTTACTCTCTCTAAATCAGCTAAACCAACACCAGTAATGTCAATTTCATCATTTTCATACATAGCCATAGCTACTCCACCAGCTAGATTAAATTCAACACCATCTAGTTTAGCCTTTTCTCCCCAGTAATTATCATTCCTTCGAATTACCAAAACCTCTCCTATACTATACTCAGATAAAATAAATGGACCAGTGCCGACTGGAGAATCAGTCCAATTGTCTCCTCCTTGCTCAACATTTTCTTTCTTAACAACATATGCAGTTGGATAAGTCAATTTAGCTAAGAAATAAGCTTTAGGAGCATCTATCGTCAATTGAAGTGTATTATCGTCAATAACTTTTATTCCAGAAATATCTGTAATTGAACCATCACCATCAATTACTTCCATTGAACCTACAATATCTTCTAAATAAATAGATGCAACTGGAGATTCTGTATCAGGGTGAGCAGCTCTTTCTAAAGACCATTTAAAGTCAGAAGCTGTTATAGGAGTCCCATCAGAAAACAAAATATTTTCTTTTAATTTAAAAGTATAAACTTTTCCATCATCAGAAATATTCCATGATTCTGCCAATTCTGGAACAATTTCTAGATCTGAGTTTAAGCTTACCAAGCCACTAAATAACTCAACTACTAGTCCAGCCGAAGTAGTATCTGTAACCAAATGAGGATCTAGAGTTGCGGGATCAGCCCAAAGTCTTTTTAATACCCCTCCTCTATTTTTATCACCTGAATCATCTGATTTTTTTTCGGTCATTAATCCAGGAGCAATATTTTTTTCTTGATTAGATGTTTCTTCAGAAGAATTTAAATCTGGAGTAACAATATCAGTATCACTTCCACAAGATATCAATGTTCCCACTAGAGAAATAATCAAAAAATATTTAATAATAATTTTCTTAAAATTCATAATCATATTTTAATTTTACAATCTAAATTGTTTTTATCAAAATTTTAATCTAATTTTTCCCCATTAAAGTCTTTAAATAAGCTCTTAAAAGATCATCTAAATCACCATCTAAAACATTCTTTACATCCTTTATTTCAAGAGATGTACGATTATCTTTCACCAATTGATATGGGTGTAAAACATAATTTCTTACCTGACTTCCCCATTCAGCTGAAACATGTTCACCTTTAATTTTATTTTTTTCTGACTCTTTTTTCTCTAATTCGATTTCCATAACTCTTGATTTCAAAATACTCATTGCTAATTTTTTATTTTGACTCTGAGAACGTTCGTTTTGAACCGAAACAACTATATTAGTAGGTAAATGTGTAATCCTAACTGCAGATGAATTTTTTTGAACACTTTGACCACCATGTCCACTAGCTTTAAAAGTATCAATTCTTAAATCATCTAAATTAATATTCACTTCAACACTGCTTTCTAGCTCCGGCATCACTTCAACTAACGCAAAACTAGTGTGTCTAAGACTATTAGCATTAAATGGTGAAAGTCTCACCAACCTATGAGTACCTTTTTCACCTTTCAAGTATCCATATGAATAATCTCCTTTAATTCGTATCAAAGCACTTTTAATTCCTGCTTCTTCTCCTGTCATTCTAGAAAGAACTTCAGCTTCGAAACCTTTTCTTGAAGCCCATCTCAGATACATTCGCATCAACATTGAAGTCCAGTCTTGCGCATCCACGCCCCCTGCTCCTTGACTTAAAGAAATTATTGCAAATGAAGAATCATGTTCTCCTGACAACTGTTCACTAAATTCTAAATCTTCTAATTTATTTTCTATTTTGTTTATTTCTTCTAAAAAATCTTCTCTAAAATCTTCAATTTCTTCATCCTTAGAATCTTTTAAAACTTCAGATAGATCATTAATAGATGTTTTTAGATTTTCCCATGCCGAAAAACGTTTTTTGGCCAAGGATAATTTTCTCATGATAGATGTAGCATTTTCATGATCGTTCCAAATATGAGGATTTGAGGCTTCATCTTCAATTCTTAAGATTTCCTTAGAAAAGCTATCTAAGTCAAAGATGCCTCACAGTATCAGAAAAATTTTTCTGTAAAATATTTATTTTTTTTTCAAGATCATTCATTTTAGTTTCCTTTTGAAAATAATTCTTTCATTTTACTTTCTTTGGTTATGGTATCAATAGGATCTAAAATTTCAGAAATATTTCCTGAATCAATAAAGTAAATTTTATCAGCAATATTAATCGTTTCTAACCTATGAGCTATGATCAATAAAGTAATTTTACCTTTTAATGTTTTAAGACTTGATACTATTTCAGATTGAGTATTTGAGTCCAATTCACTAGTTGCTTCATCTAAAATCAAAATTCTAGGTTTTCTGAGCATAGCTCTAGTTAATACTAATCTCTGCCTCTCTCCTCCAGATAAATTAGAACCTACATCTCCTATCTTGGTGTCATACTTTTCAGGCATTTTATTGACAAATTTGTGAGTAGAGAAAGATCGTGCCGCCTTTATCATTTCCTTTTCATCAGAATATTCATTTCCCCAAAGTAAATTATTCTTTATAGAATCATTAAATAATAAGGAACCTTGAGAAACATAAGCCAATTTTTCTTTCCATGATTTTTCTGAAAATTGATATAAATTTTCTCCATCTACTAACACTTTTCCTGAATCTGGCCTTATTAAACCAGAAATTATATCAGCTAAAGTAGTTTTACCTCCACCTGATGGACCAATAAAAGCAACAGTTGAATTTAATTCAATTTCTAAATCAATATTTTTTATAATCTGATTTTCATCAAAATTTACATAAACAGATTTTAAAGAAATTGATTTTTTAAACCCTTTATATTCTTTAGTTCCCCAATCCTCTTTTTCTTCTGTGGATATCTCTATAGCATCCTGAATAGCATCTAATGCTGGTAAATTTTTACTAAGTCTTTGAAGATGGGCTTGAACCACTTTGATTTTTTGAAAAATTCTATATAACAATAAACTCATTAACAGAACTAAACTTGTAGGCAAATCCATAAATCTTGTAGCTACTAACAATCCTAATAAAATCAATATTATAAAAGCATATTCATAAGTTGCATGAAATATGCCTTCATTAATAGAAATAAAAAATTGGTTTTTTCTCACTTTCTCTAATTGGACAAAAACTTTTTCTCTCATCACTTTTGCTAGACCATGTGATCGAATAAATTTTGCCATAGAAATACTGTTTCCAACTGACTCAAGAAGTTCAGCAGAATATATCGTTGATTTTTCGCCTAATATTCTCGCAATAATTCTTAATCCATAAAAAAATACACTCAAAAAGAAAGCTGCAACAACAGCAAAAATAGTTAATTTTACAGAAATGATTGAAGACGCAATTAAATATACTAAAACGTTAAAAGAATTCGCTAAAATTTCGGTCAAATCTACATAAGCTGAACCTACTCTTAAAGGTTGACCAGTCATCAAATTAGTTGTTTCACTATGACGTCTTGATTTGTAAAAAACCCAACTTGATTTTTCAAGTTTTCGATATAAATTTTTACTCAAAGTAGCTACTATTTTTGTCTTATAAAAATTCATCAATCCGTTATACATAAACACTGATATAGCTCTCATTCCCATGATGATAAAAATAACTAAAAGCATCCATTTCAATGTATATTCAAAATTAAAAAATAAAAAAATATCTCTAGTGAAATTCAAAACCATATTACTTGCAGAATGAGCTTCATTACCAATTGATTCAGGAGAGGCATAATAAGTGAGAAGTTCTAATGTTGGAACTACTAAAGCTAATGCTATCGTATCCAAAAGACTAGCAACAATAGTAATTAAAATTCCTAAAAAAAGACCATATTTATGGTAAGAAATTAATAACTTTACAAAAGAAAGAAAATTAGATCTTTTTGGGTTTTTCTTCATCATATTATTTCAAAGTATATATATTAGTATATTTTAATGCCAAAAAAGAATAATGTTTTACAAATGACAACTAATAATTTTTATTCATTATCTTCTTAGCACAAATCTCATTAGTTTAGGATCTTCATTACCCTTAATTGCTAAGCCTTTACTAAATGCTTCATATTCTATCTTAAAACCCATATTTAAAACCTTATTTTTAAAATTTTCTTGGTTAATAAATCTTCTATAATGAGAAGTTATAAATCCTCCATCAAAAGCAACACCTTGTCCATATAGTTCATCAAATTCAGTTCTTGATTCAATAAAAAAATAATCATCTTCAGTCATATTTTCAAACAACCAAGTTAACAATTTGTTTTCGACATTCTCATTTACACAATGCATAGTAAATCTAGAATAAAAAACTTTAATCTTATTTTTCGTAACATCATTCAATTTAACCGATAAAGAGTTAACATCTTTAAAATCACATACAATAAATGTAGCATTTTTTAATCCTAATTTTTGGAGCTTATCTATAGCCACTTCAGATAAATCAAAAGAAAAAAGTGGAATATTTAAAGAGTGAAAATATTTTGAATCTCTACCATTTCCGCAACCCAATTCTACAATTACACAATCACTCAAACCTGATATTCTATCAGAACAAAATCTTGCAAAATCACTCTCTAAAGTTTCATTAAAATCAAGATAAAATTTATCCCAATAATCCTTATTGTTTATAATGTTTTTTCCCATGAATTTATCCTTATTTATAGGTATTATTTGTAATAAGGCGAATAGATTAATGTTTAGTGATAGCCTTTCTGATAATATCTACAGAATAATTATTATCTATATAAATTAACATATCACATTGAAATATAAATGAAATTCATTAATAAACGTTCTTTTTTGTTTTTTACTTTAATTTATTTTTTGTCGATGAATTTATTTTTTAATCTACCGGAAATGAATGCCCAAACAGTCCCAGAAAAAAAATTTGAAAGAATAATAGAACATGCATATTTAGATTTTAGTTATATAGGGTATATCATTCAAATTGCAATTGGAGGACTAGTCGGAGTTCTATTTGCATTAAGAAGATACTATAGTTCGATAGTATCTTTCATGAGAAACAAATTTCGTTCTCAAGATAAAGAATTCAAAGATTAAACACTTAGACTATAATTTTTCATTATCCGCGGGGCGTGGCGTAGCTTGGTAGCGCACCAGTATGGGGTACTGGAGGTCAGTGGTTCAAATCCACTCGTCCCGACCAAACTAACTCCAACTTAGACAATATTAACATTGTTTGCCGTTGAATTTCATTTTGTGTGACTCTGTGTGACAACTTGTGTGATAATTAATTACAAAAGTCTGGAGCATCTATGAGTTCTGATAAAAAGAAATTTATTCTAGCTATAGACCAAGGAACAACAAGTTCCAGGGTAGTAATTTATAACAATCGCTTAAAAGTTATTGATTCTGTTCAAAAACACTTTGATCAAATTTTTCCAAAAAATGGCTGGGTTGAGCATAATGCTGTTGAAATATGGAATGATGTTAAATTATTAATTCAAAAAATATTAAAAAAGAACAAAATTGAAGCTTCACAAATTTATTCTATTGGCATAGCTAATCAAAGAGAAACAACTATTCTTTGGAATAAAAGAACAGGAAGGCCAGTTTACAATGCAATAGTTTGGCAAGACAGAAGAACAACTAATATTTGTAAAGATTTAAAAGAAAAGAAACTAGATAGAAAAATACAAAATATCACTGGGTTGATTATTGATCCTTATTTTTCAGCTACAAAAATCAAATGGATTTTAGATAATAATGTCGAGGCCAAGAAGCTTGCTAAAGAAAACAGCCTGCTATTTGGAACAATTGATACTTGGTTATTATGGAATTTAACTGAAAAAAAATCACATATAACTGATATAACCAATGCCTCTAGAACAATGTTATATGATCCTAATAAAGAAGAATGGTCAACTGATCTATTAAAAATTTTAGATATTCCCCAAAATCTGCTACCCAAAGTAGTCAGTAATTCATATGATTTTGGTACTACTAATTTGTTTGGCAGTCCAATAAATATTGGTGGAATGGCAGGTGATCAACAAGCAGCAGCAATTGGCCAAGCATGTTTTGAAAAAGGTCAGACAAAAAGCACATACGGAACTGGTTGCTTTATTCTGATGAATATTGGGGAAAAATTCTCCTTATCAAAAAACAAACTTCTAACAACAGTTGCTTATAAAATTGGTAATCAAAAAATGTATTGTTTTGAGGGCAGTATATTTGTTGCTGGTTCAGCAATCCAATGGTTAAGAGACAAGTTATTTTTCTTCAAAGACTCTAAAGAAACTGAAGATCTCTATTCTCAGGCCAATAAAAATGAAAACATAATGGTAGTCCCAGCTCTTACAGGTCTTGGTGCGCCTCATTGGGAACCAAATACTAGAGGAGCAATATTTGGGTTAACTAGAGATACTTCAATTGCTGAAATAGTCAAAGCGACATTAGATAGTCTGTGTTATCAAACTTTAGACTTAATAGAAGGAATGGAAAAAGATTCCGACACAAAAATTTCTGAAATTAGGGTTGATGGAGGAATGACTGAAAATAACAAATTTATTCAAAGCCTTTCCAATATTTTGCAAATAAAAATAATCAAGCCAAATAACATAGAAACTACAGTATTAGGAGCAGCTTATTTAGCAGCTTTAAGCTCAGGATTGATTAAAAATATTGATTCGATAACAAAATTATGGAAAAGTAATAATGTCTACAAAGTAGGTAATTGTTTCTATCCTAAAATTCAAGGATCATTAATAAAAAAACAAATATTGATTTGGAAAAAAACTGTATCTATTTTAATTAAATATCATTCTTAATTCCAACTTAAACAAAATTATCCTATTTAATTTAAGATATAAATATGAAAAATATTAGAAAAAATAGGTAATAAACGCCTAGTACCTTATCTGCTCGTCAGGGGTGGAAAAATACATAAAATATTACCTCACACAAGTAAAAACTATTAAAAACCATTTACAATTTTATCTGATTTGAATTTATTATTCTCTTACTGATATCTTAACGGATCTCTGAAGTAGTTAAACATTGCATAGAATCAGGATTTTGTTTTACAGAGAGTATATTTTCCACTTTATATGTTTCAAGAGATACAATATATATTTTATCTTCAGCCTGACAAGCAAAAAAAGCATATTTTCCATCAGGTGAAATCGTAGCTCCAGCTGGTTGTTCCCCCACTTTAATAGTAGCAACTACTTCACAAGATTCTACGTCTATCACTTGGGCCTGATTAGAGTACATCACAGGAGTAACAATTTTATCTCCTTTTGGTGTAGTAACAAGACGAACAGGCCCCTTACCTGTTTTAATCCTTTTCATAATATTTGCTGAAAGAATATCTACCACGGCTATATCGTTGCTTTCATGATTGGCTACAAATAAAGTTTTTCCATCTTTTGAGAATGCCAAACCTTCAGGCCTATCTCCTATCATTATTCTTTTAGTTATCTTTCCAGTTTTTGTATCAATCAAAACAATATCTCCAGTAAATACATGGGTTGAAATTGCCTGTGTTCCATCTGGAGTTATTGTGATTATATGAGGAGTTTTTCCTACTGTAGTCACAGAAAAACGTAGTTCTTCAGTACGTAGATCGAATGAAAGAATCTTATCATTACTTTCAGCAGTTACCCACATCTGCCCATTTTTATGGGTAACAATACCATGAGGTCTTAGGAAATCCCCAGTACTAATTCGCTTGATTATTTTTCTTTTTGCAATATCTACAACTGCGATAGTGTTTCCACCGGTTCCTTCTGACTCTACACCCTGTAATCCATATTCTGTTAAGTAAGCAATTTTTCTATCAGGAGAGAGGCAAATCTCATGGGGGAAAACTTTTGTTCTAATATCAAAAACCATACTGTTATCTAAAAGAGAAAAAGCAGAAAGAGATCTTCCTTTTTTATGTAGTACCAATAATATATATTCGTTCATAGATTCCTGTTCTTGTTAATTAGATACCTTATATAATACAGATATTTTTGTAGAGTAATAGTGATGATAAATTATTAGAAGAAGATAAGTAATTGACTCAACGATATTAATCATTACTAACACTTTGTTGGAAACTAGAATCTAAATAAGGTACTGTTAATCAGTGGGCTTAATAGGTTCGAATCCACTAGTACGTCCAAATTAACCATGAATAATAAATTCCTTACTGATATAGTAATTTTATGAAATCACAATCTAGAATACCTAATAAAATTATAGAAAGATTTAAAAAAATAGACTCTGCTACTGTATATAGTGGAGTATTCAAGTTGGGACTCCAAGGTTCTCAATTTCCTGCTGGTTTGCATGAGCAAGCTTCTTGGCAAAATTGTTTTATAAAAGGAGTTAAATCAATGACTCCTGGGAAAAAACTTGTTGCAAGAGCAGTAACTCTTAGATGTGTTCCACCAAGACCAGATTTACTTGAATTTACTCGAAAAGGAGAATTTTCTCCAGAATATGAGGCAATGGGATCATGTGGTCCAGGAGATGTATTGGTAATTGACGGTATGAGAGATAAAGGATATTCAATTCTTGGAAATATTAAAACAAGACATCTTTATATGCAGAATGCTGAAGGTCTTGTTACTGATAGCGCTATTCGTGACATAGATAAAATTTCTAAAGACTATGATTTATCAGTTTTTGCAGGAGACAGAGTTGCCACAGCGAATCGTCCTGCTATAGAACCTTATGAGGCTAATGTGCCAATTGGATGTGGAGGGGCACTGGTAATGCCTGGAGATTTAATTGTAGCTGATGATGATGGAGTAGTAGTAGTACCCAATCAATTAGTTGAAGAGATAATTGATTGGGCAGAAGAGCATGAAAAAGTTGAAGAATTTATCATGAAATTAATAGATCAAGAAAATGCCCCACCAGGAAGATATTATCCCATCTCTGAGGAAACTATTAAAAAATTTAGAAAGTCATCTGAATAAAACAAAGCATCAATGGAAGATTGAAAATTGATAAAATGAACAGAGAGAACTATTTATATGGAATATAGATTACTTGGTAATACTGGCTTATTAGTTTCAGCTATAGGATTAGGAACAAATAATTTTGGAGCACGTCTTGACTACAAGTCTTCAGAAAAAATACTCCATTCCTCCTTAGATTTAGGAATAAATATGGTCGATACAGCTGATGTATATTCATCAGGAATTTCTGAAGAATTTATTGGAAAGGCTATAAAATCAAAAAGAGATCAATATATTATTGCTACAAAAGTGGGCATTAGATGGGAGAAAGGAATTAATGACGAAGGCTTAAGTAGCACCAATATAAAAAGATCTGTAGAAGGTAGCTTAAAGAGATTAAATTCTGAATACATAGATCTATATCAAACTCATATTTATGACCCTTATACTCCAATAGAAGAAACTTTAAAAGCATTGGACGACTTAGTGACTCAAGGAAAAGTTAGACACATAGGTTGTTCCAACTTAATGTCTTGGGAAATGGTCGAAGCTATCCATATAAGCCAAAGATTTGGATGGAAAAAATTTTCAACTATTCAACCAGAGTATTCTATGTTAGTTAGACATGTTGAAAATGAACTAATACATGCTTGCAAAAAATATTCAATTGGAATTTTACCATATTTTCCTCTTGCTTCAGGTTTTTTAACAGGAAAGTATCAAAGAGATAAACCTCTTCCTAGTGGTGCTAGATTAACAGAAAATTCTAGACCAGAATTAACTGATAGGTTTCTAACTGAAAACAACTATAATATTATTGAAAATTTAACTATTTGGGCCAAAGAAAGAAATAAAAATTTATTAGATTTAGCATTTGCGTGGTTACTAGCAAATAAATGTGTTTCTTCAGTAATTTCTGGAGCTACAAATGTTGATCAATTAAAAGCCAATGCCTCTACTTCTACATGGAAACTTTCTAAAGAAGAAATTGAAGAAATAAACAAAATTTTACCTTCATCTGACAAACGTAACATAGGATTAGCCGGAAGACGTAAGCTCCGAAGTGAAAGGTAATATTTTTCAAATAACCACATCTTATCTAGATAAGTATTATTATTGATACGGACTAAAATCTTCAGGAGTTGGGGATATAAAAGAAACTCCCCCATCAGACGGTGTAGAAATACCCACATCACCATGTTTTACTGCTCGCTCTGTTGCTGCAGTTTCTGCAGCAATCTTTGCATATATTGCGTCCTTGTTTGCAAATGGCCTAGCAGATAAAGGTTCTATAGATGATACTGGAGTGGACTTGATGAGAGAAGTAATTGCATCAACTAGTTGGTCAGCACCTCCATCTTGTAAAAAATGACCTACTCCTTTAATAGTAACGTGATTGACTCCAGGATGTTTTGTTCCTGGACATTGGTCTTTCCATATTGCATCACCACCAGCCATAACTGTATCCTCATCGCTAAAAGCTAATAAGACCGGCTTAGTAAATTTTTGAAATACAGCCCAGGCTGATGCATTGTTTTCAGATTCAGACATTGCAGGACGATTCGTAGGATCAGTAGAAGGGGTTGATACAAGCTCAGGGAACATTCTAGCACCTGCTTTATATCTATCATCAGGATAAGGAGCATTATAAGCTGCTATCTCTGCGGGATTCATTTTGGGATTACTTGGACCAATTGCTTTTTGCGCCAAGATTTGACCGGGCCATTTACCTCCACGTTCCTTCATCCATATTTCGTCCTTCAATCCTGTTCGAAACGCAAATGTCTTCCAGCTATAAAATCCTGGAGAAACCTTGAAAAATCTATCATCACATGTAGGCAACATTGTGTTTGCAATTACAAGGCGTCTAAAAGATCCTGGATGCGCTGCAACAACTCGAGTTCCTATTAAACCTCCCCAATCTTGTAACACAGCAGTAACGCCTTTAAGTCCTAAATGGTTGATCAACAAATCTATATTCCATCCAATATGTCTCTCGTATGTATAGTCTTTCTCATGAATAGGCTTATCACTACGACCACATCCTACTTGGTCAAATAATATAACTCGATAACCCTCACTAACAAGTGGCGAGATCATCCTACGGTTTAAATAAGACCATGCTGACATTCCATGTGTAAGTAGAATAATCTCATCTGATTCTTTATTTCCAAGATCATAATATGCCATTCGGACATCCAAGCCATATAATCTACTAGTAAAATACTGGGGTTCGTAATCCCAAAGTGGCAGGTCACTAAAGTATGAATCAGGTGTACGTAAAACTGATTTATCTAATGAAAAATTTTGATCTGAAGGTTTCATTTTTTCTCCTTATAATTAGATGGAATTCTTAATAAATATAAAGAAAAGAAAATAATTATGGAAATATATAAAAACTTATGACTAGAAAATCATAGTTTTTTAGTCATAAGTACATCTTCAACTAATATATCTACAGATAATTTTGGCGGGATATAAGTTTTTCCTTTATCATTATTTCCTAATTTGAATCCAATATAATTTTGTCTAGCAACATCATTACATATAGCTTTATATCTGCCCATACCTCCTGCATAAGGCATAAAAACTCTCGGCTTTCCAGGAATATTTGCTCCAAAATACCAAGAATGCTCCTTTCCATGAATAAAAAGTGTCTCATTTACTACATCTTCATTATGCTCTACCCATTTTTTCATTGAACCTTGAGTCGCTTCTATATAATTAATATTATTTTTTTTCATGTACCCTAAACACTTTTCTATCCATTCAACATGTTGCTCTATAGGAACAATCATATTACAAAGAACTGATGGGCTTCCTGGTCCAGTAATCGTAAATAAGTTTGGAAAGCCCGCAATTTGAATACCAAGAAAAGTTTTTGGACCATCTTTCCAAATATCTCTTAATTTCTTACCATCTAAACCTTGTATATCGATATTAAGTAACGGACCAGTCATTGCATCAAATCCTGTAGCAAAAACCAATATATCCAATTCATATTCTTCTTTTTTTGTTTTAATTCCTTTGGGAATAATTGATTCAATAGGAGATGATTTCACATCAACCAAACTTACATTATCTCTATTAAATGTTTCAAAATAATTAGTATCTATTGGAGGTCTTTTAGTTCCAAACACATGATCCATATTTGTTAAAACTTTAGCTTTTTCTGGATTTTTAACTATAGATCTAATCTTTCTTTTTAAGAAATCAACTGCCATGTCATTAGCTTTTTTATCGAATGCTATATCTTGAAAACATCCTCTAAAACTTAAGCCACCATTTTCCCAAGCTCTTTCGAAAATCTCCTCACGTTCCTCTTCACTAACATCAAATATTTTACATTCTGAAAACAAAAAAGGATGCCCATTTGTATTAGATTGAATCATTTTTTTGATTTTCTCACGATTTTCTCGAAGATATTTTTGAAAATCTGAATTTAGAGGCCTGTTACTTGCAGGAACACTAAAATTTGGATTTCTCTGAAATACAGTAAGGTGACTTGCAGTTTCAGCTATTATTGGAGCAGTTTGAATCCCCGTTGATCCAGTGCCAATCTGACCTACTCTTTTACCTTTAAAATCTACACCTTCATGAGGCCAATTACCTGTATGATACCAATCACCTTTGAAATTCTCTAAACCTGAAAATTTAGGAATAATTGATGAGGAATTATCAAGACATCCAACAGCTGCTATTAAATAAGTGCATTCAAACCTTTGACCATTTTCAGTCACAACAAGCCACTTATTTTTTTGTTGATCATAGTGAGCTGACAAAACACGTGAATTGAAATAAATATCTTTATTTAAATCAAATTTTTCAACAACATAATTTAAATATTTAATTATCTCTTCTTGACCAGGATATCGCTCAGACCATTGCCACTCGTCAAGAAGTTCATCATCAAAATAATAGTTATATGAGTGACTTTCCGAATCACATCGTGCACCAGGATACCTATTCCAATACCATGTTCCTCCAATCCCATTGCCTGCTTCCAGTATTTTAGTAGAAAAACCTAATCTATTACGAAGAGCAATCAGTTGATATAGTCCTGAAAAACCTGCACCTATAATAAGAGAGTCTAGTTTAATATTTTTGAGGCCATTATTATTCAATTTTAATCATCCATTGATAAAATCGTTAAAGAAGTATTAAATTATAATATACTCTTTATTATTTTCCTCTAGCCATCTGTAATAGAGTAGCACCTACTGTAACTACTAAACCTGCCATAGCTAACATTGTTGGATCTTGCATCATCTCCCCAGGACCACCAGTCTTAAGAGAACCTACTTTAGGTTTACCAAAGAACCCTCTTTCATCTTCTCCATATACTTCTTGACCAAATAACTCTGGTATTCCTTCACAACCATTGTTGTGTAATCTTTCGTATTCCTCTGGCCTTGGATCTCTAAAATTAAATTGCTCAACTGAAGGCGGACCAAGTGCTTCAACCATACAATTATACTGTTCTTCTGAAGCTCCTCTAACATAAAATTCCGGTCCTCCTCCTTCAGGACCAGG
>PBKW01000022.1 GCA_002721615.1 Chloroflexota bacterium
TATAATACCTTGGGAATTTCGATCAATATCTTCTAAAGTTTCACTTGTATTGGGAGCCATCCATAATCCATTGGAAGCACCATTAAATAATGAAATTAAAGCAATGTAAATCACAGGAGAATTAGAAGGCAAAAATATCAATAAAATCCAGGAAATAGTAAGTGAAAATAAACCCGTTAAAATAAATTTTAAAGTGCCAAATTTATCTGATAATCTCCCTCCTATAGTTCCAGTAAATGACATCCCTACTGCATTAAGAAATATTAAAATTCCAGTTAAGCTTATACTGTAACCAAGTACAATAGTTGCATAGAAAGGAATAAGAAACCAGAAAGGTGCATTAGACATAAATCCAGTCAATCTAGCAGCAACAGCAAAAGAAAATCTCCATTTCGTGAAAAAATATAAATTAAACATTGGGGAAGGGTTAGTTAGTTGAGATCTTACAAATATTATAAAAATAGTAATACATATTAACCATGAAGACCAATATATTGGTGATGAATAACCAATATTCAGAGGGTTAATAATATTGATTATTAAAATTATTATAAACAATGAAGAATATATAGCACCTTTCCAATCATATCTTTCTTTTTCTCTTAATTCTGGAGAACCGATTAATGTGTCTTTAAGTACTAAATAAGCAAGTGATAATGCTATAAATGTGGGAAAAAACATTATTAAGAATACAAAACGCCATCCTATAAGCTGTGAAATTTGCCCTCCTATTAACGGTCCTGCTATCGCGCCTAGGCCAACAGCAAAAGTTATCATTCCTAATCCTTTTCCTCTTTCATTCTTAGGAAATACAGCTAATACAATAGCCATTACAACAGCTTGATCCATAGATGAACCTATTGAGGATAAAATTCTTCCAGCCATTAAAGTAGAAATATTGGAAGAAAAATAACATATTAAAGAACCTATTCCAAATAATCCCATTCCTATAATATGAACTTTTCTTCTGCCCATTATATCTGCTAACTTACCCAAAGGAAGTAAAGTACTACTTATAGTTAAGCCACCAATAATCGTAACCCATGAAATTATACTTAGACGAACAGAGAAACTTTCTGCTATTTCAGGAAGAATAACATTTAAGGCAGATTGATCCATTACCATTACAAATAATGATAATGATACTGCTCCAAAAGCTTTCCATTTATAAGGTATTTGCATTTAAACCAAACACCTTAAAAAATAATAATAAATTCAAACTAAGATTTCTCTAAAATTTCATCAATCTTAGATTTTATTGCACTCTTAGGTACGGCTCCAACTATTTGAGAAACAGGAGCACCATCTTTAAAAATTAATAAAGTAGGAATAGATCTAATGCTAAAAGAAGATGCTGTAGTTGGATTTTCATCAACATTAAGTTTTACGACATCTATTGTATCTTTATAATCATTAGCTAATTCCTCTAAAGAAGGAGCTATCATCTTGCAAGGACCACACCATTCAGCCCAAAAATCAACTAATACAGGTTTTGAGGATTCTATTACTTCTTGGTTGAAATTTTGATCAGTAACTTTTTTAGCGTTTGACATTATTACTCCTATTAATTTTTTTTACCCTTAAAGTCTTAAATTCTAAATCAGGAATAGTAGGAGCCCAATCTTCTCGAGATTCTGAAAAATCAGTAATCATTTCAGCAAACAAAGAAGTGTATCTTATTGTTCCCTCAAGTTCCTTATCTATTTCAAGTTTTCCATCTAATGAAAAAGATGAACCATTAGCAATATTTATTAAATCACCTTCTTTTAGATTAAGATTTTGAACATCATTAGGGTGCATTTTAATAATATTATCTTTACTAATAACATTTTTTTGATTTCCCTTGATAATTTCAACTTCATGTTGTGCTTGGCTTAAAACTCTTCCATGTAATAATAATAAACCTTTATTATCATTTTCTAATTGATTTTTGGATAGGTATTTTACAGGTAATAAAGTGACCTTTTTAGTCGAAAATTCCCATTTTTTCCCACTATCACTTAAATTTTTATAATCAATACCTTCATATTCTTTAACTATTTCTCTTATTTCATCAAAAACAGCTTTTGAAGATTCATAATTAAAATCATCAAAACCTATTGTTTGAGCAAGATTGGAATAAAACTCCCAAACGCTCTTATAATCTGTGTTAGATTTATGAGCTTTTGGTGATAATTGAACTCTTCTTTCAAGATTAGTCATTGTTCCTTCTCTCTCTGGAAAATTAGCTATAGGAATCACAACATCAGCTAAAACTGATAAAGAATTTTTATTACTTGTACCCACTACTAAAAATTCAAGCTTAGAGATAGAGTCTAATACTTCTTTTTTCATTAAATCTTCTGCAAAGGCATCATTCATAACAAACAAAGCTTTAATTTTTTTATCTTCTATAGCTTTAATGATTTCTTCATAATCCATTCCTTTTTCAGTGGACAAATCAGAATCCCAATATTTATTTAAAAAATCTACATCTTTCTTATTTTCTATATTTCGAAAACCTGGTAATAAATTAGGTGAGTGACCCAAATCTAAACTTCCTTGGAGATTAGCCCCTTTGTATAAAGGGAAAACACCAGATCCTTTTTTAAACAAATTACCTGTAATTGTCGCAAGATTAATTACAGATCTTACTAATTCTGAAGATTGAGAATCATTAAGCCCATCAACACCTAATAAAAATGATGTTGATCCCCCAGCAATAATTTTAGCCAAATCTACAACTAAATCAGGTTTAATATTAAATTCAGATTTTATTTTCTCTAAATCAAAATCCCATAAAGAAGTTTTAAAATCATCTATATGTTCTCCATGATTTTTAAGAAAATCTTTATCTTCAATCCCTTGATCAAATATCGATTTAGAAATTGCAGAAATAAGATTTGATTGAGAATGAGGAATATTTTTAATCCATTTATTTGAATATCTAGTCATTTCTGTTTCTCTAGGATCAATAACTATAATATTGGCACCATTCCTTGCAGCCTTTTTAGCAAAAACAGAAACAACATTTTGTTGTTCAGTAGGATTTCCTGAAATTATTATCACATTATCAGAATTCTCTAAATCTAAAATTGTTCCAGTTCCACCTGGGTATTTAAAGGATTTAGAAAAATATTTAAGAATCTGATCTTTGTTAGTTGAATCAACATTATTGGTTTTCAAGACTAATCTAGCAAATTTTTGAGAAACAAAAAAATCCTCGTTAGTAGATCTTGGAGAATTTAATATAGCTATTTCGGATGGCTTGAAATCATTGATTTTTTTACTAATAAGAAAATTAACTTCTTCCCAGTTGCTTTTATTTTGAGAATCTCCTTCTTTAATTTTGGGATATTTGATATTTCTAAAATTAACATAGTCGTTTCCAAATTTACCTCGGAAACAAGTTTGTCCAGCATTAGATTCTCCAGAATAATCTCCTATCATTCTTATTGATTTTTCCTGTTCATTTGATTCCATGATTAATTGACAACCTACAGGACAATTAGAACAAATACTCTTAGTCTTTTTTGTTGCTTTTTCCCATTTATAATTTCTTTCAACAAGAGCTCCTGTAGGACAAACATCTATACAAGCTCCACAAAACTCACAGCCTGATTCTAATAAAGAAGTTCCCTGAGAAGTACCTACAATAGCAACTCCTGATCTTGATTTTAATGTAATAGCATTGTCGAATCTTACTTCATCACAAACTCTTACACATCTCACACAAACAATGCATAGATTGTAGTCTCGATCATAAAAAGGATCATCACCATGAATTGGTAATTGTCTTCGGTTATATGTTAATGGAGTAGTAAGATCCATTTCTGTATCACGAATTGTATCTTTTAATTCACATCTTTCATTTTTAGGACATGTAGTGCATCTATCTGTAACAGAAACATGTCTTTGACAAACATCCTGAGGACCACATAATTCGATTCTATGACATGTCAAACAACCATGAGGATGTTCTGACATTAAAAGATCCATAATTCCTTTTCTTAAGTCTTTAATTTCAGAAGAATCACTTGAAACTATCATTTCATTTGATACTGGAGTGGTACAAGAAGCTTGAATCATTTTTCTACCATTAACTTCAGTTTCCACAACACACATCCTACAAGCTCCATAAGGATCCATTCCTGGATGGTAACATAAATATGGTATGTAAATTCCAGCATCCTGAGCTGCCTGAATGACAGTTTGACCAGGTTTAGCTGGAATTAATTTCCCATCAACTTTAATTGTTAACGTTTCTATTTTTCTTTTTTCTTCAGTAGTCATATTAAGGCCTAGTCCTAGTAGGTAAAATCATCTTTGGAATTTTACTTTTTTCATCTCTGATAGTGAAAGTAGTCATTTTATCAATAAATTCCTGATCAAAAAATTTTAATGCTGATGAAATAGGATTATATCCCAGTTGACCATGTCCACACAATGAACCAACTTTCATATTTTCTCCAATTTTTTTAACTACATCAAGATCCCCTTTTATAGATTTTTCATTGCAAGCTCTATCCAAAATATCTAGCATATGAGTATTTCCCAATCTACAAGGAAAACATTTCCCACAAGATTCAAATTGATTAAAGGCAACAAGATTTCTTATTAAATCTACTACATCAACATTTTGATCACCTACGATGATTCCTCCAGATCCTAATATAGCTCCTGCCTTAGCCATTTCCTCAAAATCCATTACTACATCAAATGCTTCTTTACCTAGGACTCCACCTAAAGGCCCACCAGTTTGCAAAAGTTTTATACCTTTCCCAGTAGAAGATCCTCCACCAACCTTCTCTAATAAATCTTTAATAGTAATCCCAAAAGGTATTTCATACATTCCTTTATTATTTATATGACCTGATAAACATATTATTGCTGTACCAGAACTTTTTTCGGTTCCAATTTTTTTAAATTCATTAGCACCATTTTCGATTATCCAAGGAACATAACTTAATGTTTTTACATTATTTATATTGCTTGGCTTACCCCATAAACCTGCTTGTGCGGGAAAAGGTGGTCTAAACCTTGGCATTGACCTTTTCCCCTCTATAGCTTCCATTAAGGCAGTTTCTTCTCCAGCAACATAAGAGTCTCCTGTTAATGACACTTCAACTTCAAAATCAAAACCAGAATTAAGAATATTTTTCCCTAATAAACCATTATCATAAGCATCTTTAACAGCTTTTCTTGCATTTTCAATAGGTATATTATGACCTTGTCTGATAAAAATATGCCCATGAGAAGACTTTGTGGCATAACCTGCAATTATCAAACCTTCTAAAAGAGTATGAGGATCATTCTCCAAAATTCCCTTATCATTGAAAGCTCCTGGATCTCCTTCCTCACAATTACAAAGAACATATTTTATTGGAGCATTATTACCAGCTAAAAAACTCCATTTTATTCCTGTAGAAAATGCTGCTCCTCCTCTCCCTCTAAGACCTGAATTTTTAACTTCTTCAAGTACATTTTCAGGTGTCAAACTATTTAAAGCTTTATCTAAGGATTTATAACCTCCTGTTAAGATATATTCATCAAAGCTTTCAGGGTTGATTTCTCCAAAATTCCTAGTAGCGATTCTTTTTTGATATTTGAAAGGTACAAAATTTTTCAATTCTGGAATATTATCTAATAACTCTTCTCCATCTTGTAAAATTTGTGCAAAAGCATATTCTTTTAAATAATTTTGATTATTAATATATTCATCAGTAATTTTTTGAATTTTCTCTACATCAACATTTGAAAATAAAACTCTAGGTTTTCCTTTGATCTTGATATCCACTATAGGTTCAAGATAAGAAAGTCCTAATGCTCCCACCAATCTAATTTCACCTTTAGACTTAAAATTATTTGTTAACCAATCATATACTTTTATAGAACCCGCAGCTTGCCCTGATGCCCCATATCCTACTCGAATCAAAATTTCTTCATCGAAATCTTGTGATTTTACTTTAGAAACTAATTTATTAAATACTTCTGACAAAATTCCCTCTATTTTAATTCTTTAATTGTGTCCATAATATTTTCTACAGAAGCATTTCCTATTAAATGATGATCTATAGCATATACAGGAGCTTGAGCACATGCACCTAGGCAAGTACTATATCCCAAAGAAATTTTTCCATCTTTAGTTTCTGTTTCAGTATCAATTCCAAGTTTTTTATGGATTCCTCTTAATATTTCTTGAGCTCCAGAAATATGGCATGTTGGGCCCCAACATATATCTAAAGAATATGAACCAGGAGGAGAAAATCTAAAATTCGTATAAAAAGAAGCTACACCCCAAACATCATTGATAGTTTTATCCATAAAATCAGCAATTTCTTCTATAGCTTCATCAGGTATATAATGAAAATTATCTTGAACAGATAAAAGACAAGATAGTACAGTTACAGTTTTAGGTGGGGATGACTCTTTAGATGATTTTTTATTTTCAGAGTTCAGTATTTCTCTGATATCAGATCTCAAGTTATTATTTTTTGAATTTGTATTCAATAATCTAACCTTAATTGTTGGATATTTGAACTTTTTTACTTATAAATATATTTATGAATAACTGTAGCAAAGGAGTCTCCCATCCACAACTATAAAAATTAGGTTTTTTTTCAATTTGTTCTATTCTTAGCAGCTTCTAAATCTTTACTAACATCCCTTTTATTAATAGGACTCATAATTATTTGTTCAATAACTGTTCTTTGAGGTAATGATGCACAAAGAAAAACAGTATCTGCTAAATCTTCAGGTTTCATCATAGTATCTCTCGCTTCTTGATTAGGAGGAATTGCTCTATTCTTAAGAATAGGAGTATCTACTTCAGCAGGCATAATAGCTGTAGCTCTAATTCCTTGAGAATTCAATTCTGCATTTATATGCCCCATTAAATTTGTCACTCCAGCTTTTGCAGCCCCATAAGGAGCACCTCCAAGCAATCCTGGGTTCAGAGCTGCCATAGATGAAATAGTAATAATTGTTCCAGATTGATTTTCTAACATTAATGGAATTAATTTTTGAGATAATTGATATACTGCTTTAATGTTTAAATCAAATACATTATCCCACATTTCTTCAGTCACATGTGAAATAGTTCTTACAGCACTACTTGCTCCGGCATTATTAACTAACACATCTAATTTTCCAAATTCATTTTTTATAAAATCAAGTAACTCATCTAAATCTTTTTCTTGAGTAATATCACATGCTTTTATAAAAACATTATTTCTTTTCTTTGGATCACAAATTTCTTTTGTTCCTTCTAATTGATCAGATCTACGACCAATAATTATAGTTTTTGAACCTGCATCCACGAATTTTTTTGCAATTTCTCTTCCAATACCTGAACCTGCTCCTGTAATTAAAACAATATTTCCCAACATATCTTTCATAATGACTCCAAATCTCTAAAATGTTTATCTATTAAATCTACAACTTTTTGTGACATTTTAACACTATAATTTGTTCCTCTATCTTCAGGATATATCTGAGTGGTATTAGCTAAAAATACTCCTTTTAATGGTGTAATAATTTCTGGAATAATTTCTCCATAATTTTTACCAATTATTGGCTGTGCTGCACTAATTTTGTTATATGTATAATCCAATATCCAATCCTTATTAAAGTTCACATTAATTTTTTTTAAGTAATCACAATAAATATTTAATAATTCTGATTCTTCAAGTTTATATCTCCAATCATTTCTATCTAAATAATTAGTAAGATAAAGAAAATGCTTGTTTTTATAATAGTTATGACTCAATAAATTTGATTGTTCAATAACCCCTAAAAATGGACTATTTTTATCAGCAATATTCAACCAATAATAAGGAGTAAGACTTTCTTTTAATTCCATGATAAAAACACTTGCTCCTAAATATTTTGATGATTCTAATTTAACTTTATATTCATCTGGAAAGTCACAAATTTTAAGCATTTCAAAGGATGGGACTGTAGATAAAACCACATTAGTGTTTTTTGTTTTCTGGCTTATATTATTTTCAATATATTTAATTTTTAATTCTTTCTGATCATTGAAATAAATCTTTTTTACAGGAGAATTTTTATAAATCACTCCTCCAAGAGATTGAATTTTTTTACTTAAAGTGTCCAAAATAATTTTAAAGCTTCCATCAGGATAACCTAATACTTCTTGGCTAAAACGTTTTCTAGAACCAAACCTTGTTTGAATTTTTCCCCAAAACCAAGGCATACCTATTTCTTCAGAATAATCTCCAAATTTACCTCTTAATAAAGGACCCCATATTTGATCATAAACATTTTTTCCAGCCCTACCCCTTATCCAATCAGAAGCTGTAAAAGACTCTAAAGATTTCCATTTTTTTTTGTATTTTAAAAATAAAGTAATTAAACCCAGTCTTAATCTGTCAAAAAGTGGAATTTTATCAAATTTTATTAAATCTATTGGAGACTGAAATGAAAACAATTTTTCACCATCAAATATACCTACAGAAGATGGATGCCATTTCAATGTATTCTGCAAACCTAAATCATTCATCAAATCAATTATATTAGTGTCTCCTGTAAACAAATGATGATAACCTCTCTCTATTTCAAAACCAGATAAATTAATCGTAGAAGCTTGTCCCCCTATAAATGGTGCAGATTCAAAAATTTCCACATGAAATCCTTTTTTTAATAAATAATAAGCAGAAGATAGACCAGTAAACCCTGCTCCTATAATTGTTATATTTTTTTCATTGGAAATCATTTATCAATAGCCTTTTTATTTTTTTTTAAGGGAATCCAATCTTTAAGAAAAATCATCATTCCTATCAATGTTACTGGAGCCCAAAGACAAAAATGTACAAATATTACATAAGCTAATGATAGTTGATCATCAACTCCAAATGAAATTAATACTAAAATTCCAAAAAAATCAAATGAACCCCAACCTCCTGCTGTAGATGGAAATATTCCAGCTAAATTAGCAGAAGTACCAAAAAATAAAATAGTCAAAACAAGTAAGAAAAAACTGTCTAAAGATAGATTCACAGATATAGCTATAAAAAAATACATTATGATTTCTAAAATCCAAATTAATAATGAAATAGAAATTAATTTAAATAATTTAGTCGAATTATTTATAGAAAAATAACCTTCAAAAAATTGTTCAACAAACTTAAAAAACTTTTTTATAAAAACATTAGAATTACTTGAAAAATAATTAAAAATTTTGTAAATTTTTAACCGTAAAAAAGGAGCTAGAATTAAAAATAATGAAGCTATAAAAATTAAAAGAATAAATAAAATAAATGAATATTTGTTACCTGGTAAATAATTAATAAATTCTGAAGATTCAGAATTTATATAAATCATTATTAAAGTTAATACAAGAATAAGAGATAATGAAATCACGTCTGAAATTCTTTCTATAGCAACTGTTCCTAAAGCAAATATTTTTTTTACTCCCAGTTTATGTTCTAAATAAAAACATCTTGCAATTTCTCCTGTACGAATAGGTAAAAGATTATTAAACATATAACCTACTATTACTATTGGAGTTAATTTTTTTGTGGATACATTAGAAGAGTTTTTTCTTAATAAATAATTCCATCTATAACTTCTTAAAACTAAAGAAAAAGAATAAGAAACAAGACCGAAAATCACTAAAAAATAATTGGCATTTTTAGAAACTTTCAAAATACCTGAAAAATCACTAGAAATCCAATAAATAGACAGAAAAAAGAATCCTGAAAACAATAAACCTATAAGAAATTTTTTATAGCTGAAATCCATAATAGAATCTAATTATATTAAAAATATAATATAAATATTTTCACATATCGGATTTGATATAAACAATAGTATTTACAGATCCAATAGCACTTTCCAAATCTCTATATAAGAAATAATTCATCATATTTTGAATTTTTTCAAAATCAGAAACTTTATCTCTAAAGTCATTGTAATTGTTTATCCTGTAATTTTCAGGGTACCACCACCTCAGAGGAATTAAGTTTTGATTATAATTTTTTAAATTTTCTCCTAAAGATTTTTCCACTTTTTCTTGGTTTCTTTGATGAATAATTAAAATATCTGGTTGTAATATCGAATCATCATTATGATTATCAAAATTTATATAATCTGTATTTTTAAAATCTCTTAAATACCAAGCCCATGGCCAAGTATAACCATCAGCAGTATCTATAAATATTTTAATATCTTTATTTCCAAGTTTATTAAAGCTTTCTGAATAAATTCTTTTTGACATCGCATGTACATGAGGTGAAGTTTGAGTATATACAATCATCTCATCAGGAACATCAGGGTCATCAAAACTACTTTGTATAGAAATCTTTACAGTAAGAATAATTAATATCAAGGAAATGGATAATAAAATTCTTTTAGAAGTCCAATATATACCATTTTTATAAGAATAAAATAACAGATAATATAAAGACAGAATAATCAATGTGATATATATCCAAATACTTATGAATGATTCTATATTTAAGTTAGTCCAATCAGTAATAAAGAAAGAAAAAATTGAAAATAAAATAATCAATGGAATCAGAATAAAAATTATATTAGAAAATAAAGATCTTTTTTCACTGTAAATTTTTTTTATAATATCTGAAATAAAAATAGAAGTTAAAACAATTAATGGAATTACAATATTTACTGTTAACCAAGGCATTTTTTCGCCTGCTAAAGAATAAAAAATAAATGTAGCAATTACCCAAAAAACCAAAAATCTTTTAAAAGAATCCCCTTTAAAAAAATAATAAAATGATGCAATAAAAGAAAAGAAAAATGGGAAAAATTCATAATTAAGAAAAATAATTAAATAATAATACCAAGGTTGACCTCCACGTGCTACTTCTTGCTGAGATAGCCAATAGCCTAAAGACTGCCATACACCTGTACTAATTCCAGAAACATTAGTTAAAAAAGTTGAATAAAACAAAATATAAACACCCCAAAATAATGAGGCAATCATCAACCATTTTTTACCTCCCCATTTTAAACCTATGATCAAAGAAATAAGAAAAAATAGGGCTGAAATAATTATTGCAGCTATATACCCATTAGTTCCTGAAGGAAGACCTGTAGCCACACCTACCGTGCCTTCTTTAGCAACTAAAACTAGATTAAAATAATCTTGAAAAATGCTTATTAAAGGAGATGCGAGTGGGAGACATAACGTAAAAAAAATTATGAATAAATCTGTATGAGGTTGAATGTTTTTCATACTCAACTTTGAAAAAATTAATCCATAAAAATCAGATCTTGATTTGAACAATAACCAAAGTCCAATTATAAATACAGTTATGTAAGTGGTTTCCTTAGTAATAAAACCTAAAACCAAAAAAATTACTAATATATATAAACTAGAATTTTGACGTTTTTCTATGTATTTCCATAAAAACACAAATAAACCCATTGTCCAAACAACAACAATAATGTCATTTCTTGCAAACCTACTAAAATATAAAAGATGAGGAGAAATAGTAAAAAGTAAAGACATAATAAAAGCAGAAAAAAATCCTATTCTTTCCTTTAAAAATAAAATAGGAATTAAAATTAAAATTACCCCAAATATTGCAGATAGTATCCTAAGCGTAAAATCATTATCTCCTAACAAAAAAAAGATGGCACCATTAGTTAAAAACCAAAAAACTCCATGCATTAATGGATTATGTTCAAATCCCATTCCATTTGCTAACTGCCATGAAAAAAAACCATGAAGACTTTCATCATGATGTACTGCCCTAGCAGAAAGGTCATAAAAACGTGAAAAAATAGCAATAAAAATTAATATTGAGGATAATAACAATTCAATTTTAGTTAATTGGATTTTTCTAAACATAATTTTATTTTGTTGAATAAATTTTTATTATTTTATTACCTTTTTCATTAAACACCACATCTCCCAATTGTTCTAAAGTTAAGAAATCATTAATTTGATAATCAATGATTTCCTTCTCTCCTACAATTATGTACTTCACATGATATTTCTTAATTAAACTAAAAATTAAATCTAAATTATCTGAAGTATATATTTTAGTTACATCTTGATTTCTAGTGTTGATTAATGAATAATCACCTCTCCATTGATGTTCATGTCCCATCCATCCTAATACTGTAGGTCTTCCAGAGAAAGTAGATATTAATGATGAGTCAGAATAATCTTGTCCAACAGATTCAAGAATGACATCTCCTTTTTGTGTATTTTTTTTAATCCATTCTATAATTTTATATTCAGCAGAATGTGTTCTTGGAAAAAATTTCAATCCGTCAAGTGTTTGGTCATTTTTAAATCCATTAGATCTATCATTTATAGATGAAATAAAATAATAACTTGAAAAAATCATCAAATTAATCAATGAAAATGAAATCAGGATTTTCATAAATCTTGATCTTACATAATCATTATCATTATTAAAAAAAATATCCCAAATCACATATCCTGAAACTAAGCTAAGAAAAATCCATACCTGATAGTAAGTTTTAAAAATAGTATTCATCCTATTCCCAAAAAAATCATTCACTCTAAACATTTCCACACCTAATAAAATTAGAAGGGACACAAAAAGTAATCCATGGAAAAAATATACAGGATTAGGAATAATCTTTTCAGATTTATTAAAAATATTTCTAGAGGAAAGCAATAATAAAATAAACAATGGAAAAATAATTAATGAATTATGAATTACTCTTGAAAAATCATATTGATCGTATATCCATGCATTAAGAATTGACCAAAAAATAAAAATTATCGTGAATAAAATTGTAGATACTATTTTATAATCCAACATTACCTGAAAAAACAACCTACCGTTATTTCTATTTTGTAGTATATCTTTCTTAATTAATAAACTATTTCTTATAAATACTGGAGAAATAATTATGAAAAAGAATCCCCAAATAGTAATAAAATGAATTACCCTAGACGAAACTTTCACTGGAACTATTGGAGGAAATTGAATTTGGCTCCCAAGATGTATGTAATATTGTGAAAAAAATATTATAGTTGGAAGTATTACGATTATCGGTAATATAAAAATGTATTTTCTTGAAAATTGAAATCTATCAAAAAAAGATCTAATCAATGGAAAAAATATATAAAAAGTAATAAATATTAAAATTAATACTGGAAAATCCCATCCATTTATAAAGCCTACTGCACCTATGATCATTGTAATCAAAATAAATCTAATGATATTCCCAATATCATATTTATTTTTTAATTTTATGAATTGAAATATGTATACAGAAGATAATGATAAAATTAGAAAAGGAATTGACATCATGTGTGGGTGTAAATCACCTAAAATAAAACTGAATAATGGAAATTCTGAAATTGTATAATCTATTCCTTGTCCATTTTCAAAAAAATTTATTATTCTTGTAGATCTCCACCATCCTCCACTTAAATACCAATCTCCCAAGATATCTTTTGACAATCCATCAATTGATAACCAAGTTAAAAAACTTTTACTTAAAATTCCTAAGAATGTTAGCGTTTCCCAAATAACATGTAGGTTTGAAGAAAATAATATGAAAAAAATAGTAGCAACACTTATAATTATTGACTCTCTCAAGGATCCATTATTTTCTTTAATCAGCATTGATACCAAACCAAATACAGAAGATGAAACCAAAGCAGCTACTGTAGCAACACTTAAGTTATAACTAATATTCAAAGAAACATTTGAAAGTATTGAGATTATCCCAAATATCCAATATCCAAAGTAATAATAACTGATTATTTCTCCTGAAAACCATAAATCGTGAGGAGGAAATCCAGATGAGTTAACTACAGAATTCATCATCATAAAATCCATAGGTTTTTCAGTTCCATAAATATTAGGATCTAAAAATCTTACAAATATCCAAAGTAAAAGAACAAGAAAAAATACTAATTCTATAGTTAATAAAAGAACTTTATTTTCTTGAATAGCCGAAATAATCTCATTTCTTTTGAAAATTAAATAAATTAGAGACAAGGATAATAAGAAAAAAAACCAAATAAATAAGGAAAAATTTTCTTGAGATATGTATGGAATATGAGAAATAATCCAATAAGTAGAACAAAGAAATAAAATACCTAGAGGTTTAGAAAATCCTATTCCAATTCCTTTAACATGTTTGAATAGAAAATAAGATATAGGAAATCATATAATTCCTATAATCTGTAAAACAAGTATCCATTTTAGAAAAATCAAAACCACTTAATAGTCTCACTTTTTAGATTTTTTTCTTATAAAAGACTTTTGAACATCATTAAAAAAAAACTTGAATTTAGTTTTAAATTTTGCTCTTGTTCCAAAATTAATCTTTTTATCGTCAATTATTTTTTTATAAGCTATTTCAGCAGCTATCATTTCAGCATCAATTTTTCTATATCCCGACCCTAAACTTAAAACCACTCCATTTAATAAAACAGCAGTTTCAAAAACTGGTTTGTGAGATGGGCCTTTACTAGAAAGTAATTTATATTGAGGAGTTCCCATTCCTTTACTTTGAGTTAATTCTTGCAAAATAGATTTGAAGTCTTTAATTTTTTTTGACACTAATGCATCATTAATTTCATCTTCTAAGGAACTAATAACAAACCTAGAAACGAAATTAATTCCTTGATCCAGATATATTGCTCCAACTAAAGCTTCAAATGTATCTGCTAAATTAGATTTCTTATAATTTCCTCTTCTATCTTCTTCTTCTTTACTAATTATTAAATTTTGGTGAAGATTGAGTTTTTCTGCAGCTCTAGATAAAGCATTACCATTAATAACCAATGCTCGACGAGCAGTTAATGTTCCTTCATCCCAATTAGAACTATGATTATAAAAAAATTCCCCAATGACTAAACCTACAACTGCATCTCCTAGAAATTCTAATCTTTGGTTGGATTCATTATAATCACGACCTAATATTTTTATAGCAGAAGGATGAGATAATGCTGTGATTAATAAATTTACATTTTCAAATTCAAATCCAAGATCTTTTTGAAAATTTTCAACTCTTTTACGTAAAAAATCAAAATCCATATAATAATTACATGATTAATATTTTTTCATTTTCTAAAAACAAACCTATTGTATTTGAGTTTAATTCAATTTTAATTACTTGAACATCATTAAATGATTCTCACACTATGAATATAACCAATTTATTAATTAAATATCTTCCAAAATATCAAGTAAATGTCCTTCTCAAAAGTGGATCAGTTGCACAAAAACTTAATATGACTTTATATCTAGTAGGTGGAGCTGTTAGAGATATATTAATAGGAAATTCCCCAAAAGAATTAGATCTTGTTATTGATGGAGACTTAGACAAATTCATTAATCAATTAGAAAAAGAATTGAATGTAAAAATACATAAAACTTCAAAATTTATGACTATGACTACCACAATAGAAGATATTAAATTTGATATAGCTAGAGCAAGAGATGAAAGTTATTATCCTAAAGGTTCTTTACCTTCTGTTTCAAAATCTAATATAAAAAATGACATTAAAAGAAGAGATTTTACAGTAAATAGTATTTGTGTTGATCTAAGTGTAGATTCATTCGGAAAAATATATGATCAACAAAATGGATTAAAAGATTTGAAGGAAAAAAAAATTAGAATCATTCATAATGAAAGTTTCCTTGATGATCCAACAAGAATTTTTCGAGCAATAAGATTTTCAAAAAGATTAAATTTTTCAATAGATGAAACCACTGAAAATTTATTAAATAAATCTGCAGAAAAAATAAATGAATTAAGTGGATCAAGAATAATTAATGAATTTAAAAAAATTTCTTTCGAAAAAAATCCTTATGAAATTTTTAAAGAACTAAATGATAAAAACATTTTATCCATTATTTCTCCACATCTTTCATTAAACTACAAAAAAGAAAAAGTTAAACAAATTTATAATTTAGTAAAATTTCAAGATCCTCTTGAATTTTGGTTTAATATATTAACGAAAAATGTTAGCAAGGAATCATTAGAAAATATTACATCTCGATTAGGCTTATCAAAAAATGTAAATACCCAATTATTATCAAAATATCATTTAACTAATTTATTGAAAAACTGGAAAAACAAAAAATATTATAAGAATCCTCCTATATCAATAATTCTAAAAATACCAAAAATAATTCTTGAGTTAGAATATGCCATTAATGATAGTGTTGAAGATAAAAAAATATTGTTTCAAATTATAGAAAATATTCCAAAAATTAATCCAATTCTAACTGGTGATGATTTAATATCATTTGGTGTATCACCAGGAAAAAATGTAGGAGATTTTCTAGAAGATATTAAAAAACAAAGGTTTTTAGGTGTAATATCTACAAAAAAAGAAGAGGTCAAATTTATAAAATCAATGTTACAAAACTAATTTTTCATACTGTGAAACAAATATTGCTGTACATAAGAACCATCATCTTTAAATCTTTTTCTAGCCCAATCCCCTAATTCATAGTTATTAAGTTTTTCAGAAAGACCATATTGATTTATCAAACTTCTTCTTACCCATCTATCTACAGGAAATGCATTAGGGAAATTTAATGAAAATGCTAGTACACAATCAGCAATTTTCTCTCCAACTCCATTGATCATCATCAAATTTTTCTTAGAATCCTCGTAAGAAGAAAATTCCAATGATTTCAAATTTATTTTTTCTTCAATAATTTTTATTGCCGCATCAATAACATACGGAGCTCGAAAACCAAGTCCTAAATTCCTTAATTTTTTTTCTCCAAATGTTAATATTTTTTGTGGAGAAGGAAACAGATAATCAATTTTTTCTGGTCCAATTTTTTCTCCTATTTTCATAATACTTTGGACATTTTTTGTGATCTTATTTAAATTAGATGCAGCAGAACATATAAAACTTACTAAACATTCCCAAGGATCTTGATTCAAAATTCTAAGTCCATAATATTTTTTCAAAGAATTTTGCAAAACATTATCTTTAATATTTCTTTCAGAAAATTTTTTTAAATCAAAATTTAAATTCAGATATTCAACAATTATTTGATTTACATAAATCGAATTATCATTATTATAACTATTCCAAATAATTCCTTTTTCTTTTTGTTGAAATTCTATAATTACATTTCTTATCACTCCTCGAAAAAGTTCATTTTTCATTATCCATGTAAAACTTTGTCCACCACATAAAGAAGATTCCAAATCTATTGGAGTATCTATATATCCAGATATTTGGTTATTGGTCATTTTCTACTTTTGATCTATCCAAGATTGAATTTTTTGACCCAAGTTATTTGATCCGGTTTCCATCCAATCATATCCAGGTATGGATTCGACAAAATTTTGACCATATCTTTTAGAGATAATTCTATTATCTAAAACAACAAATGCACCAAAATCTTTGTTAGATCTTATTAATCTTCCAAATCCTTGTTGAAATTTTTTTACAGCATCAGGTACTGCAAATTCAACAAAGGGTTGTATATATTGTTCTGATCTTGCTTGAAAAATAGGATGTGTAGGAACAGAAAAAGGAAGCTTAGGAATTATTACTACCTTTAATGGTGCTTTTTGAAAATCAACTCCTTCCCACATTGGACCTGTACCTAATACTACTACCTCTTTTGAAGCCTCTAAGGATTTTACAATTTTTTCTGCTGGACCATTAACTCCTTGAGATATAATTTTCATATTATTTTTTTTCAATGGTTCTTGAATCTGTTTTCTAACAGAATTTAAAGCAGAATAAGATGTAAAAAGTACTAAAATTCTGTCTCTCACATTTTGTGAAATATTAATTATTGCTTTTGAAATATCCTCTATGTATCCATTATTATTAGGAGAGGTAATATCAGAAACTACTGTAAATAAAGCTGAAGAAGAATAATCAAAACTAGGAGTCATTTTTGGAACAGATAATCCTTCATAAAATCCAATAGAATTTTTGAAATTTTCAAAACTACCACCTTCTCCTAATGTAGCTCCTGTAATAATAGTAGATCCTTCACCATTAAAAAGAATATTAGTCAATTTTTCTGAAACACTAATAGGAGCACCATTAATAGAGATTCTTTCAAAGTTTCTATCAGTTTCTAACCAAAAAACATCACTTTCAGGTCTTTCTACTAATGCTAGATCAATTTTTTTAGAATAATCTTCTATTAATTCAAAAGATGTTTCTAATCTAATTATTAATTCATTTGCACCTTCGAAAAAACCTTCAATTTCTTGAATCAATAACCTACTAGTTGCCCATTTTTTTAATAATTCACGAATATCTATGTTTATTTTTAACCATAAATCTGGGTTAATTAAATCTTCATTGTTTTTCAATCTTAAAGTTCTATCATTAAATTTATCTTTTAAATAAACTCCTAAAGTTTCACTAAAGTATTCAAACAAATTAATTAAAGATTCTCTCACAGAGATTAAATCAGATTTGATTTCATCTAAGATATTTATGATGTTTTTTACATTAATAGAAGCTAAAGAATAATCATTTTTATTTTTATTAAATAAAAGGTTTAATTGATTCAAAGAATTATTGTCATCAACTAAGTCTTTAAAAATTCCAAGAAACTCAAGTTCATGAATATAAAATCCAAATATAGAAGTTGCAACATCTTCTAAGTGATGTCCTTCATCTATAATAAAAACATCATGGGAAGGAATATATTCTTTTTCAGAATTCATTCCAGTGATTGCTAGAGAATGGTTAACAATTAAAATGTCTGAATCTTGAGCATTTTCTCGAGCTTGCCTTAAAAAGCAATCAGGAAAATTATAAACACATTTATTAGAACCTTCTGCGGATATCCTATAAAAACTCTTTTCTAATCCTTTGAAATTGACATGTGATCTGTCACCTGAATTTTCATGTGATAACCATAAAGCAGATTTTGCAAATACTCTCAATTCATTAATATTTCTAGGGATAAATTCTTCAGCTTTAGATTTACAAAGATAATTAGACCTTCCTTTTAAAATTTTGATATTAATTTCATCTTCAGAAATCCCTATTTTTTCTAACAATGAACATACAATTGGCCAATCTTTATTAATAATTTGATTTTGTAAACTTATAGAGTTAGTAGAAATAATAACTCGTGGGTTCAAGTTTCCTGATTTTTTTGATTCAAGAATATATTTTGCTGCAGAAATTAAATAAGACAATGTTTTTCCAGTTCCAGGATAAGCTTCAATCACTAAATTTTCTTGATCCTTAATTGATTTTTCAACGTGTTTAAACATTTCTTCTTGATTAATTCTTTTTTCATAATTATTTATGACTTCTGATAAAATTCCATCTTCTGAAAAAACATTATTCGCAGACAAATCAAATTCAGAATTCAAAGATTTTTGATTATTATCTTTAAGAGGATTTTCTTCATCATTAACAAAAACTTTTCTTTTTCTAATAGTTTTAGAGAATAAATTTGATAAAACTGAAGGGGAAAAATGATAAGGTTTTTCAAAAACATAATCAAATCTAGAAAGCTTCATAATTTGTTCATAAGAAAATTCATATAACTTCTGTGAAAGTATTAAGAATAAATTCATAGTAGTTTCCGCATCAGATAAAGCTCTATGCGCAGAACCTGAATCAATATTAAAATCAGAAGCTAAATCTTGAAGGCTATATCCTGAGTCAGGTATTAATGTGAATGCAAGATCATATGTATCAAAGACTGGTCCAGAAACCTTTATCCCATTTTTTTGTAAGAAACCAATATCAAAAGGTGCATTATGTGCAATAAGAGCATGTTGAACACCATTATTGTCAACCAAAAAATTTTTTATCTTATCTGAAACTTCTTCAAGAATTGGTGATTGATCTAATTCTTCTTGAGAAATTCCTGTTAATTCTTTAATGAAATCAGATATTTCAAGTCTAGGATTTATTAAAAATGATAATTTTTCAATTTTATCCGTAAAAGGAGTGAACTTTATACAACCAATTTCTATAATTCTATCTTTATTTTTATCTATTCCACTAGTTTCCAAATCTAAAGCAACAAAAGACCCTGTAGGGCTCGCTTTAGACAATAATTTTTCAAACAATATCGCTCCTAATAAATCTTAACCAGATAAAATTTAATTATATTCTATTATTTGGTTTCATTGTTTATTAAGTCAAAATATTAAAGTACAATCTAATCTTTTAATAATTTTAAATTAAATATGAAAGCAGCTAGAGTTTACAATAAAAGGAAAATAGAATTCTTAGAAATTCCCAAAGATCCTATAGTTAAAGGATCTTCTTTAATAAAAGTAAATGAAATATCTATTTGTGGTTCAGATATAAAAGTTCATTTTGATAGTGATTTATCATTAGATAAATATCCATTCTCACCTGGAACACCTTGTCATGAAGTTACAGGAATTATTGAAGAAAGTGGAGACCCTAAAATTCCTAACGGAACAAGAGTATTAGTAATTCCTAAGAATGATGATGGAATGAAAGAATTTATAGTTTCAACCTCAGATAGGATTATACCTTTACCAGAATGGGGAGAATTAGATGAATGGGTAATGTGTCAGCCAATAGGAACAGTATATTATTCATCTAAACAATGGGGAAATCCTAAAGGTAAGAATATTGTAATTTTGGGACAAGGGGCAATAGGACTTGGTTATACAATGATAGCTTCCAAACAAAATCCATCGAAAATTATCACAATAGACCCTTTAAATTATAGATTAGAAAAATCTATAGAATTGGGAGCCACACATACAATTAATCCGCTAGAAAATTCATTAATAGAAGGAATAAATGACCTAACTGAAGGAAAAGGAGCAGATATAGTTGTTGATGCATCAGGAAGTAAGAGCGCATTAAATCAATGTATTTCAATAGCAAAAATTCAAGGATTAATTATCTGTTTTGGAATTATTTCGGAAAAACATTCTAAGATTAATCATAATGAATTTATAAAAAAGAATTTAAATATTAAATCTACTCATCTAGCAACTACTGAAAAACCATTAGTAGAAATTAAAGAAGTCGTAAAATTAAAAAAAGATGGTATTTTAGATCCAGGAATTCTAAAAACTCATAATCTTGATTGGGAAGATGTTCAAAAAGCTTTTGATATGTATGCTAATTATGAAGACAAAGTAATTAAAATTTCTTTAAAAGTTTCTTAATTCAAATCCATAAAGGAAGCATAGGCATTATCCAAATATAACCTATAATAAATAAAATCATCTGAATTATAATATGCTTCCAAAGAAACCTGAATAAATAACTAGTAATTATTCCTAACGAAAATAGAAATACCGTAAACAAGATTTGTAACAGATTTCCAGAAACTAAATGAAATAAAATACTTAAAACAAAACCACAAATTAAATGAAGTAAATGAATAAATAATACTAATAAAACAAATTTATTAGATTTAATTTTTTTATTTACCAATATTTGAAAAAAACTTCTATCAGATATCATAGCTATAGAAAAATGTCCTATTGTAATTAAAGACATTACTGAAGAAATTATTATTCCAAAAACTATACTAATTATCATATAAATATTTATTAATTATCACATGTAGATGTATTTAAAAAAGGAAGATTTATACCTGAAACATCATTAGGTTTTTTTATTACACTAAAAATAGATGGGCCTGCTCCACAAAGAATCGATTTTGATCCTGTAATATTTGAAAGATCCTTGAACCTTTCACTGATATTAGGAAATGATTTTTCTGCAATATTATTAAATACATTATAGAAATTATTGTCATCAACAGGATCTTGATTCTTTAAACATTTCAACAAATTTTCAGTATTTTCTCCATTAGAAAAATGATTTTCTGTTAATTCTTGATACATATTTTTTGTCTTATTAAAGCCTGCATAATTAAAAAATGACAACATTATTGGTGTGATTTTCATTGAAGGAAGTTTTTCTACAATTTCACCTACTCCAGAAATCTTAGCAGTACCACCAATAATGAAAAATGGGACATCAGATCCTAATTGAATTCCAATTTCAATCAATTCTCTTGTAGTTAATTTTAAATCCCATAATTTATTTAAAGTCATTAAAGTAATTGCAGCATTACTTGATCCACCTCCAAAACCAGAAGATACAGGAATATTTTTAGAAATATTGACATGAACTCCTTCTTTTTGAATATTGAATATTTTTTTCAATTTCAGTATTGCCTTAAATACCAAATTTGATTCTTGAGATATCTTCTTATCACTACAATTTACTTTTATAGAAGAAGCGCTAGAAAATTCAATGTCATCATGTAAATTAATTGTTTGGAAAATACCTGTTATTTCATGCAAATCATTTTCTGTTTTTCTTAATACCTCAAATGTTAAATTAATCTTTGCATAAGATTTCAAAAAACAAGAAGAATCCTTAGAATATTTTTTTATTTCTTTCATATAAATCAACCCAATCGTTTATAGTTAATAAAGAAGGCCTAGAATCAGGATTCACGTTACTATTTTTTAATAATTCAATTATCTTTTCTTTAGGAACAGATAAACCAAAAGAAAGAGAATTGGAAATCTTTTTTCTTGGTGAATTAAATCCAGATTTAACAAATTTAAAAAAATTGTTTGTTGAATCTACATCATAAAGAATATCTTTTCTCACTTTAATTTTTACTACTGAAGAAATAACTTTTGGGGGTGGAGAAAAGCTTTCAGGGAACACATCAAATAACTTAAACACATCACCATAAAACTGAGTAGCAACTGAGAGCAACTTCATTTTTCCTACTTCTGCACTCATAGATTCTGCAACTTCTTTTTGTACCATAATTATTAATTCTTTAGGCCTAACAGAGGATTCTAAGAAATTTCTAACAATAAAATTAGCTGAATAATAAGGCAAATTACCAATTAATTTATACTTTAAATCTTCTAAATCTAATGATGAAGGGTCAAAATATCTTGCATCCTTATTTAAAATTTTTACTGAAGAATTAAATGAATATAATTTCTGTAATTTTATTGATATTTCTTTATCAATTTCTAATGCAAAAAATTTAGAACAATTTTCAATAATATCTTTTGTTAAAGCTTGATGGCCTGGTCCTACTTCAAGAATAGTATCATCAGGTTTAATTTTAGATTCTTCTAAAATCTTATTTTTCACATCTTGATCTTTTAAAAAATGTTGCCCATATAATGGGGCTCCAACTTTAATCATATCAATCTTGTTTTTCGCTTTTTAGTATAGACATAAATGCTTCTTGAGGAACTTCTACTCTTCCAACTTTTTTCATTCTTTTCTTACCTTCAGATTGTTTAGCTAATAATTTTCTTTTTCTAGTAATATCACCACCATAACATTTAGCAGTTACGTTCTTCCTTAGCGCTTTGATGGTTTCTCTTGCAATAATTTTCCCCCCTATCCCACCTTGTAGGGGAATATCAAACATTTGCCTAGGTATTAATTCTTTTAATTGTTTTACTAAATCTCTTGCCATATAAACAGATTTTGTCCTATGGGTTATCACGGATAAAGAATCAACTTTTTGCTCATTTATAAGAATTTGAAGTTTTACTAAATCTGAGGGTCTAGGAGCAATTTGAGTATAATCCATAGATGCATATCCTTTAGAACAAGATTTTAGTTTTCCATGAAAATCCACTAGAATTTCTGATAGAGGAATATCGAATTCCATTAATACTCTGGATCCAGATAACTGGCTTCCTAATGTATTTGATTGAATCCATTCAGTGTTGATAAATTCTCCTCGATTAGATGTAACTAATTCAGTTATTGGGCCTATATATTCAGAAGGAGAAATAATTGAAAGTTTGATCCAAGGTTCAAAAACTTGATTGATTTTTTGATTTTCTGGCCATTTTGATGGATTATCTACTTCAATTGAAGATTTATCAGTTAATTCAACATTGTATTTAACTGTAGGAGCTGTTCCTATTAATTCAATGTTATATTCTCTTTCTAATCTTTCTTGAACTATATCCATATGTAATAATCCAAGAAAACCACATCTAAATCCAAATCCTAAAGCTCCTGAAGTCTCGGGTTCGAATATTAAAGATGCATCATTCAATTGTAATTTTCCTAAGGCATCTCTTAAATTTGGATACTGTTCTCCATCCACTGGATATAATCCACTAAAAACCATTGATTTAAGCGTCTCATATCCAGAGAGACTATTCATTGCAGGATTTTGAGAAGAAGTTAAAGTATCCCCTACTCTACAATCCCTTACATTTTTTAGTCCTGTAGCTATGTATCCCACTTCACCAGTAGATAGAATATCTTTTTTAATTAAATGTGGAGTAAAAATTCCTGTCTCTAAAACATCACAATCTTTACTAGTTCCCATTAAATTTAATTTTGATCCTACTCTTATTTCTCCATTTACTACTCGAACGTAAGCTAACACACCTTTAAAGGAATCATATTTCGAGTCAAATATTAAGGCTTGTAGAGAATCATTACTTTCGCCTTTTGGAGAAGGTATATCATTTACTATTACTTCCAGTAATTCTTCTACTCCTTCACCAGTTTTTGCAGAAACAAATAATATTTCTTCTTCTTTGAAACCAAAAGTGTTTTGGATTTCTGAAGAAACTGCTTGAGGGTTTGCTAATTTAGAATCTATTTTATTTATTACAGGAATAATATGTACTCCCTGATCTAAAGCAAGATAAATATTTGCAAGAGTTTGTGCTTGAATACCTTGAGTACCATCTACAAGTAATAAAGCTCCCTCGCAAGCAGCTAAAGCTCTTGATACCTCATAACTAAAGTCAACATGCCCAGGCGTATCAATCAAATTCAACTGATAATCTATATTTTCTTTTGATTTATAATTCAATCTTATAGCTTGAGCTTTTATAGTTATTCCCCTTTCTTTCTCTAAATCCATAGTATCTAGTAGTTGGTCAGAGTCACCTCTGACAGAAGAACCTAAGGTAATATCTATCAATCTATCAGCCAAAGTAGATTTACCATGATCTATATGAGCAATTATTGAAAAATTCCTGATTAATTGTTTTTTCATATTTTTGAATGGTGGGGGAGAGAGGATTCGAACCTCCACGCCTTTTGGGCACATGCTCCTAAGGCATGCGTGTCTGCCATTTCACCACTCCCCCTATTAAATTAATAAATTTATTCTATCGAATATTTTATTACCTTGACTATAATACTTTTACAAAAAGTTATTTCTTGAATGTTTTGTACCACAATTGAAACTTCAACAACATCCAAATTGTTTCTGCACCATAACGTTTTTGAGACATATGATCATCAACCATAGCATTGATTTTTTTAAAATTTAAAATATTTTTCAAATCAGGGTTATAATTTTCATTTAAAGTTTCATTCACTAAATCCCTAAGACCTTTTCTTATCCATTTTGAAATTGGACTTACCCAACCTTTTTTAGGATGACTAAAGACATTCGAAGGTATGTATTCGATCATTGAATCTACCAGTAACCTTTTACCTCTTTTTTTATTAAGTAATGAATATTTCCAATTAGGTTTGATTTTGGAAGAAAGATTTATAATATCCAAATCTAAATAAGGAACTCTATTTTCAACTCCGTGAGCCATAGTCATTTTATCAGTTCTATTAATATAATCATCTAACATCCAACTATTTATTTCTGCATTAATTAAAGAATCAAAAGTAGATTTTTTATTAAAAAAAGGAGTAATGAACTCCTGCATAAAATTCAAGTAATCTGTTTCACTATATAATTCTGATTTTAAAAATTCTGATGGCTTATACTCTTGATTATTGGCAAAAGATAAATATAAATCTAATAAATTATCATAGTTTAATCTATTTATTTTTCTACTCTGATTGAAAATATCAAATAATTTAAAAATTAATTTATTCTCCCTAAACATTTTTGGGATTTTTTGCCAATAATCAATAATCCTATAAGAATGATATCTATGATAACCTCCAAAAACCTCATCTCCTCCTTCTCCACTCATTACAACTTTCACATATTTAGAAGCTTCCTTGGCTAAAATATAGTTAGTAATTAACGTAGTATTGGAAGCAGGTTCATCCATATGCCATACAACTTTTTCTATATTTTCAATTAAATCAAGTTCAGTTATTTTCACTTCATGATGAATCGATCCATAATGTTTTGCGGTTTCCCTAGCAATATAAAAATCTGAGTTAAATTTTTTATTATCATATTCCGAATCCAATTCAAAAAAAGATGAAAAAGTATTAACTGGGAATTTGGTAAATTTAGACATAATTCCTAAAAGTAAAGTAGAGTCAATCCCTCCTGAAAGGAAAAGCCCCACAGGAACATCTCCTACAAGTTGGTCTTTTACAACATTATTTAATGTTTCTGAGATTTCATGTTTAATTAATTTTTTTTCATGATCTTTTGTATCAATATTCACAGAATAATATTTATTAATCTTCATATTCCCTTTACTGAAAACAATGGTATTGCCAGGCAATAGTTTTTTCACTCCCTTCCATATAGTGTTGGATCCTGTAATATAGCCGAGGTTAAAATAAACATTGAGAGAGATTTCATCTATTTCTAGATTAGGGATCACAGAATATATAGCTTTTAATTCAGAAGAAAAAATCAACTTATTATCATGAAAAAAATAATATAATGGTTTTACTCCTAACGGATCCCTAGCAACAATCAATCTATCTTCTTTCTTATCCCATATTGAAAAAGCAAATATTCCTCTTAATTTACTAAAACTATTTAATCCTTCTCTCTCATAAAGTTTCAATATTACTTCTGTATCACTATTAGAATTAAAATTTACACCTTTTTTCTCTAGATCAGACTTGATCTCTAAAAAATTATATATTTCTCCATTGTAAGAAATAATCAACGAGTCATTATCATTAGACATAGGTTGATTTGCTTTTGAAGATAAATCTATTATAGAAAGTCTGCAATGACCCAAAGTAACCGCATTGTCGGAATAAATTCCAGAACTATCAGGTCCTCTATGACTTGTATTTAGAATCATCTTTTTCACTAAAGATTCATTTTTAGTAGTTATTCCTGAAATTCCACACATATATATAAGTTTATAAAAAATTCGTTAGCTCTACTAATATAAAGTGAAAAGAAAATATTATTTCTGTTAATATCTGAAAATATAAAGAATATTAGGAAATAATTTATGAAAAAATTAGTTGATGAACAAGCAAATGTTGGTGAGGGACCAGTTTGGGACCCCAAGACCCAACTACTTTATTGGACTGATATAAGATCTGGAAGACTATTTAAATTTAATCCATCAGATAACAGTAATAAAACAATTCATTCAGGTATATTTGTTGGTGGCTTTTCTGTCAACTCCCAAGGAGGACTTTTATTAGGAACATGGAGAGGAGTTATGTTGTGGGAGTCAGATGAAAAATATAAATGGATTCATTTTGGAGAATTTGAAGGTGAAACTTTACAATTTAACGATTGTATTGCTGGTCCTGACGGATCTTTTTATGCAGGAACATTTTTTGATAGTTCTATAGAAGGAAAAGAAAAGTTAGGAAAATTATACAGATTTTTTCCAAATGGAAAAATTGAAATTGTTTCTGAAAATCATGGTTGTTCTAATGGAATGGGATTTTCTCCTGACCTAAATTGGTTTTATCATACAGATGCAGCAAAAAAAACCATATATAGACATCATTATGATAAAAAATCTCATGAAGTAGGAGAATCAGAAGTTTGGTTTCATTATGAAAAAGAAGGTGGAACAGATGGTATGACAGTTGATTCTGAAGGATTTGTTTGGAGTGCGATATGGGGTGGTTCTAGAATTATCAGGATTGATCCATCAGGAAAAATCGAAAGGGAAATTTTAGTCCCTGCAGTACAAACATCAAGTTTAATGTTCGGAGGAAAAGAATTAAAAGATATTTATATTACTACTGCAGCCTCACCTCAATCTAAACATGCCTATGAACCTAATTCTTATTTAGGAGGATCATTGTTTTTAGAACAACAATCAATAAAAGGAAAACCTGAATTTGAATCTAATTTTAGTTGGGAGTGAATAGAAATTATTATTTTTCAGAACAATGTTCTGAAAATCTAGAACAGATTGTTTCTGGTTCTATTGAAACTCTTGGAACTTCTAAGTCTTGTTCTTGAGAAACCTTAATATTCACAAAACTTAAAGATTCAGGAATAAATCTAATAAGATTCTTTAATTCATACTGATTCCCCTCTATAAGATAAGAATTTTCATATCCCATAGATTTAGTTATAAGTTTGAAATCTAATGAATTAGAAATAGTTTTTTGACTTCCAGTAGATTGATAAAGTCCATTGTCTAAACAAATATGTAAGAAATTTGAAATACCCAAATATTTAGGTAATGGTAATGTATTTAAACTCATAAGAAGACTCCCATCTCCATCCAATACAATTACCCTTTTACTTTTATTAATCATCGCAATGCCTAAACCGAAAGATGAAGCTAAACCCATTGAACCTATCATATAAAAATTACTAGTTCTTTCTTTTATATAAAAAACTTCTCTAGAAATCATTCCTGTTGTAGAAATAACTAGATCATTATCATTTAATTCAGACATAATTATTTCTATAGCTTCAAGACGGGTAAAAAGACTCATCTTATAACCCCTTTATTTATAAGAATTATTCCAGGTAAATTTTCCTTATAAATTTTTTCTATCAAATCATCTAATTTTTTAAGAAAATCTTGGTTTTTAATATCTTGATTCTTTATAGATGTAAATGGTAAGCATAAATCTTTAATAATTTCTGTAGTTTTTTCACCCATTATCCAATGCTCAGGAGCATCATTAGGTTTTCCACCATAACCTCTCCATCCTATAATTACTAAAACCGGTATTTTATAAATTCCATTAAATGAAGTTACAGCATTAATAATGTTGCCTAATCCTGAATTTTGCATAACCACACAAGATTTTTTTTTGGAAATTGAAAAGCCACTAGCTATTCCTATGGCTACATCTTCTTTTGGAGCAGGAACATAATTCAAATCTTTATCATTTTCTAAAACACTAAATAAAGAACCAAATGTAGAATCAGGAACACCAGAAAAATAAAAAAAATCTCTTTCTTTAAGTTCTTTAACTAAATCTTCTGGGGACATTTTAAATCTTTAATTCATTTTGAGCTTGCTTCACATCATCCATAGAATGTATTTCAATCCAACCTTTATATGTTCTTCTAGCAAATACTTCATTACCTCGATCAATTAATTCTTGAATTACATCAGTAAGATCAGCGGTTTCAAAAGATTTTGCTTCATGAAATTTATTTGAAGATTCATTTAATTCATCAACAATTTTTAATAATTTTTGGGCAGCAGATTTAGAAAAATACCCCATTCCTATAAACTCTCCATCAGCTTCTTTTATAGAAATAGTTTTTCCTATATTTGTTATTTTTTCTAATGAATTAGTATTTAAACTTCGAAATTTTGTTTCAGAAGATTCCTCAGTGATTATTAAATCTAATTTTTTATCTTGATTATGTTTATGAAATTTATAAGAATTATCTATTCCAAGAACAATATCCTTATCAGAGTTTATCAAAGATATTAAAAGTTGTTCATTAAAAATTATGTCTCCAAATATAATCAAAAAGCCATTTTCCATGCTTTCTCTTGCAGAAAGTAAAGATTTAAAAAGTTGATCTGATTTAGAAGAGTTGGTCTTACACAGATTAACGCCATTCTTTTCGAAAATATTGAAGTCATTATTATTCTGGGGAGTAATTACAACTATTTTATCTAATCCAGCTTTATGAATAGATTCTATTTGATGTTGAATAAGTGGAAAACCATTAATTTCTAAAAAAGATTTAGAACTATTATTAAAATCTTTAGATTCACCTGCAGAGGGAATAATAACATTTAAGTCATCTAAATCATTCTTTTCCTTTTCTCTCTCAACAATTTTGTCATATCCAACAATAGAAAATATTTTTTTCACAGGAACTATTTTATCATCCACTTCTTTGCTTCTATCAGAATCAATAATTTTAGACGCAGTTTCAGACATTGCTTCATAAGAAGCTCTTAAAAGATGGTTTGCATGAATAACAATATTAAAGCCTAAATTTTTAAGCTCTGAATCTTTTATAGAATTATATGTTGTAGGTACAGAAATAAGATAAGGTCTTTTATTTAATTTTTCACACAAAACTTTGAATTTTTTAGAAAAAGTAATTATTTCTTCAGGATTTTTTAACTTTGAATGAATCATAATCCCATCTGCACCTGCTCTCATATATTTTTCTGCACGTAAAACAGTATCATTCATTCCTATTCCCGCAACTAAGCTTTCCAGTCTTGCTATTATAAGAAAATCATCTGTGGCTCTAGCATTTCTACCCGCCAATATTTTCTCTGAAAATAAATCTGGATCTTCCATAGATGAAGCATCAGTTCCACCAAAACTATTTCTTTTTGGAAAAACTTTATCTTCAATAATTACTGCTGATACCCCAAGTCTCTCTAACCTTTTCACTAAGAATCTAAAATTATCAGAATCTCCACCAGTATCACCATCAACTATCATGGGTTTAGTTGTAACATTTAATATTTCATTAATAGTATGAAGCCTTCCTTCATTACCTACTATTGATGCATCAGGTAAACCTTTAGATGCTGAATCCGTAAGACTGCTTTCCCAGATAGCATCAAACTCAGAAGACTCAACTATTAAACCACTTAATCCACTATGAGCTTCTATAGCTCTAATAAAACCAGTTTTATTAAGAGTGTTTTTAAGTGATCCTAATCTTTCCCATGGCAATATGTTAGATTCAAAAGTCATATATAATAAATTTAAAAAATTAGACTAATTGATTGTATATGTTGAAAAGATAATTGTCATACATCTGAAAGAATTTCATAAAACAATTATAATTAATTAAATATATCAAAAGAAAAGAATAAATAAGGAAGATATGAATATTTCAAAAAAAACCTTAACACTAACTATTCCTTTGATTTTTATTTTAATAATTATGAGTGGTTGTAGTGATTCAAACGAAAAAGAGAACAATATTGATAAAATTACTGCTACAGAAAAAATTTTCACCATAGATGATTTAACTAAAACAGGATTTAAGAAAAATAAAACATATAAAACTGATGATCTGCCAGGGGCAAACTCAGCTTATTATGGTTTTACTACTAAGAAAGATTCAAATGGAAAAAGAATAAGTGTTGATTATGAAGTAAGATTTTTTGATTCCCATGAAGATGCTAAAAACATAGGTGTATCATTAGTAGAAGAAAGAGTAGGAAAAGAAGCAAAACTTACAAAAAATGATGCTACATGGAAAGAAGGTGTTAAAGAAGCAAGAACTTGTGGAGGAGATTCTGGACATGGCAAAGGATATTCTTTAGTAGTAGCTTCATCAACTTGTAATCTTGCAAAATATAATGATTACTATATTTATGGAAATATGATTTTATTATGTCAAGGAAAAGATGAATTAGAATCTCAAAAAAATTGCAACGACATTTTATTAATATTAGAGAATCCTAATCCGTAATCGTAATATAATTTTTACCATAAACTCATAGAGTCAGAAAACAATCTTTCTAATTCATTTTTTCCTACTTTCACAGGAGATAATTTAGTGACTCTATGTTGAGGTAAAGTAGCATCTACAAGTTTAGGAATATCATCATCATTATATCCCAATGCTTGAAGACCATTAGGCATATTTAAGTTTTTTAATAAATTTATAATTTTTGATGATAAAAGATCTATAGATTTTTCATCGGAAGATAAATCATCTGAATCCATTATAGAAGCTGCTATTAAATGCCTATCAGGGTTAGATTCGAAAGTAAATTTGAAAACAGCAGGAGCATTAATAATTACAGATAAACCATGAGGAATAATTGGTTTTACATCCGGATAGCCTTCTGGAAGATATTCCTTCACATAACCTGAAACTGCATATGACATACCATGGGGAAGATGAACTCCTGCATTACCAAATCCAACACCTGCCAAAGTAGATGCTAAAAGCATATTTTCTTTATATAAGATTTCATCAGGAAAACTTATAGCTTTCTCAATATTTTTTGAAACTAGTTCTATTGCTTTTAGTGCAAAAATATCGCTAATAGGATTAGAACCTTGATAAGCTGGACGAGTGAAGGGATCTCCAGAATATTCTCTCTCTGAAAAAGGTAATGCTGTGTATGACTCAAGACCATGGCATAAAACATCAAAACCACTACAAGCAGTTACCATACTTGGCATAGTCATAACATTAATTGGGTCAACAATTCCGATCGAAGGACGTAAATACCTATCTGAAAGACCAGTTTTTGCATTCATTTCCTCTAAATCAAAAATAGCTCCACCAGAAGTCTCACTTCCTGTACCTGAAGTAGTAGGAATAGCTATCAAAGGTTTTAGAGGGCCAGGAATCCTTTTTCCCTTTCCTATTGGAGCATTAACATAATCTAGAAAATCTCCTTGATAAGTTGAATATAAGTTAGCAGCTTTTGCAGTATCAATAGTAGAGCCACCTCCTATTGCTATAAAACCATCGAATGAATCTGAATTCGCTATTTTTGATGCATCTTTGAAAGAAGAATCAGTGGGTTCTATTTTTATATCACTGTAAATTTTAAAATCTATATCTTCTGCCTCTAATGACTTGATAACATTTTGTGTAACAGGTAATTCAGAAATATTTTTATCTGTTAAAATTAAAACTTTATTTATCCCTAATCTTTTAGCTTCAAAACCAACATCCTGAGTTGAGCCTCTACCAAATTTAATGGAAGAGTTTTCCATGGCAAAAATTTTTTCAAAATTAACAGAAGTCATTTTTCTCCTATAAAAAATAATAGAATTTAAATTATACTTTATACTAGTTTTTCCTAATAATTATTATGTATATATAATATAAATTATTAATCTTGGTAAATATAAATTGATTAAAACCTCTAAAAATAAGCTATGAATCAGACGAATTTTTCTTATTTTTTCCCTTTATTATTTTTGATAAAAAAAATTTTAATTCCATTAATATTATTTATAGAGTTTTTTAAAATCCCATTAATTCTAATTAATATTTTTTCAATAATATTATTGATTATTTCTACAATTTTATTCTTAACCAACATAGAAACAATTGGGTTTTTCATTTTTTTATCAGGCTTTTTGTTATCAATTGTCATAGAAGATTTACACTTAAAAAAACTTAAAGTTTCTTATTTAAAAACAAAAAATTATTTAACAATCATTGGTTTATTTTCTATTTTTGGTTACCCATTATTATTGATAGGATTAATGAGTGAAGAGTCAATCTATTTCCCTTGGTTAATACTTTTATCTTTTTTCAGTTCCACATTTTATATTATTAGAAGAAACACTTTATTCTCAAAAGTAAAATTAAAAAAATATCAAAAAAATTGGTTGTCAAAATTTTTCTTATCTCAATTAATTCTTAATGATGAAATAAGAAAACAAAGTAAATTCAAATCTATAATATTTTTTATTCAAATGAATATTTGTTCTAATTATGGAATAATTTTTCTCAGTAGTTTAACTTTATTCATTTTTTATAAAAATTTATCTATATTTTTGTTAACAATAATGACTATCACACAATTAATAGTAAGTTTATTTTTAACATTAGGATTTTTGTTTTTTAAAAGATGAAGAAATCAAACAATAAAATATATGAAATATTATCTTTTTTAAGTATTGGTATAGTTTGTGGATCTTTAACAGGATTAATATTTGTCATAATTCAAAAATTATTAACTTTTGATTCAGTACTCAGTCTTCCAGAATTTTTCATACTTCTTCTAAGTCCAATTATTGCATCATTATTGATATTCAAACTTTTTAACAACTCTCTTATAAAAAATTGTTTAATATCATTTTTTACCTTAATTATCCCGATACTTGGAACTTCTTTTGGTTCTGGAGATTACTCATTTCTTAATCAATTAGGAATATTTTCATTCATTGGTGGAATAGGAGGATTGTTTTGGAGCGTACCAATATCTTTAACAATATTATTCAAAAAAAAGAAAATTAATAATTAAATGATAAAATTTAATTATGTCCAAACCTGAACTAATCAATTATTTTAAAATAAAAAAAACAACTCCAAATCCTATATTGCTAATTCATGGTCTTACTTCAGGATGGGAGGAATGGGTAGAAGTAATTAAAATTCTGGGTAAAGAAAAAACTATTATTGCAGTGGATATTCCAGGACATGGAAAATCTTTAAAACTAGAAAAATATTCCCTTAAAAATTATTCTGAACCATTAATAGATTTTATATATAAACATTTTGATGAACCATTTGATATCATAGGTCATTCTCTAGGAGGGTTAATTGGTATTTTTCTAGCTAGTAACCTTAATAATTTAGTAAGAAATCTTGTTTTAGAAGATCCTCCAATTATAGAAAAAAGTAATAATCAACCATCTATAATAGATTTACTTGATCAAGAAGCAAAAGAAAAAATAAACTGGAAAAATTTGAATGATGCAGAAGAATATATTAAAAAAATTAATCCGGAAATTTCTGAAAACAAATTAAAAATTAAAAGTAAATATAAATTTCTTACAGATATAAAAACTTATGATTTCACTTTTTTAAATGAAAATATTTCCACTCCCAATTTACTTAAAAATATTAAATCGAGAACTTTGTTAACATTTGGAGATCCCGAATTTGGTGGAATTTTATCAGCTGATGATGCAAAAAAAATAAGTACACTTATACCAAAATGTTCAATAAAAAAATGGCAACTAACTGGTCATGGAATACATAACGAACATACTATTAAATACTGTGAAATGATAAAGAAATTCATAGTTTAGATAAATTATTTTTGATTCTCTATCTCTAATTCTAATAAAAAATCATCCCAAAATATTATATCTTGAAATTGAAGTTTTATATGATCTTGTTTCCATTTATCAACCCATTTTTTTGCCTCTTGAAAATCTCTCCTCACTAAAGCTAATCTGATCATAGATTCCTGAGCATTAATATGTTCAGGAGACAATTCAATAAGTTTTTCAGCATGTTCTTGAGATTTTTTCAAGAAAGAATCATCCAATCTTGATAAGTTAAAATAAAAATTAAATAATGCCTGATGAAGTAAGAAATTTTCGGGTTCATCTTCTAAGAGTGAAGAAGCTAATATAGAAGTATTTTGTACTATCATATCCATTTGTTCTTTAGTAGCAGTTTTTGATATTTCATTTAAATTATTAGTAATTCTATTTAAAATTTCTAATCTGCCATAAGAAGCTAATGGTTCAAAACGACCAGCAATTTCTTGTAATTGATCAAGGGTTTTTGAATTTGTTATGGGTAAAGTGTTAGAAGCAACATGATATGGAGTAATAATCAACCAATAAAATATTCCTATCCCTAATATTGGAGAAATCAATGTCACTATCATTACTCCCA
>PBKW01000023.1 GCA_002721615.1 Chloroflexota bacterium
AACCTGCAGCAGAGGCTCCAAAAGAAGAACCTGCAGCAGAGGCTCCAAAAGAAGAACCTGCAGCAGAGGCTCCAAAAGAAGAACCTGCAGAAGAGGCTCCAAAAGAAGAACCTGCAGAAGATCATTTATCTAAAAAAATAGATGAATTTAGGCCCGGTGATACTGTAGTAGTAAATATAAAAATAAAAGAAGGAGATAGAGAACGAATTCAAGCATTCCAAGGGAATGTGATAAAAGGTAGATTTAATAAACTTAATCCTCCTTCTATAGAAAGTACTTTTACTGTAAGAAGAATTTCTAGTGGAATTGGAGTTGAAAGAATTTTTCCTATTTTTTCTTCAATTATTGATTCATTGAAAGTAACTAGAAAAGGTAAAGTCAGACAAGGAAAACTTTACTATTTACGAGGAAGAACTGGAAAGAGCGCAAGAATAAAAGAGCGTAGATAATTAAAACTTTTTTTCTTCTATTTAAAGGTAGTAAAAAATATGTCAATCTTACAAATAAGAACATTTCCAGATCCTGTTTTAAGATCTAGAGCAAAGCAGGTTTCTGAAATTAACGATGATATAAAGAATTTAACTTCTGATATGATTGAAACTCTTATTGAAGCTAAAGGTCTTGGATTGGCTGCCAATCAAGTAGGAATTTTAAAGAGAATAATAGTTCTGAACTTCCCTGAAAAAAAACCAATGGCATTAATTAATCCAGAGATAACAAAAAAAATTGGTAGAAGAACAGTAGAAGAAGGTTGTTTAAGTTTCCCTAATCATACAGGTGTAGTTGAAAGATCTCTAAAAATTAAAGCAAAAGCACTTGATGAACATGGAGGCAGGTTGTATTTTGATAGTGAAGATCTTTTTGCTCAAGTTTTAGAACATGAAATTGATCATTTAAATGGGATATTATTTATTGATCATTTAAAAAAACATGAAAAATTACATGCCAGAAAGTTTGAATATCCAGATCAAACTCATCAGCATGATTTAAAAATTCAAGTAGAAGTTGTCAAAGATGAAGAATTAAATGAAAATCATAGCAAATATAATGAAAAATTATATTCTGAAATAAGAGTGGAAAAAATGCTAGAAGCTTTGGAAAAAGGAAATTTATTAGTTGATTTATCATCTTCAACAAATGTAAAAGAAGATGAAAAATTGGTAGGTAATTTATAATGTTGAGATTTAGGGGAATAATTTTTATTCTATTGATCTTTGTTATAGGTGTGATTGCTATAACTATTCCCCAAATTAACTTCAACCTTTGGGGCAATGATTTTAAAAGAGGTGAGGAGGAAAACTTTTTAGGTTTATCTTTAGGATTAGATTTGAAAGGTGGTACACATTTAGTATATGAAGCACAACCTAAAGAAGGAGAAAAGATTACCGCAGATGATATGGAGGGAGTAAGAAAAATCCTTGAGAAAAGAGTCAATAGTTTTGGTATTAGTGAACCATCTGTTCAATTATTAGGGGCATCAGGATCTACTCCTGATCGTATCCTTATTCAATTACCTGGTTTAGATAAGACAGATTTAAAATTGTTTATTGCATCAGATGCATCGGTAGAAAAAGTAGAAGGTTTATTAAAAGCTGAATTTTTAGGATATGAAGAAGCTAAAGTTTCTAAATTAGAAGATGGGACATTTTCTATTTTGATTGATGAATTAAGCTCTTCAGGAAAGTCAGATAATCAGGTGGAAGAATTAGCTGATCCCGCTATAGTGGATATTTTGAATGTATTAGATAAAGAATTTCCAGTAAAGTTAGTTTTAGCTTTTTCTCCAGGTGAAAATGAAACAGAAGAAGAGACTCAAGAAAAAGATTTGCCAGATATTTCACAGATTGAAGAAATTGTAGAATCTTTGAGAGTAGGGTCTTTTGAAATTGAAGATTTAAGACAAGGTGTTTTTCAAATAACCTTGAAAGAATTTCAGCATAATTTTGATTCTAAAAACTTTAGAGAATTTGATGCCCAAGATCTTCAGGAAATAGTGAATCCTTTCTTTTCTTTGGGTTCAATATATCAAGCTTCATTAACTGGAGGAGTTGTTAAATTTAGTATCACTGGAGGTGTTGAAGAAGCAAAGAAGCTTATAGGAGAAACAGCACTTCTTGAGTTTAAAGAAAGAGATTGTTTGCCAGTAGAAAATCCTTCAATAGCATCTTGGCCTCCAGATGGTTTATCAAAGAATGATTGGATTAACCAAAGATGTTTAAATCCTAAATATTTTGAAGATAAGGCTGTTAATTTGAGTGGAAAAAATCTAATTGATGCATATCCTGATGTACAGCCAGGATTGTCAAAGCCTATTGTTAGCGTAGTATTTGATGAACAAGGTGGAGATGATTTCTTTAGTATCACTAGTAGGATTGCAAATAATCAAGATGCTTTAGCTATCTTTTTAGATGGAGAAGAGTTAATAGCACCTACAGCAAGTTCTGGAATATCTGGAGGTAGAGCATATATTGATGGACCTACTTTTACTTCAGAAAGAGTAAGAACTATTGCTATCCAATTAAAATCAGGTGCTCTTCCAGTTGGGCTAAAATTAATTCAAGAAAGAAATGTTAATGCTACTTTGGGAGAAGATTCTTTACAGAAGAGTCTTGTTGCAGGAGGAATTGGATTAATTTTAGTTCTTATTTTTATGGTTTCTTATTATAAAGCACCTGGGATAGTTGCTTCTTCTGCACTGATTTTATATGGAATATTGCTTCTAGCAATATTTAAAATTGTTCCTGTTACTTTGACTCTTTCAGGTGCAGCAGCAGTGATTTTATCAATTGGTGTAGCTGTTGATGCTAATATTTTGATTTCTGAAAGAATTAAAGAAGAAATAAGATCTGGTAGAATGCTGTTATCTTCTATTAGAGAAGGGTTTCAGAGAGCTTGGCCATCAATAAGGGATAGTAATATATCTACAATTATTACTTGTATGGTCTTATATTGGTTTGGTGACAGATTTGGCACTAGTGTAATTCAAGGATTTGCTTTAACTTTAGGAATTGGAGTGATTTTGAGTATGTTTACTGCATATTTTGTTAGTAGAGTTTTGATGAGAATAATTGCAGTAACTCCTTTAGGTAGATGGCTATATTTGTTTATTCCTACAGGTAAAATTAATAACTCTGAAGAAGGAAATTCTAATGATTGATATTGTAGGAAAAAGACTATGGTTTTTAGGTATTTCTTTGACCTTACTATTAGTAGGGCTCATAGTTATCGCAATTCCACCTCATTTGAATTTAGGAATAGACTTTACTTCTGGTTCTACAGTTACTGTTGAATTTGATGATGATCCAGGTTCACAAAAAATAGAAAATTCATTATCAAAAATAGGAGCTAATAATTTTTCAGTACAATCTATGGGTGAAGGAGCTTATTTTATAAGACTTCAGGAATTGAAAGATTCTGGAAGTTCATCTAAACCAAAAGAAGCATTTAGCATTTCTAGAGATGATTTAGAGAAAAGCTTCTCTAATATTAATGAAAATTTTGAAATTCTTAGTGTTGAGACTGTGGGTAAAAAGATAGCTGATGGTACTATACAGAACTCTATAATTGCTGTAGCAGTAGCATCGATATTTGTTATGGCTTACATAATGTATGCTTTTAGAAGTGTTGGAAATTCTTTCAGATATGCTATTGGCGCGATAATAGCTTTATTACATGATGTATTTATAATTCTAGGTCTGTTTGCTATATTAGGTCTTTTATTTGGAATTCAAGTGAATGCTATCTTTATAGTAGGGATTCTTACTGTAATTGGATATAGTGTTAATGATACTATTGTGGTTTTTGATCGTATTCGTGAGAATCAATTACGTCTACCTAATAGAGCATTTTCAGAAACCGTAAATCTTGCAATAAATGAATCAATTTCAAGATCATTGAATACTAGTGCTACTACTTCTTTAGTGATTTTAGCGATGTTACTTTTTGGAGGGGACTCACTAAGAGATTTTCTAATTGTTCTATTATTAGGAGTAATAATTGGAACCTATAGTTCTATTTTTGTAGCTGCTCAATTTCTTGTATTTTGGGAAGAAGGATTTAGGAAAAAATAGAATTTATTTTCTAGTGATTTTGATAGAATCACCATTTATTTCAATAATTGAATTACCAAAAATTATTTGTTCAACATTTAAACGAATAATACTTTCCCAAATTTTTATTAGTCTTGAATTAGATTCTTCTTTGATACTTTTTAAAATCGATTTAGATGAGATTCCCCATAATGTGCTTTGTAAAGGATCTGATTTAAGCATTACGATCATTTCTTCAAAGATATGATTGAATGAATATTCAGACAATTCAGTTAAGTTTATTTCAGTGTTATCATTTGTAAAAAATATTTCAAATGATATTTTTTCGGACTTGGTATCTTCTTTTCTGATATATAATTTTAAAGTGGGCTTGCGATGATTATCGAAAAATTTTTTCCCAAAGTCTGACTTTATTGAATCTTCTCGGATTTTTGCTTGTAATAATCTAAAAAAGCTAGATAGATTCGATAAAGAAAAATGAGATTCTTTAATAATAAAAATTAATTTTCCTATTTTATTCATTTCATGTTTTAATGGGTAAAGGTTTAGAAATTTCTTGAAAAAATCTCATAATTATCTCATTGCTAAGAAGTATGCCTTTATCTGTTAATTTAGTTATTTCGGTATTTTCTTCTATTAATTCTAAATCAACGAGTTCAGATAATAAATGTTTAAATTTTTTAGGAAAATTTATATTGAATTCTCTATATATATCTTGATGTTTTATTCCTTTAATTAATCTGAGGTTTAGCATTACTCTATCAAAAAAGATATCTTTTTGAGTTAGTGTTTCTTGTTCATGAATTATTCCAATATTTGAAATTTTTTTGAAGAAATCATTTGTTTGATTTATATTTTGAGGTTTCATTTTTTCAATATATTTTTTCGGAGACTTTATATTTGAAAATCTTTTATTATCAAAATATGAGTGTGCCCCTGCTCCTACTCCTATATAATGATTGCCTGACCAATATCTTAGATTGTGTTTACTTTGCATTTTTGGTTTAGACCAATTTGAAATTTCATAATGAATAAATCCAATTTCGGTCAAGAATTCTTTTTGCAATAAATACATATCTTCTATTTTCTTATCTTTAGGGGCTATTAATTTTCCTTGTTTTTCCCAGTGATAAAAAGGTGTTCCTTCTTCAAAAGTTAGGTTATAGGTAGATAAATGATTTATCTCATAGTTTTTAATTTTTGTTAATGACTCTCTCCATTGGTTAATTGATTGGGAAGGAATCCCGTACATTAAATCTATATTGAAGTTTTTGAATCCTGCTTTTAATGTATTTTCTATCGATTTTATTGCAGATTTTTGATCATGGTTTCTACCTAATTTTTTTAATAAAGAATCACTAAAACTCTGAATTCCTATACTTAGACGGTTTATTCCAATATCTAAGTATGAAGAAAGTTTATAAATATTTAAATCTACAGGATTGGCTTCTAAAGTAATTTCTGGATTTTTTTCTACTGAAAATTTAGATTTAATTAAATTAATGATTTCTTTTATATATGAACTTTTTATATAAGAGGGAGTTCCTCCACCAAAATATATACTTTTGACATTATATTGTACTAATATTTTCTCCCAATTATTTATTTCTATATTTATTCCTTTCATATAATTGGGAATAAAATTTTCTATATTCTCATATGTGTTGAAGTCACAATATGGGCATTTGATTTGGCAAAATGGTATATGAATATAAAAAGAAATGTTATTTTCTTTTTCTAAGGAGTCCATAATCCACTTTCTTTAGATGAAGAATCTTCTTCCTGAACATTTTCTTGATGATTTTGTGAGCTGTCTTGAGATCTCAAAGATTTTTCTTTTTCAGAAAGCCATCTAAGAATTTTATCATGTTCAGGTGGCATGATATTAAATAATTCTATTTCTTCAGGTATGTTAAAATTTTGTGTAGAACCAATTAATAATCCTGCTTCAGTATCACCAATTTTCTCTATTTGATTTGTCACGAACTTATTTCTTTCTTCTACAACTTGATTGTATTCATTTGAAATAAGGTCCCTTATTTGTTCGCTAGCAAAACCTAATTGAACTATCCTAGTTAAATCCATAAGTTTTTTATAGTTTTCCTCTGATTCTATTGGAAGAAGGGTAGAACCAGTATTAATTCTAGAATTGATTAAATCTAAACAGAATTTATTTAAACTTCCTATTTGAGTCAAAGCTTCTTTTCCATCTGACCATACACCTTCATGGAAAATTTTTGAAATTGTGCCAGCTTGTGATTCTAATTTGTTTATTTGATTGTCACATGATATCCAGTATTCTGTTAAAAGTGATCCGAATTCTTCTATATCGGGGAAGTAGTTTATAATTAGTGGAACAAAATAAATTTTTCTACTTTTTTGAGCATGATCTGCTTTTGGCTTATTTATTTTTCCTAATTCTTCTGGTGACATAAAACTCCTTAATGTATATTTATTTTGAAATGTTTAAAATATATTTAAACTGAAAATAGAAAATTTATCACATCTCCATTTTTGACAATATAATCTTTTCCTTCAGTTCTTAATATTCCTTTTTTCTTGGCTTCTGAAAAGCTCCCTGATTTTAATAAGTCTGAATAATGAATTACTTCTGCTCTAATAAACCCTCTAGAAATATCTGAATGTATTTTTTGAGCAGATTCTACTGCAGTAGATCCAGATTTTATTTGCCATGCTTTAGTGTCTTTTTCTCCTGTAGTTAAGAAATGAATGATCTTATTTTGCTTAAATACTTGATTAACCAAATTTTGAATTGAATAATCATTGATTTTTAAATCTTGACGTATTTCTTCAGCTTCTTTTTTATCAAGAAGTAATAATTCTTCTTCTAACTTTCCATATATCCAAGATTGAGAAATATTTTTATGAGTATTAATGATCTTCCCATCAAGATAATTCTCATCTATATTGAAAACTATAGTTGTAGGAATTGAACTTAAGAAAAAACTTTCTTGGAATATTTTTTTATATTCATGGTTTTTATTTATTTTTTCAAATGATATTCCATTTTCAAATTCATTTTTTAGAGATATTAAAAGATCTGATTGTATTTTTGCTAATTCTTTGTTTTTTTTGTTTAAAGTGGTTTTTTCAGAATCAATCTTTTCAATTCTTTTTTCAATCATATCTATATCTCTAAATCTTTGTTCTAAAAGAAAATGTTCAAGATCTTTTTCTGGATTCACTAATCCAAAAGGGTGGGGGACAGAAGGATCATTAAATGATCTAATTATAAGAAGGATGGCATCGAATTCTTGTAGAGAATTTATCATTTCATCTGAGAAAAATTCACTAGAATCATTAAATATTTGTGTAGATTCAAAATCCATTATTTCTAATTCAGCAAAAGAGGTTTTAATACTGGATGATAGTTCTCCTAATGCTTCTACTCGATTGTCTGGAACTTTCATGATTCCAAAAGAATTAGATTTTTGATCAATTTTGTTTGTTAAGGAATTGAAAATAGTACTTTTTCCACTTTTTGGTAGTCCTAGAATTGCTATTTTCATATTATAAAATTTTTGAAATATTTAAATTTGAGTATTCTAAATGAATTATATATGTTTATCATTAAATGTTACTTTAAAGAAACTTTTGAAATCAATTTATAGAAGTAAATTATGATTTTAGTATATTTTGGAAATAATGAGTTTTTGATAAATAAATCCATTCAAGAAATTATTGATCATTCAGGAAAAGAAGTTTTAATGATTGATAATGAAAAAATAGATTTATTAGAATTCCAAAATATTATTTACAATGTTCCATTGATCAATAATGGAAGGTTAGTGTTAGTAAAAAATTTATTAAGCAGAATTTTTGATTATTCAAATTCATTAGATTGGATTTCTGTTATAAAAGGTTCCTTAGAAGTTCCAGGGAATTCAATGTTATTATTCAGTGACTTTTTAAAAGACGATATCACTAATAAATTTAAAAGATCTAGATTTTTTAAAGAACTGAATGAAATCTCTGAAGTTCATGAAACTTTATTACCTAAAGGGAAAGGAAGTAGATCACAGGTATTAAATTGGATTAATTTACGTTCTAAAGAATTAGGGATAACAATTAATTCTAAACAATTATCAAACATAGAAAATATGCTAGAAAGAGATTATTTTTCTATGGATCAAGAACTTAAAAAGTTGGCTCTTTACACACAAGGTCGAAAGATAAAAGATGATGATATAAAGAATATTATATCTGGATCGAAGAATGAAATAATATTTAATGTTTTAGATCAAATAATTAATGGAAATTATTTGAAAACTATTCCTATGATCAGAAAATTGTATAATCAAGGAGTAACTTCAGGAGAGGTAATATTCTTGTTAATTTCTTCTTTGCACAGAATTTTACATATTCGATCTATCATTGATGAAGGGATAAAAAATATGGATGATATTTCTTCTATAGTTGGTTTAACAAATAATTATTATTTTAAAAAATTAATGCAACAAGCTTCCCAAAAAACCACAGATAATTTATTTATTTTATTAGAAAATTTATTTATTTTGGAGAAAAAATTGAAGACTCAAACTTTAGATGAAAAATATGAATTCGAACAATTCTTAGTTAAACTTTCTTCTATATCAGTATAACAATATGAAAACAATAATTTTTAAATATTCAATTACTTTCATATTGTTTTTAGTTTTTATTGCATGTTTTAATAATCAAAACAATCAAATTGTTGAAGAGACTGTAATTCCTGTTTCTGAAGAAAATAAAGATATTTCTACTTTTTTAGAATCTGAAGTCAATAAAGATAATAATGAAACTGAAAGTGTGATGTATTATGTACGAGCTCATAATTATCTTGAACAGAAAAACTTTCTTAATGCAGAAAAATTTTTTGATACAGTAATAAAATTGGAACCTGAATTTTCAAGGGCTTGGTTAGGTAGAGCCACTTCAAAATTTTATCAAGATAAATACGAATCTTCACTTTCAGATTTAAATAAGTCTATAGAACTAAAGAATGATCTAGGAGAAGCATATTTGTTAAAATCAATTATACTTTTAGAATTGAAAGATTTAGAAAATTCAGAAAAAGAAATTATAAATTTTGAAACTTTAGTTCCTCCTGAATGGCCTATTTTGATTAGGGCAAGAATTTATGGAGAAAGAGGTGAATTTAATAAATCTGAAGATTTGTTCGCTAAAAGTATTTCCATATCCTCTGATCCTACTTTATCTTATTGGTGGAGAGCAAAAATTAGAGCCAATTTTAATAAACTTGAAGATTCTATAGATGATTTTAAAGAAGCCATTTTTTTAGACCCTAATAATCCAAAGTTGTATTTAGATAGAGCTAAAGTTTTAATAAAGAATAATCAAGATTTAGAAAAAATTATTATTGATTTAAAAGAAGCAGAAAGTTTAGCAAAAGAGCCAAGACTACCAATTGTATATAAGGAAGCAAAGAATCTCTTGAAACAATTTAATAAATAGGGGTAAAGTTTGAAGTTTTCTTTAATAAATATTTTCATTTTAACATTTATAGTATTTATATTTTTTGCTTGTACCAATGATTATCTAGAAGTGAAAGGCCATATTATCAATATAGAATCAAGTGAGTTAAATAAAATAGACAAATTGACATTGAAGGATTTCGAAGGGAAAGTTTGGATATTGAATGGAAATAATAAATCTTATTCTCATTTTTCATCTCATCATTTAAAAGAACACCAAATATCTAGACATCCTGTGATAATTAAGTATGAAAAAATAAATAAAGACTTATCTATTGTATCTATAAAGGATGGGGATGAAAATGGTCATTAAAATTATTTCAAATTAGAAACTATTTTTCTTAAATTTTCATATTCTACATAACCCTCATGTTTTGAGACTATTTTTCCTGAACTATCTATCAGAAAAGTCCAAGGTTCTGAAGGAAGTCTCCAAATTTTTACTGGTTGTGAAATTTTTCCTAAATTAATATTTCCCGAACTTTTTATTTCTTTAAGATTGTCATAAATCTCTACATGTATGAATTCAATGTTTTCTTGAAATTCTTCAGATAATTTTTTGATATTTTCTATTATTGGAGAACAAGAGCCAGATTTACAAAAAGAAGGAGTGGAAAAATTTATTACTATAGGTTTTGTCCCTAAAACATTATAAAAATCAGATTTATATAATTCGCTTTTTGGTTTAATATCTGAAGTTATAGAATCTAGAGATAATTCTTTTGAAATAGTTTTAGTATGTATTTTTGGAGGAATTTTTCCTACTCCGGGAGTCTGTGGAGTTTCATTTACTTGAATAATAGCTTCTCCAGTCAAATTCTTATCTTCTTCATATAAGACAGTGATTTTCCAGTAACCTGAAGAATTTAGATCTATAATTGATTGATATACTCCCCCTGCATTAGGCCAAGGTTCCCATTTAAAGGAAATAGGATTCTTTGATTTAGGATCTTCTAAGGGAGAGATAAATCCTTTAAATTTGGTTTCTTGATTAATGATTGGATTTCCTTCAATGTTTAATATTGCAAACTTTATTTTATTTGATCCTATAGAAATATCAGAAGAAATAATTATTACAGAAAGGGAATTTTGGGTATTAAAAGATATATCATCTGGATTGGTATCAATATCACAAGATACAAGAACTAGTAAAAGTATTATTTGAGTAATTAATATTTTTAAATACTTTAAGGTAATCTTATTCATATTAATAATATTTTTAGATTTTTTAAGCAAATCTAAGAATTTCTCTAGGGTTATTTATAAGGATATTCTCTATATCTCTTTTTTTTATTCCAAATTTTTTCATTTTTGGGATAATTCTTTTCAAGATATGATCCCAGCCATGACCTCCAAATTTCTTTAATCTATGTTTAGAACATATATCATGTCCTATTAAAATCTTATTAGAAAAGCCTAAATCAATTAAATCAGAAATTATTTCAATTCTTTGATGATCACTAGGCATATATGTGGAATCTGCTAATGGATAGTAGGATGATTCATGGCCAAATAGATCAAAATTCATATAAATTCCAGAATTAGCTAAATCGAGTAATTTTGATTTTGAATATATAGTTCTTTCTATATGACCCATAATAGTTCTAGATGTGTTTCCACCCCACCGTATAATAGAATCAACAATTTCTATGGGAGCATTCTCGTCTCTTCCAGGATGAATTAATAAAGGAGCTCCTGTTTCTTTTTGAGCTAAAACTCCTGCATGGACACTTTTTCTTTCATCTGAACTCCATGGAAAATCACATCCTATTTCTCCTATAATTCCACTATGAATTCCAGTTCCATCTACTCCATCAAGAATATCTTTTGTGATTTTTTCTGCAATTTTATGAACACTATCTGTTTTAAAATAATCTGGATGAGTTTTTTCTATGTAGTGACCTGAACCCATTATCACATTTACTCCTGTTCTCTGACTAATAATTTTAAGAGCTGAAGGATTTCTAGATAAACCAATGGATGTTACATCAACTACTGTGTTTCCTTGGGCTTTATGAAAATAATTTACTTCATTTATAGAAATTTCAATATCGTCAATAAGTAAATTATCTTTATTTGAAACCCAGAATTTTTTTATCCAGCCTAGATTAGAAAGATTTATTTTCTCATCTTTTAAATGTAATTCTTTTGGATTAGGAGGATTCTGAAAAACAACATTAAAGTCTATTAACAAATGTTCATGGCAAATTACTTTCCCCAATTCATTGATATTTTTAGGACCTAAAACTGTTAAAGTTTTTCCAGTTAGTTCTTCTTTTTTATATGATTTTATCAAGATTCAACCGTTTTAATTATTGTATCTTTACTGTCCATAAATTTTTCTGTGAATATGGTTCCTATTCCTACACCCTTAGGAGGATATACGAAGCCAGATTCTATTTTTGGCAATGTCTCTATAATATCTCGATACCAAGTATTATTAAATGCTCTTACCGTTTCTTGAATCATAGCATTTGGGGCACTTAAGCTCATATGAATTGAACTTAAGAATGTTATAGGGCCCACACAGTCATGTGGGGCTATAGGTAATTGATAAGCTTCAGCCATTGTTGATATTTTCTTAGCTTCAGATATTCCTCCTACCCAACTTATATCAAACATACATATATCAACTGCCTTTTTCTCAAAAAGCTCCCTAAAACTCCATCTAAGTGCAAGTGTTTCACTGGCTGTTACTGGAATTCTTGTTGATTTTTTATAATCAGCTAATGCATCTAAATTATCCATAGGAATAGGATCTTCGTACCAGAGTGGTTCAATTGGCTCCAGTGCTTTAGCAATTCTTTTTGCTGATGGCAAATTCCACATTGAATGTAATTCGACCATAATATCCATTTTTCTTCCTACAGCATCGCGAATTTTTTGGAAAGGTTCTAGCCCTTTATCAATATCTTCAGAGGAGATAAATTGACCATCTGTTTTTCCAGCAAATTGGTCAAAAGGCCAAATTTTCATAGCAGTGACACCTTCTTTTAAAAGACTTTTTGCTAATTTCCCTGCATCAGTCATGAATGCATGTTGGTCTTCGTATTGATTTTCTGGTTTGTAATCTACATGACCTGGAATATTTCTATATGCTTGAGGTCTATTTACTCCATATGAATAACCAGCGCAGGTATTGTAAATCTTGATTTTTTCTCTGAATAATCCTCCTAACATTTGGTATAGAGGTTGATTTGTTAATTTTCCTGCTAGGTCCCATAAAGCTATATCTATAGCAGAAATAGCTCTAACTTCTGCTCCACTCGGCCGAACAGTAATGCCAAGATTACATATATCAAACCATAATTTTTCTATATTTAGGGGATTTTGCCCAATAATTGTAGGGGCGATATCTGTGAGGATGTATGTATCTACGGTCTCTGGTCCCCAAGAAGTTTCTCCTATTCCATATTCTCCTGATTCATCATAAATTTTTACCCAAATGATTTTTGCATATTCAGAATTTGTTAATGTTTCAATCTTTGTGATCTTAGCCATAGATTTTTAAAAACTGGTTTGTGTAATATAAGTGTCTAGAATATAAATTATAGTCAATAAGAAGATAAAGGAAAAATATTTTGAATATATTTAATTCGATTATTATAGGTTTTATTCAAGGTATTACTGAATTTCTTCCAATTAGTAGTAGTGGACATATGGTGGTGCTTTCAGATGTTTTTGGCTTGAAATCTCCTTCTTTAAGTGTAGATTTAGTAGCTCATTTAGGTTCATTATTTGCAGTGATATATTTTTTTAGTGTCAAAAGTATTAAAGATATTAAGATTTCTGGTTTACAGTATGAAAAAATGAAAAGTGTTTTTATAAAACTTTTTGTTGCTTCTATACCTATAGGAATTATTGGATATTTATTAAAAGATACTTTGGCTACCACTGCTAGAACTTCAGTAATTGTAGGTATTTGCTTTATTCTGTCTGGGGTATTCTTAATTGTTTCAAGTTATATAAATCATATTATTCAAGATAAAAACAAATTATTTGGAATAAAAAAGATAATCTTTATAGGTTTGTTTCAGACCTTTGCAATATTTCCTGGGATTTCTAGATCTGGAATGACTATATCTTCTGGTTTATTTATGGGCATCAATAGGAAAAAAGCAGTGGAGTTTTCATTTCTGCTTAGTATTCCAGTGATTTTGGGAGCAAATATTTTTCAATTTTTAGAAATAATTAATTCTTCAATAAAATTATCCGATTGGGTAAATTTATTTTTTATATTTATTGTTTCTATGATAATTTCTATTATTACAATAAATTTTACTTTGAAATGGGCTCAAAGAATTAAATTTTGGTTGTTTGGAGTTTATGGAGTGATTTTTGGGTTATTTACACTAATTTTGAAGCTTTTATAGTTAAAAATCAGCGACGGATCCATCATTTTTTAGAGGAGTATCAAGAATTTTTTCTATTCGAGGATATTTTTTCAGAGTTTTCATGTTGAGTTCTATTCCTAATCCAGGCCCTGTAGGGATTTCAATATAACCTTTATTTAATTTTAGAGGTTTTTTAAGCAATTCACTTTTTGGAGGTATTTTTTCAGTGGGAGTATATTCTTGGAGAGCAAAATTAGGTATACAAGCATCTAGTTGTAAGCAAGCAGCAGTGCTGATAGGACTTAAAGGATTATGAGGTATTACTTTTATGTGATGAGATTCTGCCATTGCAGATATTTTTTTACAACCAGATAGTCCTCCTGCAAGACAAAGATCTGGTCTTACATAGGAGCATGATTTATGTTGTAATAATTGTTGAAATTCAAAAATTGTAGTGAACCTTTCTCCTGTAGCAATAGGTAGTTTAGATTTTTCTTGAATATCTCTCATGATTTCAGGACTGTCAGGAAGCATTGGATCTTCATAAAAAAAAGGATTAAATTTTTCTAATTTTTTTCCTAACATTATTGATTCAGAGGGAACCATTTGCCTGTGTATTTCTATACATAAATCAATTTTATTTCCTATAGCTTCTCTAACTGCTGAAACTCTTTTTTCTGCATCATCTATCCATTCAGATACGCTGTCATATGTGAAAAATTTTGATGAATAAGGCTGGAATCTTATAGCTGTGAATCCTTCTTTAACTTTTTCAACTGAATCAGATATTAATTCATCAATTGTTTCTCCTTCTACGTGTATGTAGCATCTTACTTTATTTCTTGTAATCCCTCCCATTAGGTCATAAATAGGAACTTCAAGTCTTTTTCCTTTAATATCCCATAAAGCAATGTCAATAGCTGACAATGCGCCATTAATAATAGAACCCATAAAATGCGAGTTTCTGTATAAATATTGATAATGATGTTCTATTTTTGAGGGATCTTTTCCTATTAAGTAAGGTGTGATTGTCTTGATCATAGCTTCAGTAGGAAATTGCCATCCATGCACTCCTCCTTCTCCTATTCCTATAGTTCCATCTTCACATATTACTCTTACTATTAACCATTTATCCCATAAATAAGTTTCAACTTTTTCTATAACAGTGGATTTTGGCATCTTAAAGGTTTATAAGTAAAGCATGAGGATCTTCAATGAGTTGTTTTATATGTCCTAAGAATTGAACAGCACTGGAGCCGTCAATTACTCTATGATCATAAGTGACTGCTAGATACATCATAGGAGCTATTACAATATCGTTATTTTTAACCATTGGCCTTTCAATAATCCTATGCATTCCAAGTATACCTACTTGTGGAGGGTTCAATATAGGTGTAGACATCATTGATCCAAAAATTCCTCCATTGGTGATAGTAAATGTCCCTCCCTGTAATTCTTCTAAAGAGATTAGTTTTTTTCGAGCACGAGTAGCTAATTCTCCAATAGTTATTTCTATTTCAGAGAAGGATTTATTGAGCGCATCACGAAGTACTGGGACAACTAAACCTTCATCTGTAGAAACTGCAATTCCAATATCATAGTATTTCTTAAGAATTAATTCTTCATTTTGAAGCTCTGAATTAATTTCTGGAAATTTTATTAAACTGTTTATTACTGCTTTAACAAAGAAACTCATAAATCCAAGTTTCACATTATGGGTTTCTAGAAATTTTGTTTGAAAATTTTTTCTAATTTCAATAATTTTTGAAAGATCTACTTCATTAAAAGTAGTAGTCATAACAGTTTCTTGTTGTACTTCTGTGAGTCTTTTTGCAATTGTTAAACGTCTTCTAGATAATTTTATTCTGGTTTCTAGAGATTTTTCTGGTTCTAATTTGTCAGTTTTTTTAGATATAGGAGGGTCAATTGTTTTAGAAGATTTGTTTCTGTTATCTAAATAATTTTCAATATCTTCTTTTGTTATTTTTCCATCTTTTCCAGTACCTTTTATGTTTGAAAAATCTATATTATTTTTTTGTGCAATTGTTTTTGCTATTGGAGTAATATCAACACTTTCTTTTGTAGTTTCTTCTTCTTGATCCCATTGGGAATTGTTTTTTGATTTTTTAGAAGAAGTTTCTTCAGTAGAAATAGTTGCTAGGGTTTGCCCTTCAATTACTGTGTCTCCTGTCTGTTTATTTAATGTTGTTAATATTCCATCTACTGTAGAATGAACATCTAAATTCACTTTATCTGTTTCTAATTCAAGTAATGGATCTCCTTCTTGAACTGGATCTCCTACTTGTTTATGCCATTTACCTACTGTTGCTTCAACAGTTGATTCTGACATTTCTGGAACTTTTATCTCTTCAGTCATTTTATTCTTTTATAATTTCATCAAAAATTTGTTGTTGTTGTAGTTTATGTACAAGAGTAGACCCGCTAGCAGGACTAGGAGAAAAATTTCTTCCTACAAATTTTAAATTTTTTACTATAGGTGAAATAGTATCACTAATATACTGCCATGCACCTCTGTTTTTTGGTTCTTCTTGTAACCAGATAATTTTTTTAACATTTTTATATTTAGAAATGATATCTTTAAAAATCTTTTCAGGAAATGGGTATAATTGTTCTAATCTTATTAAAACACTGTTTTTAAGTAATTTTTCAGAATCTTTATATAAAAATTCAATTGATATTTTTCCTGAGCAAATAATTATTTTATTGATTTGATCGATATTTTCTTTTCTTGTTTCAAGTACTGGGGAAAATTTTCCTTCAAGAATTTCTTCTAAACTGCTAGATGATAAAGGATGTCTTAAAAGGCTTTTAGGGGTCATTATCACTAATGGCTTTTTCTCATTGGGAGGTGTTAAGCCTTGTTGTCTAAGTAAATGAAAGTATTGAGAAGTGTTAGTGCAATTAGCTATAGTTATATTATTTTGACTTGATAGGCTTAAAAATCTTTCTAAATGTCCACTTGAATGATTAGGACCCATTCCTTCAAAACCATGAGGCAATAATAGTGTTAGTCCAGTGTTTTGCCCCCATTTTGATTGAGAAGAACAAATTAATTCGTCAATAATCGATTGAGCATTATTGGCAAAATCTCCGAATTGTGCTTCCCAGATAACTAGTGAATTCAAAAACATTGAACTATATCCAAACTCAAAACCTAATGTAGCTTCTTCTGAAAGAGGGCTATTAATTATATAAGGAAGATTTTTTTTATTGATATTTGAAAATACATTGAATTTAGATTCATTTTTAACATCAATTAATACTCCATGTCTTTGATTAAATGTCCCCCTAGAAGAATCTTGTCCTGTTAACCTTACGGAAATATTGTTTTTTGACAAAAGCGCTAGTGATAATATTTCTGCATGACCCCATTCTATTTTGGAATCTAGATTGCTATCTCTTCTTTTCTCGACCAATTTTTTTAACTTAGGATGTAAAGTGAAACCCAAAGGAATTTTCCATAGTAATTTATTAGTGTTAATTAATTCAGATTCACTCAATTTTGTTTTTATAGACTTAGATAGTTTTTTATTATTTGGAAAATTGTTTGGCCAAGCTAATGATTGATAATCTAAAGTTTTTAAGTTTGAGTTAGCTTTTTTTAATTTTTCATTATTCTCTTTTTCAAAATTAGAAATTTCATTTTCAGAAATCATATTTCTTTTTATGATTTCTTTTACCCAAATAGATCTAACAGTGGGATGAGATTTAATTTTTTCATACATTAAAGGTTGAGTGAAGGAAGGTTCATCCATTTCATTATGTCCAAATCTTCTATATCCTACTAAATTGATCAAAATATCTTTATAAAATGAATTTCTATATTCGATAGCGAGTTTTGCAATTTTTATACAGGATTCTATGTCGTCAGCATTTACATGAAGTATAGGAATATCAAAACCTCTTGCTAGGTCACTAGAGAATTTTGTGGAAAATGCATTTTTAGGATCTGTGGTAAATCCTATTTGATTATTATTTATTATATGAATACTTCCTTGAGTATTGTATCCTTCTACTCCTGATAAATTAAAAGTTTCAGCTACAATTCCTTGTCCTGCAAAAGCTGCATCTCCGTGGATAATAATAGGAAGACATTTTTCAGACGAAATTCCTTGTTTATCTTTTATTCCTAGTGTTGCACCACTAATTACAGGAGTAATCATTTCTAGATGGCTTGGATTTGGAAGCATAAATAAATCAAGGTTTTCTTCTATTGATTTCTTTACAGAAGTTTTTGCTCCTAAGTGATATTTTACATCAAGTAGAAATTCATCAGAGTTTATATTTTCTACTATATTTTTTAGATTCTCCTCTTTGAATTCATCAAATATTAATTTATATGGTTTATTGAAAATATGAGATAGAGTATTTAATCTTCCTCTGTGTGGCATTCCCATCAATATTTTTTCAATATTTGATTGAGATGATTTTCTGATTAGTGTTTTTATCAAAGGAATTAATGCTTCTGATCCCTCTAAGCTATACCATCTAGAACCTGAAAATGATCTATGAATGAACTTTTCAAAATCTTCTGCTTTTACTAGTTCAAATGTTGAATCAATTAATTCTTGTTTAGTAGGATTGAGGTCCTCTGGATTGTTTTCTATTTTGTTTTCAAGCCAGCTTTTTTCTTTTTTTGATCTGAGATGTTCCCATTCATATCCTATATTTTTTAGATATATTGATTCTAATTTAATGAAAGAAGATTTATTATTGAGGCTATTAATATTTTCAGGAAGTTTTTCATTATTTATATTTAAAGGATCTGTTTTAGCATATATATAGCCATATTTTCTAATAAATTCTGATTCATCGTTTGATATATTTTTTATTGTTTCAGAAGTTAAATTTTCACCAGTGATAGTTTTAAGGTAGTTTGAAAGAATTTTTTTATCACTTTCAGGTATTGAAGAAGGATCATTAAAATAGTTTTCAAGTATTTCTGCAATGATGCCAGAATTAATTTTTGAAAAATTATTTCTTTGGTTTGATTTCAACATTTATATGTTTAAGAACTATTAAAATATTTTTCCGAATAATATGATTATCAAAAGGATTTTATCAAAATGTTACATAAATGTAACATGAATTTTTCAAAATGTTCTTTTGTGACATATAAGTTGATTTTTTATGTATTATTCAAAATTGTTTTTATATATTTCCCATACTTGTGCTTGCTTCATATCAGGAATTTTTGATATTAATTCTTTATTAATGAAAGACATAGGTAAACTACCTGTGCCAATCCTAGCAGCTTCTTCACCTAATTGTGTCTGAGCTCTTTCCCATGCTATTTCTGAATAACTAGCATAATGATTTGTTGTTGCAACATTATCCATAGAAAGAAGTGGGTTCTCTGGGTCTATAGGTTCTTGTTCAAAGACATCTAGTCCTGCACCTGCTATATCTTGAGATTTTAAAGCATCTATCAATGCAAGTTCATCCACAACAGGTCCTCTACTACAATTGATGAAATATGCTGTGTTTTTCATTAATTTAAAATGTTTTTTTCCTATAAGCTGATGTGTTTCATCAGTTAGATTAGTATGTAAGGAAACATAATCAGATTTTTCACAAAGTTTTTCAATGCTTGTAGCGATTTCAATCCCATATTCTTTGAAATTCCAAGATGAAAGATATGGATCATAGCCTAAAATATTCATTCCAAAGGCTTTTGCTTTTCTGGCTACTGCTCTTCCTATATCTCCAATACCAATTAGGCCAAGAGTTTCTCCAGATATATGACCCATAGGTGATAAGTATTCTCTAGTCCAAGTACCACTTTTCATTAATTTGTCATGAAGAACAAATTTTCTTGCACAAACTAATAAAAGCATCATAGTTTGATTAGATACTTCTTCAGTTCCGAATGAAGCACCATTAACAAATATAATTTTGTTATCTGTAGCAGCTTTAGTATCTACAGAGTCAAATCCATGACCAAAAGAAACTACTCCTTTACAGGAACTATTTTTTAAGTTGGAGAAAAAATCAGAATTTAATGGAAGTTGTGATTGCTCAACAATTATCACATTATAATTCTTCAACTCATTGAATGCTTTTTCTTTTTGAGAATCATCGACTCTTTCTAATATCCCTCCAGCAATTTTAATGGCTCTGTTATGTGGTTCTAAATTTATTTTTGAAGATCCTATGTAAGCAACTTTAAATTTAGACATTTTTCCTCCTATTTTGGTACCCCGTACGAGATTCGAACTCGTGATCTCGGCCTTGAGAGGGCCGCGTGTTAGGCCGCTACACCAACGGGGCTATTAAATTTTTATATTGGCTGGCGATCCAGGGATCGAACCTGGGCTCCCAGATTCAGAGTCTGGTGTCCTACCGCTAGACGAATCGCCATATCATCAATAGCGAAATTCTAGCAGAAGGAGTTTAACTAGAATAGATGTGTTTAATATTTTGAACTAAGAAGAATTTAAAACTGCCATTTCTAATGCTGATTTAGCATAATAATATCCATTAGAAATTCTTTCTTCTGCTTGTTCTATATTTTCAGTAGTGAGAACTCCAAATATTATTGGAGTGTCTGTTAAAATACTAGCATTGGTGATACCTTGAGCTACAGACATTGAGATATATTCATCATGTTTTGTTTCACCTTTTATAACTGATCCAATACAAATGATCACATCAAATTTAGATTTTTTTCCAAGATGATATGCAGATTGAGAAAGTTCAAAAACGCCAGGCACATTTTGTTCTACGAAATAATTTGAATTATTGATTTGAATTTTATGATTTTTTAATTCTTTTAAAACATTAGATTTAAGTTTTTCTGAAATTTCTTTATTAAATCCAGAAACAATTAATCCTATTTTAATTTCAGAAAAGTCAAAATTATTTTTAACAAGTTCGTCAAAATTATTATTATTTGATAAAGGAGGTTTCAAAAATTTTTCCTAAATAGAGTGGCCTAGTTTTTGTTTTTTTGTTTTAAGGTAAGTTTTATTATGTTCATTTTCATTACCTAGTATTGGTATAACTTCAACTATTTCAAGTCCAAAACCATCAAGTCCTACTACTTTTTTAGGATTATTTGTAAGTAATTTGATTTTCTTTACTCCTAAGTCCACTAAAATTTGAGCACCTACACCATAATGACGTAAGTCAGGAGGAAAGCCCAAAGTTTTATTGGCTTCTACAGTGTCTTTTCCAGAATCTTGTAGTTCATATGCTTTTAGTTTGTTATGAAGACCTATTCCTCTACCTTCTTGTCTCATATATACAAATATTCCTCCCTCAGAGCCTATTTTTTTTAGGGAACCTCTAGACTGATCTCCACAATCACATCTTAGGCTGTCAAAAAAGTCACCAGTTAAACATTCACTATGAACTCTTACTAAAACAGGTTCATTTTTAGAAATATTGCCAGATATTAAAGCTAAGTGTTCTTCTAACTCATGAGATGATTTGTAACCTATAGCTTTGAATTTTCCAAATTTGGTAGGAAGAGTTGTTTCAGCTACTCTATCAATTAATTTATCATGACTGAATCTGTAAGATATTAAGTCTTCAATAGAAATAATTCTTAAATTATGGTTTTTTGCAAATTTTTCTAAGTCATCTCTCCTAGCCATAGTGCCATCTTCATTTAATATTTCACACATTACTGCTGCTTTACTTTTACCAGCTAAAATAGATAAATCTACAGAGGCTTCAGTATGTCCTGCTCGTACTAAAACCCCTCCTGGTCTATACTGTATAGGGAATATATGACCTGGTTTATCAAAGCTTTCTGGTGTGGATTTTTCATCAATTAAGTCTTTAATTGTTTTAGCTCTATCAAATGATGAGATACCTGTAGTAATTCCTTGTGAAGAATCTACTGAAACAGTAAAAGCAGTATGGTTGTTAGAAGTTATTCCATTTACCATAGGAGGAATATTCAAATTTTCAAGATATTTTTTGTCAATTGCTACACAAATTAATCCTCTAGCATTCATTGCCATGAAATTTATAATTTCAGGAGTAATTGATTCTGCAGGAATAGTTAAATCACCTTCATTTTCCCTATCTTCATCATCTACTATAATTACGGGTTTTCCATTTTTGAAACTAGATATTCCTTCTTCTATAGTATTTAATTTCATTTTATTTTTTTCCTTATTGATAAGAATTTAGTTTTTAAAGATAATTTTTTGATCTTCAATCAATATTATAATTAATCAATCTTTCAATGTTAATAATTTGTGAATATTTTATTTATTTAATTTATAAAATTTTCTATATATTTAGCTGTTAAGTCTACTTCTATATTAACTAGTTTTGAAGGTTCAGAAAACTTAAAAATCGTATTTTCCCATGTATAAGGAATGATTGAAACAATAAAGTTTTCATCATTTACTTCAACAATAGTTAAGCTAATTCCATCCAAAGCTATATAACCTTTTTCAATTAAATATCTTGAAATATTTTTTGGTGTCTTTATAGAAACTTCGTGAGAATTCCCTTCTTTTTTTATATTTATTATTTCACTAGTACAATCTATGTGACCTTGAACAAGATGTCCTCCTATTACTTCCCCTAATTTAGCTGATGTCTCAAGGTTTACTTTAGAATTATTCTTTAGATATCCTAAATTTGTTCTCTTTAAAGTTTCTGGAATTATATTAACTTTGAAAATAGATTTCTTAATATTTTTTTCAATTACAGTAAGACAGGTCCCTGATATGGAAATACTATCTGAGATATTTAAATCATCTATAATATCCTTAGAATAAATTGTTAAAGATTCTTTAGATATTTCTATTACTTTCCCTATAGATTGAACAATTCCTGTAAACATATTAATTTAAGTATCCTGATATCATAATATCATTTTCAATTTTTGAAATATTTACTTTTTTTAATTCTGGAGATTCATCAATATAGTTATAACCATTACCACCTACAGCAGTCTTAGCATTTTCTCCCCCTAAAATTTTTGGAGAGATAAAAGTTATGACTTTATTTACAAGTTTTAAGTCAAAAAAACTTCCTAAAATATCTTTTCCTCCTTCAACTAGAATATTTGTACATCCTCTTTTTCCTAAATCTTCTAATACACTAGTAATATCTACACCTTCATTACTGGGATTAGTTTTTATATATTCAACATTATTAATTTGTTTTTTTGAATTAATTTTAGTTGAGTAAATTAAAATTTGTCCTGATGTTTTAAATAAATTTGAATTGTTAGGTGCTTTAGAGTTTGAATCCAATACAACTCTAAATTTAGGACCACTAAATCCATTCCGAGCGTTTAATTTTGGGTTATCAGTTAATAGTGTATTTATTCCGATAAGGACTGCATCTGATTCAGATCTTAATTTATGGACAATTTTTCTTGATTGATTATTAGAAATCCAAGTTGAGTCTCCGATTTTTGAAGAAATTTTTCCATCTAAAGTCATTGCGTATTTTACTGTGACAAAGGGTCTTTTTGTAATTAAAAAATGTTTAAATCCTTCTATTAATTCTTTAGCTTTATCAATTTCATCATTATTTATATCTTTTGAAACTTCTATTCCAGAGCTTCTAAGTTTTTCGATACTTTTTCCATTAACTTCTGGGTTAGGATCTCTCAATGGAGTAATTACCTTAGAAATTCCTGCTTTGATGATTGAATCTACACAAGGAGAAGTGCTTCCGTAATGATAACAAGGCTCTAGTGTAGTGTATAAAACGCTACCTTCACAGTTTTCTCCAGCTTTTTCAATGGCCATAATTTCAGCATGTTTTATGGGATTAATGCTAGTATGTCCTCTCCCTAAAATTTTTGAGTTTTTTACTATTACTGCTCCAACAGGAGGCCTTGGCGAGACTTTTCCTTTAACGGATTCAGCTAAAGAAAGAGCTTCTTTAAAAAATGTCATTATTCTTCAGTATGTTTTATTTGTTTATCAAAATCTAAATGTGCTTTGCTAGCTGTAGGATCTTCTTGCCCTTTATATCTACTACCTAGTTCTGGAGATCCATATTCTCTAATTACATGTGTAGTTAACTTGAGGAAACTTATCTGTCCAATCCTCATTCCGTAATATAAAGTTATTGGCAATCTGGATACATTAGTCAGTTCTAATGTTAATTTTCCATCCCAACCAGGATCTACATAACCTGCAGTAGAATGAATCAATAATCCTACTCTTCCTAAAGAACTTTTTCCTTCAAGTCGCGCTACAATATCACTTGGAATTCTTATTCTCTCTATAGTAGAAGCTAAAATAAACTCACCCGGATGCAATATGAAAGGTTGATCTTTTTTAATTATGTGTTCTTCTGTTAAATCAGGGAGATCTTTTTTTAAATCAATAAATGGCTCAGTTGAATTTCTGAAGACCAAAATTTTGTTATCTAAATGAAGATCTACACTTGCTGGTTGAATATCTTTAGGATCTAAAGGATCTATAATTATAGATCCTTTATCCAAGTATTCTTTGATAGTTTTATCACTCAAGACCATTTTATTTTCCTTTTCTATAACTTTATTGTTGATAATATTTTAAATGAATTATCAGTGAATATTACAAGAATTATTTTTTACTTGTTTTTTATTCTGTGAGTTCCAGTTAGTATTAGATATATGATAGAAGATTTAAGAGAAATAGGAAGAACTATTATTCTTACTTCCTTAATTTATATAATTTTAATATTCCTAACTCAAAATTATATTGTAAAAGGTAATAGTATGTTCCCTAATTTAGATGATGGTCATAGAGTGTTAGTTAATAAATTTGTTTATTTCCGTGTTATTACATTAGAAAATTCTAAAATTGGAGCAGGAGAAAATTTTATTTTTGGAGGTCCCCAAAGAGATGAAATTATAGTTTTCAATTCTCCTCAACCTTATCAAAAAGAAGCATTAGTAAAAAGAATTGTTGGTCTTCCAGGAGACTGGGTTGAAATAAAAAATGGAATAGTATTAGTTAATAACAAACCTACCTCAAAAAATTTTGGATTTACTTCTTCTATTTCTTTTGATGAAAAAATGAAAGTTCCTGAATCAATGTATTTTGTTTTAGGAGATAATAGGAATTATTCTAATGATTCAAGAATATTTGGATTTATTTCTTCAGATGAAATCATTGGAAGAGTATGGATAACTTATTGGCCTTTTTCAGAATTGAAAATTTTTGGTTAAATTATTTTAGTTGAAACGCATGAAGAGATTTATTAGACTTGCTAAAGCACTTTTCATTTTTTAGAGGGCCCTTAGCTCAGCCCGGCAGAGCAACTGACTTTTAATCAGTAGGTCCAGGGTTCGAATCCCTGAGGGCCCACCACCAAAAAAAGTGTTTTGATCCTAATTAAATGGAGGAAAAATATATGTTGAAAGTATATTTCAGAAAAAAGAATTTATATTTTCTGATACTTGTAGCTTTAATATTTCTTATCACAAATTCTTTTATTCTTACTGAAGCTCGTTCTGCTTTGATCCTTGCAATTTCTAATGGTTTGTTTGCTACTTTGTTGTCTCAATTAAGGATGAATTTATGGGCAAGGAATTTAGGAGATAGGCATAAAAACTGTGAAATATCTGAATTTGATTATCTGGATTAAATAATCTTAATTTTCATTTACTTTATTTTTTAATGTAAAATATGTTTATGAGAATATACTTTTCTTTGATATTTTATATTTTTATTTTCACTTCTTTAAGTTGTTCTTCATCTCCACAAATTGATCAAGTTCAAGAAAAAAATGATATACAATTTGAGAAGGAGAGAAGAGGCCCTCCACCTGATGGAGGAGAGAGAAGAGGCCCTCCACCTGATGGAAGAGAGAGAAGAGGCCCTCCACCTGATGGAAGAGAGAGAAGAGGCCCTCCACCTGATAGAAATTTTAATAAACCTATGTATAAATATTCTTGTGAAATTAACGGTCAAGGTTTTTGCATTTTTTCAGGTTCTCCTCATATAAATGGTTTAAAACCGAATTCTGAAGAAATTATAGATAGGGATTTGAATATCTTATTTTCAGTTAATAATGCTATTGCTGTAAATTCTTCTGGAGAAGTTTTAAAACCATCAGGAAAACCTGCTTCAAATGGTGATTATTTAATTGAATCATATTTAGAAAATTTAACTAAAGATGAAATATCTTTTCATAAAGTTATGGCTATTATGTTTCCTATTAGAAATGCTTTAATGTATGACATAGAAAAAATAAATATGTCTTATTGGGAAAACTTAGTGATTGAACTAAAAATAAGGAATATCAAGGATTCTACTTATACTGAAGGTCCTACTCCAAGAGATAACTTTTATAGTAGAGAAGGAATTTTTGATTTAGCTAAAAATCCTAACCAAAGAGACATTCATCATGATGTGATGAAATTCCTGGAAGAATCAGGAATTCATCTTTTATGCCATGTTACTTCTGAAGAATTTAATAATATGCTTAGAGATTCTCATCCTGAAGGGCATGATCCTTGTAAGGAAGCTGAAATAACAAATAAAATTCCGTTTTAATCATTTTCCCAAATTTCTGGTGCATCCTCTTTTTTTATTGATTTTTCAGATTTTTTCTTTTCTGCTTTAATTCCACTAATTATCATGAAAATTCCTAGAAAAGTTGAAAACAAAACTATTGAAAAAAGTAATAATGATTTTTGATGAAGTATATTGCTGAACATCAGTGTCCAGGCAATAATAATCATGAATAAAAATAAAAATAATTTTTTAATTATCAAATTAAGAGTTATTTCTTTATTTAGAGATAGTTAATTGCCACTACCTTTTAGTCCTTTAGCTTCTCCTTCACCAGATGTAAATGGAGAAGGGTTTGCTATTAGGAGAGCGTCTGAAAAACTTTCACAAGTTTCTACACTTAATTCACATAAAACTACCAAGTTTCCTATTACTCCATAAGCTGCATACTTTGTTCCTCCACGCACTCCTACACCTGCATCAGCTAAAGTAGTAACTGATTGTGCTCCGCCTGTTTCCTGTAAATTTTCAGTAGCAGCTGCAGCAACAGGAGCTCCTAAGTTAAGTGCATCTTCATGTGATTCATAAAATCTTACTTCAACATCTTTTCTTTGTCTGAATCCATAATGAATTTCAATTGCTCCAGGAGTGTAAAGATTACCTTCTTCATCAACAGCTGAAGGATCAAATGTTTTTGAAGATTTCCAACCTGTCTCTTTTGCATGATCTAAAGTAAATTTATAGTCTGGTAGAGTGATAATATAATTAGAGTTACCACTAGACTTAGTTTCTGAATCTGTAGTCTGTGATTCATCGCCAGAGCATCCAAGAATTATAAATAACGAAGATATTAGTATTATTAACCGAACTAGATTTTTCATATTGCCTACCTGTTTATTTTTCAATAACTTATCAATGTTTATATGAAAAAACAAATTATATAGAATTTACTTTTTTAAAAATCATATATCTGTTATTTTATAAAATAATTTATTAATAAATCCACATCAATATGAAAAAACCAAGTTTAATATTAGGTGATTTAATTTTTCCTGAAGGTTCTATATGGAAAGATGGATTATTGTATTTTTCTGATATTTTTTCTCATGAAATCGTTAGTTTATCCTTAGAAGGTAAAAGAGAAACTGTCTTTTCTTTAGAAGGTGATTACCCAGTTGGAGTAGGATTGTTGTCCAATGGGAAAATGTTGATAAATTCAATGTTAGGAAAGAAAGTACTTTTAGGAGATCCTGAAACAGGGAAAACATCAACATTTTGTGATTTTTCAAAAATTTTGTCTAATTATTCACCGGAATATATTGTCAATGACATGATTGTTAATAATGATGGTCAGGCTTACATAGGTATTGATGCTGTAGATTTTGATGAAAATCAACCTATTGGACCACACAATAGACCAAGTTTTAGTTATATTTTATTAGTAAATCTAGACGGAAGTGTAAAAATTGCTTCTGATAGAATGACTTTCCCTAATGGAATGGCTATTTCTCCTGATGGAAAAACTTTAGTAGTTGCAGAAACATTTGCTAATAGATTAACTTCATTTGATATAAATTCTGATGGATCTTTAAAAAACAAGAGGGTTTTTGCTGATATTGGAGCCCCTACTGATGGAATTTCAATGGATCAAGAAGGATGTGTTTGGGTTGCCTTACCATCCTATCAATTTGGAGGACATGGAGGTTGGATAAGAGTAAAAGATGGTGGAGAAATTTTAGATGAAGTAGTTACGAACACTCATGGAGCTTTTGATTGTCAGTTAGGTGGACCAGAAAGAAAACATTTATTTCTTTTAGAAGCTTCTATATTAGGTCAACCTCGAGATAAAGGTGATGGTAGAGTTAGAGTTGTTGAAGTAGAAGTACCAGGTATTGATTAATTAAAAATTAAATTTTTGATTAATATCACTCACGACATATTCTGCATCTTCATTCACGCCTATAAATTGAGCTGACTTAGAAGAGTACATCCATTGTAAACCCATAAAGTAGAGGCCCTTGAAATTAGTTATTCCTCTTTCTTGAATAGGATGACCATTTTTTTGAGTTATATTTAATTTGATCCAATCAAAATTAAATCTGAATCCAGTAGCCCAAATAATTGTAGAAATTTTTGATGAATTAAAAGAAATATATTTTGGTGAAATTAATTTCTCTTTAATAATTCTTGGATCATGAGAAATGTTTTGATCAGGTAATTTTAGATTATTTTTTTTAATATAGTTGTCTACATTTTTTGACCATTGTAATGCGGAATTATCTGAAAATTTAAGATTTTCATATAAGTTGTTATCAAAGAAAATTCTTTCTGATGAATAATTTGAAACTGAGCCACAGAGATTTAAACCTTTTTCACGTAAATCTATTAAATTTATGTCATGGCCACCTTTTGAACCTGATGTATGGGAACTACATTTCCATCTTTCATTAAATGGAACATCTTTTACTGTTTTATCAAACAAACCCATTTCATTGTTCCACCATGAAGAATCATGTCCTCTGTAATTACGTAATCTTCTACCGCACTTACTTACTGAAAGCCAAACTTTTCTTCCAGATTCAATTAAATCTTCAGTAATTTGAGAACCTGATTGTCCAGAGCCAACAACTAAAGTTGCTCCTTCAGGTAAAACTTTTGAATTTTTGTATTGAGATGAATGAATTTGAAGAATTTTATTTTGAGATTTTGATGAAAACTTTGGAATATGAGGTTCTCCAAATGCACCAGAAGCTATAATAACTACATTAGAGTGAATTTTTCTTTTATTAGTTTCTATTTCATATAGATTATTTTTTTTTCTTGACACGGAAATAACATTCTCATGAGTGAATATCTTAGAACCAATGTGGGATGCAAAATTTTTAAGAAGATTGATTATCTCAGATTTGTTTAAAAATCCATCAGGGTTTTTTGAAGGAAATAATTTACTGCCAAACCCAAATTCAGGAATTTTTATAGCCCAGTTAGGGTTAACTAAAAAAAAATTATCCCATCTTTCATTTTCCCAAGTGTTAGCTATTTCTCCTTTTTCAATAATGATATGAGGAATATTTTTTTTGGTTAAATGAAGGCTAGAGCATAATCCAGCTACTCCTGCTCCAATGATTACAATTGGATAAAATTCAGGATTAATTTTTGAAAAATCAAATTGCTGCAATCCCTCCTCCATCTACTACTATAGAAGTTCCTGTAATCCATTCTGATTCCTCTGATGCAAGGAATAGTGCTGCATTAGCAATATCCTTAGGTTTTCCTAATCGTTTTATTGATAAAGTTTCTTTAAAGGATTCTATCTCTTCAGGTTTCAAATAATCTTGTATGGGAGTTTCAATATATCCTGGACAGATAGCATTTACAGTAATTCCATATTGTCCAAGTGAGAGTGACATATCTTTAGTTAGATTGATAATTCCTGCTTTTGATGAAGCATAAGCAGGGCCATTTCCTCCTCCAAAAGCATGTACTGATGCAATGTGAATTATTCTACCTCTATCTGATGTTTTTAATAGTTCAATACAATTTTTAGAGAGAACAAATATTCCTCTAATATTTACTCCTGTAACTAGATCCCAATCTTGGATAGATAAATCTTCTATGGAACCAGGAATATGTATTCCAGCATTATTAACTAATATGTCCAGCTTTTCAAAATCTGTTTTAATTTTTTCTACTAGATTTTTAATATCATTATCATTTGATAGATCAGTTTTAATGAAAATTCCTTTTCCTCCAATATTTTTTATTTCTTCTAATGTAGTTGTTGACAAATCTGTATCATGATATTTTCCAATTTTTGGGTTTTCCTGAATATCTGTTATAACAACAAATGCACCCTCTTTAGCAAATTCTATTGCTACTCCTCTTCCTATACCTGAACTTCCACCTGTAACTAAACATACTGAGTTATCAAACTTTTTCATCATCATCTCCAAATTTTTCTTTAATCATATGATTTATAAGTTATAATACGATATATGTTAAATTTTATAATTATTGTCTGATTGGAGATGAAATTGTTAAAAGTTTTCAAAACTAATTTTATTTTAAAGTTCACTCTTGTCTCTTCTGTATGGATCTTCTTTTTTGCATTTATATATAATTCTAATGAAGCATTAGCAGATGAAACTTCAGGAAGGTTAGCTGTAGTAATACAAAATGATAGTTTAGATATCGTTGTTCGTGATCAGAATACAGGTGAAACTTTTCCAATTGAATTTCCAGGATCAGACAATTCTGATGAAATTCATCCTGCTCTTTCAAGAGATGGAAAAATGATTGCCTTCTCCACTAATAATAATGATTTGTTCCCCAATGATGATTCTTTTAACATTTTAGTTTTTATGTTGGAAGGCAGTTCTGCAGGAAGTTTTTATCCTGTTACTACAATGCAATGGAATGGAATAGAAAAAGATGAATTTCATCCAACATGGGATCCTAGTGGAGGTAAAATTGCCTATACTGCTTATAATATTGATGGAGAGTGGAATGATCATAAATGGAGTGGAGAAACAGATATATATTACCGTGACTTCTATGAAACAATATCTTGGTACGATGGTCCTAAAGAAACAGACTTTGATAGATGGAATTCAGAATCTCCTGGGCAAGTCAGTCTTACAGTAATAGAAGATGGTATATCGAATTGGGAACCTTCTTGGAGTCATGAAACAGTAGATGAGATAGCTTACACAAGCGATAGAGATGGTAGTTCTCAAATTTATCTTTTGTTGGGTATAGGAATAGAAGGTGATGATCCTGGATTAGGAGGTATTGAAGAGATAAGGGTAAGCAATCATTTAACTGCAAATTCGGACAATAATGTAAATCCCGAATTAGCAGTTTTTAACAGAGATTATGGAGAATTTGAGTTAAATTGTAATCAAGATAGTCCGTTAATTTTCTATTCTACTAATGGGGTTCTTGATAATCGTATGAATGGAGAAGGAGGTCAAAAATTAGTAGCTGCTTGTATAACAGGTGATGATGATAACTTTATCTTTGGGAATTGGCTTAGTGGTGATGACAACGGAGATTATAACGGATGGCATCCCAAATTATTGCCTGGTTCGAGTTCGCTAGCTTTTTTCAGTGATGATCAAGCTTCAATTTTTATTAAAACAGGTCCTGATGGAGACAATAATAGAGTTTGGTCTGACACAGTTATGGAAGGCTTTTCATGGTCTAACTCATCGGGAGAATTAGATTTAGGAAGAGAGGAAGAAGATGATCCAGATGTATCAGTAAATGTTTTTGGTGGTTCAGTAGAACTTGATACAGGAGAACTATTCGGTTCTGGAGAAGATCGAAATCAACAGGAATTTGATCGTATAGACAGGGAAATAGAATTGGAAATTCGAAGGATAGAAACCTACAAAGCAGATGCACAAAATTCTATAGAGATGGAAGAAAGAAGAATAAGTTTTGAGAGAGAATCATTTTATGCTCAAATAGAAATGCAGAGGATGGATGCAAAATTTAATTATGAACAAAGGATAGAAGGATGGGGAGATGAAGCAACTGAAGATTTTGAAAGAGCTGAAGAAATGGATCGTGAACAGTTGGAACGAAACATGGGTATGCAAATGAAAGAGGTTGAAAATAACTTATTTAGACATGATGAAGATTTTGAGAGAGAAAAGAAAAATCTTGAAGAACAGCATGATTATGGGTTAGCTCAATGGCAAATTGAATATGATTCTGAAACTGAAAGAATAAATTTTGATCGTAATATTTGGTTATCAGAATTTAATATAAGAAAAGAAAGAGAACTTGAAGATATGACTAGATGGTATGACCAAGAACTTGATCGTGAAATACTTGAAATTCAAGATGAGATTAATTGGAGAATTGCTAATGGAGAAGATATAGAGGATCTTATTCAGCATAGAGAGTTTAGGAAACAGGATATTCAATTCGAAAAACAAGAAGAAATAAATAATCATGCTGCAAATAAAGAAAGAGAATTGAAAGATGTACAGATGAATTGGGAATTTGAAGATTCAAATCGATTAGAAACTTTAAACAGAGATATTGAAGATGATAAATTTGCAAAAGAAAGAGAGATGGAAGAATTTCTTTATTATTGGAATTCTCAAAGGGAAGATAGACTGAGAGACGTTGAAAATAGGAAACGAGAATATGAAAGTTCACTACAACAGTTAGAAGATAGATGGGAGAGTAACAAGAGAGGTTTTGAAAATAATAAGCAAATGGAATTGGAAAGTGCTCAATATGATTATGATAATAGAATGCAGCAAATTGAAATGGATGTAGAAAGAGCTGAAATGGAATGGGAAGCTCAATTGGAAAGGGCAAGATCAAATATTCAAATATCTATAGAAGATTTTGATTTCCAAATAGATCAAATGATTCAGGAAGGTGAAATGAGGAAACAAATGGTCGCTATGGATCAGCAACAGATAGTGGCAGAATATTCTGCAAAACAGGATACTTTGATGAGTAGGAGAGATCAGATAGAAAATGATTATGCTATTAGCATTGAAGATGCAAATAGAGATTATGAAAATAGGATTCAGGAAGTAGAAAACAGAAGGCAATATTGTATGGATGAGGGTTGTGATCCAGAAGAAATAAAAGAAATAATTGCATTGGAAACTCAAATAGAACTTGATTATCAGGAAGATCTTGGAAGGGCTGAGAGTGATTACAATAGAGAATATTCTAAATGGGAATTTGAAATGAGAAATGTTTCAGATGTAATAGAAATGGGTCAGAGAGAAGATCTTTATGAAGATGGAGATAGAGGGTTCTTTTCAAATCCAATAGTTGGATCGATTAAAACTGGTGAATCTGATTGGGAACAGAGGATGCGTGATCCTGGTTTCCTCGCTATTGCAGGTTTAGTTGTAACAGTGGGTGCTACTGTACTGCAAATGGTTAGGGGAAATTAGTTGAAAATAACAGATATTAAAACTCATTTAGTAATGCCATTAGAGAGACTTGCTTGGTTGTTTGTAGAAGTAGAAACTGATGAGGGAATTACTGGAATCGGGGAATGTACTAATTATTCTGCTAATCCTGCTCTAATTTTTGGAATGGAATCATTAATTAAACCATTAGTAATTGGTGAAGATCCATGGAAAATAGAAAAAATTTGGCATCGAATTTTTTCAACCTATTCTTCGTCAAATGGTAGAGGATATATTTCTAATCTTATTAGTGGGTTAGATATTGCTCTCTGGGATATAAAAGGAAAATCTTTGGGTGTACCAATATATGAATTATTAGGAGGTCCTGTTAGGGAAAGAGTTCCTTTATATACTCATGTTCAAGATCAAACTCCACATCAGGCAGGTAGTATAAAAGATGGAAAAACAGAATTTAGAACTCCAACCATCGAAGAAATGATTGATGCTGCAAAGGATGCTAAAGCAGCAGGATATGAAGCTATTAAAACTGATCCATTTCCTTCAGATGATCTTGAAGGAGATCCTACTTGGACTGATGGAACTATTACTTTTGAAAAAGTGGGAATATATGAAAGTTTGAATAATAAGAAAATTCGACAATCAGTAGAATGGATGGAAGCATTGAGAGAAGCAGTAGGTCCTGACTTTGAGATTTTAATTGATGCTCATGGAAGATTTGATGTTCCCTCAGCAATAAAAGCAGCTAATGCGTTGGAACATATTAACCTTGTTTGGTTTGAAGAACCTTGTCATGCTGCAAATCATGAATCTCTTAGACAGGTAAGAGAGAATACTGGAGTACCTCTATGTGTTGGTGAAAGACATTTTACTAGATGGGATTACACTCCTCTTTTTCATAATCGTTTAGTAGATTATGTTATGCCAGATGTTGCATGGTGTGGAGGAATAAGTGAATTTCGTAGAATATCTTCTTTGGCAGAAACATTTTATATTCCTGTGAGTCCACATGATGCTCTTGGTCCTGTAGCGATCGGTGCAAGTTTTCAATTATGTATGAATATAACTAATTTATATAGACAGGAATGTATTCACACATGGTTTTCAGAGTTTGAAAAAATAATCACTCCTATGTTTGATATTCAAAATGGATGTATTATTCCAAATGGTAACCCTGGAATAGGATTTGATTTAATTCCTGAAGCTTTAGAAGAATACAAAATAAAACCTGAAGACAATCGTTCTAAGCCTATGTGGTTCACTAGTTCTAAGGATAAAATTTAGAAGATTTTGAAAATATCTTTTATTACAGATAAGGCATCTCCCATTTTATATTTGTCCAGTAGTTTGCCCCAGTGAAGAATATATTCTTGTAAAAGTTTTAAGATAAGTGGAAAAGGGAATAGTAGCAAAGATCCTTTTAAGCTTAGTTTATTTGTGGGTTTTATAAGTTTTTTACATGCAATAAATAAAAACCATGTTTCGAAAACATTTGGAAAAATGAATAGTATGATTCTAGCATCAGTAAATTCGAAAACTATAAAACCTATAGATCTGTATACAAACAATATTAATGCTATACGTCTTTCCCAACCATCTTCCCATTTAAGAACAACTATTAAAAATGTTAGCATATATGCAAGATCTAAAGCTTTGTCCAAACTTTGATAATCTCGAACTCCACCAAGTTGTAGATTTCCTATAATGAATAAGTCAGATAGATCTACTAATATTGCAATAATTGATCCAGCAAAAGCCCATTTTAATACTGGTAATGCTCCAAAAATTCTTACAATAATTACTATTAATTCTTCGTATGTGATCACTTGGATTTTCTTTATATCAATTCTGGAAACTCAAGTTGTCTTAATGATTCATAAAGACTTAATGCTACTGCATTTGATAGATTTAAACTTCTACTGCTTTTTTTCATAGGTATTCTTATTATTTTTGATATTTCCTTTCTTTTCAAAATATTTTCTGGAAGTCCTCTTCCTTCTGTTCCAAATAATAAATAGTCGTTTTTTTGATATGTTATTTCAGTATATTTTGTGACTCCAGAACTATCAAAGGCAAAAAGGTTTTTGGGATTTATTTTTTCTAAAAATTCATCAAAATTGATATATTGATAAGAAGTTGAAAATTCTTCATAGTCTAAATGAGCTCTTTTTAAAGAACTTGAATCTATATTAAATCCATAAGGTTTTATCAGATGTAATCTTGAACCTGTGTTTGCACAAAGTCTAATAATATTTCCAGTATTTGGAGGTATTTCTGGGCTATTTAATACTATATTTAACATATTTTATTCTAAGTTGTATCTATATTATATTCTTTATATAGTTTAATGTATTAAATTTCTTGAACAGGAGAATTTTTGATCAGAATAAATAAAGCTATAGAATTATTAAATGCTAATGAACCTATTTATTATATGGGTGCACATTCTGGTCATGTATTAACATATGATCAAGGACTCAAAGATTCTCAAACATGGGCAGATTATATCAACATAGGTATGGAACATGGATGTTTCGATATGACTGGTCTTGATAATTACATTAAAGGATTAATAGATGGAGGTCCGACAAAATCAGGACATAGAACCCCAGCCCTAATAGTAGAATTGCCAGCTGAAGGGATTAGTGAAGATCTAATAAGATTTAATGGATGGCAGATTAGACAAATTCTAGCTAGAGGAGTTCATGGGATATTATTATGTCAAGCTGAAACTCCAGAAGCGGTAAAAGCTTTTGTAGAGATTTGTAGATATCCTAGAAATTCTATAGGTGTTGGTGATGTACTAGGTATAGGCACTAGAGGAGTTGGATCAGAAATTACTGCATCAAAAGTTTGGGGAATTGAAAATAATGAATATATTCAATTCGCTGATCCTTGGCCACTTAATCCTAAAGGAGAACTTTTATTAGGTTTAAAGATTGAATCAGTAAAAGGTTTAGAAAGATGCGAGGAGATTTTAAGAGTTCCTGGAATTGGTTTTGCAGAGATGGGTCCTGGAGATATGTCTATGTCTATGGGGATAGTTCGTGAAGCTGAAGGTGGTATTCCTGATCAAGACCCGAGGATTATAGAAGCTAGAAATAGAGTGAACTCTGCTTGTAAAGAAAATGGAATAGCTTTTTTAGGTCATGGAACTAAGGATGGTATTGATAAGATGATAGATACTGGGGCTAGAGTGATTTCTGGAGCTGATGAGGAAATTGCAGAGTTAGGCCGAAGATATACTAATAGTCAAATGAAATAATTAAAGGAATAATATGAAAATCACAAATGTAGAAACATTTTTTGTTAATCCGGGTTGGGGAAAAAATTGGTTATTTGTAAGAGTAGAAACTGATTTAGGAATACATGGTTGGGGTGAATGCTACACACAATCAGATAGAGATAGAACAATTCAAGTTCACGTTGAACATTTAGGAAGATATTTAATTGGACGAGATCCAGGTAACATCAAGCACTTTACCCAAGTTGCTTTTGATGACTATGCTTCAAGAAGAGGTGCTATGGAAATTTTTTCTGCTGTCAGTGGAATTGAACAAGCTTTATGGGATATAAAAGGAAAAGAATATGGTGTTCCGATATATAAATTATTAGGAGGTAAATACAGATCCAAGTTGAGAGTGTATGCTAATGGATGGTATGCTGGATCAGATACTCCAGAAGAGTATGCTTCAGCAGCATTGAAAACTGTAGAAAAAGGTTTTACTGCATTAAAATTTGATCCAATTCCAGGTCCTTTTCGTTCTTATATTCCTAAAACTCATGAAAATCAAGCAGTTGAAACAGTAAAAAGGGTAAGAGAAGCTGTAGGAGATGATATAGATTTACTTATTGAAGTTCATAGAAGATTATCTCCTATGCATGCAATTTCTTTAGCTAGACGTATAGAAGAATATGATCTCTATTGGTTTGAAGAACCTTGTTCTCCTGAGAATATGGATGCTATCGCAGAAGTACGAGATAGTATTTCTATTCCTGTAGTTACTGGAGAAGCTTTATATACTAAAGCAGGATTTTATGAAGCATTTTCTAAAAGAGTTGCAGACATTATAAATCCAGATGTTGCTAATACCGGAGGGATATTAGAATTAAAGGAAATAGCTGCAATGGCTGAACCGCAAAACGTTGCAGTTTCACCTCATAACTATAATTCTACAACCATAGCACTTGCGTCAACAATGCAAGCTTGTATAACTATGCCTAATTTTATTATTACAGAATATTTTCTGCCTTGGGCAAAGATAGGAAAAATAATTTGTCCTAATAGTTTTACTCCAGTGAATGGGATCATTGAGATTCCTGATACTCCTGGTTTGGGTGTAGATCTTAATATGGATGAATTGGCAAAATATCCTTATCAAGAATTTAATAGATCTTTACCTAATCCAGATCATGAGGGAACATATTTAGGTTCTTGGCCAGATAATTTAACTGAAAAATCTTAAGGCTGAATTTGAAGTCTGGCTTTACTTAGTTTGGTTTCTCCTTCAATTTTTGCTTCATACATTTCTTTCTCTTGTTCTACTAAGATTTTATGGAGTGATTGTTCATGTTCTAAACGAAGCTCATGCATTTTGTTTTCAAACTCTAGGTGTAATTCCTGCATTTCAAGATCTAATGCTTGCCTTTGAGCCATCATTTCCATTTCCATTTTCATTCTCTTTGCATCCATTTCTTGTCTTTGTGCTTGCATTTCCATTTCCATTTCTTGTCTTTCAGCATGCATAGTTTTTTCTACTTCTTCCATCTCTTTTCTTCTTTCCATATCCAGTTTCCTTCTTTCTTCTTCCATCATCATTTCTTCCCTTTGCATTTGCTTATGCATTTCCATTTCGGTTCTTCTTCTCTCAGCATCCATTTTTTGTCTCTCTCGTTCCATTTCCATACGCATTCTTTCTTCCTCTTTTCTTCTTTCCATATGCATTCTTTCTTCGTCGTTTCTTTGATCAGGTCCAGGACCAATTCTATTATTTCCTGGTGGAGGAGGTTGTCTATCTCGCGATTGATCTTGAGTTGTTTGATCACTGTTAGGGAAACAAGATAAAGTAAATACAATCAAAATAATTGTACTAGTCAATAAATATAATTTAGTAACCTTAAACATAAAATATATCTTAACTGTTTTGAATCGTATGACAAAATTTTTAATGAATTTCATAGGAAAGAGATTTCAATCTAGGCCTTATTTGATAGTTTCATTTGGAAAAATTCATAAATGGTTATATTTAATTTCTAGCGGGAAAATATTTGGAAATCTAGGAAATCTTCCTGTATTAATTCTTAATACTAAGGGGAGAACTACTGGTAGAATTATAAAAACAGTATTAGTTTATTTTTCTGATCAAGGAAAAATTTTTATTATAGCTTCGTTTGGTGGAAATCCTAAAAATCCTTCTTGGTTTTTAAATATTCAGAAAAATCCTTATATTAGCATTCAAATAAAAAATGAAAAAATTAATTGCTTTGCAAGAATATTATCTAAAGAAGAAAAAGATTTAATTTGGCCTAAAATTATTCTTTTTTATTCTGGTTATGAGAGGTATCAAAATTCTACAAGTAGGGAAATTCCAGTAATTGAATTAGAATCAAGATGATTTTTGAAGAAACTGAATAATATTTTTATCTGGATCTTCAATTGTAGAAATCAATCCTCCCCATTCTTCTCTTTCAGGTTTTCTAATTATATTGATTCCTTTTTTAGATAAATCTGAAATAGTTTGATTAATATTCAATACATCAAAATTTATCATAATTCTGAATTTATCTTTGCTCTTTCCTTTAACTTGACTATGTTCCCCAATAGTTAATTTGAAATCTCCCCATTCAAAATTCACATAATTTGGTTTTTTTGTTTTGACTGATAACCCCAAAATTTTTTCGTAGAAATCAGTCATTTCTTTCAAGTTCTCTGTCCAAATAATTATTCCACATATTTTAGGACTATTCTTCATTGGTTAAATACTGATGAGAGATGATTTGTATTTTTTTTCATTTAAAGTTATCCCTAAACCAGGAAGATCTGATAATGTTGCTGTACCATTTTCTGGCAATGGTAATCCTTCAAAGACATCGGCTATCTTTTCAATTGGACCAGTAAATTCTGTCGAAAATTCATGAGGTATAGTTGCATTTTGTATAGTTGAGTAACATTGAAGACTTGCTGCTCCATTTATACCTACTGTAGGGCTGTGAGGCATTACAGGTTTATTGTAAATTTCAGCAAGTTCAAATATTTTTTTTACTTCTGAAATTCCTCCAGCTATTAAAATATCTGGTTGAAGTATATCTGGGTTTGCTATTTCTATAAGGTCTCTAAATCTCCACTTTGTTGATTCTTGTTCTCCTGTAGAAATAGGGACTTCTAATGCATCTACAACTTGTTTTAAACCAGGTAAATCATATTGTGGTATTGGTTCTTCAAAATGAAAAATTCCAACTTCTTGAAATTTTTTACCTTGTATAATTGCTGTACTTACTGAGTATCCATTATTTGCATCAAAGGAAAGAGGGAATTCAGATGGAAGAAAAGATCTACACTCTTTAAACATTTGGAAATCTTTTTGGGGATTTATGTCTTGTCTATTTGCTCTCCAGTCCATTCTTATTTTAAACGCTTTAAACCCCAATTTCAGACCTTTCTCTATATCATGAACCATTTCTTTTGATTCTTTTTTCCATCCACTTCCTACACTCCAATAAAGAGGAATTTTTTTTCTAGCTTCTCCTCCTAAAATTTTATAAAGGGGTAAATTAGCCGCTTTAGATGTAATATCCCAAAGTGCTATATCTAGCGGTGCTATAAATTCTGATGGAATCTTTGTAATTATTTCATCAGTACCAAAAAATAATACTTCCCATATTCTTTCAGGCCTTAACGGATCTTCTCCTATAAGAAGAGGTTTAAAGGTTTTTTCTACATAAATTTGTAATGCGGCAGATCTACTTGAATAATATGAAGCAGCTTCTCCTAAACCATAAATTCCTTCATCAGTATTTACTTGAAGAATTGTTTTGCCAATATTAAGATTGTTTACAGTTATATCAGTAATCTTCATTATTTCACCGAAGTTAATTATAACTGATTTAATGTTTTATTAATTAATATAAATATTTATTAAAAATTTAAAAATATTTTTTAGGAGCTGACTATGAAAGTTGCTGCAGTTAAACACACTGATAACCCCCTAGAGTGGACGAAAATGTTCAATGATCATGGGATTGAAATCATAGAAAAAGATTGTCATGATAAGAATAGTTTTATTGAATTATTAAAAAATGTAGATGGTGCGTTGATATATTCTTTACCAATAACAGATAGAGAAGTCCTTGAAGCATGTCCTAAATTAAAAGTTGTAAGTAGAGGAGGAGTAGGAGTAGATTCTGTTGATGTAAATGCTGCAACTGAATTAGGCATATGTGTGTGTAATACTCCAGGAATAAATACTACTGAAGTCGCTGATCATGCTGTTGCTATGTTACTTTCATTGACTAGAAATATAAGAGAACAAGATAGTTTGATTAAAAAAGGTACTTGGGCTGATAACCCTAAAGAATTGGCTACTTTTAGGACTATTAATAGAAGAATAGCTGGGAACACCGTTGGAATAATAGGATTTGGAGATATTGGAAGAGCTTTTGCTTCAAGAATGAGGGGTTTTGGCCCAAAATCTATAATAGCTTATGATTCATATTGTGCACAAACAACTGCAGATTTATATGGGGTTGAATTAGTTTCACTGGATCAAGTACTGACTCAATCTGATTTTATTTCTCTTCATGCTCCAGCTACAGAAGAAACGCATCATATGATAAATTCGGAATCAATTTCTAAGATGAAAGATTCAGTAATATTAATAAATTGTGCTAGAGGACCTCTAGTAGATTCCAAAGACTTATATACAGCACTTAAAGATGGTCACATGGCTGCTGCAGGTATAGATGTAACAGAAATAGAACCAATTAGTTCTGAAGACCCTCTTCTTACTTTGGATAATTTAATAATTACTCCACATACTGCTGGATCTTCTCCCGTTTCTAGATTTGAAGGTTCTATAAAACAGGCAGAAAATGTTATAAGTATTTTAACTGGTGGAAGACCACATGGTCTTACTAATCCAGAAGTAATTAAGACAATTACAATTAACAAACTAAATGGGGATAAACGTTGGGAAGATTTTAAAGAATTTAAATTACCTTAGAATTATTATTTTAAATGAAAAGGAATAAAAATAATTCAGGCTGGAAACCAGTTTTATTATCCATGTACGTTACTTTGTTTATATTTATTTTTTTGTTTATTATGATGATTTTAATAAGATGGCAAAATAAATGTGAATCTTTGCTTCCTTGGGATAGAAATAGTTGTGAAGAATCTACATTAAATCTATGATATGTGTTTAGAGGTGAAATAATGACTATTTTAAGAAGAAATGATCAACAAGTTGAAGTTAGGTACCCTGGTGTAACTAGGAGAGTTTTAACTGGATCTGATACAGGTTCCAATATGCTTTCTGTGGGAGATATAGTAATGCAACCTGGTTCTAAAATTCCTTATCATATGCATTCTAATGTAGAAGAAAGTATGTATGTGGCAGAAGGTGAACTAATAATGAAGTTGAATGGAAGATCATTTGGTATATCATCTGGAGATTGTGTTATAGCATTAAAAGGAATTTCTCATGGACTTGAAAATGTTTCTCATAATCCTGCAAGATTAATTACCGTTTTCCCTAATGTTTCTCCAGAATTTGAACTAGTGAATTTTTCTGACTTTAAAAATGAAATTCCTGAGAAAAATGTTTCTTTTAGATCTAAAATGGATGGTTTTGAATTTGCTCCCGGCATAAAAAGATTTGATATGGTTGGAGACTTTTTAGGTGCTGAGTCCACTTATTTCAGTGAATTAATTTTTGAACCTGGTGCAACATCACCTAACCATTACCATCCACATCATGAAGAAAGTATGTTTTGTTATAAAGGGAATTTGAATGCTGTTTATGGAGAAAATGATAATATCCCTCTTGAACAAGGGGATATGTTCACATGTGAAATTGGCATAAGGCATACGGTTAATAATCTTGGAGAAGAACAGGGAACTTTACTTGCTATTCATCCCGTGCTTAATCCTCCTCCAAAAGTAATGGTTGATTAAAAGAAACATCATGTCATCTATAATGAAAGGAATATTCGCTATACCTGTCACTCCATTTAATGAAGATGGATCATTGGATATTAGATCATTAGAAAAATGTGTAGATTTTTGTTTGGAAAAAGGAGCACATGGTATTGTGATGCCAGTAAATGCAAGTGAAGTATCTACATTGACTCACGAAGAATGGATGACTGTTTTAAAGACTGGCTTATCAAGAGTAAACAATTCAGTTCCATTTGTTGCAGGTATTTCTGGGAATTCTTTAGAGATTTGTGTCGAGAGAGCAAAAATATGTCAAGATTTAGGTGCAAATTCCATAATGACTATGCCACCTGGTAAAGGAGGTGGTGTAGTTAATATAAGAGAATTTTATGAGCAAGTCTCTAAAGCTGTTGAATTACCTATTTGGATTCAAAATAATAAACCTCCTAATGGTGCAACTGTTCCAACAGATTTAATAATTGAATTATTGGATACAATTCCTAATATAAAATTTTTAAAAGAGGAAAGTGAATATCCTGGACATATTATGTCACAAGTGATCAGACATTCTGGAAGTAATTGTGAATCTGTGATGGGAGGCATGGGAGGTAGATTTCTTCTTGATGAATATAGGAGAGGAGCTACAGGAACAATGCCTGCTGGTCATTTTACAGATTTACAAGTCAAACTATGGAATGCTTTGATTTTAGGTAAAGAAAATGATGATGGGACAAGAGAGATCACAAAAGAATCAAGACGATTATGGGAAGTTCTTTTGCCTTCTTTGAACTTTGAATTTATGTTTGGAACCACTGCTTATAAATTAGTATTCTGGAAAAGAGGAGTAATCAGTTCTCCTTTAGCTCGAATACCAATCAGGAAACCATTTGATGATCAAGACATGATTGAATTAGATCAAATATTAGATGTTATGGAGAATGAATTAACTACTTAATATATTTTCTTACTTCTTCAAGGTATGAGCTAGTGCCACTGGATAGGAACCTATTAGTGCTATTAACAAGGCAGTTTACGCCTTCTCCAATCCATTTTTTAGCTGATTCTCCATCAAAAACTAAAGTGCCTACTTGTTTCCCTGCAGATTTAATCTTAGGTATCATATCACTGATAGTTTTTTGTACTTTGGGATTAGTCATTTGACCATGAATTCCAAACACAGAAGAAAGATCTCCTGGGCCTAGAAAAATCAAATCAGCTCCTTCGGTATTTATAATTTCATCTTGATTTTCTAACCCTTCCATAGTTTCTATTTGCAAACCTACCATCATTTCTTCATTAGCCTCTTTAACGTATTCAGACATTGATTGTGCTGCATACATACTACTTCTTCCTCCAAACATTCCTCTTTTTCCAAGAGGTGGGTATTTTGTAGAATTAACTACATTTTTTGCATCTTTTTGATTATTTACAAGAGGAATAAGTACTCCTTGAGCACCTGCATCTAGAAATCTTTGGATATGTTGTTGAATATTCATCCCTATTCTAACTATGGGACTAGTGCTAGATAATTCAGCTGCTCGAATCATATTTTCTGCGCTCTCATAATCTGTGCTTCCATGTTCACAGTCAATAATTACAAAGTCCATTCCTAACCATCCCATCATTTCTACCATTGCAGGGGAAGGGAAATTAACAAAAGGTCCAATTACTGGAGTGCCAGAAAGCATTTTTTCTTTCATAGTATTTTTTTGCATCTTTTCCCCTTTATAAGAATTTTCTATTAGAATACAAACACTACCATTAAGAAAAAATAAATACATCAAAAAATATGAATATTAAAATAGAAAATGAAAATATTACTGCAGTATTTTCTCCTCTTGCTGGAGCATCTTTAAGATCATTATCAGTTAGAAAAAATAAGGAAAAATATGATATTATTTCAAATTTTGAAGATGAGTTGTCCCCAAATAAATTACCTTTAGGTTCTGGTTCTTTTATTATGGCTCCTTGGGTGAATAGAATAAAATCCGGAATACTTGAAACAGATAAAGGATTTACTCAACTTCCAAAAGATACTTTTTTTAAGGATCATGTTAATGCAATTCATGGGATTGTATTTAATAAAGACTGGACTATTGATTTTCATGAAGAAAATCAATTTCAATGTTCTATTGATTTAACCAGTCCTTGGCCATTTAAAGCTAAAATTGTGATGAAAGCTTTTTTTCAAGATAATGCTCTTATTCAAGAATTAAAAGGATATAATCAAGATGAAATTACTATGCCAATAGGAATGGGCTGGCATCCTTGGTTTAAAAGAATTCTAAAAAATGAGCAAGCAATTCTGAAGATTAATGCTAAAAGTATGTGGGAACTTGATGATAAAGGAATTCCAACAGGAATTTTAATTGAGGATAATGAAATTTTAAATAAACTAAGAACAGGTTTGATTCCAGAAATTGATGAATTAAATAAATGTTGTTTGAAAGTGAATCCTAATGATCAGATTTCATACAAATGGCCTGAGCTTGAATTGTTTATTGAATCTTCTGAAGATCTAGGTCATATAATGTTATATAGCCCCAAGGATTCAGTTTGTGTAGAACCTCAAACCACTACTGTGAATGCTTTCCAAATGTCAAATTCTGGTATATCAGGAACAGGAGTAAAATATCTGGGAAAAGGTGAAAGTTTTACTGTTTCTACAAAATGGAGTATTGATTTTTAGTTTTTGATTTAGGAGTTTCATTGTTTTTTGCTAATTTATTTAGACTAATAAGAAATATATTTCTTTTTTTACCTACAATTCCTTTGGTATTAAGAGGACTTTTTTCTAAACAGGTTCCGTTCCGTTTAAAATTGATACCATTATTAGGGTTTTTTTATTTTTTTTCTCCTTTGTCTAGAATATTTAGTGGTGTTTTAGATGATGTTTTTATTTTTTTCCTTTTACTTAGTTTATTTGCTTCAAAAACTAGAAGTTATTTTGAAACAAAAGAAACTTCTGAAAACCACAAAAGTGAAAAAGAAAAAAATAAAACTATTGAAGGTGAATATAGTTATAAAGATGATAACGACTAAAGATATATATTATACCTTTAGTCGTTAGATTATTGTTAAGCGTTGAAAGTTAAAAAGTATTCCCAAGGATGAGGTCTTGTTCTAACTTCATCAACTTCTGTTTCTCTTTTGTAAGATATCCATGCTTCTAATAAATCAGGAGTGAATACATCTCCCTTTAATAAAAAGTCATGGTCTTCTTCAAGTGCATCTAAAGAACTTTCAATACTTCCAGGAACTTGTTTTAATTTTTTCTGTTCTTCATCAGATAGTTCAAAAAGATCTGATTCTAGAGGATCTCCTGGGTCATATCCATTTTCAATCCCATCTAATCCAGCCATTAACATTGCTGGAAATGCTAAATATGGATTACAGGTTGCATCAGAAGATCTGAATTCAACTCTTTTTGCCTCTGGGTTTTGAAAATACATTGGTACTCTGCAAGCGGCACTTCTATTTCTAGCTGAAAGAGCTAGAATTGTGGGTGCTTCGAATCCTGGAACTAATCTTTTGTAACTGTTAGATGTAGGTGCACATAATCCCATCAGAGCTTTTCCATGTTTAATAAGTCCTCCAATATAATTTAATGCTAATTTACTTAAACCAGCATATTCAGTTCCAGAAAATAACGGTTTTCCATTCTTCCAAATGCTTTGATGTGTATGCATTCCAGTTCCATTATCGTTAAATAATGGTTTTGGCATAAAAGTAGCTACTTTTCCCCATTCTTGAGCAACATTTTTGACGACATATTTATATTTCATTACTTTGTCAGCCATTGAGAGTAGAGAATCAAATCTTAGATCTATCTCTCCTTGTCCTCCTGTTGCTACTTCATGATGATGCTTTTCTATTTCGATTCCAAATGTTTCTATCATCACTCTAACCATTTCACTTCTCATGTCATGTTGAGTATCTATTGGTGAAGCAGGGAAATATCCACCTTTATAACCAGGTCTTTGTCCAATATTTGGGGTCTCTTCATCAATCATATATTTTGATCCAGAGTTCCAAATTCCTTCGTCAGAATCTACTTTAAAATATGCTTCATTTGCATTTTGGAAAAATTGTACAGAATCAAAAACAAAGAATTCTAATTCAGGCCCCCAATATGATACATCTCCAACACCTGATGATTTCAAGTAATTTTCTGCTTTGATTGTAACGTATCGTGGATCTCGAGAGTAATTAGAACTTGTTAAAGGATCCCTTATGTCAGCTATTACCGTAACAGTTTTTTCTTGAAATGGATCTAAAGATACTGTTTCTGCATGTGGTAATAATAGCATATCTGATTCATCAATAGTCTGAAATCCTCTCACACTTGAACCATCAAAACCTGTCCCTTTAGTAAACAAATTATCATCTACCTCAGATTTAGGAAGTGCAACATGTTGCCATGTACCTGGAACATCAATGAATTTAATGTCTAATATATCACAATCATTATCCTCCATTAATTTTATAACAGGGGCACTGATATTTTTATTTTCACCTTTTGGCATATTTTCTCCTTATAATAATTCTATATTACATTGAATGATTGATTCATATTACATCTAAATTGTTTCCAAATTATTTCTTTTTTTTTATATTATTAACATTTAAGGAGTCAATATGTTGAAAAAAATATTAATTTTAGGTTCAGGTGCTATAGGAAGTGTAATAGGAGGAATGTTGACTAGATCTGGCCATAATGTGATTTTAGCTGATCAGTGGTCCAATCATGTAGATGTAATGAAAAATAATGGTTTGAATATAAAAAAATATGATGGAAAAATTTTTTCTGTAGACGTTAAGGCAATACATATACATGAACTTCAAGCTCAAGAAAAATTTGATTTAATAATTTTGTCGGTAAAATCATACGATACTGCTTGGGCTACCCAAATGGGGTTAGAATATTTATCAGATGAAGGAGTAATAGTTGTGGCACAAAATGGTATTAATGATCCTAGAGTAGCAGAAATAGCATCTTCAGAAAAAGTTATAGGTTGTGTTGTTATTATAGGTGCTGCATTAGAAGAACCTGGAATAGTAAAATGGACAGGAGCGCCAGGAGACAACATTGGTTTTAAGATTGGTGAACTAGATGGTTCTAATTCAGTCAGAATTTCTCAAATAGCTGAATTGTTAAGTGATGTTTGTCCCACTCAATCTACAAATAATTTATGGGGTGAAAGATGGGCTAAATTAGCAACTAATTGTATGGCTAATCCATTAGCTGGAATTAGTGGTTTAGGTTCAGGAGAATTGGGTATGAACCAAAAAGCTAGAAAAATCATGATAAATATTGCTTCTGAAGTTGTGAAAGTTGCATTATCTCAAAACGTAAGTGTAGAAAAAATTGGTTCTGCTAATCCAGAGGCTTATTTGAATCCTAATCATGGACATAATTTAGAGGAAATTGAAGCTCATATGATAGAAAGAGCAGAAAATTTTACTGGAGGTAAACCTTCTTTACTTCAAGATGTTTTAAAGAAAAGACGAACAGAAGTAGAATTCTTAAATGGACTTGTTTCTGAATTAGGTAAAAAAGAATCTGTGAGTACCCCTTTCAATAATAAAATAATTTCTATTCTTCATAGTGTTCCTGTAGGAGAGTTTGTTCCTAAAATTGAAAACTTGAATCTTTTTGATGAATTATTAGGAGAAGATCAATGAGTTCTAACTTAAAGTTTTTACTTGCTACTGATTCACAATTAGGAATGGCTGATAACTTTATTTCTAGAATTGATAGAAAAGAATTTGCCTATAAATGGATAAAAAATTCAGATAATGAAAATAATATTGGTCTTGATAAAGAATTAGAAAACCTTAGGAAAATCATTTCTATTGCTAACAATCTGAAACCTGACTTTTTTATTATTACAGGAGATATGATTGATAATATTCAGGATGATAATATTATAAAAAAGTTTCGTTTAGAATTGAATAAACTTAATAATGAAATAGATCTTTTTTTAGTTCCAGGAAATCATGATGTAGGAGAGAATCCTTTAGTTCCTTCCTCTTCAGCAATAAAAAAATATAAAACTTTTTTTGGGAATGATTATTATTCTTTCGAAAAAAAAGGTGTTTTATTCATTGTCATTAATAGCTCTTTATATATGAATCCAAGTGTTTTAGAGTCAAGGTTTTTGCAACAAAATGAATTCCTCAAAGATTTACTTAAATCTTATGATTCTAATATTCCAATAATTTTTTTTACTCATCATCCTCCGTATTTGGGAGAGGTAATTAATATAGATTTTGATTCAGATTCTCAAAAAGAAAGTGAAGGGTATTGGGAATTTCCAAAAATTACCAGAGAAATTTTATTTGAAATTATAGAAGAAAAGAATGTTTTAGCTTTCTTAACTGGGCATTTACATCAAAACAAAAATGTTAAATTTAATAATGTAGATATTATTGTTACATCTTCTTTGGGCTTGCCTTTAGGATCTGATCCATCTGGATATAGAATAGTTGAGTTAAATGAAGGAGTGTTACATCACTCTTTTTATACTTTATGATAAAAATTTTGATTAAATATATCAAAGGCCGGTGGGGATCCAGAAAAATAATATTCTTTTTCCCCTTACATATTTTTTAAAAAAATTAGAATAATAAAAAGTCATAATAAACAATAAGTTAATATTTAGTAGAGCAATAATAAATTAGAAGTTCGAAATTTCATATTAACCTATGTCACAAAGGAGTAAGTATTGAAAAACACAAAGATTGTTTTAGCTAAAAGGCCTATTGGATTACCTAAATTAAATGATTTTCAAATTATTCAGAATGATATAGATCTTGTTAAAGATAATCAGGTTAGTGTTAGCACTATGTATTTATCTTTAGATCCATATATGAGAGGTAGAATGTCACCTAGTAAATCATATACAAAAAATTTAGAAATAGGTGAAGTGATGACTGGTGAAATAATTGGAATTGTTAATGAATCAAAAGTAAAAAATTTTCCTAAAGGATCAATTGTATTAAGTAAGGCTGGTTGGCAGTCTAATCCAGTAGTAAATGAAGATCAACTTTCATTAGTAGATTCTAGAATAGACCCTGTTTCTCTAGCTCTTGGATCTCTTGGGATGCCAGGTTTAACTGCTTATTTTGGTTTGACAAAATTAGGAAATCCAAAGTCTGGTGAGACTGTAGTAGTATCTGCCGGCTCAGGGGCAGTGGGTGCTACTGTTGGACAAATTGCAAAAAGTATGGGTTGCAGAGTAATAGGAATTGCTGGTTCTAATGAAAAAATTAATTATATGACTGAAAATTTAGGTTTTGATGAAGGAATAAATTATAAAGATTCTGATTGGACTGAAAAATTCAAAATATCATGCGATCAAGGAGTAGATATTTATTTTGATAATGTAGGAGGACCTATTAGTGATTGTGTAATAGAAGAAATAAATGATTTTGCTAGAGTAATTGTATGTGGTCAAATATCTCAATACAATAATTTTGAGCCTGAGCTTGGCCCTAGAAATATGCATAAATTTTTAATAAAACAAGCTAAATTAGAAGGCTTTATAGTTTTCAGATGGGAGGACCAGTATAAAGATGGCCTAGAGTCATTACTTGATCTTAAGGAAAGAGGATTTCTAAAATACAAGGAAACTATCGTAGAGGGAATAGAAAAGGCTCCAGAAACATTTTTAAAATTATTTTCAGGAGACAACTTAGGAAAATTATTGATAAAGGTTAATTAAATCAATATGGCATAGTTCTATTTGTTAACCTTCTTCCCTCATCAGCATATTCTTTGCTATCAGCACCTGTAATTTTTACGTTAAGTTCTTCAATAATATATTTTATTCTTTGCTTATCATTCATTTCAGGATCTATCCAAGAGGAATAAAAGAAAACTCCAGATTTTTCGCATGCTGATTTTACTATATTTCTTGCTTCATCCATTTCTTTTGGATAAGGAGGATCGTGAGCATCTGGAAGACCAAAAGACATTCCCATATCTCCAGGTCCCCATTCTGCAAAACTTATACCTGGTACACCTGCTATCTGGTCTGCTTTTTCTAAGCAGTGTCTGTCTTCAATTTTTAATCCTAATAAAAGTTCTCCTTCAGGATTTAATGGCCAAGGATCAGCTTTTTTAACGTATTCTGCTGGTGAAAGGTTCCAGATATCTGCTGGTTCTCTTTGTCCACCTGCTCCTCTCATTCCTTCAGGAATACCTTTATCCAAACCTAAAGTTTGGAAAGGGTACCTACATATTGATACGAATGCTTTTACTGCTTCAGGACTTCTAGTATGTGTGTTTAAAATCCCATGTACTCCGGTACTTAGCACGTGCCTAGCTTGCCATGCATTAGCTAAAACTTCATTAACAGTAGTGCAGTTTGATGGTAGAGTGGTGACTACAGTTGGAGTTTGATGACCACTTAAGGTTGGCCCACCATCTACTAGGCCTTTCATGAATGAGCGTAATCCTATGATATCGAATGCGTGATGTTCAAAATCAACAATGATCATATCTGCATAAGTTTTCGACATTTTTTTCCCATTTTCATAATCCAATCCAGGGGTATGGGTAATATAAACAGGTTGTCCTTGATCTAGTAATTCAATTGCTTTATTTATTCTTGCCATAATTCTCCTTCAATTTGGTGATTATTTCTTCTATAGCTTCTATTAGAGCAGTTGAATCTTCACCTCTTAGAGGTTCAGCCATAATGACTAGATTCCCTTCAATAATAAATTCTCTATAAAGTGGTTCTCTTCTAGGACATTCTGCCTCAGGAGGGTCAAAAATTTCCTGTGAAGTATCACTTAAACTATATAAATTCTTCAATGTCCCAGAATTTTGGTCAAATATTGTATTATTTTTTTGAAAAAAGAATGTTTTATCCATATTTTCAAAATTAATATTTAATTTATAAGGGGTTTGATATTCTGCAAAACCTCTACATGTAGTTTTTTCAACTTTTTCTCCATATGCTTTTATTCCATCTATTGGTTCAATATATTCTGTTTGATCGGACCCTGATATTTTTCCATAATTTTTTGCATCATCAGAATTCTGGTACATGATTATTGCCACTTCTCTTCCTTGATGGAATCCCCATTTTGCATCAGTGGCATTAGGAAATTCAGTTGAAAAACCTTTTTTCATTTTCCAACCTATTTTTACTACATCATTTAAATTGTAGATATTTTTAGAGTTGTTATTCAATTCTGATTCTTTAGAAGAATTAGATGAACAAGATATTAAAGAAATTGATAACATTAAAAAAAGAATTAGAGGTAGAGAAATGTTAGTTTTAATGTTTCTTGGATTCATGAAAAAGAAAAATTTAGATATATTTTATAATAATACGAGATTCTATCATAATAAAAGTATAAATATTCTTTGGAGGATTTTATGAGACCAGGTTTTAATATGGGAGTTGACCCAGTAAATTATGAAAAATCTCAATCTATAGTTGATGAAACTTTGGCTTTTGCTGCACAGTTTGGTGCTACTGATTTAATTATTCAATCATATCTTGATGGAGCTATTCGAGGTGAAGAAAAATGGGAATTGGATGACATTATTAAACTCAAGAAAAAAGTTGAAAGTTATGGATGTAATATAGAAGCTTTTGAGAATGTGCCTACTCGATTTTATGATCATGTAATGCTTGGTGGACCAAGGCGTGATGAGCAAATTGAAAACATGATTTACACAATAAGAAATATTGCTAAGGCTGGAGTTTCTATTTTTGGTTATAATTGG
>PBKW01000024.1 GCA_002721615.1 Chloroflexota bacterium
ATATTCATAAAAAATTGAGTAATTTTGATTGTGACAAATTAATAGATCTAGGTGAATTTATTTCTAAGGAATACGTTCCAAAATATTTTCCTGGATTTTCTATATCAATTTATGAAGATAGCCAAGAGAGTTATTATTTTCAGTCTAAATATTTAGATAAGGTTCAAAGCAGATCTTTTTCTAAAGATTCTATTTTTAGAATTTTCTCAATGACTAAGCCTATTGTTTCTACTGCGGCAATGCAATTGCACGAAAAAGGCAAATTTAATTTAGATGATTCTGTTGGTAAATTTATTCCTGAATGGAATGATATTAAGGTTTATAAGTCAGGTTCAAACGGTAGTTTTCAAGTTGAAAATCCAAAAAGAAATATGCAAATGGTCGATCTATTTACCCACACCTCAGGGCTAACCTACGGCCTTCAGAAACAAACTCCTGTAGATAAAGAATATGTACGAATAGGAATCGAAAATGTAGTTGATTCTAGGGGTCCTAATGGTTCACTTAGTTCTAATGAGATAATCAATTTGTTATCTGAAATTCCATTAGAATTTTCTCCTGGAGATAATTATAATTATTCGCTTTCTATAGATATTTTAGGGTTTATTATTGAAAGAATATCAGACAGTTCACTTGAAGATTACTTAAATAATAATATTTTTAATCCACTTGGCATGAATGACACTTCTTTTTATTTGAATAAAGAAAAAATAGATAGGTTTGCCCCAATTTATAGATGGAATATTCAAGAAGATTCTTACGAAAAATTAGCAAAAAATAAAAATCCAAAAATAAAAGATATTGATTTTTTAAATAAACCTGCATGCTTTTCAGGCGGAGGAGGTTTACTTTCAACAATTGAAGATTACCAAAAATTTGGATCTGAATTATTAAATTCTAAATTAGGTAAAAGCGATTTATTAGTTTCTAAAAATACTGCAGACCTTATGATGAGTAATCACCTTCCCAATAATCTTGATATGACCCAACTTTCAAAATTTCCACTAGCCGGAGAAGAATATTATAAGGGGGTTGGTTATGGTTTAGGAGGGTCAATAGTTATTGATCCTACCCTCAATCCTAATAATAGTTTTGAAGGAGATTTTGGTTGGGGAGGGGCAGCTAGTACCTTATTTTTTATTAGCCCAATTAATGGATTTTCAGTAGTTTTTATGACTCAAGTATTAGAATCAGAGGAAACAAGAAGATTAAGCAAGGATATAAGAACTATTATTAGAGAATCTTTAGTATAAAGAATAATTTATTGAGAATTTAGTTTCCATATTCCTGAATTCTTCTCATCAGATATTAATAATATTTCACCTTTAGAATTTATATCTACATCCCTAATCCTTCCGATTTTATCTTTTAAGATAATTACTTTATCTGAGATTTTTCCATCTTTTAATTTAAGTTTTACCAGCATTTTAAATTTTAAAGACGAGATAATTAGATCCCCACTCCAATCTGAAAATTCGCTACCTCTATAAAAAACCATATCGCTTGGTGCTATAGAAGGAACCCAAGATAAAATAGGTTTATAGAATTCTTCGCTAAAAGCATCTCCTGAGCCAATCTGAGATCCCAAATAGTTTGTTCCTCCCCATCCAATTTTATTCCACCCATAATTTTTCTCAGCATCAACTAAGCCAATAAAATCTCCACCTTTTGCTCCATGATTGCTGATATAAATTTTATTATCACTTGATAATGCCATGCCTTGAGGATTTCTTACACCTATCATGAAGATTTCTGGTAGGGCACCTTCTTTATTCAAATAAGGATTTTCAGGGATTGTGCCGTCTAAGTTAATTCTTATTATGCTGCCAGCATGGGAATTTAATTCTTGGGCTACGTCTCCTTGACCTCTTTCTCCAATCGATGCATAAATATGGTCGTCTTTGATAACTATCCTAGAGCCAAAATGTTTTCCATCTGAATAGAAAGGTTTGGCTACAAACAATATCTCAAAATCATCCAAATTTTTATAAGGTGCTATAAATTTACCCCTTCCAATTGCAGTGGTGTATTTTTTATTATTTTTAATTGTGAATGAAACATAAAGATAATCATTGTGCTTTATTACATCTAATAAGCCTCCTTGGCCATGCTGCACAGTAGGTATCTGGTGTTTAATTGTTGAAACAGTTCCTTTTTCAAGGTCAATTAATGAGAGTGTTCCATTTTTTTCAGTGATTACTATTTCTTCATCATTAATAAGATCAAACCCCCACGGGTTATCAAAAGATTTATTAAGATTTATCTTTTTTAACAGAATTTGAGATTCGTCTAGCTCATAATCCTTATAGTTATCAATTATATTTTCATTAATAATTACTGGGTTTTTTGCTATTTCTGGGGAACACCCAATTATGAAAATAACATAAATTAGTATAAATATTTTTGTATTCATAGGTATTTGTTTGTTTAAAATTAATTATATAAGATTAATTGATAATCAAACATTATATTGGAGGTATCTATGGGTACATTAGATGCAAAGAAAATGGCTGGATATTGTTTAATGCTCGGCCCTATTATTGCGCTTGTCGCTTATTTTATTCAGCCCGGCGGAGTCCTTGGGATTGGTGGTACACCTGACCCGACAGATTCAGCAGAAGTAATCAAGGTTATAAGTAGTAATTCCACGTTAGGAATTATCACTAGTTTATTGGTTCCTATAGGCTTAATTACATTAATCTCAGGCTTAATGTATTTCGTTCAGTCTATGCAAGGTGGCAATGGTTATGCTTTGGCTAGGACAGGATTGCCTTTCGCATTTGTTTCAGTTATCGGTTGGACTATTACTACCGGATTCAGTCTTAGTATTGCTACTGGAGTCTCTGAAAGCCCAGTTATGGCACAGGCGTTTTTTGGAATTAACATCCCAGCCACTGCACTTTTTGGGGTGGGGGGAATACTTATTGCTTTAGGAGCATCTACTAGAGAGGAATTGAATTCAACTTTATCTCTGGGTGCAGCTCTTGCTGCAACTGTAGTATTTATAACTGCATTTATAGTTCCTTTTGTTCCAGATCAAGCGAACACGATAAATATAGTTACTGGATTATGCTTCATAATTTACACTATATGGTCAATAATTATTGGCAGAGGAATGATCAAAGGATAATTAATAAAGAGGAAATTGAAATAATTTCAATTTCCTCTAAACATTTGAAGCATTGTAGCACCTACTGTTACAACAAGACCAATCATAGCTAATGTAGTTGGGTCTTGAAGCCTTTTTTCCATTCCTTGGCCAGGCTCACAGTCTATCTCGGTTCCAATTGAAATATTACCAAAAAGACCTCTAGAATCCTCTTCATCCTCAACGAAACATTTCTCTTCTGGTTGAAAGAAATCGTCACGACCTCCAGAACCATCCATCTTACTCATCATTTCTCTCTGCTGTTCCATTCTTTCCTGTTCCATTCTCATTTGCTCATCCATCATCTCCTGATTCATCCTTAGTCTTTCTCTTTCGAGTTCCATTTCCTGTTCAAGTATTCTCCTATTCATCTCTTCTCTTTCTCTTTCCATTTCTCTATCAGCTTCCATTCTTAGCCTTTCCTCTTCTTCTCTAGATAAGTCTTGATTCCTTCTCATCTCATCTTCCATTTGGTTCCTTCTAATTCTTTGCTCATTTTCTAATTCTCTCATCTCATTTTCAAACTCAACTTGTTTTTTTCTCATTTTCTCATCAAAATCATCCATATTATTATTAGTGCCTCCTGGATTAATCTTGGTGCCTTGCGATTGTGACCTAGTATTATTTTTAGGATGAGGTCCCCAATCGAAAGAACTTATAGATGCACCCATTGAGGGAGGAGTAACAATAAAAGGAGGCATGTCTTGTCCTCTGTGAATGTCCATTACTGCAATTTTCCATCCAGCATTAGGACTTTTCTCAGTTAAGAAAGCCAATACTTCTTGTGATCTTTCGGGACCAAACTTAGGGTTTTTTGCTGAGACATTACCAGGCATCTTATCAGTAAGTCTTCCACCTCCTGATCCATCTATGTTTGTCCATCTTATTGTTGGCCTTTTATCCTTTATTTGTACGAACGCAATTACAGGTTGACCATTTGCATTTGGATACCAATTTCTTCCTTTATAAAATTCAGGATCATCGCCTTGCTTCACCATCGAACGAGGTATTTCCTTTGATAGACCTTTTTGCCTATCCAAGACCCATATTCGGTTTATTTTGTTTGTATCTCCAAATGGGCCATCTCTATTTGTAGCAAAAGCTAAATACTTTCCGTCTTTACTGTAGGAGGGCTTTTTCACATCATTATCCACTTCTTTTCCATCCCATACTTTAATATTAGACTCTTCCTTAAGGTCTTTCCCGTAAAGATCGCCTTTCATAAATGGATCTTTTGACCATATACTCCACTTTCCTTCTTGGTTTGACTGAAAGGCAATCAATCCATCCTCTCCCCAGTCTGGATGTCTTTGGTGATCGTAAAATGTAATTGGCCATGGGTCTTTGGGCCCGGGATTATCTATATCCATTATACTTATTCTCCACCCTCCATCTTTATCATGTGCAAAAGCAACCTGTCGTCCATCTGGCGATATGGTAGGATCGATTTCGTTATAATCTGTATCAGTGAGGTGACGTATATTACTTCCGTCTGCATCCATTATCCAAAGATCATGATTAGACTTGTCTTTTAGTTTGACAGAAAATACCATCCTTCCGTCTAGAGTAGGCCTATCAAAGAATTGAACTCTATCATCTTTTATTTCAAATTGATGAGCTTGCACTGAAAATTCTGGAATGAATAATAATACTACAAGAACTAAAATTAAATATTTGAACGTAACCCTCATTTATATAGTTTATACAAAATTAAGATTTACATCATATAAGGCATAAATTAGATAGAGTGTAGAATAAGCTTATGAATCAAGAAGAATTAGATAGAGAGCAAATTAAGCAACAAATTAAGCAACAGATTAGGAAGAGGCTTTTTGAAATGACCAAAAGGTTTTTAACCCTTATTCTAGTTTTAATGCTTATTATGAGTTTATTTGCACCTATTTTAGGGTCTATATTTTAATATTATTCTTTCGGATCAATTGTAACTTCGTATATATTTCCATCAACGGATAGAGTTTTTTTATAAGCATTTTTACCAAGATTCTCAGTTTCTGAAGAATTTGTATCAACTATAGTTTCTTCCATATCATTTACGTATCTCACACCTAGTTGGCCATTTCCTTCTAAGAAAGTTATTCCTTTTTCTCCACAAGTAGCAGATATGAAAATATTCTCATCTGTGATTTTTATGTTCTTTTCCTTGAGCAATTTCTTGTTGTATTCAATGCCTAAATTAGGATGTGCATCATTTAGGTCGTGGACATCTTCATTGGTAGGTTTTAAAGATAGTTGATCTGATGCAATTTTCATGATTTCAGAGTCGGGATCTGTAGGAGTTTTACCAAAATAACCAAGAATCATTTTTCCATAATTTTCAGAAATTTTTGACCATTTTTCTTGAACAGTATTCATAAACGCTTGTTGAAAATAAAATTGTGAAACAGGAGTAACAGAGGTTCCAAAGCCACCTTTTGCTACAACTTCTCTCATATTCTCGATCACTTTTCCAAAGAGATCTAGAGTTCCGTTATCTCGCATCATTTGTGTATTTGCAGTGAGAGCTCCTCCTGGCATTGGTGAAAAAGGAATTATGGGATTAACTGCAGTTGCTTCTGGAGGAAGATAATATTTTTCCATTTGTTCTATAAAAGATTTTTCTACTTCCAGTATCTTCTCTTCATCTATATCCAAGGTATATTCCGTGCCTCTCAATGCCTGCCACATTGACAAGATATCGGTTTGTGAAGTTCCTCCACTTACTGGTGACATTGCTAAATCTATAATATCTGCTCCAGCTTCTATCGCTGCCATATTACTTGAGATAGCCATGCCGGCTGTGTCATGTGTATGGAATTGAATCGTTGTGTCTTTGGGTAATAATTTTCTGGCATTTTTCACAGAATCGTAAACTATGGATGGGGGTGTTGTTCCAGATGCGTCCTTAAACGCTAAACTATCAAACGGAATATCGGCTTTTAATATTTCTTTTAATTTATCAGTGTAGAAATCTGCAGAATGAAAGTATTTCTCATTTAAACTTGGAGGTAGCCCCATAAGAGCAATAACAATCTGATGATTTAGACCTGCATTAGTTATACACTCTCCTGAATAAGATAAATTTCTAATATCCATAAGAGCATCAAAATTTCTTATAGTGGTAATGCCATGCTTTTTAAATAATTTTGCATGAAGATCAATTATATCCCTTGATTGAGATTCTAACCCTACAACATTTGCGCCTCTTGCTAGGGTTTGCAAATTGATATCTTTTCCGACAATTTCTCTAGATTTATCCATCATATCAAAGGCATCTTCTTGGCAATAAAAATAAAGACTTTGGAACCTTGCTCCTCCGCCAATTTCAAAATTGTTATTACCGGCTTCAACTGCAGCCTTTAATATTGGTATAAAATCTTCTGTTTTAACTCTTGCCCCGTAACATGACTGAAAACCATCACGAAAAGAAGTGTCCATAAAATTAATCTTTTTCATAAATATAATTATAAGATAGAATTTTTTCTTTTTACTATATAAATAAATACTGATAAAGATAAAATTCGATAGAATACTAAATCATGCCCCTGTAACTCAGAGGATAGAGCACCGGCTTCCTAAATCGTTCAGTAGTGTTTTATAGAGTATTATTTTGTCCTTTGTTGTCTGAACTTAAACCTATATTGTTCCTTTGTTGTCTTTTGTTGTCTTATATTATGTATCTGTAATGTGTACCCAAAAGTGTACCCAGTAAAAACATTAAGATAAAAATATTATCAAAATGTATAATTATTTATCATGAGAATAAGCAAACTACTATTAATTGCAGCATTATTCTTTGCTTTTATGCTCCCATCTGAAATATATGCTGATGAGTTCCTAGGCAAAGAAGGAGTAATTGTTATGTCAAAGAAAGTCCCTGGAACAACGGGTGACCAATTTGATCTATTCTGGACTGATCTTGGTCAGGGCAACGGAGAAGTTTGGCAAATTACTGATACCCCTGGATGTAACGAGATACAACCATCAATTTCACCCAACGGAAACTTTGTTGCATTCTCCTCTGATTGCAATGGTGTTGGAACTTATTGGGATGGATTTTATAGGATTTATATACACAATATAACTAAACCACAATCAATGAGTAAGAATCCTCAATTCTTAACGTCTTCAGATACAATGAAGTCAGGTGCTGGCTTAAAGTCAAAATTCAATTCATTTAATCCAAGTTGGGGTTCATGGCAAGGAAATCCCAATAAAGATTCTAATAAGCAGGCTAATGGGCCAATATTATTCCAATCAGATCTTAACGGTGATATGGGAATATATATGAAATTCGCAGGTCCTGGATGGAGCTTACCAGCAATTAAAATTATGGATAGACCTGGGGTAGATGAAATAGAGCCATCAATTCATCCAACAGGACCAAGGTCTGCAGGCAAAAACTTTGATGGAGCATATGTTTATTCTTGGATTGAACAGGGCGGGACTAGAAATCAAGGAATATCTATAGGAACTTTCAAAGATCCGTATAGAAATTGTCCCCCGCCAGTATGGGATGATAATAGTAGTGGTTATGCAGGCGGTTATGCAGAAGGATTTGATCGTGAAGCAGAAATACAGAATTTTAATTTTAAGCCTGGATGCGAAGATTTAGGTGGGGGTAGCTGGACTATGGGGATTGAAGGGCATTCGGTTGATTGGTATACAGGTCCAACGAACCCGCAAGAAAAGCATTTTCCTGGCAGCAAAGGAGAGCCTGTATTTACATTTATAAGAAAAGGAACTCTCCCTAATACAACAAAAATAATGTGGGCTACTACTCCTAACCGTGAGGTTTTTGGGCAAAAGGAAATGATTGTAGGAGAATTTAGAGGATATACAAGGTTTGGTGGGGAATTTGCTGAATTAAGGCAGCCCAGATTTAGCCCTTACGGTGAATCTGCATTTGAAATTGCTCATTTTATGAGAGATACAAATCCTCTTAAAAATGACCAAGGGTCTCTTAAGGTGCTAGAACCTCCAGATAATATTAAGAGAATTGACCTTAAAACTATTAGTCGTGATTTTGACTGGGGTAGATCTTTTATTGGTTATAGTGGAGATAATCCAGATAATAATTTTTCTTCAGAACAGAACGATAAATCTAATGAACTTCAAAAAGAAGCTGAAAAGCTTGAATCTGAGTTAAGACTATTAGTAGAAAAAGCGAATGAAAAGAAAGCTGAAGAAAAGAGGCTTCAGGAGGAAGAGATGAGGCTTCAGGAAAGAATGCTCGAAGAATTGTCTAGAGAAGAGCAATTAGAACTTGATAGAGAAATACAAAGATTAGAAGAGCAGAGAAGAAGGTTAGAGCAAGAGGCAGAATTAGATCTAGAAAGACAGAAAATGGATTTAGAAATGCGTCGCCAAGAATTAGAAATGGAACAACAAAGAGAACAGATGCAAATTATGATGGAAGAATTAGAATCTAGAGGAAATGCTTATGAAGAAGAGCAATGCTACGTAGAATCTCAAGAAGGAGCAAGAGGGCTTTTTGGTAATCTAGAAATAGGCGCTCAAATAGACTGCAACATAGGAGATGATTTGGAAGAAAGACTTAAAGATCCAACTACATTAGCTATGCTTGGTCTTGTTGTAACGGTTGGCGCCACAATGCTTCAAATGTTTAGAGGAAGCTGAATAAAATATCCACTACCATTGTTAGTGTTTTAGGTTTAAAATATTCACCTGAGCCCCTGTAGCTCAGAGGATAGAGCACCGGTTTCCTAAATCGTTCAGTAGTGTTTATAGAGTATTACTTTGTACTTTGTTGTCTGAACTTAAACCTATCTTGTTCCATTGTTGTCTTTTGTTGTTAAAATATGTAATCAAATAGAAAAATTAGTACAATGAAAAAAAATAGTTTGGTATATATTTTAAATCCATTTTTACTGGTTATTTTTTTTATCATATTTTTTTATTCTTCAAATTTAGGTGAAATAATTACTCCACTTGAAATATTTTCATTAATACTAATTTTTACATTATTTGAAATGTTGGCTTTCCTTATTGCAGCATTTACTTTAAAAGATTTGCGGAAATCTTCTATATTTCTAACTGTTATTACTTTTATATTTTTATCTTATGGATATGTTCATGATTTATTTAATCAAATAGACTATGCAAAAAATATATTTAGACATAGATATTTAGTTCCTTTGATAGTATTGTTTTTGAGTCTTTTATTTATATATTTGAAAAGAAAAAAGAACAATTACAACAATATTTATAAAATATTCTTTACTACAATAATAATTTTAATTTTTGCAAATATTTTTCAAATATTTACTTTCAATCAAAAACCAACCAGCGTTTTATCTGAATATATAGCCCAAGAATACGTAATTGAAGATAATGCACCTGATGTATTTCATATAGTTCTGGACATGTACCCAACAAATAAAATATTAGAATCTAGATTTAATTTTAATAATGACAAATTTTCTGAAGAATTAATTAATCTTGGATTTAAAAATGAAGATTTAAAAGCTAATTACATAAGAACAATGTATTCTTTGCCTTCAACATTTAATATAAATCATTTCTACAATGCGAGCAAAAGTGAAATAAATTACATGAAAGAAACATTACACAAATTTAATATGTCTGTTGAAGGGCAATTAGCAAAAAAATTGGGCTATGATATTCATGAGATCTCTACAAACGATGTCAATAGTTTTTATTCTTCATTTTTAGGAGATTTTTCAAGAGTTTTTATAAGAACAAGCATATTAAGAGTTATTGATGATTCATCAATCCCGCTACACAATTTATGGATTAATAAAAATCAGAAATATTTTTCCGAAAATTTAGATAAATTAATTCATCTTTCAAAAGAACCAAATAAAACTTGGACATTTTTCTACAGTAGGCCACCTCATCCGCCCTTCATTTTTAATGAGGATGGTTCAAGGAATTTAACTTTTAATCCTTACAATGCTTTCTCAGAAGATTTGAGTGACACTTGGACAATTAAAGAAAAAGAAAATTTTATAAATCAATTAAAATATGTAAATAAAAAAATTGTTGATGCAATCAGATTAATTATTTCAAATTCTAGTAATGTAATAATCATTATCCATTCTGATCATGGGATAAATAATATGTCCGGAAAAGATAAACTAACTAATGGTGGTCTAATTAATGAAATATATGAAGAACAATTTTCAACAATTAGTTATATTTATACTCCTGATTATTGCTCAAAAAATAAAGATTTGATTAAAACAAATATTAATATCATCCCTACTTTATTAAGGAATTGCTTTAATATTGAATTAGAAAATAAAGAAAATCTTCAATTTTGGAATGCTCCTAATAAAGAAGATTTTATTTTAATTAAATGAATTAATTAAAACTAAATAAATACCTACTATCATTGTGTTGGATTTGAGTTTAAAATACGCTCTTGAGCCCCTGTAGCTCAGAGGATAGAGCACCGGTTTCCTAAATCGTTCAGTAGTGTTTATAGAGTATTACTTTGTACTTTGTTGTCTGAACTTAAACCTATCTTGCCCATTGATGACCTCATAATAAGGACACTCTTATGGTAGAAATTCCAATCTTTCCATTCTGGATAAGAGGTATGAACTTTTCTTCTACTTCAATTTTTCTAGCCATTATTATGTGATACCATACAAAAAATTAAAAAACATGTAGGGTAGTTTTTTGATATGAATTCTACAGAAAAATTTCGAAACTATATTAATGGCCAATGGCAAAATTCCATTTCAGGTAAAGAATATGATGTTTTTAATCCCGCAGATAAAAATCAATTATTAGGAAGCATCCCTTTTTGTTCTAAAAAAGATGCTGATTTAGCAATTGATGCTGCATCCTCTTCTTTACACGAATGGTCTAATATTACTGCTCCAGAAAGAGGAGAAATTCTTTTTGAAGTGTTAAGAATAATGGACTCTAGGAAATTGGATTTAGCAGAAACAATTACTTTAGAAGAAGGAAAAGTTTTATCTGATTCAGAAGCAGAAGTTAAAAGAGCAATGAATATTATTCAATTTAGTGCAGGAGAAGGAAGAAGATTACTTGGAAATACTAGTCAGTCAGAGAATGAAAATAATGTTTCCTATACTATGCGTAAACCTCTTGGTGTTGTAGGAATCATTACCCCTTGGAATTTTCCATTAGCTATTCCTGCATGGAAAATAGCTCCTGCTCTTATATGTGGAAATACAGTAATATTTAAGCCAGCTTTTTCTACTCCTCTATCAGCAATAAAATTAGTAGAAATATTTGAAGAGGCTGGTTTGCCTCCTGGAGTTATAAATTTAGTAACGGGTAGTGGTTCAGAGATAGGTCAATCTTTAGTAGAAGACAATAGGGTTCAAGGAATTTCATTCACTGGTTCTACTGAAATTGGAACAAAGATATATTCTGATGGAGCGTCAAAATTAAAAAAAATTCAATGTGAAATGGGTGGAAAAAATGCTGTGATTGTTCTTAAAGATGCAGATATTGAAAAAGCTGCGAAAGATGTTGTGATAGGAGCATTTGGGTCAACTGGTCAAAGATGTACTGCCACTAGTAGAGTAATAATCGAGCAAGAGATTTATGAAGAATTTATAGAGAAAATGTTAATTTTTACAAAAGAACTCAAAACTGGAAATGGAATTGATCCTGATATAGATATAGGTCCTCTTAGTAGTTTAGATCAATTGGAAAAAGTAACTGAATATATAGGTTTAGGTGTTGAACAAGGTGGAAAAATTTTAATAGGTGGCCATAGATTGGAGGGTGAAATTTTTGATGATGGATTCTATGTAGAACCTACTATTTTTGTTGATGTTGATAAAGAAAATATTGTTGCTAAAGAAGAGATTTTTGGTCCCGTCCTCATATCTTTTAAAGTAGCTGATTTATCTGAAGCCTTAGATATAACTAATGATGTTGATTTTGGTTTATCATCTTCGATTTACACTAAAGATATTAAACAGGCTTATAAATATATTAATAATGTTGATACAGGAATGGTTCACGTAAACTCTCCTACTTTAGGAGGGGAAGTACATTTGCCTTTTGGAGGTTTAAAGTCTTCAGGTGTAGGACATAGAGAACAAGGTGAAGAGGGGTTTAACTTTTTCTCAGAATTAATATCTGTATATATAGATCACTCTTAATTATTGAATTAATATTTTTTAACAATTATCCTCATGGGTTATCATATGATAATGAGAAAAAGAACAATAATATTTTGAATTATTGGAGTAGGATTTGTAATAGATTTGATTATTGTTACTTGGATAATTGTGGAATATTTTTGACAAATAAATCTGGAAACTTTAATTAAATGAATCTTCTGAAAAGTAACAATTTTCGATTTCTTATTTTTGCTAATGCTTTTGCATTCCTAGGTTGGATAATAAGAAATTTACTTGTAAATTGGTATATATTAGAAGAGACAAATTCTACAATTTTTGTAGGATTATATGCTGCAGTGCCATCTTTTATTATGTTTTTTTGTGGTCCTTTGGGTGGACAGTTAGCAGACAAATATCAAAGGAAATCAATTTTTCTAATTACTCGAATATCGGCATGTATAATTTTCTTTTTTCTTGCATTTTCAATACAGATTGAATTTTATGTAATGTATATCATGGCTTTCTGTTTAATTTTGATTGGAATTCAAGAAAGCATTGAAGCGCCTGCAGAAAGGACTTTGCTTGTTGATATTGTTGGATTAAGATATATCACTTTAGGGAATTCTATTACAGAATTTATTAATAGTTTTCTTAGTTCTGTTGGTCCTATATTAATAGCAATACTTTTTCTATCAGTTGATATAGTAAAGCTTTTTTGGTCTTTACCATTGGTTTATGTAATAAGTTTATGTTTTGTAGTTTTATTATTCGTAAATTTTAAAAATCCACCTTTTGAACAAGATGAAATTGCAGAAGTAAAAAATAAATCTTTAAAAGACGGATTGAGATATGCTTTTAATGATATAAATATAAGGGTACTTTTAATTCTTAGTGCTACTGTTTTCTTTTGGGGTGTTTCTCAGCCTTTAATACCCAAGATAGCTAGAGATGTTCTTCAAATAGGTGAGTCAGGTTACGGTATTTTAGTTGCATCTGAAGGTATTGGGTGGATGATTGGATGTATATTCTTGGCTCTTTTTCCGAATTTGTTTAGAAATTCTAGAGCTATTGTAATTAGCATAACACTATATTCTCTTTCTATGATTCTTTTTGTAATCTCAAATAATCTTCTAATATCTATAATTTCTCTTGTCATAGGTGGGGTTTTTCATGTAATTTGGTGGACTGTAATAATAATTTTGCTTCAAAATTTAGCAGATAATTTTTATCGAGGAAGAGTACTTGGGCTTTTCTTTACATTCGTTCAATTAACCGGATTAGGATTCCTGATTGGTGGTTGGTCAGGCGAAATTTTTGGAATTTTAAATACAATAATACTTTCTTCAGTATTTTTAATCATGATCCATCTCTTTATATTTTTCATTTCTAGAAAATTTAGACTTTTAAGCATTTAAAAAAAACTTAAAAGAATAATTAATATCTATTATTATTAAAAAATGAAATATTATAACTAGGAGGAAATCTGTGGCTTTATTATCTAAAGATCAATTAGATTATTTTAATGAATTTGGTTTTTTGCCTTTAAGTAATGTGTTTGACCCTCAGGAAGTAACTGATCCTGTTATTGAAGAATATAAAGGTGTATTAAATTCTCTTGCTGAAAAATTATTTGAAGAAGGAAAAATTTCATCTAAATTTGAAAATCTCTCCTTTGCTAAAAAATTAACTAAAATTATGCAAGAAACTGGTGAATCCCATGGAGGATTTTTCGATTTTTCCTTACCAGCTCCAAGTGATGTGACTATGGATTATTCTGGTTGGTTTGGTCCTGCTGTATTTAATGCTTTTGTTAATGAACAAATCCTAGACGTTGTAGAATCCATTATTGGACCTGAAATATATTCAAATCCAGTACAACATGTAAGAATAAAACCTCCAGAAAGATTGTTACCAAAAACTTATAATTTACAGGTTTCTGTTGGTGCTACTGCTTGGCACCAAGATCAAGGAGTAGTTAGTGATGATGCTGATGATACCAACATGTTAACGGTTTGGTTTCCATTATTAGATGCACCTGTGGAATCAGGTCCCCTGAAGGTAGTTCCGGGTAGTCACAAAGGAGGGCTATTAACTCATTGTGGTGATTTTGGGATTAAGGGGGTAATGCAAATTCCAACTCATCTTTTTGATGAAGATGGAGCTGTCCCTGTTCCATTAAATAGAGGAGATATTGTCATTTTAAATAAAAAAACAGTTCATGGATCATTGTCTAATGTAAGTGAAAATATAAGGTGGAGTTTTGATTTAAGGTATAATCCCACTGGCCAAAATACAGGAAGGGAAGCTTTTCCTGGTTTTGTAGCAAGAAGTAAAAAAGATCCTACTTCAGAATTAAGAGATCCTGATGTGTGGAGAAACATGTGGGAAGAAACAAAAATCAAACTTAGTAGTGTTAATAAAGGAGATCCTATAGACGTGAATTTCAGGAAAAGATCTGATGGAAATCAATCAGATTGTGCTTAAAGTATGACAAAAACTTCTTTATTTATAATATTTTTTTTACTACTTATTGGAATTGGTGGAGTTGGTTATCAACAACTACAAATTACTAGATTGTCAGAAAGGTTAAATCAAGAAGAGAATTGTAATTTTGCATTAACTATGGTTTCACTTGCTAGAACAACTAAAGATTCTGATTTTTCTCAATCAAATGATATTTGGATTAGTCAGGGACAAAAATTATCTAAAAGAATTTATGAAAAAGACTTTTGGTTTTTCCCTGATGTAACTATGGAAGAAATTGGTTTAAAAGAATTATTGAATAATTCTCCTGATAATTTATCTTTTGAGGATTTCTTCAGTACAAATAATCTTTTTTCAGATGGTTTAGGTATATGGTTTGGAATGATAAACATGTGGGATACTTCTTGGAAAGCTAAAGATGGGACTAAAGCTATCTCTCCCACTGATGTTATTGATCAAAATTGTAAATAGGAATTATTTGGACGATGATGATAGAAGATTGTAGTAAAATTTATATATGAGTGATGACAAGAAAAATAATAATGACAAGAAACAAGTACTTAACTCATTTGCTATTGGAATAGGAATTTCACTTGTTATAGCAGTTTATTATTTAGTTACTTATAATTTTGATTTCTAAGTACTTTAATCATCAATCAAGAAGTTTTTCTACATGACATAGAGTTGACCGTTGATTGTGATGCACAAAATTCTCTTCTAGCTTCTCTATACTCTTCTTCGGTCATTAGACCATTTATTTGATTCCAAACCATTACTTCAAAAAATATAAAATATTAAGAGTTATCAAAAGAGGTTTTCTTTTATCATCTAAATATAGTTTTATATAATTCATTATTTTTAATTTTCTCGGTTTTGAAGTTGAAAGTTTGTAGCTGTCACTCCTCCATCAATTATTATTGAAGATCCCGTGATATAACTAGCATCATCTGAGAGCAAAAATAATATTCCTGCAGCAATTTCAGAAGGATCACCCCATCTCCCTAGAGGAATTTGATTTTCTCTGGATTCTCTTAATTTATCTTCTTTGTAAAGATGTTCTGTGAAAGGAGTACGAGCCCATCCAGGTAATATGGTATTAACACGAATTCCATATTTTGATAGTTGTAGTGCAGAAGATTTAGTGAAATTTAACAATGAAGCTCTTGAAGCTGAATATGCTGCACCATATGTTCCTGAACCACTTAATGCAGCCATAGATGATACATTAACAATTGAACCTCCTGTATTTTTCATTGCTTGAATTACTGATTTAGTACCCAAGAAAGTTCCTTTTTGGGTGATATCAATAACATTCTGCCATTTTTCAGGTGAAGTTTTTTCGATAGATTCTGGATCCATGATGCCTGCTATATTAACTAGATAATCAATTCTTCCAAACTCATATAATGTTTTTTCTATTACTTTTCTCCAATCTAATTCATTCGTTACATCTAAGTGAATGTAAAATGATTTATAACCTTTTTTATTAATTGAATCATTCGAAATCTTTCCTAATTCATCTTGTACATCGGTGATTACTGCCCCAGTGCCTCCTTCCTTAAAAAATCTCCATACAGTTTCTCCAGCAAATCCCATTTGCTTATCAGGGTTACATGATGATGCACCTGTTAATAAGATAACTTTTTGATCAAAACGGATAGTCATAATAACTCTTGTAATAATTTCACAGTGTTGAAATTATTTTGCAGAGAGATAATCCAAGTACTATGCCCAAACCTATTGATCCTATAAAGTAACTAATCTCTTTAAAATTTATTTTTTTTAATTCCATAATATACATCATATATAATTCATTATTTTTTTTGTGATAAAATATATAAAAATTATATTATTTGTACATATATGAAGAAAATACTACTTATATCATTGTCTATAATTGTAATTTTAGGTTGTTCTTCTGAGGAAACCACTGAAGAAATTCCTTTGGTAGACCAAGTTACTGATATAGACAGAATTTTTTCTATTGAAGACTTTAAATCAGTAGGTTTCAAAAAAAGTAAGAAATACAAAGTAGATGAACTCCCAGGAGCAACATCAGCTTTTTATGGATTTATTAAGAATAAACTCGATCCTGATGATCAAAAGATTGATTATGAAATAAGATTTTATGCTAATCACTCTGATGCGGTTGAAATGGGAACAAAATATGTAGAAAATGCGACTGGAGAAGATGGTTGCATTGATAAGGATTGTGCTTTATGGAAACCAGATTTAAAGCATCGTCAATTTTTAGCTGAAAGACTAGGTAATACTCATGCAGGAAATGGTCAGCCAAAACCTAAGTATTTGACTTATGTGATTTATGGAAACATGATATTGATGTGTCCAGGTTATAATGTTGAAGATTCTAAGATCAGATGCTCAAATACAATATATGATATAGAAAATCCAGGATCATAATAAAGATCTTATATGCTTAATAGTTGGTTTTTATTGGTCTATTACTGAGCCGTCTTCATGAAGTCTTGTTTCAACTTTTTTAACTCTTTGAGGACAATCATTTATAGCATTTCTTTTTAGTTCTACACCTATTCCTGGTTTTGTAGGTAATAGTAAGTATCCTTTTCCATCATGAATAGGTGCCCCTGATATCATATTGGATTTTGGTGGTTCGTGTTCTCCTAAAGGGTATTCTTGTATAGCAAAATTAGGACATGAGGCTGCTATTTGGAGACATGCTGCAGTAGATACTGGTGATAAAGGGTTGTGAGGCACAACTCCTACGTGATGTGCTTCTGCTAAAGCTGCTATTTTTTTTGCTCCTGATATTCCGCCTACTAGACAGACGTCTGGCCTAATATATTGAACAGAATTTCTAGATAATGCCATCTGGAATTCCCATAATGATGTAAATCTTTCTCCTGTGGCTATTGGAATATTAATTTTTTCAGCAACATAGGCCATTTCATCAAAATTATCAGGAGTTATAGGGTCTTCGAAAAAATAGGGCATAAATTTTTCAATCCCTCTTCCCAATTGCACTGCTTCAGTTGGGGTTAAACGACGATGAATCTCAATGCATAAATCAACTTCATTGCCTACAGCTTCACGGTAACTTTTTACAGTTTCTATTGCATCTTCTATTTTATCAGCATGTGTTTTGAAATATCTTTTAGATCTATCTTCGTCTAGAAATGGTGTAAGATGCCCTACTGCGGTGAAACCTTGTTGTTTTGCATCTAAAATTCCAGAAATTAATTTTTCTTTTGTATCACCGAAAACATGGTAATATACTCTAGCTTTATCACGTACTTTTCCACCTAAGAGTTGATATACAGGAACATCAAAATGTTTCCCCATAATGTCCCAAAGTGCTATGTCTATGGCACTTATGGCACCCATAATTGCTGAACCTCTAAAATGAGAAAATCTATACATATATTGCCAATGATGTTCAATCATTAGAGGGTTTTTTCCAATAAGATAGTCAGAAAATTTTGTTATAGCAACGCTTGATGCCTCTAGATATCCCCAGGCACCTGATTCTCCAATTCCTATTAGCCCATTGTCGGTTTCAATAGTTACTAGTAAATATTCATCAATTAATAATGGCGTAACTTTAGTGATTTTCATTTTTATATTTTTTATAATTTATAATAGGAAACTTATCGTAATAAAAAGAATATAACAATTACCACAAAAGATAAGTCAATTATGATAATTGGGACTACTATAAATAACCATTCTTTTTTAGTTTCTGGTATTGATACTGGTATTCCACGCCACTTAAAATATTTCATGACTTCATCATACTTAATTATGCTGATATAGGAGAATATTTATTGTTTTGGCGTAAGTAATGATTCTTCATATGATTTTTTTTTCATTTCGTCTAACCATTTTAAATCATCAAGTTGTGGCGTTTCTTTTTTTTCAGTAAAAATTTTTACTAGTTGTGTTTGGGAGATAATCAATAAAATAATTATTAATGTTATTGAAGTAATTGGCCAGAAATATTTTGTGTTATTTTTTATCATTAATATGTTTGAGACATTCCAGGTTTTACTTTCTTAGCTCTTTCTTTAGCTGCAGAATCAATAGCATCTCTTCTAGCTTGGGCCAATTCTTCCTCAGTCATTTTATCTGAAACGTTATTCCAAATAGTTAATTCTAAAGCAACGAATATTACTAAGACTATATTAAGAGTTATTAATAGAAGTTTTCTTTTGTTAGATAGGTAATTATTCAGAGTTTTTAAATTCATTTTGAATCCTTTTATAATTTCAATTTATTTTTTCCTTTTAAATATCTTTGGAGAAAATTTCCATATAATAAAAGGTAGTACTAGTATTATTAATATTATTGGTAAAAACACAACAAAATTTATTAGAAAATCAGCTGTGAATTTCCCAAAGGATGTTAAATTCATAAGAGCAGATTTTAATGATTCAGAAAATCCCCATTTATCTCCACTGATTGAAGGTTCTTGTTGTATATTTAGATCTATTTTAGAAGTAGAAGTTGTTTGATTTAAATATTTTAACCTTCCTTCTAAACCATCAATTTCTCCTCTGATTCTTGTGAGTTGTATTTCGACTTCCAAAATTTCTTTGACATTACCAGTTTTTAGGAGTAATTCTTGAAATCTTGATTCAGTTGATTTCATATTTAACAATTTAGCTTCTACATTTATGAATTCTTCTGTCACATCATTAGTGTATATTTCTTCTCTTATGACTTTTGTGGAAATATCTAATATTTCTTTTAATGTATTTTCCAAATATTCAACTGGTACCCTGAAGGAAATATTTGCATAAGGATTCCCTATATCTGCTCCTCCTCTATTAGAGTTGATAATTTCTCCTTCAAATTTTTGAATAATTTTTTCAACTTTAGATATTGCTAAATTTATATCTTTTACCTCTATCTGGGTGCGAGCATTTTTTTGAATCTTTCTTTCTATTAATTCTGAAGAATTTCCAGATAATGGAATACTCATATCAGACATTACCATTCTTTCAGGAGAGCCCATTTTAGCGTCCATTGTTAATGAGTTGTAATGCATACTGTCCTCATGATCTTTTTGTGAACACGAGAGCAAGAGAGTGAATATTAAAATTATAGAAAATGTTTTTTTCATCTTATTAATGGAAACTATTCAATAATTATACTCGCTAATGTAGTAGTATGTTGATTATTTTTTATATCGGAAATTTTAAGAATTGGTTTATATACACCTTTAGCAGCATAGATCTTCATTGCTTCAACAAAATAACTTAGTTCCTGTCTTTCTGTTTTTTCTATTGAAAGTTTACATTCTGTAATAGTACCGTCTTGCCAATCTATCATACAATTACTTAGTTCTTCTTTTAGGTTTGAAGATTTTATGCGAACTCCTGATAAAAAAATAGTACTGTTAGGGCTTGAAAATAGAGTATTTCCATTTACAAATGAAATTGTATTTTTAGGAATTTCTGTTGGTTCTAGAATTATTATTTTTTCGGGAATAATTTTTAAACTTATTGATCCTGAAGGCGAATTAAAAAAAACCTCTTCTTCTGTTCTAGTAGAAATCCTTGTTTCTAAGTTTTCCGTGAATAAAAAGTCCCAAAATATTTCAGTGTTTTTTTCGACATTATCATTTGGAGGTATACAAAACATCCTTGTAGATGCTCCTTTTGAAATCTTTAAATAAGTATTTTTCGAAAATTTATAATTGCCAAAAATATTGTTACATAGATATTTTCCTGAATATTTGCCTTCATTACCGAAATTTATAGTAAGTGTAAAATCTTCATCAAAATTATAGTAACTACTCTGATTCTTGAATGTTTTTACTCTAAGATTTTTATTGGTGATTTTTTCATTAAACAATTCTAGATTAATCAATTCAGAAGATTGTCCCCAAGAAGAAATATTCTTAGGTAAAATTACTTTATCGATCACATGTATATATCCGTTCTTAATTGGAATATTAGCTTTTGTAATCCATATTTTATCTGTAGAGGTAGAAAAAATTACCGCACGACTGTCAATTATTTCAATATTTAAACTATTTCCGTTCAATGTGTCTACATGAGAAAATTTTTTAAGATTTTTCTCTTTAAATTTGAAAGGTAAAATATGCATACCTAAAACGGATTTTTTATTATCTTCACTTAAGGAAGTTTTCAAATTTTCGAAAGCAGAATTTGGTGGAAGAAACAAAGTAATCTGATCTTTTGTAGAAATTTCACTCTCTACTCCTAAATTTTTTAAGTAGTCTGAAAAAATAGAATAATTTCCATTACTTTCTAAGTTCATTATTGTTAGAACATCAATTAGATTGAGAATGGGTTCTTTTTTAGGTTTAATTATTGAAGTTGAAGTAGGTTTTGGAGTAGGAGTTGAAGTAGGTTTTGGAGTAGGAGTTAAAGTAGGTTCTGATCTAGGAGTCGAAGATTCAACAGGAGTAGATCTTGGCTTTGAGGTAGTGACTGGAAGAGGCGTTTGAGTGGATATTGGAGTTGATTTTTCTTGATATGTAATTTCAGATTCTAATAAAGATAGAGTTGTATCATTAATTTTCTCTTTTTCATTATTGCAACTTATTGTAATAGCCAAACTCATGACAATTAACCAAATAAAATTGCTTATTGATATTGAGGTTAAAGCTCTAAATTGTGTCAATAATTTCATTTTTCTCAGGAATAAACTTTAGCTTGGGTATATCTTATATAAATCAGATATTTTGATACAAATTGTTTTGAAATTCATATTGATTACTATATTTGAAATAACATTTTGTTTTATTTAAGATCCTCATATGAGAAATTTATTAATAGGATTAATTTTATTTTTTGTTATTTCTTGTACAAACAATTCTACTGTTGAGATAAATAAAATTTTTTCTATAGAAGATATTGCTTTAACTGGAATTAAAATTAAAGGCGATTTTAAAACTAATTTTCCTGAATCTTCTGATGCAAAATGGGGTTTCTTAAAAGGTAGAGAAGTTGCGATAATTAGATATCCTACAGTTGAATTTGCCAAAACTTTTGGAAAAATTGCCGGTGAAGAACAGACTGAATTTATTGAAGTAGCAAATAAGAATATAGCTCATGGTGAGAAGGTTGAAAAAACTAAATGTAGAGGTTTTAGATCTAATAGATATGGGTTTAACAATAAACTGAACTTAAGTTTTAATGGTAATAATGGACTTGATCATATCTTCATTTTGAATAAATCAAAATTATTTGAGAATCAGAGTAATCCTATTCCGATATTTAATAGTTTTCATGGCTGTGTTGTGAGAGAACCTTTATATACAGATTTTATTATTCATGGAAATTTAGTAATTTTAGGAGAGCCTTTAATGAAAGATTATGGGCAAGGACAAATGACTGAATCATCTGAAAAAACTATTACATTTTTGAGGGAAACTGCAGAAAAACTTCCAGAGTAGTTACTTTAAATTAAGGATTCTGTTTCTAAATCCCCAAAAACCTATTATTAGGAAAATTATTGTTTTGATGATAACTAGTAATAAGCTTCCTGCATCTAATCCATTAATATATGGATTGTTATATGCTCCGAATGATGAAAACCAGTCTTTGATGAATTCAAAGAATACGTTTTTGCTTGCAAGCATCCCAGAAATCCATTCAAATGCTAAAAGTCCTATGCCTGCAGCCCAACTCAATGATGCTTTGCCTGTAGCTGCTCCTATTCCTAATGCTATTGCAGCAAACGTTATTCCTCCTAGAGAACTTTGTAATAGAGAAGCCAACAATGATCCATAATTAAGATTAACATCCATAAAAAGAGTTGGAATATAAATGAAATGAATCCAAACTAGTGGAATAATTAATCCTAAGAGTACTAGGATTATGGAATGAGCAGTTATTATCATCGTTCTGGTAAATGGTAGAGATGCAATAAATTCAAATGTTCCATCTTCTTCAGCTTTTGCACCAATTTTGTTAACTAAGCCAATTACTGCTATTGCAACTAATAAGGGGAGAAATAGATTCATTATGTAACCAGTAATCAACCCCTCCATAGTCCAAATTGATTGCCAATCATCAATTCCAAATGCGTTTAACAAAAGTTGATTCTCAGCCATTCCAGATAATCCTTCTTTTTGACCATCTATTAGTACTTTTTTTGTAGATTCATTTCCAAAAGCAAGAGGGATTATTAGCATATAAATTCCGGGAGCAAACATCCATACTAAAATCCATTTCTTTCCTACATTTAATATATATTTTAAGTAGTTGAATAAAAAATTTATCATTAGTTAGTTTCTCTTTCGTAGAATTCAAAAAATGCATCTTCTAGAGTTTTATTATTTTTCTTTGCTTGTTCTGAGAATGATTTAAAGCTTTCATCATATATTTTGGAACCTTGCTTAATAACAGCAATAGATTTTACTCCTTTTTCAACTTCTGAAATTATATGAGAAGAAAGTAAGATAGAAGTGCCCTCTTTTGCATATTCATGAATTATTTCAAAAAATGTTCTTTGATGAAAAGGATCTAACCCAGATGTTGGTTCATCTAAAATCATTGCTTTTGGTTTATGTAGAATTGCCAGAATTAGAGCTGTTTTTTGACGGTTTCCTTTAGATAATTTTTTTAGAGTTTCATTAATATCGAGTTCAAATTTTTCTGCTAGTTCTAAAGCATAATTAATAGATACTCCTCTGGATTCAGCCCCAAATTTAAAAAGTTTTTTTGAACTAAGATTTTCTGGTAATTGTGGATCTCCGGGTAGATATCCTATTATTTTTTTTGCTTGAATGGGATTATTTAAAGTATTAATTCCATTTACTGAGAGAGTTCCTTGAGAAGGATTAAGAAAGCCCATGAAACTTCTCATTGTTGTAGATTTTCCTGCTCCATTTGGTCCCAATAATCCTTTCACTTCACCATCTTCAACTGATAATTCTATATTGTTTACTCCTCTACCATTTTTATAGAGCATTGTGAGAGATTTAATATTAATCATTTGAGAATAATATTATATTTATCTATTTTTTCACATAACGATTTATAATATATAGGAAATAGTAAGGAGTTTTTATGGAAATTAATATGGTGCGTTTGAAATTAAAGAAAGACAAGATTATTAATGGTTTAAAAGAAATTCAAATTAATGCTGAATCTTCTGTGAATAATGAAACAGGTTGTAGAAGATTCGATGTTATTCAAGATGAGGAAGATCCTTCAAGAATTGCTTTATGTGAAATATTTAATGATCAACTCTCTGTAGATAATCATTTTTCTCAAGAATATTTTAAAAAATTTAGAGATGCCTCAAGAGATTTTTTAGAGGAAGATTCATTCTTTTCACATTGCAAGCTTATTTTTCCTATTGAAGGAGTCTGGGATTCTAAAAAAAATAATGCACCCGTAGATGATGCATTTTTGAGTGGTCTTTATGTTATTCATGCTCAATTAGTAATTAAAGAAGATAGAGTTGATGATTTTATAAGGGAGATAAAATTGGATGCTGTTGGATCAGTCAATGAAGAGCAGGGTTGTTTAAGGTTTGATGTTTTCCAGGATATTAAAACTCCCAATCATATTTTCCTATATGAGGTATACACTAACCTTTCTGCCTTTGAGTATCATGTGACTACTCCACATTTTAAAAAATGGAGTGATGCAGCAGAAGAAATGTTTGTTTCTGAAAAAGAAAATATTGTTATAAAAGGAAAAAATATATTTCCTTCAGATAATTGGAATTGGAGTTCAGGTAATCCTGTAAAATAAATCCATCACCTAATATTTAGATCGTTTTTCATTTTGTAATAATATTTTAATTTTTGTTCAAATAAGTGAAAATAATTTTGAGGTTTTTCGATCTTAATTTGTGTGTTAAATCCAATTTTTGTTACTTGAGCTACTGCTATTTGTTCAATAGGGATTCCACTGTAATTCGAAAACATTGTTGAATATGCTGAACATTGTATTAGATGGTCTATTCTAATATTTAAGTTTTTTCTAGTTGTTTTAAAATCAAAGACTGTCAATTTTCCATTGTAATAAGCTAAAAAATCCAATGTTCCTGCTATTTTTAAATTATTATCATAGAGAGATGATTCTAGTCCTAGAATAGGTCCTAGTTCACCTGAATTAACTATTCTGGATACTAAAGAAGCTGCAGCTTCAATCGACCCTCCATATTTTGTAGGTGTGTAATCTTCATTATTTAATTTTATGAAATCGTTATTAAAAATAAGTTCTAAAATTTCATGGGTCAAAGATCCGAAATTTAATGATTCCCTTCTAATATTCTCAGCATTTTTTTCACCTACTCTTTTTATCCAATTTTCTATAGCTGGATTTGGCCATGCTGCTAGAACTGTTGTAACGCTAGGATAATTTTCTCCATTTTCAGTTGTGTAAAATCTTTCACCTGTATTTTCATCAGTCATTCTTTTTAGTTTGGGGAAATCATAATTTTTATGAGAAAAAGTAGGGAATTTAAATGAATTATTAAAATAATATGAAGTCATTTTATTTATATAGTGTTGAATGATTAAAATTTTATAGAATATATCTATGCTAAAACAAAAATTGTTAAAAAGGTTTTTATTTGTAGGAACATTTGATGTTTAAGAACCAAAAAGTACGAATTTGTAAAGTATGTGGCGAAGAAAACAAGAACACTACTCTTAAATGTGAAAATTGTGGAACAGTAGCAATAAATATTAATTTAGGTTGCAGTACCCCTACAGTAATTTTGATGGGCATTATCGATGCTTTGATAATTATAGTTATTGTTAAAGCATGTACTAGTTTTTAGATATTAAGGTCTTATTCTATATATAGCTAAATAGATCCCTAAGATTAATCCTATGAGACCAGGAATCGAAAATAAGAAAACATTACTGTAAATTATAGAACCAACAAGAGTTGAAATCCCAGCTATTATCTGTAGAGATGTGCTTTTTTTGAATTTTGAAGTTCTTTCAATTGTTATTCCTGTTAAGTAACCAATTGCTGCTAGAGGAATTAGAAGTATGATGAATCCAGGTAAAATAATTTTTCCTGTGAAATTGATTATTAAGCTGAAAATTATTCCAGATAATGTGCTAACTAATATTCCTGCAAAAGCACTAAATACTAATTCCTTATTTGAAGGATCGTATAAAGGATTTTTTTTCATTTGAGCACAATCAGGACATCTTGCACCTACAGGAGTTTGTTCTAAACAAGAAGGACAAATATAATTTTCACATCCTGTTTTACTGCATTGAAGATCTGTAGATGTTTTATCACAAAAACTACATATTTTTGATTTTTCTATATTTGTTTTAACTACAGTAGTAGTTGGTTCTGTCTCTTGTGGTGGTTCCTGATATCGTTTTCCAGTTAATAAAGAATCATATTCTTTCTTTTTCTGGGGATCTTTCAGAACATCATAAGCCTCATTAATAAGTTGAGTCATCTTTATAGCATCCTTACTCTTATTTCTATCTGGATGATAAAAAGATATTGCTCTTAAATAACTTGCTTTAATATCTTCTGGGGATGCTGTAGGTTCTATCCCTAATAATTCATAATGTGTTTTCATATCATCTATTAGTCTTACTCATTGTTATCTATGATTTTTTTAAATATCTCTATCTAAAAATAATCTGTTAAGTAATATTTTTTTCGTAGATGTTTTATTCTTCATTCTAGATTCTCTTATTGAATTATTACCCATGATTCTTTTTATGATTGTGATCATTAAATACATGGTTATGGGAATTATTAATCCCTTATCTATTATTGTAATAGATGATAGTGAAGTAATCATTAATACTAAAAGAGTAATTATCCATGAAATACCACCATCTTTAGAAATCATCCAAAATATTAAAAGAGTAATACACATTAAAATTGTTAAAGGTATATTGAAAATCAGTAATGATCCCATTATTAATGCTTGACCTCTACCTCCTTTAAATTTCAAAAATATAGACCAATTATGACCTAATAAAATAAATAAACTGAATATAGTTCCATATTGAAAAAAATCCGAATATGGGAAGATGATTGATATTATCAATAAAGGTAAAAATCCTTTTCCAAAACAATCTATTACAAACAAAATTGAACCAAATTTAAAGTTAGATAAATAGAAAATATTTGATGCTCCAATTGTTTTATTTCCTATTTTAGAAATATCTTTTTTTAGGACTATTTTCCCGAAAATCAAACCTGTTGGAATTGATCCTAAAAAATAACCAATTATTGAAAAAAAAATATGGTTCAATTCAACCATTTTTTAAAAGTCTTTGATCAGTCCATCCAACTTTTTCTTGATGAATGGAGATAGCTCTTTGCATCATTTTTTCTACCGTTTTTAATGGCACACCACTATCACCTAATTTATTTTTTGAATAATCAGTGTGAAAGTCACTACCTCCAGTAGATATGAAATTGAAATTCTTTGCTAATTGTTCGAATTCATTTTTTTTTGATTGATTATATCGAACATTATTTATTTCTAATCCTGATAAGCCTGCATCTGAAAGATCAGGAAGAATTTTTTCTAAATCAATTACTGTATGAGGGTGAGCTATAGCTGAAATTCCTCCTGATTCATGAATAATATTTATTGCATCATATGAGTTTAATATTTTAGAAGGTAAATTTAATTTTTCTTTATTATTTAGATAATTTTCAAATGCTTCTGAAACTGTTTTTACGTATCCCTTTTTTACCATTTCTCTGGCAATATGAGGTCTACCGATAGATTTTTTTGTTTTAGTTTTAATATCGTCCCAGTTTAATTTTATTCCTTGTAATGAAAGATTTTTTATAATTGTTTCAGCATTTTCTAATCTTTCTTCATGAAGTTTTTCAAGTAGTTTTTTAAGTGATTTATTTTGATGATTCATGAAATAGCATAAGATATGGATTTCATTTGATTTATATTCGGTACTTAGTTCTATACCTGGAATTAAAATCAGGTTTGTTTTAGAAGCTAATTTTATAGATTCATCTATTCCATTGACTGTGTCATGATCAGTGATAGATATTGCTAATAATTTTTTTCTTTTTGCATATTCTATTATTTCAGTTGGAGACATTACTCCATCAGAATAATAAGTATGTATATGTAAATCAGCTTCAGGCTTTGCAGAGTTCATAGATTTGTAATCTATTGAGCAAATTCAATAGATCTAGATTCTCGAATTACTACTACTCTTATTTGTCCTGGATAAGAGAGTTTTTCTTCAATTTGTTTTACTATTTTTCTAGCAATAGTAGCTGATTCAATATCATCTATTTCATCAGGGTTCACTAATACCCTTAATTCTCTACCTGCTTGAATAGCATAGCACCTTTCAACTCCATCAAAACTATTTCCAACATCTTCAATTTCTTTTAGCCTTTTAGTGTATGCTTCTAATGTGTCACGTCTAGCTCCTGGTCTAGCTGCACTAATTGCATCAGCTGCGGCTACTATGAAAGATTCAGTAGTAGTCATTTCTGAATCATGATGTTCTCTTATTACAGTTTCAATGTCTTTTCCTACTTCATATTTTCTTGCAATATCTGCTCCTATTTCTGCATGAGGACCATCAATTTCATGTGTGAAAGCTTTTCCAATGTCGTGAAGGAATCCTCCAATTCTACAAACTTCTACTTTAGCTCCTAATTCATGAGCCATCATGCTAGCTAAATGTGAAGTTTCGATACTGTGTTGTAGAACATTTTCTCCGTAACTATAACGATATTTTAGCCTTCCCATCATAGGAATTAAATCTGGATGAATACTTTTTATAGAAGTTTCAAATATAGCATTTTCACCCTCTTTCTTTATGGTTCTATTGACTTCCCTTTTTGATTTCTCAACAATATCTTCTATTCTTGCAGGATGTATTCTTCCATCAGAAATTAGATGTTCTAATGAAGTTACTGCAATTGCTCTTCTTATAGGATCAAAGCATGATATCGCTACTGACTCAGGTCCTTCATCTACTATGAGATCTACTCCTGTAGCAGCTTCAATAGACCTAATGTTTCTACCGTCTCTACCAATTAGCCTTCCTTTCATTTCCTCATTAGGCAATGAAACAGAACTAACAGTTTCTTCTCCAACTACTTCTGATGCAAGTTTCTGTATTGCAGAAGAAATGATATTTCTAGCTTCAGAATCAATCTTTTCTTTCATTTCGATTTCAGCATTTCTATATCTTTTGCCAATATCAAAATTTATGTTTTCTTCGGCACGTTTGAATAGGATTTCTTTAGCATCTTTCATAGAAATATCAGATATTTTTTCTATCTGCTCTATTTCTATTTCTTTTAGAGATTCAAGTTCTTTTTTTTCTTCTTTTGCTTTTTCTAACTCAATTTTTAATTTATCTTCTTTTGATTTTAATTCAGTTAGTTGAATATTTATTTCTGATTGAGAATCATCCAATTTTCTTTGAGAATTTTGGATATTTTTTCTTTCAGTTCTTAATTCCCTTTCTGTTTCAGTAATTAATTGAATCCCTTTTTCTTTTGCTTCAATTAATATTTCTTTGCTTCTCTCTTCTGCTATTCTTAACTGATCCTGAGATGCTGAGAAAGCAGCTTTTTGAGATTTTGTTACTAAAGTATTTCTCAAGTAAAAACCAATTAAACCTGAGATTAATCCAACTCCAAGCGCAGGCCCTATAATTAATAGTAATTCCACGGGGACTCCTACTTAGGATTGTTTTAAATTTTTAATTCATTATTAGGACTCACTTTGGATGTCCTTACTTTTTCTATAAGGGAATATTAGAGTTTTATTGAATTAAGTTCAAGTTTTTAGATTTTTTAATTAATCAGTAGACGATTCTTTTTCTTGAGATTCTTCATCACCAGATTCTGTTCTTTCTTCGCCTTCTGCTCCTTCTTCACCTTCTAGTCCTTCCTCACCTTCTAGTCCTTCAGTTTCTGGAACTACTTCTTCAATTACTCTAGGAGGCTGTATCCAAGTTAAAGCTACATTTGTGTCACCAACAAAATTAACACCTTCTGGTAGTTTTATGTCAGAAATTCTTATAACTGATGATAAGTCAATTAACGATGATACATCTACTATAAGATTTCTTGGAACTTCAAATGGCTTAGCAGATACTACTATAGAATATATTGATTGAGTTACAGTACCTGCTCCACCTTTAGTACCTGGAGCTTCACCTTCTAATAAAATAGGAACTTCTATTTCTACAGGTTTATCTTCATCAACTTTCATAAAATCTACATGTTGTACAGTTCCACTTATTGGGTCTTGACTTACCTCTCTAATTAAAGTGATTATGTCTTTTTCTCCATCGATTTTGATTACCACAGGTGTAGTTCTTCCTGCTTCTTTTAAAATTGACATGACTTCTTTATATGGAGCTTCAAGGCTTAAAGATTCTATTTTAAAACCATAAACATGTAAGGGCATTAGCCCTTCAGCTCTAAGGCTTTTTACTTTTTTCCCTTTTATACTTCTTAAAGAAGTGATAAGTGTTGGGTTTTCCATTGATGAATCTCCTTTAAAATATTTCCAGAGGGAATGATATCATATTTTTTATATCGATAATAATTTAATTTCACTCTTGCTGAATAAATATATTTTTAAGTGTATAATAATCTATGTGTTTATTAGAAATTTTGTTTGAATTTTTATGCTTATACCAATGAAAGTTGATTATGGAATTAGATTGGTAAGTTTTCTTGCTGATCAACCTAAAGGTGTCTTCTCAAAAGCTCAAGTTATTTCTAATGAAAAACATATTCCTCTACAATATTTATTACAAATATCTAATAGATTAATAAAAAAAGGATTGATTTTTGCTCAAAGAGGCCCTAGTGGGGGATATACTTTGAATAAAGATCCTGAAGAAATATCTGTAGGTGAAATAGTAAAAAGTCTTGATCTTAGTGTTGCTCCTGTTGCATGCATAAATACTCCTGAAGGATGTGAATTGTCTGGGAATTGTTCTCAACAGGAAATGTGGAAAACTATAGAAAATTTAATTCTCGATCAACTAGAAAGAGTATCAATAAAGAGTTTGAACTCTCAAAAAATCAATTTTAATTATTAAATTTAGTAAATTTGAGTGTTATTGATAGAATAATTAATGTACAATTTCCTTCGGAGAATCAGATGAATATTTATTGCTTGTGTAAAAATAATAATTTTTGTTTACCTTGTACAAGGTGCAGATTATCTTGTTTATGATAAATTTTAATTGTGAATATAGATAATTATAGCACCCCACTATGGGGTGTTTTATTTATATAGATAGTTGAGGTTAAAAATAACATGCAAACTAATAAAAATAATAAATATAAGATGCTTACTCCTGATCAAGTAGACAGATATAGTAGACATATAATTATGCCTCATATTGGAAGCAATGGACAGAGAAAGCTTTTAAATTCTAAAGTAGTTATAGTAGGTGCTGGTGGCTTAGGTTCTCCTGCAGCTCTTTATTTGGCACTTGCTGGTATAGGCACATTGGGGATTGTAGATTTTGATGTTGTAGATAGAAGTAATTTACAGAGACAAATTTTGCATCAAAATAAAGATATAGGAAAAAGGAAAGTAATTTCAGCTAAGGAAACTTTAGAAGCTTATAATCCAGATATAAAAGTTGAATTACATGAAGAGCCTATTAATTCTCAGAATGCTATGGAAATTATCAATCAATATGATGTCGTGATTAATGGAGCAGATAATTTTCCTACTAGATACCTGATATGTGATGCCTCTTATCATTCTAGTAAACCATTAGTAGATGGGAGTATTCTTTTATTTGATGGACAAGTAACTACGTATATTCCAGGAAAAAGTTGCTATAGGTGTATATTCCCCGAACCACCACCACCAGGGGAAGTTCCAAGTTGTTCAGAAGCTGGTGTAGTAGGAGCTTTACCTGGACTAGTAGGAAGTATTCAAGCTACTGAAACTATTAAGGTTATCTTAGATATAGGTGAAATCTTAGAGAACAGGATGATATTAATAGATGCATTAACTATGGAATTTAGAACTATTAAGTTAAGAAGAGATTCTTCTTGTTCTTTATGTGGAGATAATCCTTCGTTAAAAGGATTAATAGATTATGAGCAATTTTGTGGCATGCCTGCTGTTGAAATTTAACATTAAAATTTAGATTAAGAAATATGATTAATGGAAAAATATCAAAAGATATTATTAATACTATAGGCAATACCCCTATTGTAGAAATTTCTAGTATTAGCCCTAATCCTGATATTAAATTTTTTGCCAAACTTGAAAGTAGAAACCCAGGTGGAAGTGTTAAAGACAGGGTAGCGAAATATTTAATTGAAGGAGCTGAATCTAAGGGTTTAATTAAACAAGGAACCACAATTATAGAACCTACTAGTGGTAATACAGGTATTTCTTTGGCTATGATTTGTCGTGTTAAGGGTTACAATCTTCAAGTAGTTATGCCCGAAAATGTTAGTAAAGAAAGAATTTCTATCTTACAATCTTTTGGTGCTGAAATAATTTTCTCTGAAGGAGAAAAAGGTACTAATGGAGCTATAGATTTAGCAAAAAAGATTGTTGAAAATGATTCTAAATTATTCATGCCTTTTCAATATGGTAATTCTGCAAATCCTCAGTCTCATTATGAAACCACAGGACCTGAAATTATAAAAGATTTACCTGATGTGGATGTTTTTGTAGCTGGCCTTGGAACTGGAGGAACTTTGATGGGTGTAGGTAGATGTCTTAAAGAATATAATTCGAAAATAAAAATTATTGCAGCAGCACCTCATCCAGACGAAGTAGTACCAGCATTAAGAAGTATTGAACATGGTTTTATTCCACCAATTTTAAATCTTGATGAATTAGATAACAGAATATTAGTAGGTAGTGAAGAATCTTTCTTTTGGACCAAGCAACTTTTGTTTCAATGTGGAGTTTTTGCAGGTATATCATGTGGAGCTGTTGTGGCAGCTGCAAGGAAAGTTGCAGAGAAAATGGAAAAAGGAAAAATAGTTTTATTGATTGCTGATAGTGGAGATAAATATGTTTCTAGTGGATTATGGACTAAAAATTATAATGAGATTGAAAAAAATATAGAAAATAAAATTTGGTGGTAAAAAAATAATTATTTTATTAGGAGTAGAATTATGCCGAAGTTAGCAGCAAATTTAACAATGATGTATAACGAAATTGATTTTCTGAAAAGATTCAAGTTGGCATCTAAATCAGGATTTAAAGGAGTTGAGTACCTTTTTCCTTATGAATTTAATAAGCAAAATATAGCTGAAGAGTTATTATCAAATGACGTAAAACAGATACTTTTTGATTTACCTGCTGGAAATTGGGATCAAGGTGATAGAGGAGTAGCTGTAGATCCAGAGAGAAAGTCTGAATTCCAAGATGGAGTGTTTCTAGCTTTGGAATATGCTGATGTTCTTGATTGTTCTAGATTAACCTGTTTGGCAGGAATTTCTCCTTCTGGAAATTCAGATTCTTTAGCAAGATCTACATTAGTAGAAAATTTGAATTTTGCTGCTCCTATTTTAAGTCAAAAAGACATTAAACTTCTTATTGAGCCGATAAACACTATAGATATTCCAGGTTATTGGTTAAATAGAACTTCTGATGCTATTTCAATAATTAAAGAAGTTGATCACGAGAATTTATTTCTTCAGTATGATATCTATCATATGCAAATTATGGAGGGTAATCTTGCAAAAACCATTGAAGAAAATTTAGAATCTATAGGACATTTTCAGTTAGCTGATAATCCAGGTAGAAATGAACCAGGGACAGGAGAAATCAATTACAATTATTTACTTAAACATATAGATGCTTTGGGTTATAAAGAGTGGATTGGATGTGAATATAAACCAATTTCAGGTACTTTGGAAGGCTTGAAATGGTCAAAACCTTATTTAAGATAATTGAGAGTTTTTTTTAACAATAAATCCAACATTATTGCTACAGGTCTAGGTATTGGATTAATACCTTTTGCTCCAGGTACTTTTGCAAGTTTATTTTCTTTATGTTTATTTTTGTTACTTCCTTTAGAATCTAATTCTTTTTTTCATTTCATAATTATTGGGGTTTTAATAATTGTTGGAATATGGTCTTCTAATAATTTATCTAAACCTGAAGATAAAGATCCCTCTAAAATTGTAATAGATGAAATAGCAGGTATGTGGATTTCGTGTTTATTTTTACCTAAAGAATCTATCTGGATAATTTTCGCTTTTTTGCTTTTTAGATTTTTTGATATTTCAAAAATTGGTGGTATAAAACATCTTGAAAAAATTTCAGGAGGATTAGGAGTTATGATTGATGATGTAGTAGCTGGAATTTTTGTTTGTTTTATCCTTAATCTTGCGATATTTTCAGACAAATTTATATTTTAGAGTTAGAATTTACTATTATTATTAAGTAATAATTGAATTGAGTTAAGGAAAAATAATTGCAAATACACGAATTTCAAGCAAAAAATATATTTAAGGAATATGGAATTCCTGTTCCTGAAGGAGAAATAGCTAATAATCCCCAAGAAGCTATTTCTGTTATGGAAAAATTAAATAGTAAAGTAGTTGTTAAAGCGCAAGTTCATTCAGGTGGAAGAGGAAAAGTTGGAGGAGTAAAATTAGCTGAAAATTCTGATGATGTATTTCGATTTTCTTCAGAAATGATTGGTAGGAAATTAGTGACTAATCAAACTGCTGGAAATGGATTGCCTGTAAATAAAGTTCTTATTGAAAAAGTTACTGAAATTGAAACTGAGTTATATTTAGCAGTAACAATGGATTATGAATCTGGATCTCCTGTAGTTATTATTTCAACTGAAGGTGGGATGGAAATAGAAACAATAGCTGAAAAAAATCCTGAGAAAATATTAAAAATTTTTGGAGACCCTCTTCTAGAATTACTTCCGTATAAAATTAGAAAATTATTTGAGAAATTAAATATTGAGCCTAGTTTGTATAAACAATTTTCATCAATAATTTTGAAAGTTTATAAAATATTTGTAGAAAAAGATTGTTCTTTAATTGAAATTAATCCTCTAGTAATAAGTAATGAAAAATTTATAGCTCTTGATGCAAAGATATCTATTGAGGAAGATGCATTATTTAGGCAGACTAAAATTCAAGATTTATTTGATAGTACTCAGATTGATCCTCTTGAATTAGAAGCACTGAAATATGATCTGTCTTATGTAAAATTATATGATGGGGATGTAGGGTGTATGGTGAACGGAGCTGGATTAGCAATGGCAACTATGGATATTACTGTAAAAGCAGGTACTAAACCTGCGAATTTTTTGGATGTTGGGGGGAGTGCAGATCAAAATAAAATTAAAAAAGCTTTTGAGATAATTACTGAAGACTCCGATGTTAAAGTGATTCTAGTGAATTTATTTGGTGGAATACTTAGATGCGATATAGCAGCTCAAGGAATAATAGAAGCCCTTAAAGATAAAAAAGAATATCCTTCAATTATAGGAGTTTTTAGAGGAACAAATTCTGAAGAAGCAAAAAGAATATTAACTGACTCAAAAATAAAATTAATATTTGCTGAAGATTTAATTGATGCTGCAAAAAAGATCAAGGAGATAGAATAGTATGACAATCTTAATTCATTCTGAAACTAAGATGGTGGTCCAAGGCTTAGGGAGAGATGGGAGTTTTCAAGCTTCAAAATGTAAATCCTATGGCACACCTATTGTTTCTGCAGTACACCCAGGTAGAGGAGGATTATATTTTGAAGACTCTGTTCCTATATTTGATTCTGTAGAAGAATCAGTAGATACAACAGGTGCTAATTTAGGATTGATATTTGTTCCTGCTCCTTTTGCTCTTGATGCAATAATTGAGCAAGTAGATTCTGGAATTGAAAATATTGTGTGCATAACTGAAGGTATTCCTGTACAAGATATGACTAAGGTAATGTCTTATATTGAAGGGAAAAAAGTAAGGCTAATTGGTCCAAATTGTCCAGGTTTTATTTGTCCTAAGGAAAATTTTAAAGCTGGTATTATTCCCTCAGAGATTGTTAGCTCAGGTCCAGTAGGTGTAGTTTCAAGAAGTGGTACTTTAACATATGAAGCTATTGTTCAGTTAACGAATTTAGGTATAGGGCAGTCCGCTTGTATTGGAATAGGAGGAGACCCTATACATGGTACATCATTTGTAGATACCTTAAGAATGTTTGAAGAAGATAATGATACGAAAATAATCGTTATGATTGGAGAGATTGGAGGATTAAGAGAACAGCATGCAGCTGAATACATTAAATCGAATGTTTCTAAACCTGTTGTTGCTTGCATTGTTGGCCAAACTGCTCCATCTGGAAGGAGAATGGGTCATGCTGGTGCAATAGTAACTGGAAAATCAGCATTGGCTCAAGAAAAAATCAAAGTTTTGAAAAGTAGTGGTGCTATAATAGCAGAATCTCCTACAGAAATAGGATATGTAATCAAAGAAATATTAAAATAAAATGGTAAAAGCTGCAGTACTCTATCAAATTGATTCAGATTTAGAAATAGTGGATCTTTCAATATCTACTCCTAAAGATAAAGAAGTTTTAATTTCTATGGATTCAGCTGGATTATGTGCTAGTGATCTTCATGTTATGAAAGGAGAAATTCCTTATCCTACCCCTATAGTTCTTGGTCATGAAGGTGCTGGTACTATAAAAGAAATTGGCCCAAATGTATCTTCTGTGAAAGTGGGAGATAGGTGTATTGTTAGTTTCATTTCAAGCTGTGGTTTATGTAAACAATGTCGATTAGGTTTTGCAAATCACTGTGAAAAACACTATGAAAATACACATAATCAATTAGATGGAACTCTAAGATTAACTGATCAAAATGGTAAAGAAATATTCCAAATGCATAAATTTGGTGCATTTTCAGAATTACAAGTAGTTCCTGAATCTTCTTTATTCAAGATTCCTGATGAATTATCAAGTAGTGCAGCAGCACTCATAGGTTGTTGTGTTACAACAGGTTTAGGAGGAATGATTAATCAAGAAAATGTTCCTGTAGGTAGCACTGTTGCTGTTTTTGGTTGCGGAGGAGTTGGATTAAATGTTATTCAAGGGGCTAAAATTCTAAATTCGACAAAAATTATAGCTGTAGATGTTTTTGAACATAAACTTGAATTTGCTTATAAATTTGGAGCTACTGATGTAATTAATGCAAAAGAAGATAATGCTGTAGAAAAAATTAAAAAAATTACAGGAGGAGGAGTTGATTTTGCTTTTGATAGTTTTGGAGGACCTTTAGTTATGGAACAGGCAATTAATTCTTTAGGGAAAAGAGGCACAGCAGTTTTAGTGGGGATTGCTCCTGTAGGCAAAACGGTTAATGTAAACATGGTTGAGTTAGTAAGAGATCAGAAAAAAATAGTGGGTAGTTATTATGGTCATAAATCCCCTCATGAAACTTTTAGAAAAATTACTGATTTATATCTTGCTGGAAAAATAGATGTGGATAATCTCATAAGAGAAGAATATAAAATTGAAGAAATAAATAAAGGATTTGGAGATTTGGAACGTGGAGAAGATGGAAGAGGCGTAATTGTTTTTTAATTGAAATCGAAAATTGAAATTCCCCCTAATCCAATCAGAATTAATAAAATAACAGCAAATATCACAGCTAAAATTACCTTAAAACCTATTTTTTTAACCTCTTTAAAGTTAACTGTTAAACCTATTCCAGCCATTGCAATTATAAAAAGGAATTTGCTTATCGATTGAATGATTTCTGAGGATGATTCAGGGATAATATTTGTAGTTCTAAGTATTGATAAAAATAGAAACCCTAAGATAAACCAAGGGATAAAATTAGTAATTGATTTTAAATCTAATTTTACTTTGTTTTCTTTTTTTATGATTCCAAAAAAAATTAATAAAGGACCCAAAAGTAAGACTCTTATTAATTTAACTTGAGTAGCTATTATTCCAGATTGGGTACTTATTGCAAATGAGGCTGCTACTACCTGAGGAACAGCATAAATAGATATTCCTGCAATAATTCCATATTCAAAATTACTGATTTGGCCGTTCAAAGATAATAAAGGTAACAATAATACTTGAAGTACTCCTATTATTGCACTAAAACCTATAGCTGCAGCAATTTCTGAAGAAGTTGCTTTAATTACTGGAGCCATAGCTACTACTGCTGAATTACCACATATAGAGTTTCCCGTAGCAATTAGAATAGAAATGTTAGAACTTAATTTTAAAAAATATTTGCTAAATAACCATGTAAGAAATAGACATAAAATTACTGAAAAAACTACTAAAGATATAATAGATAACCCTTCTTGGAATATTAAAGTGAGATTAACACTAGCTCCGAGTAACATTACTGAGAATTCTAGTAATTGCTTAGATGCGAATTTAGCTCCATTATTTGATATTTTTGAGATAGATAAAAAATTGTGAAGCACTAATCCTATTAATAGAGAAATTATGAGAGAATCAATATAATTATAAGATAAAAAATATATTTCAAAATATTGAATTAAATAGGAGGTTACTGCTATTAGAGTACATATAAATAGACCTCTAGAATTTAGATTTGCCCAATCAGATATTTTGGAGTAAAAATTCATAAAAATTTAGATAATTAAAATTTATTAGATATTACTAATGGAATCAAAAACAATCAAAGGGAGGATATATGTTTTTAGTACAAAGAGTTTTTAAAGCAAAACCCAAAAAGGCATGGGAAGCTGCTTCAGTAATTGCAGAAATTGGTAAAGAGTATAAGAAAGCTGGTCAAAGAACTGATTCAAAAATATTTTTAAGTGCTGGTACTACTCCAGGAGAATATGGTCTTATATATATGGAATGGGAAGCAGAAGTATTAGAATCAGTTTATAGAGGAGATAATGAAATTCCAGAAAAGATAAAAAATGAACTAGGCCCTTTATTGAGAGAACTAGTTGAAGATCAATGGATTGAATTTTTTGAACTTCTTACTCCCGATAAAATGAGGATGCCATCTTAACAAAATGTTAAAAAATAACTTTTTTGTTCTCATAAAACATAGAAATTGAAAATATAAACTTAGATAATAGGTTTAAAATTTTCTATTTAAATTATGTTTGAACAAAATTTTAGTGATTGGTTTTTACAAAAAGGAATCTGGGCATTATTTATTTCTTTAGCTGGATTGTTTGGTGTAGGGATCATTTCATTTGCTTTATATAAGTTAGCTGATGTATTTGGATTAAATACAAAGAACATTAAAGATTCAAGAACTTCTAAGCTAGTTAATTTAACTAGAAATATTGTAATTATAAGTTTGTCTATGTTTATTGCAGGATTTCCTAGTTTTTTTGGTGTATTGGCGGTATTAAATATAGAATCTGGAAGTGAAGGTTTGGGGTGGGCCTTGGGTTCTACTTATAAATTACTTTTTTCAAAAGCTTTACCTATTTTTCTAGTAATGATTATGGGGTATCTTGGATTAAGAGTAGCAGCTAATATTGTTCCTGAATTGGTAAAAATATATTTTTCAAGAAGTAA
>PBKW01000025.1 GCA_002721615.1 Chloroflexota bacterium
GTATCTGTTCCAGTAGGAAAAGATTCATTAGGGAGATTATTTAATGTAGTAGGTGATCCGATAGATAATGGGGATCCCATTGATAGTAAAGCTACAAAATGGCCGATCCATAGGGAACCTCCAACCTTTGATCAACAATCAGGGTCAACAGAAGTTTTAGAAACAGGTATTAAAGTATTGGATCTAATTACTCCATTTGCTAAAGGAGGAAAAATCGGTGCATATGGAGGAGCAGGAGTCGGAAAGACAGTTATTATTACTGAATTGATTAGAAATATTGCTCAAGAACATTCTGGAGTATCTGTGTTTGCTGGCGTCGGAGAAAGATCACGTGAAGGGAATGATTTATGGCATGAAATGCAAGATTATGGTGTTTTAGATAATACGGCATTAGTTTTTGGACAAATGAATGAGCCTCCTGGAACTAGAGCTAGAATAGCTCTTACTGGTTTGACTATGGCAGAGTATTTCCGTGAAAAAGGTAAGCAAGATGTATTATTTTTTGTGGATAATGTTTATAGATATATTTTAGCTGGAATGGAAGTTTCTGCTCTTTTAGGAAGGATGCCATCAGCAGTAGGGTATCAACCAACTTTATCTACAGAAATGGGAGATCTGCAAGAAAGAATTACTTCTACTACAGATGGATCAATAACTTCTTTCCAAGCTGTTTATGTTCCTGCTGATGATTATACGGACCCTGGAATAGTTACTACATTTGGACATTTGGATGCATCTATTTCCTTGGAAAGATCTTTATCTGAACAAGGCCTTTATCCTGCTGTTGATCCTCTTGCTTCTAGTTCTAGAATTCTAGAACCAGCAATTGTAGGAGAAGAACATTATAATGTTGCTAGAGAAGTTCAGAGAGTTTTACAAAGATATAGAGATCTACAAGATGTAATTGCAATCCTTGGAGTAGAAGAATTATCAGATGATGATAAATTGACTGTTGCAAGAGCAAGAAAAATTCAAAGATTTCTTACTCAGCCATTCCATGTTGGAGAAGTGTTTACTGGTATTCCAGGTAAATATGTGAAAATCGCAGATACTGTGAAAGGATTTCAAGAAATTTTATCTGGAGAACATGATGAATTGCCAGAACAGGCTTTTTATATGGTTGGAACTATTGATGAAGTTCTTGAGAAAGCAAAGGACTTAGCTAAATCTTAGGTGAATGATGAAATTACTTGATGTAGAAATTGTTACTGCTGAAAAAACTATTTTTTCAGGTAAGGCAAGCCTTATTCAGATACCAGGAATAGAAGGGGAATTAGGAATTCTTCCTTCTCATGCACCTATAATTACTGAATTAAATTCTGGTGAAGTTTTGATAAAAAATAAAGAAGAAGTATTGAGTTTAGTTTTATCTGGAGGTTTTGTAGAAGTTTTAAATGATAGAGTGACTATTTTGGCAGATGCTGCAGAAAGAACTAATGAGATAGATATTGAAAAAGCTAAAGAAGCTATTCAAAAAGCTGAGGAAATAGTTGATTCACAGGGTTCTGATATCGATATACAGAAAGCACTTTTTGTGATCAGAGCTTCAAAAGCAAAATTGAGAGTAGCTAATAGAAGGCGATCTAGTAGATCTATAAACAATTAATTTATAGAAAAATATTTACTTATTTAAATGATAATTTTTTAGATGAAAAGCCATTGATTGTAAAGTAGATATAGGATCTACATGTTTCAAAATAATCTCTTTTGGCACTTTTAATGAAGATTGGGTGTAGTTAAGTATGCATTTTACGCCTGAGTCTATTAATCTGTTTGCAACATCTTGACTTTGATTTGATGGAGTAGAAATTATTGCAATTTTTATGTTTCTTGTTTTAACAGATCTTTTTAATTCATCTAAAGATTGTATTGTGATTCTACTAATTTTTTTTCCATGTAATTTTTCATCAGTGTCAAAAAGGGCTACAATTCTAAATCCTGCATTTGTAAAACCTGTATAAGAAGCAATTGCATCTCCTAATTTACCTAAACCAATTACACCTACATTCCATGTTCCATCTAAACCTAAAATAGTTTTGAGTGTGTCTTTTAATTCTATTACTTGATAACCACTTCCTTGTTTTCCGAATCTTCCAAAATAGTTTAAGTCTTTTCGAATGATTCCTGGAGATATTCCTGATAACTCTCCTAGAAGGTTAGAACTGATTTGTAGTTTCCCTTGTTTTTGGATTTTTGTCAGAATTCTTATATAAATAGGTAATCTTTGAATTACTATTTCTGGAACATGATTAAACAATGGTGAATTTTTTCTTTTAGGTATTTCTTTTTCTGATTTCTTTTTAAGTAAAAACCTAGTTTTTGTTTTTTGGGATAATATATCCAGAAATTTTTGTTTTTTCTTTATTTTTTGCAAATTGTCTCCTTGAATCTGATTTTATTGGAGAGATTAAACACATGCAATATTAAAAAATTTTAATTAGTTGATTAATATTATGTTGACATGCATCGTATAAATGTTTAGTATGCTATAAGTATTATGTTTCATGCTAATAAAATATTATGAACTTTGATAATGATTTAGAATTTAATAAGACTGAAGAAGATATTGTAGGGGTATATATTATAAGCGTAGCTGCGCGATTAATGGAAATGCATCCTCAGACTTTAAGGAAATATGATAGGGCTGGTTTGGTTAGACCATCTAGAACTGTTGGAATGTTGCGTTTATATTCTGATGCAGATTTAGTTAAATTGAGAATTATAAAAAGGTTAGTTGAACATTATGGGATCAACCTCGCAGGAGTGAGTTTAATTTTGGATCTTGTAGAGATATTAACAAGAATATTACAACATACAGAAGAACAAAATGAAATAAATTGGATTGAAAAAAATGACAAGATTGAAAAAATGATTAATATGGCTTTGAAGGAAATTTCATATATTTAAGAAGATTAATTATGACTGAGAAAAAGAAAAAGAATACTCCAAGATCTAAGAAAAAAAATAATAAGTTGGAAGAGCTTGAGAAAGAAAAAAATGAATACAAAATTTTAGCTCAGAGGACTCAAGCTGATTTAATAAATTCTAGGAAAAGAATGTTGAAAGAGATTGAAGAAGCAAAAAACAGGAATATTAGAAAAAATATTTTAGATTTTTTGCCTTTATTAGATGATTTAGAGTTAGCATTATCTTCTATGAAAGAAGATAATGGTTGGACTGAGGGCGTTAGAGCTATTCAATCTAAGTTTGTTAATACATTAGAAAACTTAGGAGTATCTGTGATAGATGATCTTAAAATTTTTGATCCTAGATTACATGATGCGCTATTGGTATCTACTGACGAAAATAGGGATTCTGGAGAAATTTCCAGAGTTTTGAGATCCGGTTATAAATGGCAAGAAGAAGTGATTAGACCCGCACAAGTAGAAATTATTAATAATGATTCTTTGAATAAATAAAAAATATAAAAACAATAGATATTAATTGAGGAAAAAATGGCTAAAGTATTAGGTATAGATTTAGGAACAACAAATTCGGCTGTAGCAATAATGGAAGCCGGAGAACCAACAATAATTGAAAATAAGGAAGGAAGAAGAACTACTCCTTCTGTAGTTGCTGTAAACCCTAAAACTAATGAAAGGTTTATAGGAGAATTAGCAAGAAGACAATCAGTAACAAATTCTGAGAACACTATTTATTCTGTAAAAAGATTTATGGGTGGAAGATTTGATGATTCATCAGTTAAAGCTGATGGTAAGAAAGTATCTTATAAAATCTCAAAAGCTAAAAATGGAGATGTTTTAGTAAAAATGAATGGTGAAGATCATTCCCCACCAGAAATTTCTTCTATGGTTCTTCAAAAAATTAAAGAAGATGTGGAACAGAAAACGGGAGAAAAAATATCTAAGGCAGTAGTTACTGTTCCAGCTTATTTTAGCGATAGCCAAAGAGAAGCAACAAAGGTTGCTGGAAAGATTGCAGGATTAGAAGTCTTAAGAATAATTAATGAGCCTACTGCAGCTGCTTTAGCTTATGGGCTAGAATCTAAGGGAGACCAAACTATAGCAGTTTATGATCTTGGTGGAGGAACCTTTGATATAACAATTCTACAACTAGGAGAAGGTGTTTTTGAAGTAAAATCAACTAATGGTGATACTCATTTAGGCGGAGATGATTTTGATAATATTTTATTAGATCATGTCGCTGAAGAATTTAAATCTGAAAATGGAATTGATCTTAGAGATGATCCTGCAGCCCTTCAAAGATTGAGAGTAGAATCTGAAAGAGCTAAAATTGAACTTTCAAGTGTTAATCAAACTGAGATTAATTTGCCATTTATTACTGCTGATTCTACTGGACCTAAACATTTAGTTTTTTCTTTAACAAGAGCTAAATTTGAGCAGATAACAGCTAGTTTAATAGAAAGGACAGTAAAACCTTGCAAGCAAGCTATAAAAGATGCTGATTTAAAAAATTCTGAGATAGGAGAATTAATCTTAGTAGGTGGTATGACCAGGATGCCTGCAGTAGTAGATAAAGTAAAAGAAATTTTTGGTAAAGAACCTAATGTAGGCATAAATCCAGATGAAGTAGTAGCTTTAGGAGCAGCTATTCAAGGAGGTGTATTAGAAGGTGATGTTAAAGATGTTTTATTACTTGATGTTACTCCTCTTACTTTAGGTATTGAAACTTTAGGAGGAGTAAAAACAACTTTAATAGAGAGAAATACTACCATTCCTACTACTAAAAGTGAAACATTTACTACTGCTGCTGATAATCAACCTAGTGTAGAAATACATGTATTACAAGGAGAAAGAGAAATGGCTTCAGATAATGTTTCTATAGGAAGATTTAATTTAGATGGTATTCCTCCAGCTGCTAGAGGAGTTCCTCAAGTAGAAGTTACTTTTGATATAGATGCTGATGGGATTTTAAAAGTTTCTGCTAGAGATAAGGGAACAAATAAAGAACAACATATTACTATTACTGGAAGGTCAGGTTTAGATGACTCTGAAATAGATAGATTAATCAATGAAGCTGAAGAAAATTCAGAAAAAGATAAAGCTAAGAGAGAAGGTATAGAAGCAAGAAATTTAGGTGAAAGTACTGTTTATGCTGCTGAGAAACTCTTAAAAGAACAAGGCGATAAGGTTTCTGAAGAATCTAAGACTGAAATAGAATCAGGTGTTACAGAATTAAAAGAAATTCTTGCTGAAGAAGAACTTGATGTAACTAAATTAACGGAAGCTACTAACAATCTTCAAACATCTATGCAAAAATTAGGAGAATCAGTTTATTCTCAAACTGAGAATGATGATTCTGGTCAAGATTCTGGAGATGATGGACCTAAAGATGAAACTGTAGAAGGAGAATATAAGGAAGTATAGTTATGAAATATTTCAGATTAAATAATTTCTATGTTGGATCTTATGAGGGGGCTCCTGACTCCTATTGGGATTCTTCATTGGTTGTTCAATCTGGCGATCAAGTTTTTAGTTTGGGAGCTATGGAATTTCAAGATCTTTATCATATTGTCAAAAAGACTTCTGAGAAAGAAAATACTCATTTTTCCTTAAATTCATATGTGAAGACATTAATTAATGATAGTACGCCTAGAATGGATTTTGATAGGTCTGTAATTGATGCTAATAATGTGAAATCTCCAATATTTCCAGAAGAAGTATGGGCTGCTGGAGTAACTTATAGTGATAGTATGAGAGAACGCCAAGCAGAAAGTGAAACACCTGATGTTTATGCAAAAGTATATAACGCTGATAGACCAGAAATATTTTTTAAAGGTACTGGTGGAAGAATGCAAGGGCCTGGACAAGAATTAGGTATTAGAAAAGATTCTGGATGGGATGTGCCAGAAGCAGAATTAGCTGTAATAATAATTAATGGAAATATAGCTGGTTATACAATTGGGAATGATATGAGTAGTAGATCAATTGAAGGTGAAAATCCTTTGTATCTTCCTCAAGCAAAAGTTTATAATAAATCATTTTCATTAGGTCCATGTATTATTAGTTCTGAAGAAATTGATCCTCAGAACTTAGAAGTGAGTTTAGAAATATCTAGAGGCAAAGATATTGTTTTTGAAGGAAAATCTTCTACTTCACAGATGAAAAGAAATGTTCATGAATTAGTAGAATGGTTAAAGAAGAGTAATGATCTTCCGGAAGTAGCTGTTTTAATGACAGGAACTGGCATTATTCCTCCTCAAGATTTTACTTTGAAAGAAGAGGATATAGTGAAGATAAATATAGAAAAAATTGGCACATTAACTAATAAGATTGTTAAAGTCTAATTGTTTTTCTCCCAAGATGTTTTTTCTTGAGTGTCTTTAATACTTATTCCTTTAGATTCTAGAATTGAACGAATTTTATCTGACAGATCCCAATTCTTGCTTGATCTGGCGATTTCTCTGATTTTTAATAATTCTTCAATTTCTATTGAAACTACATTTGATGAAATTTTTTCAATAGTTGGGTTATTTTGATTCTTAAATTTTCTTTTAGGAATATTGTTTAAATTAGGTGTAATTTTTTGTTTGTATAATATATCATCAAAATTTAGTGAATCTCCATTGTTTAAAGAGAAAATTTTACTTTTAGATCCAAAATGTACTTGACCTTTGCCCATAACTTTAAGCTTTGATTCATTAATATTGAATATACATGCAGTATGTTCATCGATTCCAATATAAAGAAAATCTTCTTGTAAATTATCTAATAATTTTTTAAATCTATTTTTACCTATAAAACAATGTGAAGTATCATGGTCTCTTCCTTCTTGATTATTATAATGAGGGACAATAATAGTTTTTATTCCTAAAAATTTTAATAAATCTAATCCTTTTTCCCAATAGGGTTTAATGCCAGCTTTATAAATTTCATAAACTGGTAAAGTATAAGTTCCTAAAGTTAAAGCAGCTGCACTTGAGAATGCAATTATTCCAGGTTCATAAATCTTTGATTGAAGTATTTTGTCAATTTTTATTTTCTTCCATAAATTTAAAGCATATGTAGGGCTTCCAGGACCAGAAAAAAGAAAATCAGAATTTTTTATTTCCGCAATTATCTTTTTTTTATCTATAGATTTAGGGGAATTTTGTCTTAAGGAAGAAACCTTGGGTTTAATGTTTAATCTTTTTTCGAAGTAGTCGAAAATTTTTTGAGATAGTATATTAGAGTTTTCTTGAAACTCAAATGGAGTATTAAGTATTACAGGATTATTTATTTTTAAGTTAGGATGACTATTGAAAATAGAACGATAAGTTTTTGCCATATAAGGAGATGTTTCACCAGATCCAAAAATAGTTAAAATGTTGATTTCTGTATTCATCTAAAAAATCCCTTAGATATTTCATCATTTATTATTTTAGATGTTAAATTAGGCTTTTGAGCATGAATATCATGATCACCTTCTAAATTTATCATTTTAGTGTGTGAAGGAAAATTCTCAAAATTTGGTTTCATAGTAGAATTAATTAAAAGTGTTGAAACATTTAGTTGATTGAGATTATTAGGTTTTTGCTCCCAAAGGGATTTTAATAGTAAAAGATGTTTCTTTATAGATAATTTCTTTTTTATCTTTAAATTATTAAATATTTTCCAATTATTTAATGTTCCTTGAATTGATAATTTTGGCCAGTCAGAGTGGTTGATTTCAATAAGTTCTTTTAATTGTGGTAATTGTAAGTGGTCAAGATTAGGAGGTGTTAATTGTTTTTCACACTGTTTCCAATTCGCGAATTTATCTTTAAGATTTATAAACCCTCCATCTATGCATATGCATCCTTTAATAAGAGGTTTTTTCTCCTTAGCCAGCATAACTCCTAGATTAGCTCCCATAGATTGACCTATAAAAATTGGTTTAACTTTTAAGTATTCTGTAATTATAGACGAGATATCTTTTGAAAAAGTTTCTAGTGTGTAACCACTTGAAGGTTTAGATGAATTGCCGTGACCTCTTAGGTCAATCCCTATTGAAGAATATCCTAATTCAAATAACTTATTTGCAAGAGGTAAAAATAAGGTAGAATTTGATGCAAGACCATGTACAAAAAATAATAATTGGTCATTCCTAGAATGAATTAATGAAAAACCTTTTATGGAAATATTTTTTGTGATTTCAAAGTTTATTATTTCCATATGAAATATATTTAATCGTTTAATTCAGGTTCAGGTATTTTCATTATTCTCATTAAATTTGTGTTTCCTGGAACTCCTATAGGCATTCCCACTACAATAACAGCCATATCTCCATTTTTAGCCAATTTGCTTTCTAAAGCAGCTTTTGACCCTGTCGAAAACATGTCTTGAACTTTGAAAAATTTTGGAGCTAAAAGTGGAATAACTCCCCAAGTAATTGAAAGTTTTTTAGTGACTGATTCATCTGCTACTAAAGCAAGAATGGGTTTTTCTGGTCTAAATGAAGCTATTCTGCCTGCAGTACTTCCTGATTCAGTAAATGCGATAATTAGTTTAGCGCGTACTGAATGAGCTGTTTTACATGCTCCATAAGATATAGCTTCATCTACTAAAGTTGTTACATCTTCATTATTTCTATTTTCCATGAAATTAATATGATCAAAATCTTTTTCAGCTTCTAATGCTATTTCTGACATTTTTTTTAAAGATTCTATTGGGAAATTACCAATAGATGTTTCTGCAGATAGCATTAAAGCATCTGTTCCATCATTAACTGCGTTGTATATATCTGTCGCTTCAGCTCTTGTAGGATTTGGAGATTCAATCATTGATTCAAGCATTTGTGTTGCTGTAATTACTGGTTTTCCTATCTTATTTGATAATTTGATGATTTTCTTTTGAAAACTTGGAACTTTAGATATAGGAATTTGAACACCCAAATCTCCTCTAGCAACCATTACTCCATCAGAAGATTTAATGATTTTTCCTAGTGTGTTTAAATCTAGAGGAAGTTCAATTTTAGAAATTAACTTTGGCTGATTTGTTTTATTAGAAAAAAAATCTTTTACTCTTTCAACATCCTGTTCAGATCTTATATAAGATAATCCTACGAAATCTATTTTATTAGATGCTATGAATTTTAAAGATTTTATTGTTTCAGGAGTGAAATAATCTAACTGAGATCCTTTTCCAGGAATTACTAAAGATTTATTAGATTTCAATATTCCTGAATTTGAAACAGTACAATTTATATTCTCTTTGTTTATTGAAGATACTTTAATTTTTATAGATCCATCATCAAGTAATAATTCTGATCCTTCTTGAATTTCGTTTTCTATTCCTGGAGGCCATACTTTTATAGAATTATGAATTTTTGAATTCGAATCTTTTTTATTATTAGAGGTAAAATCTATAATTAAATTGTCACCTGTAGTTAAGTTCATGAACTCATTTTCTATTAGTCCTATTCTAAATTTTGGTCCAGGTACATCAGCTAATATCCCTACAGGTGCATCTAATTCATTCGAAATTTCTAATATGTTTTCTATACACATTTTATGGAATTTTACATTCCCGTGAGATAAATTGAGTCGTGCTACTGACATTCCCTCTAATATCATTTTCTTAATCTGTTTTTTGCTTGAACTAGAAGGTCCAATAGTACAAATAATTCTTGTTTTTGGCTTTGATATCAAGAATTTGGAGATCTGATAAAAAGATTTTTTAGAAGTTGTCAATATTTTCTCTCAGTGATGTATAGTTTGTAAAAAAGTTTATATCTTTCTTATAGATTATATTTTTTATCTTCATATAATAACAAGAGAACGATGTTTTTAGTTATTTTATGGAGAAAGATATGTGGAAAAAGTTGTTTTCACTTCAAGAAGTAGATACTAGAATTGAAATTAATTTGAAGGAAAAAGATGAACTAAATGAAAAAATATTATTAGAGGATGGTAAAAAAGCTAAAGAATCATTATTAAGTGAAATTAAAAAAGCTATAACAAACTATCAACTTCAAATAAATAAAATTGAAAATAAGATTCAAGAATTTCAAAACAAGAAAACTGATATACAAAAAAAAAATCTATGGAGGAATTGTTAGTAACGTAAAAGAATTACAAGCATTGAAAAATGAAGATGAACAGTTAGATAAAGACATAAAACAATTGAATGATTATGCCAATAAATTTTTATCAAAATTATCTTTAATGGAAGAGAATTCAGAAAAAATTTCTGAAGAAGTTGAAATATTAAAAGAAAATTGGAATAAAAAATTTCCTGAATTAGAAAAAAGATCAGGGGATTTAGAAATTATTATTAATAAAAATAAGTCGAATCGTGAAGTGATATTCAATTCTATCCCTGAAGATTTATCAATGATTTATAAACGGTTGTTGAAAGCAAAAGATAATGTTGCAGTTTCAAAAGTTTCTGCTGGATCATGTTCTGTTTGTCATGTGAAATTTCCATTAAGTACTGAGGAACAATTAATTTTAGGAAAAGAGATAGTTTTTTGTGATAATTGTGGGAGAATTTTGGTGATTATTTAATGAGATTAATTAGTTTTGTAGATTTGAAAAATGAATTCAATGCTAATCTAGATAACAATTTAGATCATTGGTTAAAATGTGTAAAAAAATTTTCATTTGAAGAAGATCATAATATTAAAAAAAATTTTATCTCAACTAAATATCACTCTGAAATTAGCAATGATTTTGAAGAAGCTGATTTTGATGAATTATTAAACTATTTTAAATCACCTAATGTTCTTCCCGCATTAATAGTAATCCCTGATTCAAGATATATTGCAAAAAATTTAATTGAATTGGTAGAAAAAATTATAGAAATTAATTCGTTGAATTGTAAAATACAATGCATTAATTCTAATTGGAATGATCCAATAAATGATGGACTCAACAGATTAACTCTAAATGGATTATTAAATGAATCAGAAATACGAAAAAGAAACTCAATAATATTTAAAGTTAATAGAGGAGAAGTTGTCACTAAATCTCCAATAGGATATAAGATTGGATCTGAAGGTAATCTGGTTATTGATGAATCACATCAAGACGTGGTAAGAAAAATATTTTCTTTATATACAGGTATTGAAGTAGATCAATTTAATCAAATAAGAAGAAAATTAGGCATAAGGAGAATTTCAGATTATTTGAATGCTGAGGGCATACGAACCAAAAATGGAAATACGTGGTCTCCATCAAGTGTTGATGTGGTTTTAAAAAATAGGACTTACACAGGAATTTATAAAAGATCAGGAATAATAATTACAAATAATCATCCTGTTTTAATTTCTGAAGATATTTTCCAAAAAGCTCAAAATATAAGAGCATCAAGAAATATTTTTAAAAGTCCAAGAGAAAATAGATTAATTTTTAAAAAAGGTTTAATAAAATGTGGAATCTGTTTTAGGAATATGAATTTTAAAAATATCTTTAGAATATGGGAGAATATTAGTGGATATTCTAGAAAGAAAAACTATAGATATTATTATTGTTTTTCAATTTCTTGTTCAGGAAAAAATATCAATAATATTCGTTTTGAAATTTTATTTGAAGAAATTTCTAAACAAATTAGAAAAATCGTTAAAGGTTATAAAAAATCTTTTAATAAGAAACTTGTTTATTGGGAATTTCCTAAAGATGATAAATTTGATGAAAAAAAGAAAATTCTTGAGAAAAATTTTTTAAATACTTTAAGAGATGTCTCTAAAGGAAAATTATCTGTAGATAATTTAAGAAATTATATTGAAAGATTAAATAATATGGAGAAAAGTTTTTCTAAAGAACAAACAATTAATCTTGAAAGTATTTATTCTGAACTACAAAATTTAGATTTTAAAAATGAAGAAAAAATATTTTATTTTATAAATAATTTAACGAATCTAATTTCTATAAAAAATAATTCAGTAAGAATAAATATTAAAAAACCTATTGTTTTTGATTCCTAAATAATTAGATTATGCACAATATGGTATTATTTATATTCAAGGAGAACGGGTAATCGCTTCGTAATGAAGAGGAAAGTCCGAGCACCATCGGGTTAGGATACCGGTTAACGGCCGGGCAAGGAAACTTGACGGAAAGTGCAACAGAAAATAAACCGCCTTTAATTAGGTAAGGGTGAAAAGGTAAGGTAAGAGCTTATCGCTTAAATGGTAACATTTAAGGCTAGGTAAACCCTATCCGGTGCAAGGCCAAATAGGAGAGTAGGAAATCCGACTGATCTCTCGGGTAGGCTGCTTGATTTTTTCGGTAACGAAAAAACTAGATAAATGATTACCGTTGGATATCCCAATACAGAACTCGGCTTACAGTTCTCCTTGTATAATTTTATCTAGATTGACCTCTTTGAGCCCAGTTGGGGTTTTCAAACATATTTAATCCAGGATCTAAGGTAATATTTTTATATTTTTCTGGAGGATTATCTTTAATAAAATCTTCATTTATTTCAATACCCCATCCAGGTTTTTCAGATAATTCAAAATATCCATCTATTACTTCAGGATAATTATCAGCAACTTTTTTGACATGAGGATCAGCGAAATCATTGAAATGTTCTACGATTTTCCCATTTCTTAAAGTGCTTACTAAAGTTACGGCAGCACTAGTTGAAATAGCTCCTCCTACATTATGTGGTGCAACCATAATTGAATAACTCTCTGCAGTAGAACTAATCTTTTTTGCTTCTAAGATTCCACCTGTTTGAGTAATATCAGGTTGAATGATATCTACAGATTGACTAGTCCAGACTTCTCTAAATTCATTTGCTCCGTATAATCTTTCACCAGTTGCAATTGGAAGGCTAGTATGATTTCTCACTGATTTTAATGCTGGTATATCTCCAGGTCTTGTTGGTTCTTCAAGCCATGCTGGATTGAATTTTTCTACAGCTTTTGCGATTTCTCTTGCTTGATGAGGTGCAAATCTACCATGCATTTCCAGCATTATTTGAGCTTTATGACCTACTGTAGAACTTACTGCTTCAATTAAATCAATTGATTTGAAAAATTCTTCTCTATCCATTTCAAGATCACCATTACCGAATGGATCAAATTTCATTCCTATGTAACCTTTTTCTATAACATTTAATGCAGCTTCTGAAAATTGTTGAGGAGAACGTTCTACTGTATACCATCCATTAGCATAAGCAGGTATTTTGTCTTTTACTTTCCCTCCCATGAGTTTATATATTGGTAGGTTGCAATATTTACCAATAATATCCCAATAAGCAAGTTCAACTAATGCTAAACCTGTATAAACAACTTCTCCAGGTTTTCCAAAGTCGAGAAGGGTTAATCTTCTATATAACGCTTCTATATCAAAAGGATCATGTCCAATAAAATGACGTTCTACATCTTTTAAATATTCTGAAACTGTATGAGTTTTCCCTAAAACTCTTGCTTCTCCAATTCCAACTAAACCTGAATCAGTTTCAATCTTGATATATGTTAAATTTCTCCATGGAGTTCCTAGAACCATGGTTTTAAATCCTGTTGTTTTCATGTTCCCTCTTAATATACTGACATTTTCAGTTCTGGTTGAGTTTTTACATCTATTAATACAGTTTTACCATCTTTATTATGTTTTTGAGCTTTTTGGATAGCTTTTCCGATTTCCTCAGTTTTTGTGACCCTGATTCCTATGGCTCCCATACCTTCAGCTATTTTTGCATAATCTCCAGATAAATTGATAGCACCATATCTTTCAATTGATTGAGGATATCTAACGCTATATCCCCCCATAGTAGAATTATTCATTAATACAGTTGTAATAGGATTATCAGATCTCACTGCGGTTTCTATATCTAATCCTGACATACCGAATGCTGCATCTCCCATAAAATTCATGCAAAATTTATCAGGATGAGCAATTTTTGCGCCTATCATCAGTGGAATACCGTATCCTAAGTGAGTAGTCTTTCCCCATCCAATATATGAATTTGGAATTGTTGAGGTTAAGAAAGGCATTATTTGATCTCTGGGATGACCAGCATCATGAGTAATTATTGAATTTTCATGATCAATATTATTGTTAATTTCATTAATTAATCTATAAGGATTAATTGGTTCCATGTTTGATTCTAAATAAGGTGTCCATTCTTGGTACCATTCTTGTTTAATTGTTTTTATAGAAGAAATGATGTTTTGTTCTCTATTTTGAACAAATTTTTCTATACTTTCTTGACTGTTTTCTAATTCAAAAAGTAAAGATTCTAATACCATTTTAGAATCTCCAACTAGACCATATTCCACAGAATAATCTTTGTTAATATCTTCTATATTGTTGGTAGAATGAACGATATTTTTTCCTTCAGGAATTGTGATCCCATAATTGGTAATTGTTAAGCTAGATCCAATAGCAAAAACTAAATCTGATTCTTTCAACCAATTCCAGACTGCTTTTGGTGCTGTTCTATTTGCGGATCCTAAAGAAAGGGGATGTCTTTCATCAAATGAACTCTTTCCAGGCATTGTAGTAATTACTGGAATCTTTAGTAATTCTGCAAATTTTTTGAGTTCTTGAGTTGCATTACCATAAATTACGCCTTGACCTGACCAAATAACAGGGTTTTTTGCGGAAAGAAGTATCTTAAGAGAATCATTTATAGATGAATTACTAGGGGAAACAGGCATGCTAACCTGAGTTTTATATTCATCTAAATTAGTTACTTCATTTTCCATATGATCTTTATGCATTTCCAATAACACTGGCCCTGGTCTTCCATTTTTTAGAGCATGAAAAGCTCTTCTCATGAGGGGTACAATTCTTTGAGGATCATTAATTGATTCTGACCACTTTGTAATATCTTTATACGCTCTTGAAGCCCAGAAAGAAGGTTTTACGTCTGCTGTTTGAAGTGGCACTCCATCTGGTAAAAAAAGAATAGGAACCGAATCAGCCCAAGCTTGAGCTATAGCTCCATAGGAATTTTCTGCTCCAGGTCCGCCTTGGCACGCAAAAACTCCAAATTTGGAAGAATTCATTGTTCTGCTGTATCCATCAGCAGCCATTATTCCTCCTCTTTCTTGACGGAACATAATAGGCCTAATTCCTTCTTTTGCCACAGCTTCTATTAGTGGGTTAGAAGGAAAGCAAGCCATCCATTCTACACCTTCTAATTTTAAGATTTTTGCAATAGCTTCATATCCGTCCATATGCTTACTCCTTTATGATTTACTGATTATTTGTTAAATCAGATTAAATTCATAAAATATCTATAAAAGTATTTTTAATTATCTATAAATTATTACTATATCTATTGTTTTTAAAAATTAACATTAATCTATAATAATTTGGACCTTTTTGGCTATAACAATGTTTTCGACATCACATTTAGGGAAATGGGAAAAACTTTATAAGAACCTAACTGAAGGAGAAAGAACTCCTTTTAATGAATCAGAAACTTGGTTATTGGGTAAAAAACCAGGTATTATTTCAATTTTTGAATCAGATGAAATTGTTTATATAACTAGTACATCTGACATAGTTAAAGAAATCCAACTATTATTAAAATCTAATAATTCTCATGAATTTAGAAAAATGGTAGCTATTGTTGATCTTGCTATTTCTACAACTTATGTTTCAAAAGGTTTGAAGAATAAAAAAATGAATCAAAGAATAGATAAGAAAATTCAAGAATTTAAATTTAGAATTGTTCCAATTAGAGAAAATCTTAGAGAAAGAATATCTGATGCTTTTATAGCAGTGGCAGACCCACGTTATAATGGTTCTACTACAATGTCTAATTTAGCAATTGATAATTTGCCTAAATAGATTATTATTTTAGATGAGTTAATTATGAGAATAGGAGGTTAATTATGAGAGCAGGATTTGGCCAATTTAATTCAGCAAGCCCAGAATATTTAAAATTCGCAAAACAATTTGGTGCTACAGATATTCTGTTAAATCATGCTGACCTACCTGGAGCAAATGGCAGATGGGAGTTACAAGATTTAGTCAAACTTAGACTTATGGTTGAAAGTCATGGTCTCAAATTATCTGCTTTGGAGAATGTTCCTACTAATTTTTACGATCATGTGATGCTTAACGGACCTAAAAGAGATGAGCAGATAGAAAATATGATTTACACAATCAGAAATATTGCAAGAGCAGGTATTCCTATATTTGGATATGATTGGTTACCTTCTGAAGTATGGAGAACTGAGCCTAAATTAATTAGGGGAGGTGCTGTGGCCACTGCTTTTGATGATTCTGTAGCTCAAAAAATGCCTCTTACTCATGGAAGAGAATATACTGAAGAGGAAATGTGGGAGTATATGGAATATTGGATAAAAATCATTACTCCTATAGCAGAAGAGGAAGGAATAAGGTTAGGAATTCATCCCTGTGATCCTCCGGTACCTAAGCTTGGAGGAGTTCCTATGTTATTAAGAAGTTTTGATTCATACAAAAGGTTAATTGAGATTTATCCTAGTGATTCAAATGCCATAGAGTTTTGTCAGGGAACCTTTTCTGAAATGAACGATGATATTTATGAAA
>PBKW01000026.1 GCA_002721615.1 Chloroflexota bacterium
GGTTCTTTTCACCTTTCCCTCACGGTACTAATACACTATCGGTCATATGAGAGTATTTAGCCTTACCAGGTGGTCCTGGCAGATTCAAACGGAATTTCTCGTGTTCCGCCCTACTTGAGAAAATAATCCAACGAGACTTTTATTTTTCGAATACGGGGCTTTCACCCTCTACGGCTGAACCTTTCCTGATTCAATTCTTCTAAATAAAAGTTTTTTGACTCGCCGAAAGTTCTGTCAAACTCTCCAATTACTTCCCACAACTCCAATATTGCTAAGATGACAGTCATGACACAATATTGGTTTAGGCTAGTCCCATTTCGCTCGCCGCTACTTTGGGAATCTCGGTTGATTTATTTTCCTCAGGGTACTTAGATGTTTCAGTTCCCCCACTTACCTCTTGATTTTTACAAATCAAGTGTCTTTAAAAAGACGGGTTTCCCCATTCGGGTATCCACGGCTTAAGCTTGTTAGACAGCTAACCGAGGCTTATCGCAGTCTTACTACGCCCTTCATCGGCCCTCTGGTGCCAAGGCATCCCCCATGCGCCCTTAATAGCTTGACCTATTAAGAGAATCAACTTAATTAATTTTTAATTCTACAAGAAATTTCCACTCAGAATTATTGCAATTCAAAAAAACTATTCAATTGTTAAAATTCGAAAATATTAATCTATCATAATAGATCAATACAAACGAAGCCCCTTATTAAAATTAAGGGCTAACTGTGTAATTTAACTGTGAGAATCTATTAAGTCAACAGTATTTTTATCATTGAATCATAATTATGATTAATTAAATGTATTTCAAATCACTAAAAATTGAATTACTATTAAATTGTTTATTAAAGATTTTCAGAAAAAAGGAGAAAAAAAATTGTCAATTTCTGCAGTTTTAGGTGGACAGTGGGGAGATGAAGGAAAAGGTAAAATTGTTGATTATCTTGCTAAAGATTTTTCTATAGTAGCTAGATTCTCTGGTGGAAATAATGCTGGTCACACTGTAATAAACGAATTTGGAGAATTTAAGTTCCATTTAATCCCCTCAGGAGTATGTTGGCCACATGTTGATAATGTAATAGGAAATGGTGTAGTAGTAGATCCAAATGTCCTAATTCAAGAAATATCAAAATTAAAAGATTTAGGGCTAACAGATACTAAAATTAAAGTTAGTGAAAAATGTCATATAGTCATGCCATATCATATCCTCATAGATAATTTAGATGAAGAAAGAAAAGGTTCTTTTAAGATAGGTACTACTAGAAGAGGAATAGGTCCTGCATATGTAGACAAAGTTTCTAGAGAGGGCATAAGAGTAAAAAGTTTACTAGAAATAAAAGATTTTCAAGATCAATTAACTAGAGTATTAAAATTAAAAAACGAGATATTGTCGAAAGTATACGACCAAAAACCTTTAGATTTAAAACCTATTATGGAGAAAGTAAAATTTTGGGCTTCATTTTTAAAACCATATATTCACGATACTGAAAGCTATATCTATGAATCTATAAAAAATAACAAAAACATTTTATTAGAAGGAGCACAAGGGACTTTATTAGATTTAGATCATGGAACTTATCCATTCGTAACATCCTCAAACCCTACAATTGGAGGAGCTCTAATTGGATTAGGATTAGGCCCAAAAAATATTTCTGAAATTCTAGGCGTATTCAAATCTTATTGTACTAGAGTAGGCTCAGGCCCTTTTCCTACAGAATTAAAAGATGATTTAGGAGAGAAAATAAGAACCCAAGGACAAGAATTTGGAACCACTACTGGAAGACCAAGAAGATGTGGCTGGTTTGATGCAGTAATTGCAAGATACAGCATTAGGATCAATAACTTAGATGCAATAATCTTGACTAGATTAGATATTCTAGATGGATTTGAAAAAATAAAAATTTGTGTAGGATATGAATTAGAGGATAAACAAATAGTTGATTATCCAGTTTCATCCAAAATTCTTGAAAAATGTACTCCTATTTATGAAGAATTAGAAGGTTGGAAAGAAAGAACTTCAGGAATTTCAAACCTAGCACAACTACCCAAAGGAGCAAAAAAGTTTATCAACAGAATTCAAGAATTAACTAAAACACCAATAAAAATTATTTCTACAGGCCCTAAAAGAAATGAAACTATATCTAATTAATTATTCAATAATATAGTCTCTTAATAATCTTCAGAAACATCTATATGGTAATTATCCAAAATCTCGTCAAGCTTTACCCCTGAGTCTGATATTTCATCTGGCATAACCATGGGAAGCCTTAAGTCTCCAACAGGAAAACCTTTTTTATTTAATGCATATTTTATAGGAATAGGATTAGTTACCCAAAACAAAGCATTAAATAAAGGCAATAATTTTTTATGCAAAGAAGATGCTTGTTCAATTTCTCCTTCTAATATCAACCCAATCATTGATTTAACTTGATTACCAATAATATTTGAAGCTACGCTCACTACACCGTATCCTCCTAGCGCCATTATCAAAAAAGTTTCATTATCATTTCCACTCCAAACTTTAAATCCTTCAGGAGCATTAGAGATAATTTCTGTTACTTGATCAAGATCACTAGAAGCTTCTTTTATACCAATAATGTTTTCTATTGAAGACAATTTTAAAGTAGTTGATGAGTCCATATTTAATGATGTTCTACTAGGAACGTTATAAAGAATACATGGGATTTTTACAGAATTAGCAATTTTTTCGAAATGCTTGAAAAGTCCTTCTTGAGTAGGCTTGTTATATGCTGGCACTGTTAACAATAATCCATCTACCCCTAATTTCTCTGCGTCCTTGGAAAGTTCCAAAGAAACCTGAGTATTATTGTCAGTAGTACCTGCAATAACAGCAATTTCAGATCCAACAGATTCTTTTACTACTGAAAATAATTGTAATTTTTCATCATAACTTAAAGTAGGAGATTCACCTGTAGTTCCTCCTAGTAACAAACCATCACTTCCAGTTTTTACTAAAGCTTTCGATAATTCTGAAGCTCGTTGAAAATCAACGTTACCTTCCTGATCAAAAGGAGTAACCATAGCTGTCAGAAGCCTTCCAATATTATTCACTATACCTCTTTAGAAAATTGAATTTAATATTGAGTAATATTATCTATAGATTAATAAATAAGTCTACAAATACTTACACTCCCTATTGATCAATACTTAATAGAAAAAGCTTTCTCCATGATTTGTAGAGCATTTAACGCTGCGCCTTTTCTTAAATTATCTGAAGCTAACCACATTGAAAATCCATTTTCGCAAGATAGATCTTTTCTTATCCTTCCCACAAATACTGGATCTTTACCTGAAGAATTAAATGGCATAGGGTATTCTTCAAAATTATTCTTACCTAGCACTTCAATTCCTGTCATAGAATCAAGAGCATTATAAATGGATTGTAAATCTAAATTGTCTGATAATTCTAAATTTATTGATTCACAATGTGTAATAGGCACAGGAACTCTTACACATGTTGAAGTTATTCTCATTTCAGGATTATGTAGAATTTTCCTTGTCTCATTTATCATCTTATGTTCCTCTTTAGTGTATCCATCTGGCTCAAAATCATCTACTTGAGGTATAAGTGAAAAAGCAATTGGATAAGGAAAAATCTTTGATGAAATTTCTCTGTTTTGCAGCCAATCATTGCTTTGATTAAATAATTCTTCGGTAGCAAGTTTTCCTGCACCTGATACAGATTGATATGTAGACACTACCAATCTTTTAACTTTTGACAATTTTTCAATAGCATAAATAAGCATTACTAAAGGAGTAGTAGTGCAATTAGGAATCGATATTATTCCTTGATGTAAAAAAATGTCTTCAGGGTTAACTTCAGGTACCACTAAAGGAACATTTTTATTCATTCTGAAGGCACTGCTATCATCAATAACTAATGAACCCTTACTAACTGCTATTGGAGCATATTTCAGGCTAACTTGCGTTTCTGCAGATATGAACACTACATTTTTTTCATTAAAAGAATCCTGATTAGTATCTTCTACAATAAGCTTTTCATCTAAATATTCTATGAATTTACCTGCAGATCTTGGAGAAGCTAGAAGAGAAATCTTATCCGCTGGATAATTTCTCTCAGCTAATAATTTTAAGCACTCTATTCCAACTACTCCAGTAGCACCTAATATAGCTATAGAAGGTAGATCTTTTTCCTGAATCCTCATACTCATATAAGAATAAATACTTTCATAATCCTAAAATATTTTCAATTCCATAAATCAAATGTGTTTTCTTAGGGTTACTTCTATGCATTTCAGCAACATGTTTTACAGATAATAAAACACCTGGCATAAAATTAACTCTATCAATAGAATCATGAATCAAAGTCATCGTTTGACCAGGGGCACCAAATATTATTTCATGCCTAGCTACTCTTCCAGGCATACGTACACTATGTATTCGAATTCCATCCAATTCTCCACCACGAGTACCAATAATTTTCTCTAGTTCTGTTTTAGTGAATTTAAAATCATTTTTTCTAACACTAGAAATATTTTCTGCTATAGAAATTGCAGTACCACTAGGAGAATCCAATTTTTCTTCATGATGACTTTCTACTATATCTACATAATCAAAAAATGGTGCCATAATTTTTGATACAACACCTAATAATACTGCTCCAATTGCAAAATTGGGCGCCAATAAAACTCCTATTTGATTATTTTTAGATAAGTATTTAGCTCTATCTATGAACAAATCGTCATAACCAGTAGATCCAGATACTAAACTTATTTTATTTTTAGCAGATTCTTCTAAAGCAATAGATATTCCTTCAGAATTAGTAAAATCAACTAAAACCTCTATGTTTTTATGTTGGGAAAAACATTGATCCAAAGATTTATACATCGGAATATCATTTCTTGGAAAATCCATAAATTCGGATTCAGAAAATTTATCTATTCCAGCAATCAAAACTGTAGAATCATCTTTTGAAACCGCTTCAACAACAGCTTTTCCCATTTTCCCTAAGGCTCCATGGACAGCTACTTTTATAGATTCATTACCCATTATTTTAGTTCTCCATTAATTTCTTAACTCAGGAGGTCTAGGTCTTCTTCTAGATCTATTGTCTCTATCTCTAGATCTATTGCCTCTATCTCGATTTGAATTCGAAGATCTGTTTCTTCTATCATTTCCCTTTTTAGCCATTTCTTCAAATCCAGGTCCAGAAACATAATGATCTATCCTTGTAGATAAATCAATTCTACCCATATCATCGACTTTTTTAACTATTACTTTTAATTCATCTCCAATTTGTACCACATCTTCAACAGTATCTACATGACCTTCAGCTAATTCGCTAATATGTACTAAGCCATCTTTTCCTGGGAGTAATTCTACAAAAGCTCCAAATGGCATAATCCTTACTACTTTACCTTCAAATAAATCTCCTTGCTGAATCTCCCTAGTTAAGCCATCTATACGTTCAATAACTGCATTCAAGGAATCTTCATCAGTTCCACCAATCACTACTTTCCCCTCATCATCTATATCTATTGTTACTTCAAATTCATCAATCATTCCTCTTATAACAGATCCCCCAGATCCAATCACCGCACCGATTTTTTCTTTAGGTATATTTATAGTAAGTAATTTGGGAGCATATTTACTTACATTTTCTCTAGGAACATCTATAGTTTCCACAAGATTTTCTAATATTGTTAATCTAGCAATTTTAGCCTTTTCTAAAGCTTCTTCCATAATTTCAAAAGTTATACCTTTGACTTTTATATCCATCTGTAAAGCAGTTACACCTTCTTGGGTTCCTGCAACCTTGAAGTCCATATCTCCAAAATGGTCTTCTGCTCCCTGAATATCAGTCAAAATAGCATATTTCCCTTCTGAATTGATTATCAAACCCATAGCTATTCCTGCAACTGGAGCTAAAATAGGAACACCAGCATCCATAAGGGACATAGTACCTGCACATACACTAGCCATAGATGTAGAACCATTAGAACTTACTACTTCAGATACTACTCTTATCGTATATGGAAAATCTTCTTGTGATGGAATCACTGGAAACAGAGCTCTTTCCGCTAAAGCACCATGACCTATCTCCCTTCTGCCAGTAAACAATCCTCTACCTACTTCTCCAACCGAAAAATCCGGGAAATTATAATGATGAATAAAATGTTTTTCACTAATAGGAGTCAAGTTATCTATTCTTTGTTTTTCTCCTTCTGATGCAAGGGTGACAACACTCAAAACATGAGTATCACCTCTTCGAAATATACTAGAACCATGAACCCGTGGCACATATCCTACCTCAGACTCCAATAATCTAATTTGATCCAAATTTCTACCATCAGGCCTCTGTTCTTTTTCCGTAATATTATCTCTAAGAATATCCATTTCAACATCATGAATTAAAGTATCTATCTGACTATCTATATCTTCATTATCATCATTTGAAATATCATTCAAAATACGTTCTTTCAATAAACTCAAAACTTCATCTTTCGAATCACCAGAAGTTTTTTCTCCATGATATTTAATCAAAGTATCTCTGATATCCTTGTTTTGTAAGTCAGAAAACTCAAATCCATTTGAAGATTCTGGAATTACCCATTTTTCTTTACCTAATTCTGATTGAATTTCCTTAATTACTTTCACTATTTCCTTGTTCTGATCTTGTGCAATTTTTAAAGCCTCTAAAAGTTGTTCTTCTGAAACAATATTGGCTCCAGCTTCAACCATCATAATTGCATCTTCAGTACCAGCTACAGTTAGATCAATATCACTATTACTTAATTCTTCATAACTAGGATTAATTATAAAATTTCCATCAATATATCCAATATTACAAGCACCTACTGGATCTGAAAAAGGTATATCTGAAATAGCTAAAGCACAGGATGCGCCAACAATACCTAGTGATTCATGAGTGTTTTCTTGATCAGTAGAAAGAACACTAACAATTATTTGCACATCATTATGAAAATTTTTTGGAAACAAAGGTCTTAAAGGCCTATCTATCAATCGTGCGTTTAATATCGCTTCAGAAGCTGGTCTTCCTTCCCTCTTAAAAAATCCTCCTGGCAATTTTCCTGCGGCATATGCCTTCTCTGCTACATCAACAGATAATGGAAAAAAATCGATTCCTTCCCTAGCATTTTTTGAAGCCACCGCAGTAACTAATAACAAAGTGTCTCCACATCTTATTGTAACTGCTCCATTAGCTTTTTGAGCTAATTTACCTATTTCTATTTCAATACTTTTTTGACCAATATCTATTTTGTACGTCTTTACCATATTTACTTTTTCTCTCTAACTAAAAATTATATTTTAAATTCAGAAAACTATAAAAACAATTAGAAAATCAACAACTTAAAATGTTAGAATGCGCAATTAATAGAGCTAATAGATTTTAAATTAAGGTCTATTATCTACGTAGTTTCAGACTATCAATCAACTTGAGATATCTAGATTCATCTTTCCTCACTAGATATTTGAGAAGTTTCCTTCTTTGCCCAACCATAGAGATTAAACCTCTTCTACTTGAATGATCATGTTTGTGGATTTTAGTATGTTCTACCAAACGATTAATACTGTCTGTAAGAAGGGCTACTTGAACTTCAGTAGAGCCAGTATCATTTTCTTTCAACTTATATTTATCTATTATTTCTTGTTTTTGTTCGCGCATAATAAAGTGCAGAATTCTAGTTTTGGATCTATCAACTCTTATTTGATTTTTATCCTAGATAGATCGAGTGCATCTCCAATACACTAATTTCATAATAATTCTTTTAAATTTCCCAAAAGATAATACGCTATAATCTTTAAAATAACAAAGTATTATTAAAACCAATTATCAAAAAATTGAAAAATTTAATAAAAAACTTAGTAAATTTTAGATATTTTGGATTATTTAATAAAAATTACACACAAATTAGCAAAAAACAGTGTTTTTATAAAAAAATTAAGCTTATTAAACTTGACATATTAGTTTAAGCCACAATATGATTGCATATAGTAATTCGATTGGAATTTTCAAGTTAATTATATGCTTGGAAGTTACAACAATGTAGTTATTAATAAATAGACTGAAAAAATCTCAGACTATTTTAAAATTGAAAATTGATATTCCATAGTTTAATGGGAGGATGGGCCAAATGAGAGGTCTTTTCTACGCAACAACAATATTAGCGATATTTACGATAATTGGATGTGGGGCAGCAGGAGCAGCAGGATTACAAGGACCGCAAGGACCACAAGGTGCTCCAGGTGCAGCAGGTATCCAAGGTGATGCAGGACCGCAAGGACCAGCAGGAGCTCAGGGACCAGCAGGTTCTCAAGGACCAGCAGGACCTCAGGGTGATCAAGGACCTATAGGACCAGCAGGACCTTCAGGATCTCAAGGACCACAGGGTGAAGCCGGAGTAAAAGGTAATCCAGGTAATCCAGGACCAGCAGGAGCTGATGGTAAAGATGGAGGAACAGGAGCAAGTATAGTTTCTGGAACTGCAGGTACATCAGTAACTATATCTGGTGGAGGATATGCTGCAGGAGAAAATGTTTCAATACAAGCAAATGGTGCAGAAATAGCTTCTGCAACAGCAAACGCAAATGGAGCATTCTCTATTGAAATCTCTACTGTAGGACTTCCTACAGGAGCTCACACTCTTAGTGGTGTCGGCGGTAGTGGTTCTAACGCAGTAGGAGTTTTAGTCATTGGTGGATCTGGTGGCTTACAATCTTCTCCTTAGTAATTCTTTAATATAAAGAAATTTAGAAACAGCCTATAAATTTATGGGCTGTTTCTTTTTGTTTGAGGAATATAAAGTCTTAGTTTTCCTATTCTTCTTCCAATAGTAGATTGAATAGTAATGTTCAAATTATCTACCTCTATGTGGTCTCCTACTTCTGGCATTTTTCCTAATTCTTTATAAACTAAACCACCAATAGTATCAAAACCTTGAGCTAAAATGTCTGTCCCAATTTCTTCATTAAGATCAGCTACAGTCATCCTTGCATCAACTATTGTGATAGACTCATTAATTCTTCGAATATCTGGATCTTTAACATCAAATTCATCAATTAGTTCTCCAACGATTTCTTCAATTAAGTCGGTTACTGTAACTAGGCCAGAAATCCCACCATGTTCATCTATGACTATAGCCATCCTAGTCTGATGTTTTTGGAATTCACGTAATAATTGTTCCAAGTTTTGAGATTCGGGAACAAAAATCGCAGGTCTAAGAATTTCTTCAATTTTTAATCTCCCTTCATGTTGAGTAACTGATTTCAATACATCTCTTGCATAAGCGATTCCTAAAATATCATCTATAGAATCACCTATCACAGGAATTTTACTATAGCCATCTTCAATCATTAAATTTGAAACATTGTTCAAATCTCTATCAGATTCAACAACTATCATATCCACTCTAGGTTTCATAATCTCTCTTACTTTCACGATATCCATTTTCAAAATACCCTGTATCATCTTCATTTCTTCGGGGTCTACTGATAACCCAGCAGCTTCTAGAGCATCTATTTCTGCTGCATCATTTTCTTCATTACCATTACTATCACTTGAATTTCTAATTTTTCTTATAAAAGATAATTTCAAAATTGAAATATTCATAATTAAAATAAATTTAGGAATTCCAATTAATTTTTCTACAGCTTTATCATTCAAAACATACACAAGGGAATAACCAAATAATGGAAAAATCATTGAAACAAGAAAATAAATTAATGTATCCAACCAAGTATTTAAAAAAATATTAGAATATAAATAAAATATAAAAGCAGTCTGTATAGATAAACCTAATGCTAAAAATCCTATTAATATTCTGATAAATGATTGTGAAAGAATTACATTTTGAACAAGATTTGAATTATCATCTTCCTCAAATTTTGACAAAAGGATTAATCTAGTGGAAGTCCCATTAAAAACTCTATAAGAGAAAATAAAAATTAAGTAAACTAGAAAAACACAGAAAAACACAATGAATCTCAATAAAACGTCAATCATCTAAATAAACATCCTTCTAATATTAAATTTTATATATCTATGACTAGGGTCGTCTGTGCTCATAAAATTTTAATTTACTAGGGTTCTAGCAGGGTTTCCTGCTACAGTTGTATTAGCTTTAACATTCTTAGTAACAACTGATCCCGCTCCTGTGATTGATTTTGATCCAATTTTTATTGGTGCTATTAACATTGTACCAGATCCAATAAAACAATTATCTCCAATAGAAGTATTATGTTTTGATTCACCATCATAATTACATGTAACTGTACCTGCTCCTATATTAACGTTGGTTCCTATAGTAGCATTTCCGATATATGTAAAATGACTTATAATTGATTTTTCTTGAATAGTACTATATTTGATTTCTGCATAATTCCCAATATATACCCCACTACCGATAAACGAATTATCTCTAATCCTAGAATAAGGACCAATTTTTACTTCAGTTTCTATCATACTATCAAGACAAGTAGAATAAAAAATCTTACAATTACTACCCACTATCATGTTTTCAATATAAGAATTAGGTCCTATTTTAGTATTATCACCAATTTTCGTTTTACCTTTTAAAAATGAAAAAGGTTCTATCACACATCCTTCTCCTATTTCCACAGAAGGATCAATGTAAGTATTGTTTGGATCTACAATAATATAATGAGGATCAAGATCTTCCTCATTTTTTTTAGATTTACTCATAAATTATTTTAGAAAATTAATATTTTCTACTAAAGCAAATAAATATATAGGGATTTTTTAAGATTATAACCTACTATAGTAATGTCAGAAACGCAAAATTATAATTAAAATTCAAATTTTCATATAATCAATTACATTTCGGAGAGGTGCTAGAGAGGCCGATTAGGCGCGCTTGGAAAGCGCGTGTTCCAGTTAAATGGAACCGCGGGTTCGAATCCCGCCCTCTCCGCCATATTGTTAAAAAATCATTAGATTTTATTTTAAAAATAATGTAAATTCTTTTTTTGAAGTTTCGATTCAACTAACAGTAGTCAACCCCTAAAGGGGTATGACAACTTGTTATTAAATAGATTAAATTTTGTTGTGGTAATCGAAAAAAGGAGAAAAATGAGTAAAAGCCTAGTAATAGTTGAATCACCTACTAAAGCAAGAACATTGCAAAGATTTCTAGGGAATAATTTTATTGTTGAAGCGTCAATTGGTCATATCAATAACCTTGAATCTGGTACAAAGGCAGATAGAAGTGGTCCTGTGGTTGGAGTAGATAAAGATCTAGAACCAATCTGGGGTCTAGAAAGAGGTGCGATATCTCGTATTAATAACCTAAACAAGATTGCTAAAGAATGTGATGTTATTTATTTAGCAGCGGATCCAGATAGAGAAGGCGAAGGGATAGCATATCACGTTGCAAATGCACTTATTGAAAAAAAACATTCTAAAGAAAAATTCAAGAGAGTAATTTTTCATGAAATTACTGAAAGAGCTGTTAAAGAAGCTTTTGAAAATACTAGTGAAATTAATATGAATCTAGTAAATGCTCATATCGGAAGAAGACTAGTAGATAGGCTAGTTGGATTCAAATTAAGTGGTTTAACTTCTTCTTTACTGAGATTAAAACGATTATCAGTAGGTAGGGTACAATCAGTCGCAGTTAGCATAGTTAAAGATAAAGAGGACGAAATAAAAGCATTCAAGCCAGAAGAATATTGGAATATAAATGCTAATTTTTTATCAAATAATAATTCATACTCAGGAAAATTGTTTAAAATACCTGGTGTAACTGAAAAAGATTTCAAGATAAGTAATCAATTACAAGCAAATGAAATTGAGAGTGCAATAAATAACTCAGTTTTTGCAATAGAATCTATCAAAACCTCCAGTAGATCTTCAAAACCCAGGCCTCCTTTTACAACCAGTACACTTCAACAAGAAGCTTCTTTTAAATTAAGAATGAGTCCATCTAGAACCATGACTATTGCTCAACAACTATTTCAAGGAATAAAAATAGGCGGAGGAGAAGAAGGATTAATAACTTATATGAGAACTGATTCAACAATATTATCTAATGAATCAATGAAAAGTATAAAAGGACACATAAAAAATTCTTATGGTGAAAATTATTTTACCGAAAGAAGATACAAAACTAGGTCTGCTAATGCTCAAGAAGCCCATGAAGCAATAAGACCTACATATATAGACAGAACACCCGAATCAATTAAGAATTTTTTAGATAATGATCAGTTTAAGTTATATGATTTAATTTGGAAAAAAACTGTAGCAAGTCAAATGACGGAGAGCAAAACCCTAAAAACTAGTTTAATTACATCTTCATCTAATGATGAGAATAGTTACAAGTTTAAATCAGAAGCAGAAGAATTAATTTTTGATGGATTTAAAAAGTTATTTCCTGAAAAAGAAAATAAAAAACTTCCAAATCTTAGAGAAGGAATATCAGTAGATATAGATTCATTAAATAAAGAACAAAAATTCACACAACATCCTCCAAGATACACAGAAGCTTCTTTAATAAAAGAAATGGAAGATTTAGGAGTAGGACGACCTAGTACATACGCAAGCATTCTTAATGCAATAAAAGATAGAAGGTATGTATGGATAAGTGGTAGATCAATATATTTAACTCCAATAGGAAATGCACTAGTAGAAGAACTAAAAAAAGAATTTTCGAATAGTTTTATGGACTACAAATTTACTGAGAAAATGAACTATGAACTTGATCTTATTTCTAATGGAAAATCAAAAAGAGAAAATTTTGTAAAAAAATTCTGGAATGACTTTGAACCTTTGACATCTAAATTAGCTTTAAGAGGTGAGGAAAATCCTAGAAATCCTAGTGAATATAATTTTTTAAGAACTAACATAGTGTGTTCTGCTAAATCTCCGTGTATCAATTCTGAAACAGGAAAAAACTTTGAAGAAAATGATCCACCTCTAGGAAAAAAATCTATGAATGAATCTTTGGAAATAGCACCACACTTAATTTGGATAAGATTCAGGAATAAAAATGGTAATGGTTCATTTCTAGGTTGCGAGATTAGAGAATGTAAAGTTACAGGAGATGAAGACGCATGGGTATCAAAAGGAAAAAGACGAGAAAGATCTCTTAAAAAACTTCAATCTACTATGAATGAAAAAAGTCTTCATCCTTAAAAATACTTTAACTACCACCTTTTTTTCAGAGAATATATAAAAAAAAATCGATAGAATGCGAATATATAATTTGGATGCTAAAATGTCATATTCTGAAAAAAATCAAAAAAAACCTGAAATACCTAAATCACTTTATGAAAATATTTCTCAAAAAATTTGGATAAATCAAGTCCTGAAATATAATCAATTTCTAAAAAATAGACAATTCTTATCTCCTTATACAATAAGAAACTATCTAACAGATTTAATTGATTTTTTTAAATTTCTAAATAATTCTTCAATAAAATCACTAAATGATTTGAATAAAAATCATATTAGAGAATATATGAGATGGCTATCAATGAGTAATGTATCTAGAAAAAGTATTTCCAGAAAATTATCATCTTTAAAAACTTTCTTCTCATTCCTTGAAGATCACAATGAAATATCTCATAATCCAGCAGAAATGGTGAAACCTCCAAAACAAGATAAAAAACTACCTAGGGTAGAAAACAGTCAAGACATTTCAAAAATGTTGGAGAAAAATAGTTTTCATTCTTCAAAAATGCAATTGAGGAACATAGCTATAATAGAAGTTTTATATGCTTCAGGCATCAGGGTAAGTGAATTAACAGGTCTATCAATTGAAGATGTTGATTTAAAATCAGGTGAAATAAAAGTCACAGGAAAAGGTAACAAACAAAGAATAGTACTGATTGGAAAAGATGCTATCAAAGCAATAACTGAGTACATTAAATTTGAAAGAAAAACTAATTCAAAATCAAATTATTTATTCTTAAATATAACTGGTGAACCTATATCTGTAAGATCAATTCAAAGAATTATAAAAAAACATAGTCAAATTGCTGGTTTACATGAAGATTTTCATACACATACTCTAAGGCACAGTTTTGCAACACATATGTTGGATGGAGGAGCAGATATAAAAGTTGTGCAAGAATTACTTGGTCACTCAAGTCCGACAACAACACAAATCTATACTCATATTTCTAAAGAAAAAATGAGAGAAATTTATTACTCATCTCATCCTAGATCTAAGAGAAATTGAACAAATATTTTTTTGTTAATAAATCAGATAAACTATTTACGAGGTAAAAATGAAAAAAATACTATTAATAAACGGACCAAATTTAAATAATTTAGGCAACAGAGAATCAAAATTCTATGGAAACATCACACTTCAGGAAATTGAAAGTGAAGTAATAGAAGTTGGAAAAAATCATAATTTGGAAATTCAATCTTTTCAATCAAACCATGAAGGGGATATTGTAGATTTCATTCAAAAAAATTCTAAGAATTCTATTGGAATAATTATTAACCCAGGAGCATTAACTAGTTCTGGATATTCATTAGTTGATGCAATAATAGATTCAAATCTTACAACTATTGAAGTTCATCTTTCCAATATTCATGCTAGAGAAAAGTACAGAAGTTCATCAATAATTGCACCAATATCCAAAGGACAAATTTCAGGATTAGGAAAAGATGGATATATTTTTGCCTTAAATTATTTTATCCCTGAAATCATTAGTGAATAAATTGATAAAAAAAAGATTAGAAAAAATTCAAAATTTAATAAAAAAAAATAAATTCGATTCAGTATTAATTTCAAATCCAATTAATCGAAGATATCTTTCAGGTTTTACAGGTTCATGGGGATATCTATTAATAACTGAAAATCAATCTAGATTAGCTACTGATTCAAGGTATATAATTCAGGCTGAAAAAGAATCATCAGAATATGAAATAATTTCTATTTCTAGTCAAAATCCTTGGCCTATATCTATAAGTGACGGATTAAGAATAAATGAAATTGCTTTTGAACCTGAAGATATTACAGTAGAAAATTTAAAATTTCTTCAAGAAAAAACATCCTTTGAATGGATCCCTAATCCTAAAATGGTATCTACTCTAAGGTCCATAAAAGATGAAGAAGAAATAAAATTAATACAAAAAGCTATAGATATTGCGGATAGTTCATTTAATACCATATCTGAAAACATAAAACCTGGAATTACTGAAAAAGAAATAGCATGGAAGCTTGAAAAACATATCAGAGAACTAGGAGCAGAATCTTTATCTTTTGAAACAATAGTTGCATCTGGCCCCAATTCTGCTAAACCACATCACTCTCCAACCAACAGAAAAATTCAAGAAAAAGAGCCAATAGTAATTGATATGGGAGCAAAATATTTAGGGTATTGTAGCGATTTAACAAGAACTTTATTTTTGGGTAAACCAGATGAACAATATAATAAAATTTACGATACTGTTTTAATAGCTCAATTAACTGCAATTGAAACTCTTCAAATGGGAATGACAGGGGAAAAGATAGATGAATTAGCAAGATCAATTATTACTAATTCAGGTTTTGGAAACAATTTTGGGCATAGTTTAGGCCATGGGGTAGGATTAGAAGTCCATGAAAACCCTGGAGTAGGACCTACTAGTAAAAATATTATAGAAGAAAATATGGTCTTTACCGTAGAACCAGGAATCTATTTAGAAAACTGGGGTGGAGTAAGAATAGAAGACATAGTATTAATTAAAGACGGAGAAACAAAAATTTTAAGTAATGCAAAAAAAAATAAAATCATAGATTAATA
>PBKW01000027.1 GCA_002721615.1 Chloroflexota bacterium
CGTGCACCAGGAGGCTCATTCATTTGTCCAAAAACTAATGTTGCTTGAGACTTTTTTAACTCATTTTTATCAATTTTGCTCAAGTCCCACTTGCCTTCTTGTAACCCCTTTTCAAATGCCTCTCCATATTTTATAACACCCGATTCTATCATTTCTCTTAATAGATCATTTCCTTCTCTTGATCTTTCTCCAACACCTGCAAATACAGATACTCCACTATGTTCTTGAGCTATGTTTCTGATTAATTCAGTAATAATTACAGTTTTTCCTACTCCAGCACCTCCATAAGCACCAACTTTTCCTCCCTTAGAAAACGGAGTTATAAGATCAAAAACTTTAATTCCAGTTTCTAAAATATCAGTAGATCCACTTTGTTGTTCAAAAGAAGGAGGAGGACGATGTATAGGCCATTTTTCTTCAGCATTTACTTCACCTAGATTGTCTAATGCTTCACCTAAAACATTAAATATTCTACCTAATGATGCTTTTCCTACAGGAACAGATACTGGATTTCCAGAATCAATAACTTTAGCTCCTCTTGGGATACCTTCTGTAGGACCTAAAGCTAAACATCTTGCCCAATTATTACCAATATGCTGCTCTACTTCCAACACAAGTTTACCGTCATCATATTCCACTTCTAAAGCATTATATATAGATGGTAAATTATCAGATTCAAATTCAACATCAACAACTGTTCCAATAATTTGAATAACTTTTCCAACATTTTTTTCAGACATTATTTTTCTCCCTTTTTAAATTTTATCCTTCTTGTGCAATCATTCCACCTACTAAATCTAGTAATTCAGAAGTGATTACTTGTTGTCTAGCTTTGTTTAATTCAAGAGTTAAATCATCTAAAAGTTCATTTGCATTATCAGTAGCATTCTGCATAGATACCATTCTTGCAGAATGTTCACTAGCTGTTGCTTCAAGAACTCCATGATAAATCTCCATTTCTATATACCTTGGAATCAAAGTATTTAATAATTTTTCAATATCAGGTTCAAAAATATAATCAAGAGGAATTTCTTTTTCATCCTCAGAAATTTCAACTGGAATTAAATTTTTCTTTACAGGTTTTTGGATTGAAGTAGAAATAAATTCAGAATAAATCATAGATACAGATCTATATTGTCCAGTTTTCAATTCATCCATCACCAATTTAGAGACTGCTAAAGTTTCTTGAATTTCAGGCATATCCGAAACCCCAAATTGTGCCTTAAGGTTTTTACCTAATCTTACGATTAATGAACTAGCTTTTTTCCCTATAGTAATAAATACAACATCCTCTTCGACATTTTCTGAGTTACTTATAGCAACTCTAGTAATATTAGAAACTAAAGCACCACATAAACCTCTATCAGGAGTAATCATCAAACATAATTCTTTACTTCCAGTTAAGTTTTCATGAATACTTAACTCAAAATCTTCATCATTGTAATTAACGAAATTCAAATGACTTAAAATACTATGAATCTTTTCTGAATATGGTCTTCCATCTACAACCTTTTGTTGAGCTTTTCGCATTTTAGCAGCAGCAATCATCTGCATTGCCTTTGTAACCCTAGCAGTACTAGAAACACTTTTAATCCTTCTCCTTAATTCTTTTAAATTAGCCATCTATCAACTTTATCCAGCTGTAAACATTTTTTTGCAATCAGTTATTACTTTATCAATTTCTTTTTCATTTTCTTCAGACAATTCTCCAGATTTTGAAATATCTTTCATTACATTTGGGATATTATTCGAAGCATATTCAACCCAAACTTTTTCAAATTCTAAAATTTTTTCTAATGCTACATCGTCTAAATAACCTTTTGATGCCAAATAAAGCATAGTCACTTGATTCTCAACAGATACAGGCGAATATTGAGGTTGTTTTAATATTTCCTGTAATCTTTGACCTCTCTGAAGTTGTCGTTTAGTTACCTCATCTAGATCATCAGAGCCAAATTGAGCAAATGAAGCTAATTCTCTAAACTGAGCTAATTCTATTTTTAAACTCCCAGCTACTTTTTTCATAGCTTTAGTTTGAGCTGAACTTCCTACTCTACTTACAGATAAACCTGTATTCAATGCTGGTCTTATTCCAGAATTAAATAAATCACTTTCAAGGTAAATTTGCCCATCAGTAATAGAAATAACATTAGTTGGAACATATGCAGACACATCACCTGCCTGTGTTTCAATAATAGGTAAAGCAGTTATAGATCCTCCACCAGCACTTTCATCTAACCTAGCAGCTCTCTCCAATAATCTAGAATGTAGGTAAAAAACATCTCCAGGATAAGCTTCTCTTCCAGCCGGCCTTCGCAACAATAAAGACATTTGTCTGTAAGCCCAAGCATGTTTACTTAAATCATCATAAACAATTAAAACATCTTTACCTTGATCCATAAAATATTCAGCCATAGCAACACCTGAATAAGGTGCTAAATATTGTAAAGATGAAGCATCAGAAGCATTTGCTGCTACAACAAATGTATGATCCATTGCTCCATGTTCTTTTAATGTATCAACTACAGCAGCAACCTTAGAAGATTTCTGTCCAATAGCTACGTAAACACAAATTAAATCTCCGCCTTTCTGATTAATAATACAATCCATTGCTACGGTAGTTTTACCTGTGTTTCTATCTCCAATAATTAACTCTCTTTGACCTCTTCCCACAGGAACTAATGCATCTACAACTTTTACTCCAAATTGAACTGGTTGATCTACAGATTTTCTTGAAACAACATTGGGAGCTATTTTTTCTACTGGATTAGTAGTATTTGATTGGATTAAGCCTTGCCCATCTAAAGGTCTACCTAGGGGATCTACAACTCTTCCAATTAAACTATCTCCAACAGGAACTTCAACAATTCTTCCTGTAGCTTTTACCTCATCCCCTTCTTTTATATGAGTATATTCACCAAGAATCACAGCTCCAACACTATCTTCTTCTAAATTTAGTGCCAAACCAAGTGTATCATTGGGAAATTGGAGTAATTCACTATACTTTACATTAGACAATCCATGAATTCTAGCATTTCCATCTCCTGCTTCTACAACAGTTCCAACATCTACAAGTGATAATTCACTTCCATAATCTTCAATTTGTTTTTTAATTATTGATGCTATATCTTGACCTCTTACTGCCATTTTTATCTCCCATTTAATTTACTAAATATTACTTTTAGAAAAAGAATCTCTCATTTTAAGAAATTCACCTTTTACACTCATATCCAAAACTTGATCAGAAAATCTTACAATAATCCCACCTACTATTGATTCATCTATTTCATTAACTGCTATAACTCTAGAATTAGTGAAATCTCCAAGTTTTTTTTCAATTTTCTTTATAAAATCTTTTTTCAACTCTATTGCTGAAATAATCTTAGCTCTTTTGATTCCTTCAATATCATCCGTCATTTCTAATAACCTATCATTAATATCTATAACAGAATTAAATTGTCCTCGTTCAAGTAATAAGAAAACAAAATTAAGTTGTTTTTTAGTAAAACCTAAACATAGTTTTCCTATACCATCTTTTTTTACATTTAAAGGAACATGAGGTTCATTCATCAAATTTAAAACATCTTGATTAGAAGCTAAGTCAGTCAAAAATTTTAATTTTTCACTCCAATTATCTCTATTACCATCAGCTTCATCTATTTGAAAAATAGCTTCTGCGTATCTTCTTGCACTAGGTTCTTTAGCCATAATTATTATTTAACTTCTTCTTTTAAAAATTTTTCTATCAATTTACTATGAGTATCTTCATCAATTTCTTTATTTACAACTTTCTCTGCTGCTTCTAATACTAAAGCTGAAAAATTCTTTCTTAGTTCATTAATAGCTACACGAGTTTCTTTTTCTAAATCACTCTTAGATTTTTCAATTAGATTTTCAATTTCTTCAAGAGCCTTACTTCTCTCTTTTTCTTTAAAATCCTCACTGAATTCTTTTGCTTGATCAATAATTTTCTGTCCTTCCTGTCTAGCAGAAATCAATTCTTTCTCAATTTTCTCCGCAGAAGAAGCAGCATCTTCTTTAGCTTTTTCAGCAGCAGAAAGACTTGTCTTAATTCTCTCAGCTCGATCATCAAGCATTTTTATTACCGGTTTATAAAGTAATTTACTCAACACAAATAAAAGTATTAAAAAACTTATTATCTGAGTAATGAGACCGGGTAAATTTATCCCCAGAGCTTCCATTTAAGTATTCCTCTCTAATGAGTAATTAAAAGTAACCTTTTAACTCTCTAATTTTTTGTTAAACAGTAGGAATTTTTGAATCCGCTACAAATATAATTATTATTGCAACTACTAAAGCATAAATAGCGATAGCTTCAGCAAATGCAATAGCTAAGATCATATTCTGTTGAATTGGTCCTCTTGCTTCTGGGTTTCTTCCTAAAGCTTCCATTGCTTTTCCAGCAAGCATTCCTATTCCTAATCCAGGTCCTATTGAACCTATAGCTATAGCTAAAGCAGCAGCTAAAGCCGATATATTTCCATAAACCAAATCACCCATGGAAATCCTCCTTTATTATTAATTGTTTATTATATGTTTTTAGCATAATATTTTTTACTTTTAAACTAATGTTCATTATGATCTGCTATTGCAGATACCCCAAACACTAAAGTTAACATTGCAAATATGAAAGCTTGAATAAGACCTACAAACAATTCTAGTCCCATAAAAGGAATTATTCCTATTAACGGAATAAGAAATGCCATAGCAACCAGTAACACTTCCCCTGCAAACATATTTCCAAATAAACGGAAAGTAAAACTAATTACTCTAGCAATTTCAGCAATTAATTCTAAAAGTCCAACAAAAAACATTATGGGACTCTTAAAGCTAATAAATTTCGAACCATATCCTTTAATTCCTAAAGCTTGAAAACCCCAAATTTGAACAAATATCATAGCTACAATACCTATAGCTAAAGATGTGTTCAGATCAGTACTTGCACCCCTTATAATAGGAAGTAACCTTCCAGTATTACTGTCTCCAATAACTGTAGATAAAGCTTTTGTTTCTTCATCTTTAGTACCAGGAACAATTATCTTCAAGAAACCTGAACCTTTAAATGGAGTTAATTTCTCATCTCCTATTTCTTTAATCACATCATCAGTACATTTTGAAGAATTGTGGTGATCATCACCATGATCATCACTATGATGTAAATGATGTGATTTATGCTCACATAAAACTTCAGCAGTTTCTACTAATCCAATTGTTCCTACTCCTGGCAAAATACCTAACCAATTAGAAGTAATAACACATAGAAATATAGTCATTACTAAAGGAAGAAATTTTCTTCCAATTTTACTTCCAGAGACTGACTCAACAAGATTAAGAAAAAATTCAACTATAATTTCTAAAAAATTCTGTAACCTTCCTGGGATATCTTTTAATTTCCTAGTACCTAAAAAACTCACGAAAATTAACAAAAAAATTGCTATCCATAGAGAAATAGAAGTATTTGTAACTGAATAATCAGTAAAAATTAAAGGCAATTTAAAAACTGTTTCTGCAGGTAATTGAATATGTGCAACAGGAGATTGGAAAAACCCCCCTCCAGGTATTATAGAACCCAAAGGACCTGAAGCTAATGCTACAACAAAGAATATTCCTAAGATAAAAAGTATTAAAGTTCTTTTCATATTTAATTAAACATTATTAGTCACTTAATATTCTTTTTATCATTTTAAAACTTCCAAATCCAGCCAAAATTATTCCAAGGAGAATTCCAGAAATTACTGCAATAGGTTTTACTCCTATCAATTTATCTATCCAAACGCCTAAAAAAGCAAAACCTGCAATAGAAATTCCAATAAACCAACCTATACCTGTTAATTGAACTAATAGTTCTATAGTTTTATTTTGACCGTTTAACACGAACTAAAATTTCCTAAAATATTTTATTTTTAACCACAACCACTATTTTTTTACAGTACCTTTACCTAAATCATCCAAATCCAAACTATCTATAAAATCAGTAAAAGCTGATAATTTATCTAATTCTTTTTGATTTACGGGGACAGTTTTTTCAAGATTTTGAGTTTCAGTATCAGATCCAATAATAATACCTTTTTCATTATCAATTCTTACGCCTGCTTTTTCCAAAACTTCTTTTTTTACAAAAACAGGAACATTTGATCTTACTGCTACTGCAATTGCATCAGAAGGCCTGGAGTCAATAGTAATATAATCAGATCCATTCTTTAAAACAATTTTGGAGAAAAAAGTATCATTATCTAGTCCAGATATCACTATATGATCTATAGATACTCCGAGTTCTTTAATAATAGTAATCATTAAATCATGAGTAAGAGGCCTTGGTACAGAAACATCCTGTAGCCTAACTGCAATAGAATCTGCTTCTGATGGTCCAATCCAAATAGGTAAATATCTATCATTTTCTTTCTGTTTAAGAATTACAACTCTTTGATAATTAGAAAGACTAACTCTAATACTGTCTATAACCATCTCAATCATTCTAGCCTCTTTCAATTCATATAAAATTAAAAATATTTTAAATCATAACCAACAAATTTGAAATATTAAAAAGAAATATTAGATCCAATTCTATCAAAAAAAAGATTAGCTTTTTTATTAACTGCACTTAAATAATCTTCTAAATTGTTTTTAGAGTAATCAGGAAAAATTATCCCTCTAGAAATTGGAAAAACACATCTTCCATTATGTTTTTTACTAAGACAAATGGGCACGACATCTTCAATTACTCCACCTTGAGCTCCTATTCCAGGTACCAGTAAAGGTATCTCATCATTCAATATTCTAATCGTTCTTAATGGTTCTAAATTAGTAGCACCCAATACTAATCCAGCATTATTTTTTTGGTCATGATTTTCAATTAAATGATATACATGTTGATATAATTTAATATCTGAATTTTTATATTTAACTAAGATATCTTGAATTTGAGAAGCGGAACTATTAGAACTTCTACAAACTACAAAAGCTCCTTTATCATCTCTATCCAAAAAAGGTTTCAGGGAATCAAAACCTAGATAAGGATTAACAGTAACAACATCAAAACCCCAAGTATCAAACAGAGCTTTAGCATAAGCTTCTGCAGTACTTCCAATATCACCTCTCTTTGCATCTCCAATTAAAAGTACACCCAAAGATTTAGCATACTCTATGGTTCTCTCCATATCTTTAATACCTTGTGAACCCAAAGATTCATAGAATGCTAATTGGAATTTATAAGCACAAACAAAATCTTTAGTAGCATCAATTACAGAGGTACCCCATTGATATAAATTTTCAAAACCCAATTCTTTGATTAGATTATATTGAGGATCTAAACCCACACAAAGAACAGTTTTTCTTTCTTTAACAATATTATCTAATTTTGAAATCCAATTTAACACAATTTTCTCATTATACTTTTTTTGAAAGAATCAGTTTATTTATTGTAATAGATATTATTCCTAGTGTGACAGAAATAATAATTAAATTTAATGCTCCTAAATCATCTCCAGATGAAATACGTGTAAATATTGCAAGAGGTAAAGTTTGAGAAATACCAGGGATATTACCTGCCACTATAATAGTAGCACCAAACTCAGCTAAGCTTCTAAAAAAACCTAGCATTATTCCAGCCAACAAACCTCTTTTGGTTACAGGAATAATGATAAACAAAAATATTTGAATATTATTAAGACCTAAAGTTTTTGCGGAGTTCTTCAATTCAGGTTCGACATTTAAAAGAGAAACTCTAAACATATTAACCACTAAGGGTAATGAAACTATAGCTGCAGCTAAAGATGCTGCTATCCAAGTGAAAATTATTGAATTCCCAAAAATACTTTCAACTATTTTTCCAATAGGAGATAAAGGGCTAAATATCCATAAAAGAGCATATCCAATTATCACTGGAGGCATTAAAAGCGGAAGAGATACTAGGATATCAACTAAAAAGGAAACCCATGATTGAGATTTTTCTAAATAAAGAGCTATTAAAAACCCTAAAATAGTAGTAATCAAAGTTGCAAAAAAAGCAATTTTTAAAGAAAGTAAAATAATATTTATTTCTAAAATCCCCAAACTCATTCCTATCACTCCAAAAAAGAAAATCCAAATTTTGAAAAAATTTCTGATGACTCATTAGATTTTAAATACTTAAGAAACTTTAAAGCTTTTTCTTCATTTATTGTTGAATTAATTATTGCTACAGGATATTCAACATTTGAAGAATAAATTTCAAGATCTAAGAGAACTTGAACTGAATTTGAAGTTAAAGCATCTGAATAATATACAATTCCTAAAGGAACATTTCCTGATTCTACAGAAGCCATAGTAGCTTGAGCATCTAAGTTATATATCAATTGTTTTTTTACTTTATCCCATAATTCATTTTCTTCTAAAAAAATTTTTGAATATTTACCTAAAGGAGCCAATTGTGGATCTGCAATTGCAATTTTATAATTCATATTTTCAAATACATTTTTTGTGTTAGGGCATATTATTTTTTTAGAACAAATCAAAGTTAACTGATTTTTCAACAAAATACTTACAGAATCTTTTTGAATATAGTTTTCTTCTATTAAACTTTCTAATGGATCTAAACCCGCAAATATTACAATATCTGCATTAGATCCCATCCTAATTTTGTTACTTAAAGTATAAGAACCTCCGAAATCAAAATATACTTTACTATTTTTGTATTTTTCACCTATTTCATAAAGAGGATCAGCTAAAGAAGCTGCAGCCAAAACAATAATATCTTCTTCAAAAGAAATTTTTTTACAAGATATAAAGAGAAGAAATAAAAATAATACTAGAAAAAAAATTATATTCCTTCTTTTATTAATACGTGACATAATAAAAATATATTAAAAAAAATCACTTTAATAAGAAATGGGAAAAGCAAAATACGACTTCTCTTCTTTTTCAGAATTAGATTTCTATAAAAAAGTAAATACTAGACTAATAGAATTAGCTGAAGTAGACAAACTAGCAAAAATCATAGAATTAGGATGTGGTACTGGAGGTGTAACAGAATTGATATTAGATAGAGTAAATTCTGCAAAAAACACTGTTATTTATGCGATTGACAGTTCAGCTACTGCTATTTCCACATCATTATCTAGATTAGAATCACGAAAAGAAGCAATTTTAAAATTTATTCAAACTGAAGCACAAAATTTACAAAATACTGTAAAAGATCAAGTAGACTCTGTGATTTATTGTAATTCTATACATTACATAAATAATAAAATGGATATGGTTAATCAAATAAAGAAAAGTTTGAAAAAAGGAGGCACATTTGCTTTCAATACATCTTTTTACTCTGGATCTCATCCTCCAGAGACAGAGATATTCTTAAGAAAATGGATGTTAAAGACTATCAGGCTACTTAAAAAAAGATACGGAATAATGCCTGTAAAAGTGAAAAAAGTAGAATCTAGGGTTCAATTGACACCTGACAACTATACTGAACTAATTCTTTCAAATGGATTTTATATTAAAGAAAAAGAAGTCATTGAAGTTAATGTACCACTAGATGGTTGGTATCATATTTGTTCATTCAGAGATTGGATTGAAGGTGTTCTACCAGGAGTTCCATTATCTAAAGGAAAAGAAATCCTTCAAGAAACAGTCAAAGAACTTTTTGATGAAATGAATATCAAAACATTACAGAGAAATTGGCTTTCAGTTGTAGCTGTAAAAAAATAACTACAAATTCACAAATTTTTCTAAAGATTTAACCTTAAAATTCGTTACAGTAGAGCTTGAATCTATCGCAGCATAAGCAGTATCTAATGAAGTAAAACAAGGAATCTTCCTCTCAGTTGCTATTCTCCTTATTTGGAAACCATCCTGCAGTGTTTTTCTATCTCCAGTAACTGTATTTATTACACCTATAATAGATTTATCTTCAATTAAATCCACCGCATTAGGATGACGACTCAAAACTTTTTCAATCCTTTCTGAAGGAAACCCTAAAGATTCTATTAAATCTGCAGTACCAGGAGTTGCTGCAAAATTATAACCCTTAGAATTAATTAATTTTATCAATTTTTCACTAGTCTTCTTATCACGATCAGCAATACTGAGAAGAAGTTTTCCATATCGAGGTAATTGTAATTGAGAAGAAATTAAAGCTTTTGATAACGCAGATTGGAAATTATTATCTATACCCATTACTTCACCTGTCGATTTCATTTCAGGGCCTAGAAAAGTATCAACGCCTGTAAGTTTAGACATAGAAAAAACTGGTGCTTTAACTGCATAAAAATTTTTATTAGGAATTAATTGATGTTTATAATCTAGATCACTAAGAAGTGTACCATTCATGATTTTAACGGCAATATCTATCATAGGAACTCCAGTTACTTTAGATATAAATGGGATAGTCCTACTAGACCTAGGATTTAATTCTAATATGTAAACTTTACTTCTTTGATCTTGATTTACCCTTGTTTCAAATCTCTTAATAACAAACTGGATGTTCATTAATCCTTTTATTCCTAGAGCTACTCCAATATCTTTCGTGTATTTAACAATTATTTCTATTTCTTTTTTTGTTAGATTAATTGGAGGGTAAACTGCTATAGAATCTCCACTATGGACACCAGCACGTTCTATATGCTCCATTATCCCAGGAATAAGAATATTTCGACCATCACAAACAGCATCTACTTCAACTTCAATTCCCTCAATATAGCTATCAACTAACAAAGAACCTCTAAAATCTTCGAATAGAGAAGAATGGGACTCAAAATATCGTTCTAACTCTTTATTATTTTGAAGTATCTCCATAGACATTCCCCCTAAAACATAACTAGGCCTTACAACAACTGGAAAACCTATAGAATTAGCAACATCTACAGCTTCTTTGATATTAGATACTTCTCCTCCAGGAGGTTGAGGAATTTTTAAACTTGCAGTTAATTTTTCAAAAGGAACTCTGTCTGAAGCGTTATCAATTGTTTTAGCACTAGATCCCATAATGGGATTACTAGAATCATCTAAAGAAGTAGCCAAATTTATTGCTGTTTGTCCTCCAAACTGTACAATAGATTTTGGCTTATTAGATTCATAGATTTCATTATCAATAATATTCCTTATTGATTCTTCATCTAAAGGCTCAAAATATAATCTCTCAGATGTATCAAAATCTGTGGAAACAGTTTCAGGATTTGAATTAACCATAATAGATTTTTTATTAATCTTATTTAAAGCCCAGGCTGCATGAACTGAGCAATAATCAAACTCAATTCCTTGTCCTATTCTTATTGGACCACTACCTAATACAATGACTTTATCATGATGAATAGGAAATGCTTCATTTTCTGTTTCATAAGTACTATAAAAGTATGGAGTAAAAGCTTCAAACTCTGCAGCACAAGTATCTACCATCTTATAAGTTGGAATAATGCCAAATTTTATTCTCTTATTTCTTACTTCTTCTGTAGATATTTTTAATATTTTAGATATATCAGAATCAGCAAAACCCATTCTCTTTGCTCTTAATAACAAATCTGAATTAATACTATTTGAAGATAACTCTTTTTCCATTTTAATAATTTTTAAAAATGAATTAGAGAACCATGGATCAAATCCAGTTTCTTTAGATAATTCATTAGGACTCATTCCTTTCCTTAAAGCACTCATCACTCCCCAAATTCTTGAATCTGAAGGATTAAAATCAATACTTTCTCCTGACTCATTAAGTTCAGACAGTTGAGATTGATTTTTTATATCAAGAGAACGCAAAGCCTTCAAAAATGCAGCTTCAAATGTTCTATCTATTGCCATCACTTCTCCTGTAGCTTTCATTTGAGTACCAATAGTACGATCACCAAACTCAAATTTATCAAATGGCCATCTAGGAATTTTTACTACACAATAATCTAATGCAGGTTCAAATGCAGCAGTAGTTTTCTGAGTAACAACATTTGTCATTTCATCTAATTTTTTCCCTAAAGCTATTTTTGCTGCAATTCTTGCAATAGGATAACCAGTAGCTTTTGAAGCTAGAGCAGAAGATCTACTAACTCTTGGATTGACTTCAATAACATAATATCTTTGCTTTCTAATCAGTTCTCCTCGATTAGGATCTGTTATCCAATAAGGCTCTAGAGCAAACTGAATATTACATCCTCCTTCAATAGATAGAGCACGAATGATTTTTAATGAAGCTGATCTAAGAAGTTGATAGTCTTTATCGGTTAAAGTTTGACTAGGAGCAACAACTATCGAATCACCAGTATGTACACCTAATGGATCTATATTTTCCATGTTACATATAGTAATAGCATTATCAAATGAATCTCTCATCACTTCATATTCAACTTCTTTCCATCCAACTAATGATTCTTCAATTAATACTTGATTAACTCTACTAGCTTTCAATCCAGAATCAGCAATAGATTCAAGCATTTCTTGATTTTTGGCTACTCCTCCACCACTTCCTCCAAGAGTATAAGCAGGACGAACTACTACAGGATATCCAATTTCTTCAGCAGCATTCAGCACTTCTTTTATTGAAGAACATGCAAAGCTTTTAGGCACAGGTTCATTGAGATTGTTCATCAGAATCCTGAATTCATCTCTATCTTCAGCCATTTTTATAGAAGTAATTGAAGTGCCCAACACTTTCACATTATGTTTAGTTAAAATGCCTAATTCATCTAGTTCCATGACTAAATTTAATCCAGTTTGACCACCTAATGTACCTAATATCCCATCTGGGTTTTCTTCAATAATTATTTTCTCTATTATTTCAGGTGTTAGAGGTTCTATATAAACCTTATCTGCGACATCCAAATCAGTCATGATAGTAGCAGGATTAGAATTAACTAAAACTACTTCTACTCCTTCTTCTCTTAAAGATTTACAAGCTTGTGTTCCAGCATAATCAAATTCAGCAGCTTGACCAATTACTATAGGACCAGAACCTATAATTAAAACTTTTGATATTTCTTGAGTCATTTTAATCCTTATTTTTGTTAAAATTTTTAATAATAGTTATAAATTCATTAAATAAATATTCTGAATCTTGAGGACCTGGAGAAGCTTCAGAATGATATTGAATTGTAATTACAGCATCTTTTTTATTTATTAAACCCGAGATAGTTTGATCATTTAAATTCATATGACTTACTTCAATTTCACGATTTAAAACATCAGATTTAACAGCATATCCATGATTCTGTGCTGTAGGATAAACTTTTCCATTCATTAAATCTTTTACAGGTTGATTCCCTCCTCTATGGCCAAAATGCAATTTAAAAGTATCAAATCCAAAAGCTCTTGCTATAATCTGATGGCCTAAACAAATGCCCATGATTGGCACGGAACCAATAATCTCTTTTACAACTTTCACTATATCATCTAAACGAGAAGGGTCACCTGGGCCAGGTGAAAAGACAATTCCATCAGGATTAAATCCTAAAATGGTCTTGGCACTCGAATTCCATGGCAATACTGTAATTTTACATCCTTTAGAATCAAGAATTCTTAAAATATTTCTCTTCACACCCAGATCCAATAAAACAATATTAAATTTTCTCTGAACATCATCTTCTTTTTGACTCATATATTCATAAACAGTTTTAGTGGAAACACTAGACACTAAATCTTTTTGATCATAATTTTCAGTAGATTTTAAAATTTTTAAAGCTCTTTTCTCATCATTATTGAGAGTTATCAAGCCTTTCATTACTCCCTTACTACGAATTTTTTTGGTAATGGATCTTGTGTCTATATCAGAAATACCAGGAATATTATTATCTATTAAAAAATCACCTAAAGATAAAGTAGATAAGTTATGAGAAGGAAAATCACATAATGATCTAACTATAAATCCACTAACTTGTATATTATTTGATTCGCTAAAATAAGGGTTAATCCCATAGTTTCCTATTAAAGGATAAGTAGCTATTAATATCTGCCCCTTGTATGAAGGATCTGTCAACATTTCTTGATATCCAGTCATAGAAGTATTAAAAACTACTTCTCCATTAGATTCTTTTTCGGAACCTATATTTTTACCATGGTAAACAGAACCATCATCTAAAAATAAATAAGCTTTTTTCTTATCCTCAATCATGATGTATTAATTTACCTCCAAAAATTGTCATTATCGGTTTTCCTTTTAAAAAATTCTTTTTCTCATTCATTAAATAGTTCTTACTTTTAGATTTGATATCATCTAAATCCAAAATCCAATTTTCATTACTTATCATTGTAAGATCTGCAATATATCCTCTTCTAATTTCACCAATTTTTAATCCAGAAATTCTTTTAATGATACTTCCAGGATTTTTAGCCATTTTCTCTATTGCTTTTCCTATACCTATTTTCGATGCTACGACACCAAATGCATTCTCCAAACCATTTATACCTGAAGGCGCATCACTAAAAACATTTCTCTTTTCTATATCTGAATGAGGTGCATGATCAGTAGCTACTACATCTATAACTCCATTTTCTAGACCTTCTAAACATTTTATTCTGTCGTTTTCTGTTCTTAATGGAGGATTGACTTTAAATTGAGAATTAAATTTATGTATTTCTATTTGATCTTCAGTGTATGAAATATGGTGTGGGGTAACTTCTGAAGTAACATCTACCCCATTAATTTTTGCTTCATTTACCAAATCTACTGATTCGCCACATGACAAATGTTGAAGATGAATCCATCCACCTGTTTTCTTAGCAATATCCAAATTTTGTTTTACTGATCTGATTTCTGCGTCTTTAGGCCTTCCTTTTAAACCCAATCTTGAAGAAACAACACCTTCATTCATGACACCTTCATCTAGAAACAAATGATCTTCCGCATGATCCATCAAAGGAACTCTACCTGAAAAAAACCTCAAAGCATGTTCTATCATAATAGAATCTTTTAAATGATCTCCATCATCTGAAAACCCTACACAACCTTTTTCAATCATAGATTTGAAGTCTTTAAAGTCTAAAAGGGCTTCACCTTTTCTCTGTTGGGTCAAACAACCTGTGTGTAGTAACCTAATAGGCAAATTATTTGATCTATCTAATTGATTACCAAGGATATCTGGATTATCAATAGCAGGCTGAGTGTTAGGCATCAGAACTACAGTAGTAAATCCTCCATTAATTGCTGCATTGGATCCAGATTTTAAATCTTCTTTATATGTAAAACCTGGATCTCTAAAATGAGCATGTAGATCTACAAATCCAGGAGACATAATATTACCTTTACCATCAACTTCGAAATAATTTTCATAATGCCCATCTATTCTGCTTTTTATTACATCTTGAATTAAAGAATTTTTTATAAAAACATCATAGGATTCTTTGCTTATTTTAGATGCATCATCTTTTAACTTAATATTTTTTATTACCATTGGAGATGATTTATTCATTTTGATCACCCAAATAATCTTGAAGAATTGCCATTTTCATAAATAAACCATTATTGACCTGTAATCCAATTAATGATCTATAATCATTGATCAAACCGATTTCTATTTCTACTCCTTGATTTACTGGACCTGGATGCATTAATTTAGCTTGGCCTAAATTCTCCTTATTTATTTGATAATCAGAAATATATCTATTTAAATTCATTTTTTCAGATTCATGCAATCTCTCATTTTGGATCCTTAGTGTCATCACCACATCTGCATCTTTTAATGCTTCGCTCAAGTTTTCAGTAACTACTTCTCCATAATTAAAATTAAATTTTGGAAGAAATTCTACAGGTCCACATATGGTTATATCACATCCCATTTTCAGATAAGCTTTTATAGATGATCTCGCAACTCTGCTATGTAAAACATCTCCAACAATTGTGACTTTCAGGTTTTTTACTTTCCCTAAAGCTTCTTTTAAAGTAAACAAGTCACCTAGAACTTGAGTAGGATGTTCAAAACTCCCATCTCCAGCATTTATAACCGGAATATCAAGATTTTGGTGAGCAAAATATGCAGATCCGCTTTTTGGATGTCTTAAAATAATTCCATCTATAGGCATGGAATTTAAAGTTCTGATAGTATCCAAAAAAGATTCCCCTTTTTTAACTGCAGAGTGATTTACTTGAAGATTGATCACTTCAGCTCCTAATATTTTTCCTGCAATCTCAAATGAAGTCCTTGTTCTAGTACTGGGTTCAAAAAAAAGAGTAGTTATAATTTTTCCTTTTAAATATTTAGTAATTGGTTTTTTTTCTAGAAAAGTTTTCTTAAAATACCCAGCTTTATTCATCAATCTTTGTATATCTTGATTATTTAAATTACCTGTATCTATAAAACTCATTATTTAGCACTACTTTCTTGATTTATTATTACGACTTCATCTACGGAATCTTCCTCTTCCAACAAAACTCTTACATCTTGATCTCGATTAGTAGGAATGTTTTTACCAATAAAATCAGGTCTTATTGGTAACTCTCTATGTCCTCTATCAATTAATACAGCCAACTGTACAGATTTAGGTCTTCCAAAATCCAAAATTGCATTTAAACATGCTCTTGTTGTCCTTCCTGTAAAAAGTACATCATCTACCAAAATCACAATTTTATTTTCTAAATTTTCAGAAATTTTAGAAAACTTTAAATTTTTTTTATCATTAAAAGAAAGATCATCCCTGTAAAATTTTGGATCTAGGATTTCGGATTTAACGTTTACTGAATAAAACTGACTTAATATTCCTACAATTCTTTTAGAAATATGAACTCCTCGAGTAGGTATACCAAGAATAACTAAATCATCAAAATCATCATTTTTCTCAGCTATTTCATGAGAAATTCTTATTAAAGCTTTTTTGACTTGATTAGATGTCATTAAAACTTTAGGTAGCAATTCTTTGCCTGCGAAAGAATCCATTAAAAAACCTTGCATGAAGCAAGGCAAATTAAAGGTCTATATTTCAAAACAATCATATTTTATCCTTGCCAGCCTCACAGGACTGGATTAAAGGTTCAAATTAATTCTCAGAAACTGTAGCACCAATCTAATAGATTAGCAAGGTTAGAGGAACCTATTAATTGAAAAATGTGAAATATCTAATCCCAAATCTTTATTCAAAATCATCTTAGAAGCCAAATTTCCTATTGCAGGCCCCAATTTTATTCCTTTTCTGCCTGCACCAGTTCCAATATATAAGCCAGAAATATTGGTTTTTCCAATTATGGGCAAATTATCTGGAGTCACAGGCCTTAGGCAAGCAGTCTGCTTTATAATTTTCAAACTTTTAATTTCAGGGAAAAATTTTTCTACATTATTCAAAATTAGTTCTTTTGCTTTTGACGTGATTTCATGATCAAATCCTACCTTCTCTTCAGTAGTCCCTACCCATAGAAAGCCATCTTCTTTTTGAGTCAAATAATCTTTTCCCCAGGAAAAAGCCACTTTAAAATCTAAACCAGTATTTTTTAGTCTCAATATCTGTCCTTTAAGAGGAAATAGAGGGATATTTATATGATTTTTCTCTAAAAGTAGAGTACTCCATGGGCCTGAGCAAATTAAAATTACATCAAAATTCTCTTTATAACCATTTACTTCAAGACCTACAACTGATCCATTTTTTACTAAAATATTATCTACTTCTCCTAATACATATTCTGCTCCCATTTCTCGAGAAGCCTTAACAAAAAGTTCTGATAATTTTAAAGCATTAACTTCCATATAATCTTCACAGTAAACCCCACCCAATATTTCATTAGATACTCTAGGGTCTATATCTTGAATTTCATTAGGATTAAGCCATTTAATTGAACTGGAAGTATTTTTAAATATTTTTAATAACGGTTTAAAAGATAATTGTTCTTTACGATTCGTAGCCAAAAGTATAATACTTTTCTTTACATATTCAGGATTTAACAAATTTTTCAAATAAGAATCAGATTTTATTTCTTCATGTAACTTAAATGCAAGCTTATGCAACTTAAAATCAATGGAAAAAGGATTAACATTTGGATTTAATCCACCTTGAGCAAATCCAGATGCATGTGTAGCTACTCCATCTTTTTCAAAAATAACTGGTTTATAACCAAATTTAGATAAATAATATGCTGCTGATGACCCTACAATTCCTGCGCCAATGATACCAATCTTCATACTTAATTTACCTTGTTGAAAGTAAAAAGATGTTCCATAAAATTAATCCTTAATAAATAATTTAAATATGCATAATTTTAACAAATAATACTTACTGTGAATAAATTATGATATTTTACTTGTGTTTTTAGGGGGAGGAAAACATAATTAATATATAAGTCAATAGCAATAGAATCGGAGGAAAAATGAAAGAAAAAATAGGTTTCGTTGGATTAGGTATTATGGGAAAACCAATGGCATCAAACTTGATAGACGCAGAATACTCTGTGAATGCATATGATTTAATAAGTGATAACGTTACTTCTCTTATAGAGAAAGGAATAGATAGTTCTTCATCTCCAAAGGAAGTCTCAGAAAACAGTGATGTTATAATAGTAATGGTTCAAAATTCCCCTCAGTCTGAAAAAGCAATTCTTGGCGAAAATGGAATACTTAATGGTGCTTCAAAAGGGAATTTAATAATTGATATGAGTTCTATTTCTCCACTTGTTTCACAAAAAATTTCTAAAGAATGTGAAAAAAAAGGAGTAGATTTTATAGATGCTCCTGTTTCAGGAGGAGAACCTGGAGCTATAGAAGGAACTTTAGCAATAATGGTAGGAGGCAAATCTTCTTCATTTGAAAGAGCTAAACCAATTTTTGAAACCTTAGGATCTTCTTCAGTACTTTGTGGAGATATAGGGGCAGGAAATTTTACAAAATTAGCTAATCAAATCATAGTTGGAGCAAATATACATGCTTTATCTGAAGCTTTGGTTCTAACAACTAAAGCAGGATTAGATCCTGAAACTGTATTTAATGCTATTAAAGGAGGTCTTGCGGGCAGCAACGTGATGAACACAAAAGCTCCAATGATGTTCAATAGAAATTTCGATCCTGGTTTTAGAATCGAATTACACTTAAAAGATATTACTAATGCCATGCAAACAGCTAATGAATTAAATATTCCTTTGCAAGTAACTGCGAACCTTCATCAAGTTCTAACATCATTAGTATTAAATGGAAAAGGAAAACTTGATCATTCAGGAATATTACAGTTTGTTGAAGAACAATCTACTATTGAAGTCAAAAAATAAATACTAATTACTAAAAGGGAAAAAATGCTTGAAAGATTTCATGTGCCTGATGATATTGCTGTTCGTGTTGATGATAAAAAATTAAAAGAGGTTGTAGAAAAAATTTTCCAGAGTAGAGGAATTTCAGAAAAAGACTCTCAAATTGCTTCAGACGTTCTACTATCTGCTGATATCAAAGGTGTTGATACTCATGGAGTTTCTAACATGTTAAGAAGATATTTACAGTACTATGATGATGGTATAGCTAAACCTGACGCAGATTGGAATATTATTAGGGAAACTGCTTCTTGTGCTACTGTTGATTGTGATAGAGGACTAGGTCTGATTGTAGCTCCTCAATGTATGGATATAGCCATAGAAAAAGCTAAAAACACAGGTGTTGGTATGGTATCTATGGGCAACGGAAGACATTTAGGAATGGCAGGATATCATGCTGCTAAAGCACTTGAACACGACATGATTGGGGTATGTATGACTTCTTCTTCTAGTGGTGTGGTCCCCACATTTGCTTCAAAAGCAGTATTAGGAACAAACCCTATAGCTTTGGCGGCGCCTGCAAAACATGAAATCCCATTTATCTTTGATGCTGCCACTAGTACCATCGCAACCAATAAAATTAGATTAGCACAAAGGCTAGGTGTACAATTAGCACCAGGCTGGGTAGCGGATAAAAACGGAAATCCAGTGATGGAAAATTTCTCCTTAAAATCTACTAATGATCCAGATGAAGAGAGACTTCTTCAATTACCATTAGGAGCAACAAGAGAATTAGGTTCTCATAAGGGATACTCCTTAGGAGTTGTTGTCGACATTTTAGGGTCAATTTTAAACGGGAATTTAGCAGGACCTCTTAGTAATAATGTTCTTCATCAAAATCATTTCGTTGCAGCTTATTCAATTGAAGCGTTTATAGATACAAAAACCTTTAAAGAACTAATGGATAAATATTTAAAAGCTTTGAGAGAATTACCTCCAGCCCCTGGATATGAAAGAGTATTATATGCTGGTTTACCTGAACATGAAGAATCCCAAAAAAGATTGGAAAAAGGAATCCCATTACATCCAGAAGTAATAAGTTGGTTTGAAAATATATGTTCAGAATTAGGAATAGAATTTGATATTATTAAATAACCTTTTAATACTTTCCTTAAAAACTAAAATATATAAATAATATGGAAAGACATTTTACTTCAACAGTCTTCGTAGTTAACTTACTTAAAAAAGCCATACTTCTACACTGGCATGAAAAAGTTGGTGCATGGCTTCCTCCTGGAGGTCATATTGAAAAAAATGAAGATCCTGTACAAACTGCTAAGAGAGAAGTACTAGAAGAAACAGGATTAAAAATTAAAATATTAGAGAAAAAAGATAAAAATATATTTAAAGAAATTGTACAAGTAGAGCCTCCACATACTATTTTGTTAGAGAAAATTGATGATCCTAAATCTGGTTTACATGAACATATAGATATGATCTATTTTGGAATAAATATTGAAAATTCAGATATACCTCAAAATTGGCAATGGGTTACAAAAAAACAACTTGAACAATCTCTTCCTCTTCTAAAATATGACGGATCTAAATTACCTCCTCCTGAAGATGTAAAAATATTAGGATTAGAAGCAATAAATTATGTACTAAAAAATCATAAAAATAACGTAAAATAAATAGATAAAATATTTTTAAGGAGAATTCAATGAGTAATTCTAAAGCACCTAAAAGAGAAATAGGAAAACACAGAAGTTGGGAGACTACCGAAGGAGCAACAAGAGCTCCACATCGATCAATGATGAAAGCAATGGGTCTTACAGATAAAGATATTAATGCCCCTTTTGTAGGCATTGCTTCTACTCATAATGAAGTCACCCCATGTAATGCAGGAATTGGACCATTAGCCGAAGAAGCTAAAAAAGGAGTTTTTGCTGCTAAAGGAACTCCTTTTGTATTTGGAACTATTACCGTTAGCGACGCCATTTCTATGAACACTGTAGGTATGAAAGGTTCATTAGTTAGTAGAGAAGTTATTGCCGATTCTATTGAAACTGTTGTTTTTGCAGAAAGATTCGATGGGTTAATTGCTATAGCAGGATGTGACAAGAGTTTGCCAGGATCTATGATGGCAATAGCTAGACTTAATGTGCCTTCTGTATTTGTTTATGGAGGTTCAATTCTTCCAGGAAGTTACAAAGGAGAAAACATTCAAATCCAAGACGTCTTTGAAGCAGTGGGAAAACATCAAAAAGGTGATATCGATGATAATGAATTATATCAAATAGAATCAAGGGCTTGTCCTGGACCTGGATCTTGTGGTGGAATGTTTACTGCTAACACTATGTCATCAGTTGGAGAAGCTTTAGGTTTAAGTTTGCCTGGTTCAGCATCTGAAGCTGCAGTAGATCAAAGAAAATCTGCTTCAAGTCGTGCCGCAGGAGAAGCTGTCCTCCATTTACTAAGAGAAAATATAAAACCATCAGACATTCTTACCAAAAAAGCTTTTGAAAATGCTGTCACTGTAGTGACATCTATGGGTGGGTCAACAAATAGTGCCCTTCACTTACCTGCAATAGCTCAAGAGATGGGTGTAGATTTAACTTTAGATGATATACATAACATTTCTATGAGAACACCTCAATTGGCAGATATGAAGCCGGCTGGAAAGTTTTTGATGTATGACTTGGATAAAGTAGGAGGAGTACCATTAGTAATGAAAAGACTTCTGAATTTAGGTTTAATTCACGGAGATTGTATTACTGTGACAGGAAAAACTGTATCTGAAAATCTAAAAAATATTCCAAACAATGAAGAAGAAAACACCGTTGTAGTAAAAGAAGACTCTCCTATTAGTAAAACAGGTGGATTAGTAGTACTTCATGGAAACCTTGCACCTGATGGAGCTGTACTTAAAGTAGCTGGTCATAATTATGGGAAGAAATGGGCTGGGCCTGCTAGAGTTTTTAACCAAGAAGAAGAATGTATGGAAGCTTTAAAAAAACATTCTATCAAACCAGGAGATTTCGTAGTAATAAGATATGAAGGTCCTAAAGGAGGACCTGGAATGAGAGAAATGCTTTCTGTAACAAGCGCTATAGTAGGACAAGGCTTAGGAGATAAAACTTTTTTAATGACTGATGGAAGATTTTCTGGGGCATCTCATGGCCCTATGATAGGTCATGTAGGGCCTGAAGCAGCAGTTGGAGGTCCTATTGCTACTGTAGAAAATGGCGATCTGATAGAAATAGATCTAGAAAAATTTGAATTAAATATCAAAATAAGTAATGAAGAAATGAAATCTAGATTAAATAATATAGTATTACCTAAACCCCCTTATACAAGTGGAGTATTAGGAAAATACATAAAACTTGTTCAACCAGCCTCTAAGGGTGCTTACACTGGATAACTATTTTTTTAATCCAGTTAAGAAAATGACCCAAGACAAGAAAATAGTAGTAGTTGAAATAATAAAAATTAGTTGAAACCCAGAAACTCCTAAAATAATAAATCCTATAAATGGACCAAAAGCTGAACCAAAATCAGCCCAAGTATTAAATTTTGATAATTCAATAGATCTCGAAGAATCACCACTTAAGTGACCAGTAATGGATTCTAAGGATACGTCTGTTCCAACACTGAAGAAAAACAATAATAAAAAAGATAAAAACATCAACTCTAAACTTGAAGTTGAATAAATCAATAGAATACAACCAATAATCATAAAGATCACACACGAATTCACAACAAAATTTTTACCTATTTTGTCAGAAATTTCACCATATATAAAAGACAAAAATAAATCAGCAAACCATCTAAGACCTAAGACGAAACTTCCTAAAGTAATTGCAGTTAACTGGAAACCTATCAAAGTATTATCATTCACTAATACTTTAGAAACAAATACAGAAGCAGTAGCTAATAATATTCCATTAGCAGTAAATGCAGAAGAAAATCGTAACAATCCTGTTGAAATCAACTTAAATCTATTATTTAAATCTTTTTCATGATTTGCTTTAGATATACTGCTTATCGAAAAATCAGGAATTAAAATTGCTATTAACATCATAAATAAGCCAAATAAGCCAAAAATTGTAAAAGTTATTTCAATATTTGTTATTTGGATTAGTAAAGAACCTAACACAACAGATAATAAACTTCCTCCTCTCAATGAAGCATTTGCAAATCCCAAATAACGAGCCTTTTTATGGTCTGAACCAAACTCAAAAGCTGATAATTGAACTCCCAATCTTTGAAATGAAAAACATACACCCCAAAACAATCTAGCAATTAATAAAATTATTATATTTTCATTAATTCCATAAGAAATAGTCGTTAAAGAACCAATAAAAATTGAAATAATAAATGGAAATTTGAATCCAAATTTCAAATAATATTTTGATGCTAAAAAGTTAGTAAAAATTCTAACAAATCTGTTAATACTTAATGCTATTCCTATCCAAAATCCTAATTTAAGTCCCCAATAATCTTTAATTCCAAATTCCTCAGGACTTAAAGGAAGTATTAAGTAAATTAATGAATCTCCTAAAACCACACAGGCAAATGGAATCACAGTATATAAAAATTGCTTAGGAAACATTTATATCAGACGATTAAAGCTCAAGAATTAATTAGAATTCTTTTTTAACCAAGAAAATATTTTAATTTTAGATTTTTCTTTCTCTTTTGATTTATAGTTTCCATTCCTAAGTTCAGGAGGACTGGAAACATGAGAATTTCTACCATTAGAATAACCAGAGCTAACTAATCTTTTATTCTTAAATTCTTCTCTATGAGATTTTTGATCTATCTTTTTTCTGTTAGAAGGTTTTGAAATATTATTGCCGTTCATATTCTTAATAGAAGATCTTCTGATTGAAGGCTTTTTAGAAGATTTAGAATTAGAATTTTTTAATGTATTTCTGGATACTTTATTTTCACCTTCAGGAGAAGAGTCTTCATCCATAATTTCTTTCTTAGAAAATGATTCCTTAATTTTCTTTATTTCTGTTTTAGTCATCCATAGATTATTGAAATATGATTTATTAAATTTAATTACTAAATCAGAAATTTTTGAAGATTCAGGAGAAATATTAGTTTCAAAACCAGCTATCTCAACATGTTTTCCCAAATCTTTAACAGCTTGTATTGCTGGATAAAAATCACCGTCTCCACTTACAAGTATTGCAGTATCATATAAATTTTCATAAGCACATTTTAGAAGATCTATAGCTATCATCACATCTACACCTTTTTCAACCATAGCTTGACCTCTTTGCTTGACAATACCTAACCTTACTTCCATATAAGGAGTATCGTAAAGAGAACTCAAGAATCTTTCCTGTTCGTCTGATCTTATGTTTTGACGAATATTATAATAGTAAGTTCTAACTAAACTTCTAGTACCAGCTAATTTTTCAGAAAATTTACCGAATCTTAAATCATGTCTAGTTAAATGTTGAGTCATAACATGATAGAGATTACTACCATCTATGAATACCATCACACGATCTTTAGTCTTTTCTTTAGTCTTTTCTTTAGTCTTTTCTAGTTTTTTTATTTCTCCACTTTTTCTCACCATATTTTCTCCCCACTACTTCTAAGTTATCAATCAGTTTTTGTAGATTTATTAATTTTTTATCATGTTACTCATAATTACAATTGAATAAGGAAACCTTTTAGTACCAATATTGAATTAATATTATAATAACCCCATAATTTAGAATATATATATATAATTATTTAAAGGATCAAAATGAATTTATCTGTAAAATTTAAACCACCTTGTGCTATGCCAAATGGTCTTCAATGTATAAACGATGAAATCTTCATAATAGATCAATTTACTGATAATGTATTCGTGATTGACCAAAAAGGCAAAGTAAAAAGAGTAATTAATACTATAACAGAAAATGGTTCAGGTGTAACAATTGGTGGAGGGTTTCTTTGGACAGCATCTAACGGCAGGACAAAAGCACGTGAATACAGATCAACAGATACTCATATGCCTTGGATTTACAAACTTGACCTAAATTCTGGAGAAATGGTAGATAGGTTCCCAACGCCTGATGGTGGCGGAATTCATGGAATAGAATGGGATGAGGGGAAAATATGGATTACTGGATTTAATCCAAAAGCTTTAATTTTGGTAGACGCAAATAATTTTAAAGAAATTAAGAAAATTCCTATTAACCAAGAGGTTGCCCATGGTTTAGCTAGAGTAGAAGATGGAATTTGGTGTGCTGATAGAAGAGCTAAAGAAATAATCAAATATGATGTGGATAACGGAGATGAACTAGAAAAAATCAAATTTCCTAAAGATGGACCAGATCCACATGGCCTATCTATAGATAATAATGGAACTCTTTGGTATTGTGATGCGGTACATCCTCCTCCTACAACAAGAGATTTTCCTGAAATCGGAACTATACAATTGTGAAAACCAATATCTACTATGATACTCATCAACATTTTTGGGATTTTAAACTGAGAGATTATGATTGGATTGAAAAAGGTAGCATTTTAGAAAAAAACTATCTCCCAAAAAATTTAAAACCTAACATAGATCAAGTAGAAATAAATAAAGTAGTAACAGTTCAAGCACATCAATCATTAGAAGATACTTTTTGGTTACTTGATTTAGCAGAACAAAATGATTTCATTGCTGGTGTAGTAGGTTGGGTTGATCTAACAAGCAAAGATCTAAATAAAGTTTTAGATAAACTTCAAAAAAACTCTTTTTTTAAAGGTGTAAGACATGTGTGGCATGATGAAACTGAAGAAAGTTGGATAGTTCAAGAATCAGTTTTAAATGGAATAAAAGAATTATCAAATAGAGGAATTCCCTTCGATTTTTTAGCTAGACCAAATCATTTACCTTATATACCTAAGGTTTTTGAAAAAGCTCCAAATTTAAAAGGAATACTCGACCATATAGGTAAACCTTTGATTGCAGAAGGAATATTCCAGCCTTGGGCTAAACTAATTTCAGAAATATCTACAATTCCTAATTTATTCTGCAAAATATCAGGAATGATTACTGAGGCAAGTGAGAAATGGGAAGTTAATGATTTCAATAAATATGTCTTTCATGTTTTTAAAGAATTTGGAGAGAATAGAGTGATGTTTGGTAGCGATTGGCCTGTTTGTCTTTTAGCAGGAGAATATAAACAAGTGTTCGAGTTACCACTAAAAGTGTTAGAGAAAGATCTTACTGAAAACATAAAGAGAAAGTTCCTTTCTGATAATGCAAAAAAATTCTATTCTTTGTAGTAGTAAAATTATAGGAATAGACTATCCACGACCTATATATGGCATCTTTGTAGCCATAATAGTTACGAATTGAACATTAGTATCTAAAGGTAAATTAGACATATAAAGCACTGTTTCCCCTACATGTTTTACGTCATAAGTAGGTTCTACCTTCATTGAACCATCAGCTTGTGCTGTACCTGAAGACATTCTTTCTGTCATATTAGTAGCTGCATTCCCAATATCAATTTGACCACATGCTATATTGTATTTTCTACCGTCTAAAGAAATAGATTTAGTTAACCCTGAAACTCCATGTTTAGTTGCAGTATAAGGTGCAGAATCTGGTCTAGGGGTATAAGCAGAAATTGAACCATTGTTAATAATTCTACCTCCCATAGGATTTTGAGATTTCATAATTTTAATAGCTTCTTGAGAACATAAAAACGTACCTGTAAGGTTAGAATCTACAACTGTTTGCCATTGCTCATAAGTAAGATCTTCAATAAGAATTTTGGGAGCTCCACCTCCAGCATTATTAAAAAGTACATCTAGCCTACCAAAATTCTCAAGAGTTTTAGAAAAAAGATTTTTTACAGATTTAGGATTACCTACATCAGTTTGTACTCCCAACATTTTCAAGCCTTCATTAGTAGCTTCTTTTACTGTTTCATTTAAAACTTCTTCTCTTCTTCCAGCTATAGCAACAGAATAACCATCTTTAGCTAGAGCAAAAGCAGATTCTTTACCAATTCCAGATCCTCCTCCTGTTACTATTGCAACTCTTCCTTCTGATTTAGCCATCTTAACTCTCCTCTAATACTATTTAATTATCCCTATTAGAAATATTTCACAATTTTATATATGCAATTAAATCAATGTTTGACAAAAAATACTATTGATAATTTTTTAAAAGTTCATAAAAAGCTATACCTGCAGCCACTGAAGCATTAAGAGAATCTACAGGACCTTTTATAGGTATTTTGGCAGTGGTATCACAATTTTTCAATACCAATTCTGATATTCCTTTACCTTCAGAACCTACAACAATTACAGATGGAAAGTTTACCTTAACTGAATTTATTTCATTATTAGAATTATGATCCAACCCTATTACCCAAAAACCCAGTTCTTTAAATTTTGATAATGAAGAATTTATATTAGAAACTCTTACAATTTTTAAATGTTCAATTGCTCCTGCAGATGATCTAAGTGATCCGGGAGAAATTCCAGCACTATTTCTTTTAGGTAACACTAATGCGAAGACTCCCATTGCAAGGGCAGTTCTTGATATAGCTCCAATATTGTGAGGATCTTGTATACCATCTAAAACAACTACAATTCTTTGATTATTCTCTTCAAGATCATCCCAAAGTTTTTTTTCAGTATAGTAACCAGGAGAAGTTGTGGTTGCTATTACACCTTGATGTTTTTTAGTGTGACTAGACTTATCAAGTTGATTTTTCGTAACAAAATCTACATTTATATCTAACTTTTTCGCAGTTTTTAAGATTTTTTCTATTTGAGAACCTATTTTTTCAGAATCTGAAATAAGAAGTTTTTCAATCCTTAAAGGATTTTTCAATGCTTCTAAAACGGAACGTCTTCCCTCTATTTGAAAATCTCTATTTATTCTTTTATTACGGCTAGGCATATATTAATATTAAAAAGTATAATCAAAGAATTATCAAAATATATCTACATTACAAGAAAAATGAATTCAGAAGAAAAAGCTTTAATTGTTCAAGAGGCAATAGAAAACAGAAGAACTTATAGAAAATTCTTAGATGAAAAAGTCCCATCTAAATTAATGAGTACTATTTTAGAATCTGCAAAATGGTCTCCAAATCATAGAAATACTGAACCCTGGAGATTTATATCAATCAGTAAATTCTCAAAAAAAAGAATCTTGATTTCTGATGCAGTAAAAAAGCTTTCAATTGAAACTTCAAAAAACCCTAACCCTAAAACTAAATTAAATTCGGCAGAAAAATCAAAGCTAGAAATCCTAGAAAGCCCTGAATTAATTTATGCTTTTTCTATACCTGGAAATTCAAACGAAATTACTCAAGAAAATTATGCTTCTACATGTATCTCAATTCAAAACATGGCTCTAGTCAGTTACTTTTTTGATATTTCTATAAGTTGGTCAACTGGCAAGCCTACAAAAATCTCAAATCTCAACGAAATTCTTGAGGTTCCTAATGAATGGAATATTGTAGGTGCTCTTTATATTGGGTTTTCAAAAAAACCTATGAATCAAATAAATGTTTCACGTGAAAATCATTCCGAATATACAACATGGTTTTAAAATCAATCATTAACTACTACTTCTGAATAATCATGTCTTCTAGAGATGGTTTTATTAAAACTGAAAACATCTAAGCTAGCTTCATATGTTCCTCTAGAAATATTTGTTTCTAAAGACCAACAACCAAGTTTTCTATATGTATGTAATGTGGTTTTGATTGCTTCAAATGAAATTTCATCAAAAAATGAACTTATTTTTTCTGCTACTAAATCTATATTCTCTGTAAGTACCCATTTTTTAGATTTTTTAAATGCATCTAAAAATATTAAATATTCATTTTTATTTCTAAATTCTTTGGTACAACATATGCTACTAAATGCTACAGGACCTATAGTTTCACCTACTGAAAAAACAATTTCCCCATATCCCTCTAAGGCTAATTGCTGTGGATATGGACCTTGAAGATGAATAAAATCAGCATTCCCTTGTTTGAATAATTCAATACTTGAATCTAAAGATTCTGCTTGAATCCAATTAATTTTATCTATATCAACATCTTCCTTATTCAAAGCAAATCTCAGCATGTCAAAAGGTTGTGCTCCTAATTGAGCAATCAAAGAACAGTTTTCTAAATTTTTCCAAGATGTTATTCCAGATACTTCTTTAGATAATATAAAAAATCCATCTCTCTGATTAATTTCTGCAAAATGAATGATATTTGTGTTTTTATTCTGTTCCATAAAAGACCAATTTGCAGATACTGCAGCTTGTGCTACATCTACTTCTCCAGATAGAAGATAAGTAAAAACTGTTTGGTTTTCAGGAACAATAGAGTAATTTGCTTCATATCCTTGTTCTTTCAAAAAATCTCCAGCAATTATTCCGATCAATGGAGAGTAAAAAACTGAATGTTTTGATACCATAATATTTAAATTTTTCACTTCATACCTCCAACAAATTAATCAATTCTTTACATGTAAATTAGTCTTATGATCATCATCAAATGGATTGTTATCTTTCCCTGATGCATTGGATAATTTTCCATCTTTAAAATCTTGTTTAGTGCGATCCCAAGCAATTTTTAAATCTTTTGTGTGTCCTCTAAAATGAGGCATAACATATCTAGCAAATAATTCTGCGGAATATTTACTTTTTTTATCACTTGCCCATTCATGAGTAGTAATCATCATTCCTCCTATCCCTCCTGCTTCTTGGTCAAGTTTTTCTATCGCTTCAATAGCATCATCAGGAGTCCCTATAATCCAAGATCTCTGATTAGCGACGGATGCTACTGTTATATCTTGCTCTTCTTGATCAGGAAATGATTTATATCCTTCTCTAGCAGTCTCAGAAATATTAAAAAAATACTCGTGAATATCTCTATAAGCTCCCGATTTTATATCAGCCCATGCCTGTTCTTTTGAATCAGATAAATAAACATAAGTAACCAATTCCCAATTTTTTCTATTAATCTTTTTTCCTGATATTTTTGCTGCTTCAGACATTACTTTCCATTGTTTAGAAATAGGAACAGAATATGGACCTGGAGGATGTGCCAGAGAAAGTGGAATAAGTTCTTTTTTTCCTGCAAATTCTAAAGAGTTTTTAGAACCAGAACATGCTATAGCTATAGGAATTTTTGGTTGATATGATTTTAATTGTAAGTACATATCATTAATATCCCAATATTTCCCTTGATAAGTTACAGGTTCATCATTTTCTAGTAATTTCGTGATAATTTCCAAAGATTCTTCCATCATAGGTTGTAAATCTTGATACGGAATCTGAAAAAGTTTGATATCAGTTGGCAAACTACATCTACCTATTCCAAAAATTGTTCTACCTTCTGTTAAATGATCAAGAAATGCAATTCTTTCAGCTACATGAAAAGGATGGTGAAAAGGAAGACTTATCATTGAAGTTCCTAATTTTATTCTTGAAGTTCTTTGACTTGCTGCTGCTAAAAACATTTCTGGGGATGGAATAGTTTCCCATCCTGCAGAATGATGTTCTCCAACCCAAAATTCATCAAAACCCAAATCTTCTGCATAACTAATCCAATCTAAATCTCTTTTGAAAGATAGAGAAGGATTTTCTATTGGAAGATGCAAAGGCATCATAAAAAATGAAAATTTCAACTTATCTCCAAGAATTGAATAACATAATTGAGAAGTATATATCATGTTATTAAAAGAAATCACTATGAAACAGATATTTGGAAAAATTACACCTAATTATATTAAAATTTAATTGAGATACTGATAGGATAATTTTATATCAATTTTTAAAAGATCCATGTTAATTAATAGAAAATTAAAAATAAATTACTACTTCTACTTTTTTTTATTTACTGTAATATCTATTCTAATTTTTTCTGGATGCAGTACTACAGCAGGAACCCAAAAAGATCCAATTTATATACTTAACGAAGATGGAAATCCTGAAGTTTACATTTCTTCAACAGATGGAGAATCAGAAAAAAGACTTACGAATTCAGATGGCAATGAATATTCTCCCAAATGGTCTCCTGATGGGAAAAGTATAGCATTTATCTCTGATCGTAATGAAAAGCTTCAATTATGGGTAATGGATCCAAAAGGTGAAAATGAACAATTGTTAGTTGATCTTATAGGTGAGGATGAACAATCATTAGTCGATTTACAAAATCCTGAAAAATCAATTATTAAAAAACCACCTGATTTCTTTTGGGCTCCAGACTCTGAAAGAATTTCATATGTGTCTTTTTTTAATAATCAAATTGATTTAAGAGTTATTGACCTTTCCACTAAAACTGTACTACCTGTAACAAAAAGTCCTGCAACTGAAGAGTTGGGTAATTGGTCTCCTGACGGAGAATGGATAGTCTTCACAGTAAAATCAGGTAGCAATAAACTTGGTATTTTTAAGAAAAATCCTCTAGGCGTAGATGAGATAGAATTATCAAATGATATTGGTTCTCAACCAAGATGGTGCCCAAAAGGAATTAAAATCGCATTTATTTCTAAAAGAGACGGCCATGAAGAAATATACACCATGGATAAAAATGGAGAAAACGAGGAAAACATTTCTACAAATGATTCAGTAGATAATGACTTTAGTTGGTCACCAGATGGAAAAAGATTAACTTTTATATCTGAAAGAGATGATAATCCAGAAGTCTATATAACTACTGTAGATGGTCTAGAAAAAGTAAGATTAACGAGTAATTCTGCCTCAGAATCAAACCCTGTATGGTCAGGAGATAGAATACTTTTTCTTTCAGATTCAGATGGTGACAATGACTTGTACTCTATGAAACCAGATGGTACAGATCAATTAAGAATTACTACTACTGAAGGTGAAGAATCAGAACCTAATTGGTAGTATATTAATTAAGAAAAAATTCATCCAATTCATTAGAAAAAGTTATTTTTCCTGAAAAAATTTTCTTCATTTCTTTCAAACTTTTTCTTTGCACTGATTCCTTATTAATATTTGGACCCATATGAGTCAAAACTAGATGTTTCACTTTTGCTTCGGAAGCCATCATAGCTGCGCCTAGAGTACCACATTGACCTTCATTTTCACCTATTTGATTCATTATTTCTTGATCATCCCAACACATAGAAATCATTACATCTGCCTTATAAGATAATTCAACCACATCTTCACAAGGAGAAGTATCTCCTGTATATACAACACTATTTTTTTTAGAATCTAAGCGATATGCTAATGAATCTAAATATGGCTGTACGTGTTTTCCTTCACGAGAATGAACTTCAAATTTATCAAATAATTGAGTCGACCCTGATTTTATATCTTTAGAAAAAATACTTGGAGGTTTTCTTGGTAGAATACCTCCTCTATTTTGATAAACTTTTTGACTCAAAGGATGATTTACTCTTGCCTTCCAATCATATGAAAACACTCCTTCTGGTCCAATTAATTGTTCACTAATTTTTTCTGTAAGATTTGGACCATATACTTTAAGTTTTTCTTCTTTTCCAGCTCCTTGATCCCATCTAGAAAGTAGAAAACAAGGATAATCAACATTGTGATCGAAATGATGGTGAGAAAAAAATAATGAGTTTACTTGAGTAGGCAAAATTCCTTTCTTGATGAGTTTATGTGTTGTAGCCGGGCCACAATCAAACATTACAAGCTCATTTTCTATAGATAAAACAACTGAAGACCCAAATCTTTCTTTAGTAGGAGTAGGAGTTCCTGCTCCTAATATAAATACTTTATTCATTTCAACCTCATCATATAAATAATTTTAAATCCCTATTACACTAGAATATAAGAAAAATATACTTTTTATAATTTATATAATGTCAAAAAATTTACTTGAAATAAAAAACCTTCAAATTTCATTTAAAACTCCTTCTGAAGAAACAAATATTCTTAAAGCTGTATCTAAAATAAATTTAAATATTCCATCTGGAAAAACAATCGGATTAGTTGGAGAAAGTGGATCAGGAAAAAGTGTGACTGCTTTAGCAATAATGGGTTTACTGCCAAAAGATATTTGTGAAGTAGACGGAGAAATAAATTATTTGGGGAAAAATCTACTAAATCTAACAAATACTGAATTAAGTCTTCTTAGAGGTAAAGAGATATCTATGGTATTCCAAGAACCTATGACTTCCTTAAATCCTGTATTGACTATCGGAAAACAGTTAGAAGAAATACTAGAAAAACATCTTTCTCTAACAAAAAATCAACTAAAACATAAAACTATTTCCCTTTTAGAAATGGTTAGAATATCTGACCCTGAAACAAGAACAAAGAATTATCCACATCAATTCAGTGGAGGACAAAGACAAAGAATAATGATCGCTATGGCTTTAGCATGTAATCCTAAGCTACTTATTGCTGATGAAGCCACAACAGCCCTTGATGTAACGATTCAATTACAAATACTTGAGTTAATCAAAGATCTTACAAATTCAATGGGAACTACACTGTTAATGATCACTCACAATTTGGGGATAATAGCAAGATATGCTAACCAAGTTAATGTCATGAAAGAGGGGAAAATTGTAGAAAAAGGATCAGCATCAGAAATATATTCATCTCCAAAACATTTTTATACAAAAAAATTACTAAATTCTGTTCCAATAATTAATGTAAATAAGAAAAATCACAAAACTACTGATAATTCTAATAAAAACCCTCTCATATCTATAAAGAATTTAAATGTAGAATTCCAGTTAAAAAATAATTATTTCTTTTCAAATTCATCAAACACTATAAATGCTGTAAAAGATGTTTCATTAGAAATATTTAAAGGTGAAACATTTGGACTTGTAGGAGAATCTGGATCAGGAAAAACTACCATTGGAAAATCTATAGTAAATCTTGTTCAACCAAAATCAGGAAAAATATTATTAAAAGAAAATCAAAATGAAAGGTCTTCAGAAGATATTAAAACTATAAGAAAAAATGTTGGAATGGTCTTTCAAGATCCTTATGGATCTTTAAACCCTAGAATGAGAATAAAAGATATCATTCTAGAACCAATTAGAGTTCATTATCCTAAATCTGAGAATGAAAATAAGATTGTGATATCTTTACTACAAAAAGTAGGTTTACATAGTTCTATGATGTATAGATATCCTCATGAGTTTAGTGGTGGACAAAGACAAAGGATATGCATTGCAAGAGCATTGGCTCATAATCCTTCATTATTAATTCTTGATGAGCCATTATCTGCATTAGATGTATCTATACAATCTCAAATTGTAGATTTACTAAAAAATCTACAACAAGAATCAGATATATCTTATCTTCTCATCTCACATGATCTTGCTACAGTTCAAAACTTAAGTCATAGAGTCGCAGTGATGTACTTAGGAAAATTAATCGAATACGGATCAAAAGAATTAATTTATTCTAACCCTTTACATCCTTATACTAAAGCACTCTTAGATTCTGTTCCAATTCCTGATCCTTCTATAGAATCAAAAATAAATAGAACAATCATACAAGGCGAGATTCCAAGTGCCACAAATCCCCCTTCTGGATGTGTATTCAGAAGCAGATGTCCAAAGCCAACCAATGATTGCAAAGAAGGAACTTCAAAAATGGGTTTGATTGAAGTAGAAAATGAACATTGGGTAGATCAATGTTGTGTAAATTGTAAATAATTAACTATCTGTAATATTTTTTATTTCTTCAACACAGATTCTTTCTACAATTTCTGCTGACCCTGCTGCAAAAGGAGTATTGTTTGGTTCATAACCCCCTTCTTCATAAGCATCTATAATAGGTAAATATCCAAATGATCCATTAGAATATCCTGAAAATAATATTTGTATCCCATTTAAATTAGTACTCTTAATTTGGATTCCAGTTTCTGCAAAAGGTTCAACAGGAATGCTTTGCAATATCACATCACCTATCCTAAAAGTTTGAATCCACAATTCAACTTTTCCTGATTGAGAAATTTTGGAAAGATTTTTTATAAAACTAGCCCTCTTTGTTTCTGATACTATGGATTTAACAAGAGATTCATCGCCTGATTCTCTAGCATTATAAAGTTTATCTAGAGATTTTTTATATAACTCTTCAGCTTTAATTAAATCTGGGAATTCAAGAGAATCTAAATGAATTTTTTTATTCCTAATATTTATTACATCACTAGGTTCACCTAATGATACGTCTTCATACATTCCAAGATCTGCACCTGAAGGTACGATATCAATTAATTTTTCTTCTCTCTTAAATGGATCTAATTGAATTCGAAGTTTTGAAGCCTCTAAACCCAAGATTTTCCCAGCTTTTCTTGCAATTTCAACATCTCCTAAAAATGTATGCACAGGACCTTGATTTCCAGCAGCTCCTTGAAGGAATAAACATAATCCACCAACATTTTTTTCTACTGAAAATCTCATGTGACCAGGATAATCAGGAGATATCAATTTATTTTCTGGTCCTAAAATTGTGGGATGACAAGCATAATCTACAATCGTAGCTATTGGTTTACCATCTATGTCATCAAAACCAATTACAGTTACTTCTCTATCCACTACACCTTCCCAATTTCTTCCTGTAAAAAAATTACCTTTATCATCTGCAGGTCTTCTATTGATATTTATATCACAATCTCCTTTTTTAAATCCTATTCTAGCGGGAATAGCGTTTTTTACAGAATCATTTACTGATCTCAATATCAACTCAGGTAAAAGAATTTTATAAGATTCTGCATACTCTTTTCCTCCCTCCAACCATACTCCATCTCCTAAAGCCGGACCCGCATGAGTATGAGATACTGAAATTCTTATATTTTCATTTTTAATTGGGAAAAAACTAGTAATCTTATTTCTTATTTGATTATCAAGATCATTAGTAAGAATACATAAATCTAAATCAATAATTATTATTTCTTCTTCAGTACTCTCTGATTTCAAATATAAAGAAGTACTATATAAAGGCATATCTATTCCTTCTGCTTTTTCATGTAGAGCTGCACCCCATCCCGCATGTGATATTCCAATAGGTGGAGTAATATCTACTCTAGCTACTCCTGTGAGAATCATAATTCCTCTTCTTACTATATTTTTATTTATTTCTAGTAATAATTAAATGAATTTGTTTCTTAATGAATCATATAAAGTGTATGAAATTACTATTAATAAACCCAATAAAGATAATGATACAGTAAAAACTATTAAGCCATCAAAACCCCATTTATCAAAAAATATACCTGCTATTACAGGAGCTATTGCGCCTGCAATAGAACCTCCTGTAAATAAAAAAGCAATAGAACTGCCTTCATTCATTTTTCCTGCAGTATCCATTGCATAAGCAGATATTATTGGCATTATTGAAAAAAGCACTGATCCTAAAACTATTAACATAATTATTAAAGAAATTCCTGAATTAACTAATAAAATCATCGCTATCATCAAACTAGTCATTGCAAAACCGAAAATAATTATTGGTAATCTGCCAATTTTATCTGATACAAGTCCTAGAACAGGAGTAAAAACAATTCCAGCTAGAGTTAATAAAGCCAGATGAATTCCTATAAAAAATGAAGAATACATTAAATATTCTTTTAGATATATAGCCAAATAGACTGAAAATGACTGATGAGTTGCCCCTCTAATTGCATGAAGCATCACCATTACTAGAACTCCAGTCTTTTTCAAAGAACTAAATGCATTTTTAAAATAATTTGAAAATTTTACATTTTTAATTTCAGGATTCATTAATTTATTGCTATATAACAATAAAATTATAGAAATTAATAAACATGGAATAAAATTAATGAAACATATACTTTTCCAACCTAACCCAGCCCATTTTAATGCCCCTAAACTAATTCCACCCAATAATAATCCTCCAAATAAAGGACCCAAACTATCACCAGCTGAAGCTCCAGAAATATGAACTCCTAATGCGTAAGCTTTCTTGTTTGGAAATCTATTAGAAAGAATAGAAAAGGCTGGAGCATGCCATAAAGAAGCACCTATAGATAATAATGAGGCTCCAATAAGAATTAAAATGTAATAATTAGCAATACTTAGAAAAAGGAATCCTATAGACACAAAAAGCATACTAGTAGCAAGCATAATCCCAAGAGTCTTTCTAAAAATGTCTGTAATAATACCTGCGGGAATATTTGCAATACCAGAAAAAACTTGTTGAACTCCCACTAATATTCCAATTTGAAGATTGTTAAGAAACATACCTTCTTTGATATAAGGAATAAGAATATTAAAAGAACTATTAAATATATGTTTCACCGTATGAAACAACGATAAAGTATAAATCAGTAGATCAGACTTATGAAATGACTTTGAAAAAAATTTTGAAATCAAATTCTTTTAGTCATTAGTCAGGTAATAAACCTCTCAATTCATTTGCTACTGGAGAAGGATCACTTATTTCTTCCATTCTAATAGTCATTCTAGCTCCGATACCACTAGATACAACTACACTTCCTCTTCCAGTAATTATTTCAAAAAAGCTTCGAGCTTCCTGAATTGAAATTATTCTTCCTACAGGAATTTCATTTGTATATAACCACAAGAATTTATACATATGTATTATTCTTCTATCAGTAACCAAATAAGTGATACATAAATTCCTCAAATATCTAGTAGCTCCTTTGAAAAATAACCATAATCCAATTAACCCAACTACAAATGCATAAACATAAGGTGATTGTGTCCCTAATGCTAGATATGCTGCTGCTCCAAAAAATGGTACTGAAATCAACATTCTAGTGTAAGCTGGTCTCATCGTAGGATGACGTAATATTAATTCTTTTTCTCCTTCTACCAACATAGGCATAGGGAATGAAGCTATGAAACTTAGAAGGAATCCTACTGCTAGAAGAAATCCTCCTATTCCTATACAAATACCAGAAGCATATACTGGAACTCCCTCAGGATTAATTAGAAATCCATATAGTCCAAAACCTAGAAAAGGTAAAGAAACAATAAGATTTATGAGAAGTTTTCTAACAAAAGTAAGAATTCCTTTTAGTTCAGTCATTTCAGTTTAACCTCTTGGTATTTTTTATTTTCTATTAATATAACAATCATCATGCTTGTTGCCAAGGTTCGATTTTGATTATTTTCCTCTAGCCATCTGTAATAGAGTAGCACCTACTGTAACTACTAACCCTGCCATAGCTAACATTGTTGGATCTTGCATCATCTCCCCAGGACCACCAGTCTTAAGAGAACCTGTTTTAGGTTTTCCAAAAAATCCTCGATCATCTTCTCCATATACTTCTTGACCAAATAACTCTGGTACTCCTTCACAACCATTGTTGTGTAATCTTTCGTATTCATCTGGCCTTGGATCTCTAAAATTAAATTGCTCTACTACAGGCGGACCAAGAGTTTTAACCATACAATTATACTGTTCTTCTGAAGCTCCTCTAACATAAAAATCCGGACCTCCTCCTTCAGGACCAGGGCCAGTACCACCTCTAGCTGCAGCTTCTTCTCTCATCATCCTCCTCTGTTCTTCCATCATCCTTGCCTGTTGTTCCATCCTCTCCTGCTCAGCTTCTCGCTCCATCTCTCTCCTCTGCTCTTCCAATCGAAGTTCTTCTTCTCTCATTTGTCGCTCCATCTCCATCTCTTCCCTTCTTTGATCTAACTCTCGCATCCTCCTTTCTTCTTCAATAGACAATCTATCCTGCTCAGCCTTAAGCTCTAATGCCCTCCTCTCTTCTTCCATCTTGAAACGCTGTTCATCTTCCTGTCTTCTCCTTTCATTCTCTTCATCACGTCTCCTTCTGTCTTCTTCCTCCCTTTCACGTTCTCTTTGACGCTGTTCCTCTTCCATTTTCCTCTGCTCTTCCATCATCCTACGTTGCATTTCTTCCTGCTCCTGCATCATCTTTCTACCTTCGTCCATCATCCTATTGTCCATATTGTTTCCACCACCTCTATTATTACCACCAGGAACCATATCTCTCATCCTATCCATCATGCCTCCACCACCACCATTTCGGTTACCTCCACCACCCATTCCCATGAAACCACCACCATGTCCTCCATGACTACCCCATGGACCCCAATCCATATCTTTTATTCTACCCCTATGTTCACGAACATCAATCATGCTGGGGTTATCTCTATCATAAAAATTAAAAGCCATTATTTCGCCTTTTTTAGTAACAAATCCTATTGTCTCAGGTGATAATCCAAAACTAGCACTAATTACAGGAATATTTCTAGGATTCTGATCTTTAGTTTTAAGTAAAGGCCCTCTATTTCCACCATCTAAACCTGACCACATTAGTCCCGGTTTGTTTTTCTCTTTATAAATTAAAGCAGGCCCTCTACTGTTAGGAAAAATATCGTCTCCTGGATACCACAAAGGCATTACTTGTTCTCCACCGCCTGAAGCAGGAGTTCTAAATTCCTGTCCCATATTATCATCAAAAGCCCATATATCCCCATCTCTAACATAAGCTATCATGCTTGCATAATTGTATCTTCCCCAAGCAGGATTTGTTTCATTTTGAGGTGAGTTGGTAATTTCCATATCTGGAGATGTGCCTCCGTCCCATTCAGGTCCAAATGCATCTTTCCACATAATATCCCAGTTTCCATATTTATCGGATTGATATGCAATTCTATCCCAATCAGACCAATCTGGATTTGTTTCATTATGAGGTGAATGAGTAAGGTTCCATCGGTTTTCAGTATCTATTTCCATAACAGTGATATTCCAATCACCTTCATTATTTTGAGCATACGCAACAAAATTACCATCTGGTGAAATAGAAGGATTAATCTCATCACCAGGTTCATGAGTAATTTCATGTAAATCTCCACCACCAGCATCTGCAACATACAAATTGTAATTATTACCACGAGCATTTGAAGAAAACACTATCCTACCGTCATAATTGGGCCTATTAAGGAATGCAGGTTCAAAATTAGTTAATTTATCATCGTTAGCTTTTACTGAAAGAGAATTTAGATTTCCTGTAGAAACGAACACTACAACTAATAAAGCCAATAAAAATAATTTATTTTTAATCATTTGTCATTTTCCTTAACTTTTAACTATCAATTTTTCTTCTTTGATCCAATAAATCAAAAGCAATATCAAAATCACCAGGCAACATTCCCAAACCTCCTGCAGGAAGAATTCTATAGATATCTACTACTACACCTGTAACAGTAGAACCTTTTAATAACCCATCTACTCCCTCTCTTGCAGCACTAGCTGCAAAAGTTCTAGCCATTTGTTTCAAAACATCTTCACTATAAACTTTATCTTCATCCTCTACTACATAAGCATACCTAGCACCAGCACCAACAACAGCTCCAATGATTATCACACCAGCTACAATTCCCAATCCAACACCTCCAACCTTATCTACCCATCCAAGCAATACTACTTTTAATCCAGCTTTAATACCTTTAGCCAACATTCTGGCAAGTATAAATACAATTACAAAGATAGCTACATAAGCAATCGCTGTACTTAAAGCTTCACCTTCAACACTATTGGAAATAATTCTTACTAATCTTTCTGAAAATTGTCCACTGATTATACTCGCAACGAATAAGGCAATTACTGTAAGAACCCCTGTTATTAATCCAGATTTATAACCCCAAAAACCACCCACAGCAAATAAAATAATTAAAATCCAATCTAAACCATTCATAATCTTATTTCTCCAATTTAGGCTTTATTTGTTTAAAAGTTTACACTTTTGTTTATAAAAGAACTATATGTACATACAAAAAATAATACAAAATTCAAAAACAATTTTATTTATTTTTGAGTATATAAAACTCCCAGAATTCTAAAAAGGGGTAATTTTGATGGTCGGGGCGAGAGGATTCGA